>JAKFWF010000024.1 GCA_021730785.1 Hyphomicrobiaceae bacterium
CCGACCTCTCATGAGAGAGACAAAAAGTGATTTGGGACTCCTTGACTGACGACGACAGACTTGATCGAGCGCGATTTTCAAGCCGACGTGGCTCAACGGACTCTCATTAACTGACGACACGCCCTAGTATCGGAGGCAGCAGCGGCAAATCAAGCGTCGGTCAAAAATCCAGGCCCCGCACCACGATTCGAGTCCTGAGCCGCAGGAAGCTCGCAGAGAACAATCTGAGCTCTATTGCAAGGACTTGAGCTTTGTCGTCGTTACGAGGCAGATGACGACAATTTTGATCAGGCCGCGCGCGTTGTCGCTGGCCTCGCGTTCCTCCTCGATCATCACCGGGTGCCACCACGCCATGCGCATGGCCACGATAGCCGGCATGCGACACTCCTTCACGCTCCCCGCCGGACCAGTTTCGATTTCTAAGCGAGGACTTTCAGGAAGAGTGCCATGCGGCGGCTGGAAATTTGCTCGCGCGACTGAAATTTGATCTCTTGGGCGGAACCTGGCATCTGTGGATTGCGGTGACCTTGGACCTCGCGCCACATGAGTGTGCCACATTAGTGTGCCACATTCTACGACGCGATAGGTGTATGTGATTGAAATGACTGGAATTTTCTTTCGGTGCGATGCCCCTCGGCTCCACCAATAAAATCAAGCAGTTATCGCCAAGTCAACCAAACCGCTCTGCTATCGTTCACGCAAGGTGCACGCTGGGTTCACGCAGTAGAGCGGTTCACGCAGGTGATATCAGAGCACCTCATGTGAGCGCGTTCATGCTGCGAGATCAGGCGCGCTTGGTCGAACGCTTGCGCGATCGCCTTGATCTTCTTACCCTGAACGATAGTCGCGCCCGGCGCACCTTGCCGATCGTGTCCACCGTAATCACCCCAGCTCGGCCCCTCGCGCGACGCACGCACAAGAGGCCATTTTCACCACGCCGGGGTGGGGTCAATGTTCGACGCCGATAAACCCCCAACAGGGGGCAAAATTGCACGCCGGTTTACACGGTGCGCCCGACGATCAACCCACGCGCGGAAATACGTCCTCGGGTCGATAGGCAGCAAAACTCGAGAGTTCCTGAGCATTGCATTCCGTCTGCCAACGCGAGCCTGGAGTGACCGCGGCCGCGCACCGGTACTTGGCACGGTACTCTGCCGTTCTGGCGTTGTCCTCGATCGCAATGGCAACCATGCCCGCGACGATGCCGCCCTGGCGTTCGACGAGACGGATTGCCCCGTCCATCGTGCCTCCCGTCTCGATCCATTGGTCGGCGAGAAGTACGCGGGTACCGGCCGCGAATGCCGGCTTTCGCATCTCCATGGGTTGCGAGCGGCCCGAGTAGTTTGTGAACTCGACGTAGTCGGTGTCGACGCACAACTTGCCGGCCTTGCGGATCGGCAAGAACCCGGCGCCGGTGCGCGCGGCAAGGCCGGCACCGAGCACGAAACCCATCGCGTCCAGGCCTCCGACCACGTCGAAGGGAACACCTGCAAGGTCCGCCAGCAGATCGTCGAGCAGATCCTGGAAGGCATCCTGGTTGATGTAAATCGACGTCGGGTCGAGCCACGGAAATTTCGGCCCCTTGGTGTTGGGCGCCATGAGGCGCAGATACCAGCGGTCGTCGCGCGGCCCCTTGTCGGAGTGAGCAGATTTCGCGGTCATGCGGAGGCAGCTCCTTGTTGGCGGCCGGCTTCGCGCGTGATCACCATCAGCCGCTCGAGTCGCACCGGATCGATGTTGTAGAAATCTCCCGGCCGATTGACGCCGGTTGCGACCATGAAGCAATCGACATGCTGGACGAAGAGGTGTGCATTATCGGGCGTTATGCCGGACGCGAGCGCAAGTGCCGCGTCGCCGATCGCCTGGCGGAACACCTCGACCTTGCCGAGGTCGGGGGCATGCGCCGTCGCAACGCCCGACGTCGTCACGACATCCATGAAGGCTGAGGCGCGCTCGGCGGCGGCGCCATAGTGCTCAGGCGCCACCTCCCGCTGCTTTTTGAAGCACGTGCCGCCGAAGTAGAGCCCATCCCAGCCGCTGTCGCGGCGTGCTCGGTCAATCAATCCGGCTTCGGCTTGTGCGTCGATGGCCGCTCGCTCGTCAATTCGGGCGTCATCGGCCCAATAGGCGTCGACGACGCAGCCGCCGCGGTGGAGTTCTCCCAGCAGCGGAAACGCTTCGTGGCCGGTGACTGCGAGAAAATTCACACCCATCCAGAGCGACGGATAGTGCGACCTGACGTCGCGGATGATGGGCAGAAATGCCGGCGGTGGAAAATCATGATTGATCAGGAACACGCCGGAAGCCCCCGCCCCGATGGCCCACCCGGCATTGGCAATCGCCTGGGCGCTGTCGAGCACGTGAATGACCGGCAGGACGACAGGTCCGGGGGCCTTGAAGTGCTTGTGAAACTGGCTGCGGTTCATGGGCTGCAGGGTGCAACGTCGTGAGAGGCTGATGAGCAGACTAGCATCAACACGCGTGGCGAGTACTGCACACGCCTTGTCCGATCTGATGAATTTTTAATCTCGCATTTTTCGGGTTCGAGGCTTGCCATCGAGATGTCGTACCGGCTCTAGTCCGATGTGGTGCAGGGTTGCGCACCCTATAACCGTAGCGAGGGGGAAGAGCCATGACAAGCAAGACCGTTGGACCAATCGCAGCGCCGTCCCGGCGCGATGTTATCAAGTACGGCGCCGGCGCAACTGCAGCGGGCGCTCTGTTCGCACCCAACATAGCGCGCGCGCAGGCCCCGGTGGAGATCAATCTCCTGGCCTGGTACGGGCACGGCGAGCCGGATGTCGTCGGGGCGTTCGAAGCCAAGAACAACGTCAAGTTCAAGAACAAGTACTACGCTGGCGGCGACAACATGCTGGCGCTGATCGCGCAGTCGCCGCCCGGTACTTACGACATCATCCTGTCCGACGCCGAGTTCGTGCAGCAGCTGAACACGGCCGGCTACATTCAGCCGCTCGAGGCGGCCGACTATCCGTTTGATGACTTCTTCCCCGAGTTCAAACAGTTCCCGGGTCATTGGAAGGACGGCAAACTCTTCTCGACCATGGTGCGCTACGGACATCTCGGCGTGTCCTACAACACCACCAAGGTCTCGGCCGAAGAAGCCACGAGTTACAAGGCGTTCTGGAAGCCGGAGCTGAAGGGCAAGGTTGGCCATTTTGACTGGCACCTGCCGAGCCTCGGCATGATGAGCCTGCTCGAGGGCAACGCCAAGCCATCTCCATTCGACATCTCGAAGGAGGCCTGGACCAAGGTCAAGGCGACCACCAAAACCCTCAAGCCGCAGGTCGGCGGCTTCTTCGACTACGGCGGAACCTTCTCCGGGCTGAAGACTGGCCAGATGTGGGCCATGTGCGGCATCGGCGACTGGATCACGGGGGTGCTGAAGAAGGATGGCGCGCCAGTCGACAGTGTCGTGCCGAAGGAAGGCGGCATTCAGTGGACGGAGTCCTATTGCATCGGCAAGGGCTCGGCAAAAGCCGACATCGCGAAGAAGTTCATCCAGTACATGCTCTCGCCTGAAGGTCAGGTGAAATCGGCCAAGATGGCGGCCTATCCGGCCATGCTGCCGACCAAGAAGGGCTGGGCCGCGCTCGCTACCGCCGACCCGGCCGAGGCAATGCGCCAGGGCATGATGGATGGCCTGCCCAACAACCCGCTCACCCTGCTCAAGGACGGCCGCATCCACTACCGCGGCATTCCGGTCAAGCAGAGCCTCGAGGAGTGGAACGAGTTCTGGCAGGAATACAAGAGCGCGTGACCGCCGACCTCGCGTTGTCCGTCCAAGGACCGGTGCCCCCGCTCCACCCATCACCCGTCATGGCCGCGCAGGCGGCCATCCAAGCAAACCTCAAAACGTCGCCATGTGGCGGCTTGATTGGACGGCTGCCTGCGCGGCCGTGACGAGCGCGGGGTCTTCGGTTGGGGGTATTCAAGGGGGGACGAGACACGCGCGCTCGCTTACACTGGCGTCGCGACGTCGGATTGCACTACCTGCTCCGTGGGCTGAACGCAGCCGCCACCCAACCTCGGGCCCAATGACGCTGGTCGATACCGCCAAGATCACGCCAACTGACCGACGGCCCCTTGCGGATCGTTGGTTCGCCATTTTGTGGCGGCTCCCGATGCTGCTGATGCAGCTCGCATTCTTCGTTGGTCCGCTGATCTTCCTAACGATCATGAGCTTCTGGATCGTCAAGAACTACCGGATGGAGCCGTCCTTCGACTTCGCCAACTGGGAGCGCATGTACACGCGACCCTTCTTCTGGGATGCGCTCGGCCGTACACTGTGGATGTCGGCGCTGGCGACACTGCTCACCTCGCTGCTGGCGTTCCCGGCTGCTTTTGCGATTGCGTTCCGCTTGTCGCCGCGGGCGCGGCAGGTGGCGCTGTTCCTGCTGATCATCCCGTTTTTCACAAGCTACCTCGTGCGCACGTATGCGTGGCAGGTGATCATCGCCGACAATGGTGTGGTCAACGGTGCCCTCGCAGCCATTGGCTTCGGGCGCTATCAGATGCTCAATAACGTATTCGGATCGCTGGTCGGCTATCTGACGCTCTGCCTGCCGCTCGCGGTCATCTTGCAGGCCTGGTCGCTGGCGGCGATCGATCGGCGGCTGATCGAGGCCGCGTGGAACCTCGGCTGCTCGCCGGCAAGCACCGTCGTGAGCGTCATCCTGCCGCTTGCCAAGACCGGCATCGTGGTGGCGGCCGTGTTCTGTTTCATCTTGTCGTTCGGTGACTTCGTCGCGCCCTACTATCTGGGTGGCTCGAAACCGCCGACGCTCTCGATCCTGATCGTCGACACCGCGAAATCCGGGCAGCAATGGCCGCGATCGGCTGTCGTTGCGCTCACCATGATCGCGATCCTGATGGCCGTCTCGTTCGCTGGTCTGTCGCTGGCTTACGGGCGGCGCAAATGAAGCAAAGCCGCTTGCTGACGGTGTTCCTCACGATCTATCTTGGCGCCGTGTTCGTCTTCATCTTTGCGCCGATCGTGGCATCCGTGGTGTTCTCGTTCAACTCCGACCGGTTTCCCACGATCCCGCTCGGCACCTTCACCACGAAATGGTACACGGCCATTGCTGCCAACCCGCAGATCGCCGAAGCCTTTCGCACCAGCGCCGTTGTCGCGGCCTCGAGCGCCGTGCTCGCGACCTTCATCGGCTTCTGCACGGCCTACACCGACTATCGCTTCAGCTTCCGCGGCAAGGGCCTGTTCCTGGCACTCGGGCTGTTGCCGCCGACCATCCCAGCTGTCATCATGGGACTCGCGATGCTCGCCTGGTTCTCCCGCCTGCAGATCACGGGCACGGTGACGGCGATCGTGATCGCCCACACCGTTCTGTGTGCACCCTTTGCCACCGCCGTGATCCGATTGCGCCTTGCCCAGATGGACCCCAATCTCGAGCCCGCGGCCTGGAATCTCGGAGCCTCGCAATGGCGGACCATGCGCGAGGTGATTTTACCCTTCACGTTGCCATCGATCGTCAGCGCGCTGTGCCTGACGGCCGCGGTCTCGTTCGACGAGTTCGCGGTCGCCTGGTTCGTGTCGGGCCTGAACAAGACCGTACCCGTTGCGATCCTGGAGATCCTGACCGGCAACGTCGATCCTCAAATCAATGCCATCGGCACGATCGTGTTCGCGACGACGGTCATTTTGGTGATCGCTGCGCAACTGCTTGCGGGCCTCAAGCAACGCAAGGCGGATACTGCGAAATGACCGAGATCAGCCCACAGACGCCAGAGCCGCTGGTCGTGCTCGAACGGGTCGTAAAGCGCTACGACATGTCTGTTGCGGTGAAGGGCATCGATCTCACCATCCATCGCGGCGAGTTCCTGGCCATCATGGGACCGTCCGGCTGCGGCAAGACGACAACCTTGCGCATGCTTGCCGGGCTCGAGGCGCCGACCGAGGGTGAGATCCGGCTCGAAGGCCGGCGCATCAACGAGCTGTCGCCATCGGTGCGCAACACGCCTCTGGTATGGCAGTCTCTTGCATTGTTCCCGTTTCTCAATGCGCGCGAGAACGTCGAGTTCGGCCTCAAAATGCGGGGTCTCGACAAGTCCAAGCGGCGCGCCAAGGCGATGGACTGGCTCGGCCGTCTCGGCATCGCCGAATTGGCGGAGCGCCCCGTTGACAAGCTGTCCGGCGGCCAGCGCCAGCGCGTGGCACTTGCCCGCTCGCTCGTCACCGAACCGCCGATCTTGCTGCTCGACGAGCCATTGTCGGCGCTTGATGCGCATCTCGTGATCCGCATGCAGGCGGTGCTGACCCGCCTGCAGCGCGAACTCGGCATCACCTTCGTTTACGTCACCCACAGCCAATCCGAAGCCTTTGCCATGGCGGACAGGGTGGTGATCATGAGCCAGGGCGAAATCGCGCAGATCGGACCACCGCGCGAAATCTACCGGGCGCCGGCCAACCGCTTCGTCGCCGAGTTTGTCGGCCGCAACAATCTGTTCGAGGGGCGCCTGGCGGCCAACCAGGATGGATCGGCCGTGGTCGAGACGCCGCTCGGTCGGTTCCCGATCCCCGCCGTGGCAGGTGCATCGACGGGCAGTACCGTTGCCTTTGTCGTCGCCGCCGATCGGGTCCGCGTCAGCCGCGAGAGCAATCCGGCGAGGCCTTCGATCCCCTGCCGGTTGATTTCGGAGGAGTTCGTCGGCGCAACCATCACGCTTTATCTCGAGGCGGCCACCGGCAGTGAGCTCAAGGCGCAGATCACCGAACGCGACCTCGCAGCCATCAATCTCAAGGCCGACCAGCAGCTCCATGTGAGTTGGTCGCTCGAGGATGTGCACGTCCTGCCGGGGAGGCTCACGCGATGATCGCCAACCCGATCCCATGGCCGAATGGCGCGCGCTGTGCTTGTGCCATCACCTTCGACATGGATGCCGACAGCCTGATTCATATCTCGCGGCCGGTTGACGGATTCGACCGTCTGCAGCCGATCAGCATGGGCCGTTATGGGCCGCTCGTCGCGCTGCCTCGTATTCTTGCAACCTACGCCCGGCTCGGCCTCAAGCAATCCTTCTTCGTGCCCGGTTGGTGCCTCGAGCGGTACCCAGAGACGGTCGAGGCAATCCTCGCTGCCGGCCACGAGATCGGGCACCACGGCTATCTCCACGAGGACCCGACTGCGCTGTCGGCCGGCGAGCACGCACATTGGTTCGGGCGCGCGCTCGACGCCCACGCCCGCATCTGCGGCGTGAAGCCGGTCGGCTATCGGGCACCCGTCTACAACGCCAACCAGGCCGTCATCGATACGCTCGTGCGGGAGGGGTTCCGCTACGAGTCGTCGCTGATGGGCGACGACATTCCCTATCGGCTGGAAACCGCCGCGGGCGGTCTGTGGGAAATGCCCGTGCACTGGGGCAGCGACGACTGGCCGCCGTTCGCGCACTATCCCGAGATCGGCTACATGATGCCGGTGATGGCACCCACTGACGGTCTCGCGGCTTCGTTCCAGGAGTTCGAGGCCCAATATGAGGCGGGCGGGTTCTGGATGGGGATCTGGCATCCGTTTCTGACCGGTCGACTGGCGCGCTGGCGGGTAGTCGAGACATGGCTCGAACAGGTGCTGGCGGAGCGCAAGGTATGGTTTGCGCCGCTGCGCGATATCGCGTCTCACCTCGATGCGCTTGTGAGCCATGGCCGGTGGACGCCGCGTCGCGACAGTCTGCCCTACTATGACCGACCGCAGCACCAGCGATGAGATCCGGCGAATGAACCTTGCGATTACGTTCGATCGGCTGGTTTTCGCAGGGTCTCTACCGGCTGGCCGGCGCGCTGACATCTTCAAAGGCAAGCCTCGGCGATCGAGCCTGCAGTCGAAACTGAGACGCGAGAGCGGATCGACACCATCGGGTGCCGTGGCGCGCCGCTGTTCGTCGACGCCCACTTGGACGCGCCACAGTCCCGAGGACTGCCTCGCATCAATGCGTCAGGCACCCTAACCGACGCACTGTACATTGGCAGGGCAGCTTACCGGCACCAGCGGGTCGGGCTTTATACTGGCCCCGCCAGCGACCGCTGCTGAGGAGGATGACGGCGAGATCGCGGACTTCAAGCACGATGTCGAATGGACCATCCTATAGGCCTGCAACACCGCAAGTGGTAACGGAACGACCGGCGACGGAGCGACTGGGGCCGAAGTACTTGGTGGGTTGGCGCGCTATACGAGGTGCCAATTGCGCAAATCAGCACTTGGGCAAGTCAACATTTGTGGCATTCAGCGCTTCTTCTTCACGGGCCTGGGTGCGGGTGCCTTGGCGGGGGCGGCTGGCGGTTTGCTCCAGACTACCCGCCATGCGTAGAATTCGGCGGGGCGGACCTGGTAGCGCGCAAAGTTTCCCTCGTGGAGCGCCATCAGTTCCGCTTCGGCCAACTCCCGGAACGGGCTGCGATCAGCCTCAGGGAGATGATCTTCGGCCCAGGTCGCGAGATACGCGAAGGCCGCCTTGCGATCCATGGGCGTGCGCAGGACCTCGGAGATAACCTCGCGCAAGGCGGTTCGGTGGCGTAGCCGGAACAGATCTGGCTCGCCGATCTGCTGGCGCACGGCGGCGTAGCGGCTCGCCGATCTCTCATAGGCCCAGATGAAGACGTCCTTGATCAGCGAGATGTCGTTCAGCTCGTACACGCCGAGCATGGCCTGGGTGTATGTCTCCTTCGGCACGTCGATGAAGGAGAGCGGGCACAGATTTCGTTTGATCAGCGGAATGTTTGCGGCCAGTCGCGAGACGCGCTTGTTCACGTCGTCGAAGGGCTGCAGATAGGGCAGCTGCGCCATGACGAACAATGCCTGTTCGAACGGGTCGGTAATGGCGGCGGCGGTGGTCAGCATCTGGTCGAAGCATTCCTCGATCAGCTGCGGCACCCCCGGCGGATGGTAGGGGGAGCCATCAATACCGACCAGGATGGTGCGCAGGCGACCGGGAGAATCCGGATCTTCGAGCAGGCCATCGGCGAGCAGCGCGTGCAGGTTGGGCACGGTCAGGCGGTTGAACCCGATGTCGTCGGCCGACTGCACCAGAAACTCGATGGCCGCCTTGTGGTTCAGGATCATCTGCGCCTCGCGGCGATCCTTGCCTTCGGCCTCTTCTCCGAATTCCACCAGGCGCTTGGTGTCGAGCAGAGAGTAGGTGTTGCCTTCAAGGCGACTGGAGTTCCACGAGAGGTCGATCAGCAGTCGGCTTAGAATGTTCTTGGCGTAGGTGCCGGCATTCTGCGCCGCAATGCTGGGCTTGCCGATGTCAGCGAGATGCGCCTTCTCGGCCTTCGAGAGATAGGAGGCCTGGTTGGGCCGATAGCCATCGAGAAAAGCCCGCTCGTATCCGACAATCTTGCGAGCCTCGGGCGGCTTGCGCAGGTAGACCTGGATCTTGGCGGATGACTTGGAGACGGGGACGAACAGATCGGTTTGAACGGCCGGGGGCAGGATCGGGCGGGCGGCACCGCCCACGAACGTGTAACGTGCGGCGCGTGACTGGCCGGACTTGGTGATCGTCTTGAGGCCCACCATGTCGGCAAGGCGCCGGATCAGGGTGCGCTCGGAGACGGGCAGGCGGGCTTCGGCCGCGATCTGTTCCAGAGACGCGCCATCGGGGAATGCCGCCAGGACGACCCGCAAGGTCGCGAAGTCCTGTTCGTTCCGGGCTGAGGCCATGGCGGTCATCCTGTCAGTCAACGTGTCACCCAACGCATTTTGACCGCCAGTATGGCGGCTATTTGTCAGTCAATCAAGTCTGACTGACAGATTGGCAGTCAAAGCGTGCCGTGCTTGCGTGCTTGCCAGCTCCGGATGCGTGGGGACCGAGCCCGACGGCTTCAACAGCCCAATGGTGAAAAATTTGGCGGCATCTCACTTGTCGAGGCGCAGTGCCATTCTTGACTTTTGCGGTCGCCGGCGGGCCGGAGCATGTCCGTCGAGAATGCGCGCGTGGTCATCCTCATCGAGTTCGAGCAGGATGAAGCGCCCGTCGAGCGGCATGGCATCGAGTACGAGCGTGAGGCCGGCACCGGATTCGTGGGGATAGGCTTGGCCGGTTCGCGTCCAGACGGGGCGCTTGCCGGCTTTGGCGCGCTATAGCGAGGTCACAACGTAGCGCACGTTGATCTCCTGGCGCACCGCATCCGGATTGCCAGGCGTCCGACGACTGATTGCCGTCATCGAAATCAACTGTGAGTTTCTTTCGCGCCACGGCTGGAAGATCGAAGGGGAGCGGGGCAGCGTTGGTCATTGCCGTGGCGTTTCGTGGCGACGCAAGCACGCTCGTCTCGAAAACGGTTTGCAACGCGATTTCAACGATCTACGCCACGGCCAGCCACGAATTCTTCACGCCTGATGCATGATCCGAGGTAGCAAGCACCAGCCAGAGGCTTGGCGATGTGATTGCGGCCGGAAACTGACGACCGTCGACTCATGCCTCTGCTTCGAGCGCCGGTTGCCAGCGAACACCTCTCGCACAATGGGCCAAAGAGCAGAACATGCGGCGTGTGCTGCAATGCAAGAATTGACTTCCGCAAAGCGCGCCAAAGCGCGCCCTGGTCGTTCTCGACAGCGCTTGAGTGCAACTTCAAAATTGAACAACTTTAACGCTTTCGTGCTTACGTCAGTTCAGCTGCTGTCGTGAGTGTCGTTCCAATGATTGTCCGGAGTTTTGCCACTCGCGCGCTCCTCGCCGCTTTGGGTATCGCCCTGGCGACGAGCTTCATTGCGACTTGGGAACTCAACCGGGTCGCGCCCGCGCGCTCGATTAACCTTCAGGCATCCAGTATCAACGCCAAGACGTCACACTCGCTGGGAGCCGCGCTTTTTGCATTCGGCGACTTCGGCGCAATCGATCTGGATACGCTTGAAACGTCGGCCATGCCGTGGCCGGTTCTTGTGGCTGTTGTGGCGTTGGCCCAGTCCAATGGACAAGCAAGCAAGGTCGAATGGGCGGGAGTCGTTGCGGCCTTCAAGCGCTTCGGTTTTCTCTACCCAGACGCGATCCTCGGCCAGCCCGCTCTACGTCCTTCGCGACAAGTGCCGCTTGGTTTTTCCCTGGGGATCGTCGAGCGGACGCTGCCGCCGTTGCGACTCAGCGCGATCAATATCAGCTGTGCGGCCTGTCACGCCGGACCGGCCTACGCACCCGACGGCACACCAGACCCGACAACCGTCGTTCTCGGCCGCCCCAATACCGCGCTCAATCTGGAAGCGTTCAGCCAGAGCGTCTATGGCGCCTTGAAAGCTGGGCTGGCCAGCGAGACGGTGCTGTTCGACGCCATTGCGCGGCTGTTTCCCGATATGACACTGCGTGAGAGGCTGACCCTAAAATGGGTGGCAGTCCCGCGGGCGCGCCAGCGGCTCGCTGAGTTGGCCTCCAGCCTCGATAAACCGCTGCCGTTCAACAACGGCGCTCCTGGCTTGACGAACGGAGTGGGCGCGCTCAAATCGCGCCTCGGCGTCACCCGTCGCGACCGCTACGACGCCAGCGCGGGTTTTGTCTCTATACCTGATCTCGCCGACCGTGCATTCCGGTCCGCGTTCCTTGCTGATGGAGCTTACGCAGCAAAACAGACAGAGCGGTTCCGGCCCATTACCCGCGCTGAAGCGGAGGCGCGCGACAGCAGGCCCCTGGCAGCTGTCGCGTCGTTCTTCATGGTACCCAGCATGGGCCTTGCCCCACGCCGGACGGAAGCTGCGATCCCCGAACTCACTGCGGTGATTGACTATCTAAAGGCGTCACGCCCGTCGCGCTTTCCCGGACCCATCAACGCGACCGCAGCCGCAGCAGGCCGCGACGTCTACGCACGTGCCTGCGCATCTTGCCACGGCACCTACGATGCGAGCATGACCGAGCCACGCCTGCTGTCGTTTCCGAACTGGGCTGGTGATGTTGGCACGGACCCAAGCCGCCTCGATGTCTTCAACACGCCGCTGAAAGACGCCATCGACAAAACCGGCCATGGCCAGCGCTTCATCGACGCGGCCGTCACGCGTAAGGTGGCTGCCCCATTGTTGTCCGGCGTATGGGCCTCAGCACCGTATTTTACCAATGGTTCGGTGCCAACGCTGCGTCATCTTCTGGTGCCGCAATCGCGGCCGGTGCGATTCATGTCCGGCGGCCACCGCTTGTCCATGACCGACATCGGCATCGACGGCGTGATGCGCGAAGGTGCTTGGGTTTTTCCCGAAGGGTACCGGGTCTATTCACAGCCAGTCCTGATTGACACGACGACCCCCGGTCTTTCCAATCGCGGTCATGACAACGAAGTCGAAGGACTGACTGCATCGGAGCGGGACAATCTCCTCGAATATCTCAAGCTGCTTTGAGCTACACCAGGAGTTCGTCAACGGGCAGGCGGGCATGCGCCAACTTCGGCGCACCTTTCGGTCGGCCGATCCGGAACACGCTGATGATCCGCCGATCTGCAGGAACCTGATGTAGTGCGGCCAGCGCATCACGCGCTACGCTCCAGTCAGCGAGCACCGACATCGGGCAGCCCTTCAAGCCCTGCCGCTCAATCTCCAGCCAGGCGCGATAGAAGGCGCGACCGGACACGAAGGCATCTTCGCCTTTGGGCCGGTGAAACAGGACGATGGCTGCCGCTGATTTGGTCTTGGCGTGCTCAGCAACAAGGGGGGCCGCAAGACCGACGCGATCGAGTAGTGCGAAGAGAGGACCCAGAACCAATCCCGCACCCCAAGCTTCGATTGCACTCAGTGTCATGGCTTCGGCATTTAGACCATCGCGTTGATATCCGGCGTGCGATCTGGCGAGGCGCAGCCACTCGAGAAGTTCACGCCGATGCGCAACATCTCGCAGGAAAAACAGCCCGGCACGATCACCCAGCTTCGCCGCGTTCAAGATGGCAGGGGCCTCCCTGACCAGCACAAGGTCATTGCAGGCGGTTGCAAGCCGATCCAGGGCCGCGTTTGCCGCCCCATCCATTGGACGGAATGCCCCGCGCCAGCTGACACGCGTCCCCGTCGGGTCGGAGGCTGGACGATGGTCAATGCTTGCCAGTTTAACGCGCGCAATGGTTTGTGTTGGAGTGGCCGGCGACAAGGAGCGTGGTGCCTCAATGTCCACTTGACCGATCTGCAGCCCTCGACCGGCCAGCGCGATCACGAGACCTTCAAGTGCCGCGCCATGAGAGAGCCGCCAATCCCGCCACTCCGGATCGACGACCGGGATCGACCGGCCGGGCACACCACACAACTCGATGACGCCGTCACCCTGGCGCCAGCGGGTCGGCTGGATATTGTGGACGCTCGGCGCGAGCCGCGCTTCAGCGATCAGCGACCTGAGATCATCCCGTGCGAGAGTGATCATGCCAGACCCCCAAGTGTCTTTGTAAAGAGGTGCAAGCGGTGCAGAGGCTTGGCGCCGATGCGCTCCATCTGCTTCAGGCTGGCGGTGTTGACGTCCGCGATCCAGGTCGTGCCGAGCGAGCGGTAGCCGGCTTTGCGCGCGGCCCCGATGACACGTGCGAGCATGGCCCCGTTCAAACCGCGTCCGTGCAGTTCGGGCGTCACGGAGTAATAGATGATGACCGCACGATCCCGCTGCAGACGATGGCGGATGAAGTGCCACGGTGCCGTCCACGACAACCGGCCGCCCACAGCTTTTACAAATGGATTGAGATCGGGAATGCAGACGATGACGCCTGCCGGTTTGCCATCGTAGTGCACGACGACCGACAAGCGCGGGTCCATGATCCACATCATCTCGCCAGCCTGGAACGTGTATTCGGCAGCACTGAGAGGTACGAACATCGGATTGCGGTCGAAGCCGGCATTAAGCACAACACGGGCGTCTTCGAGGCGATCCTTGAAGGTCCCACGCGTGATTGGGTGCCATGTGAGTCGCGGATCAGTCGTGATCGCGCGCAGCTTCGGATGGTCGAGAGCGGCTTGCGGCACACTTGCAAGTTCGGTCTCGAAGGTCGACATGGGAAACGTCGCGGCGTAACCGTTGCGCTCAAGATGCGTCGCCATGTGCGGCGCATTCCACATCATGTCGGTATAGGGTTGCGCTCCAAATCCACTGGTGACGACGCCGGCCATTTGCATCGCCGTCAGATTGAAATTGCCGGCGACCTCGTTGGCGCCGCGTTGGGCAAGCCAAGTCTCTGCAGCCGTGAGCAGGGACGCCGCCGCCGCGGGGGCATCGCCACAGTCAAAGAAACCGAATTGCCCGCGGTAGGAACCGTGCCGCGCGTTTGAGGCGTCGTGGATCGAGGCGACGATGCGGCCTACCGGCTGTCCGTCGCGGTGCGCTGTGAACACTTGCAAACGGCCATGCCCGTCGCGGCAGAAGGGATTGCGATCAGGGTCGAGAATTCGGTCGATGTCCGACCACATCGGCGTGACATAGGGCGATGCGGTGCCATAGGCTGCAAGGCCGGCGTTGAAGGCGGCACGGCGATCACCGGCGCGAATTTCGATCATGGCTGGGCGACCTTGTCATAGACGCGCTCGCCAACGAGCCGCACGACGTCAATCTCGTACTCGGCGCGCGCGTCAGCGGCGGTGGCTGGCAGCGAGAGTGCGATGATCCGCAGCGGATTTTGGGTAACCAGCACAAGATGCGTGGCGTCGTAAGCAGTCATGAGCGACAGCGCGCGCTCGACTCCATCATCGGTGGCGGCACGACCCCACGGCGCAGCGCCCCGGCGCAGCGTCCGCTGGCTGGACAGCAAAGACCGGAACGCCGGGGCATCCACTTGATCAACGACCGTGGCAGGCAACATATGCGCGCCACCGAGCAAAGCATGCGCCGACAGCCGAGCGAGAAAATCTTCGGGACTGGTCGCGTCAATCAACGGCACGCTTGCGCGCCCGCGCTCAAGCCTGGCGCCCTGCGATTCCGAGAAGATCCCAGCAAACAGTAGCCCAGCAACTCCGACGGCAGCCGCGCGCAGCAATTGATCGGTGCCGCCATCGGCATGTCCTGTTGCCACATAGCCGCCGGCAAACAGTGCGGCGATTGCAGCAAACATCACGATATTGAGTATTCGGCCACGCAACGAAGCGTGAAAACTGCCAACACCAAGACCGATATAGAGCAGCATCAATGCGCCAAGGGCGCCAAGCCGCACCGGAACGTCCGGCCACATTGAACGGAAATCCGTGACAATCAATGGCGCGAGGAACAACAAAGCGAGCAGGAGCCGCCGGATGGAGGTGTTCTCGGCACTTGTCAGGCTGGCGGCTTCACGCCGCCACAGCAAACCCGCGATGGCAGCGTACCCACCAAGCACCGTTGCCAACAGCAGGGCGACAGGCAGCTGCACCGGCAGAAACGGCAACAACTTGGCGCCAAACACGGCGACCGGACCTGCGAGCAGGGCGAGCTTGAGCCAGCGCGGCGAGTGCCGGCGCAGCAAGCCTTCGGCGACCAGCAGTGATACTAGCGGCGTGGCCGACGCCAGCGCATCGCTCAGGGCATCTGCGAGCAGCCCTTGTGTATACCACGACCAAGTGCGCGTCACGAAGAACACTGCGACGAACCACAATGCAAAAGCGATCCTGCGCGAGACCTGGCCCTTCGGATCGCTGCGGGCCATCTCGCGCGCGACCACCATCGCGCCGCCGGCCCCGAACACATTCACAAGCGCATCGGCAACAAACGTCGGCTCCAGCGTCATGACGGCCTCATCATGCGCTCCAGAAAGCGCCGCACGATCGGCTTCATGACGCTTTCGGCAAGCTTGTTTCTCGGTCGTTCGACGGCAGGCCGATAGGGATTGAAGAACCAGCCGCGGCAATCCGTTCCAGTCGGCTTTTCAAGCAGCAATGCCACCGTCTCATAGGCCATCAGCATACCCGTCGTGATGACCATCGGCGCAAATGACATGCGGCTGCGCTTTCCGGCCGCAACCTCGCCAGCGAGATCAAGATCGATATGATGGCGCGAACTGGAGTGCACGAGCACGTGGATCGCTTCTGCCTGGAAGGCAGCGCTCCGGTCTTTCGCTGTGATGGTTGATAACGGCTTGCCGATGGTCGGGTAGCCGAGCCGCTCCTCAGGCATCGGATCGCGCGGCCGGGTCAAATACACCGATGGCAATGGCGAGGCATAGGCATCGATCACGGGCAGGCCGGCACTGCGGGCCGCACGGTAGAGCTGTAGACTGGCCACGAGATCGTCAGTGCCATTGATGATCACCTGCACGTCCTTAACGATGCGATCAAGCGCCTTAGGCCAATCGGCATGCAATACCTCGACGGTCGCTTCTGGATTGATGCGCGCGATGATGTCCGCGCTGGCCTCGGCTTTGTGCCGTCCGACCGTATCGGTGAACGCGAACACCTGCCGATTCATGTTGGAGATTTCGAAGTCATCGAGATCCGCAACAACGAAGTGGCCGATGCCGGAGCGCGCCAGCGCCATCAACGCGGCGCCACCCATGCCGCCCGTGCCACACACGAAGACCTTGCTGTGCCGCAACCGGTCTTGTTCCGCCTGAGTGACAAAACCGATGTTGCGCGTAGTGAACTCGGCGTAGGTAAATTTTGCCGTCATGGATGTTTCTTCCCGCTGGCGGTCTGGCGCGGGCGCAGAACGCCCCAGTGCCGGTCCGGGCTGAGCCAGTGGATCACCGGCAGAATGAGACGGTTGAGAGCCACGAACGCCAGGGCGCCGATGACCGCCGGCAGCGATTGACGCGGCACATCCTTCAGCACGTAGCGGCGCGCCGTCATCGTGGTCATCTGACAAAGCTGCAGGACGTCATCGCCGCGACCGTAGTCGAGCTGTTCGGCGCAGAATGCGTTGTAAAGTTCATTGCGGTGTTTGGGGGCCTGATCGTAGGTCTTCTTCAAGTCGTCCGAACCACCGGTATAGGCGTTGGTGATGACGGAACGGGGCTCGTCGAAACCAGCGTCGGCGCCGACGCCGAAGACATGTCGATGTTGCGCCATGATCTGCCGCGCCAGCTGCACATGCTCGAAGGACTGATGTGCGCCTGGCTGTGGGCTTGGATACACGTTCGAGAACGTCTCCGTGACCATACCGATAATGGCCGGCACTTGCGTTACATTCGAAAGCCATAATGGGCGCATTTGATTGCGAAAAAACAGTACAAGGCACGTCAGGCCGTAGAGGATCCAGGAAAACCCTTGGCTGCGCACACCGGGGTCGACCATCACCAAGCCCATATGCAGCACTTCGGCCGGGCGGCCATGCAGCGTGACATTCATCGCGGCAAGCGCATTGAATGCCACGGGAGCCTGGGTCGTACGGTCATAGAGCACAGTCACGATTGAATCTGCCAACCGCTTGCGGTCGCCCGACAGGACTCCATAGGTCAGATCACCATCGGGCAGCGTCCGCTGTGCAACGGCCCGCAGGTCCCCCAGCAGCGCCGTCAACTCGGCGTCGGTCATCCAAGCGCCGGGCCGCTCAATGATGCACGTTGAAATGTTCCCACCAGTGCGCAGGCGCAGGTCGAGGAAATCCTGTGTTAGTGTTTTGTAAACCAAGCCAAACATGTCAGTCCCCGCGCACATGGCATATTTCCATATGGCAATGAACAATTCCCTCATTAGCCCTGACGATTGGAGTATCGATGTCTGAAGTGCGGTTCGACAACGCAACGATTTGGGCCGGCACGCCACCGCAGCCATTGCGCGGATGGTTGCAACTGCGCAGCGGCGTCGTCGCCGCGGTTGGCGCAGGTGAACCGCCGCCCTGCACGGATATACGCGACCTGGCAGGACAGCACATCCTGCCAGGCTTTGTTGATGCTCATTCGCATCTGACGGTCAGCGCGTGGATGCCGCGGACGATCGACGCCTCAGGGTGGATTTCATCAAAAGACGTCGTGCTCGAAATCGCTAAGGAAGTAGCCGTTCGACCTGATGCGACGTGGCTGTTGGCGATGGGTGCTGATCTCGATATTTTCAGGAGCCGGTGCCCGCGCCCCGATGACCTCGACCAAGCAGCAGGTGGCCGCCCCGTCGTCATCGCGGATTTTTCGCTGCATCGTTCTCTGTTGTCTGGGGCGGCGCTGCGCGCTCTGGCGGACGCTGGCTTTGGGGGAAGTGCCGATATTGATCGGCGCTTCGGGCGCCCGACGGGCATGGTGTGGGAGAGTGCACATGCTGCAGCCCTGCAACTGGCTCTCGGCAGCCTCGCGCAATCAATTGGCGAACATGGCCGGCAAGAACTCCTGGACCGAGAAGCTGAGCGCCATCTCGCCTGCGGGATTACCGCTTGCCACGATCCTTGCGTCCCACCCTCGCTTGCTGGCGAACTCGAAGCGCTGCGCACCCGTTCGCCACTGCGCCTGTCCTGGTCGATGGTGGCCGAGGGCGGGATATTGAATCCGGCGGCGCAATCAGAATTGTGCAGCTCCTGTGGCGAAGGCCCGGCGAGCGCCAAGCTGTTCATGGACGGGGCCCACAGATGCGCCTTGTGCCTCTCCCCTGGCCATGTCCTGCACATGATGGGACGCGCTGCCGCCGCTGCATTTCGCGGCGACATGCGGCCGGTCGCCAGTCTCACCGCCTATAAATCGGTCTACCGGGATGGTACATTTCATCTACCCTATCAGCGCATGGAAACGGCTGACCTTACCAAGCGCCTGGAGTTGCTGGCCACGAACGGCGTCCGTCCCAAGATCCACGCCGTCGGCAACAACGCAGCGGTCTGCACCGCTGATGCGCTGAACGAAGTGGGCACGATAAACGCAACGCTTGAGCATCTGACCTTTTTGTCGGATCGCGATGTCGGCCGCGTCGCGCGCGCGTCCGCGGTGGCCTCAATGCAGCCGGGTTTTATCAACCGTTTTGGCGGCGATATTCTCAGCCGGGGCATGACGCCGCGACTGAGAGCCTATCCGATAGCATCATTGCGGCGCGCCGGCGTCGCTGTAGCCTTGTCCTCAGACAATCCCTGCGGGCCACTTTGCCCGCTAGGCAACATCCGGATGGCCGTAACCCGGCAGCTGGCTGACGGCCGCGTTGTTGACGCTCGCGAGGCCATTTCCTTGGCGGAGGCCATCGAAGCGTACACAAGTACTGGCCACCGAGCGATTCATGGACATGCTGGTCAGGGCATAGCCACCGGCGCCGTCGCCGATCTCACGATCATTTCCGGCGATCCGCTGGCGGCGGAGACGCACGTAGTAGAGACCTGGATCGCCGGCCGGCAAGTTTGGAAAGCCGCCGGCTGCTAACTCGATCTTCTTGCGTTTCGGTGAAGGGTTCCGGACATCGGTCCTGTACGGACGCAACCACGGGCACTGGAGGCCGATGTCCGGAATCCTCCAGGCAATGCGCTCAAACAGGGGGCACGCATCGAGTGCCTGCCAGTCCCGAATGTGCGATCGACTGCTCGCCCCCAGTCATAGGATTGTCATCCAATTCGACTATTCCATAATAATGGAAACGGCGGATGCAGCGGTCGGATTTGCGGCGCTCGCCCAGGAGACGCGTCTCAAGCTGATGCGGCTCCTGGCAGCAACCGGTGCGTCCGGCATGGCGGCGGGAGAACTGGCTGCACGATTGCGGCAGGCCCCCTCGACCTTGTCATTCCATCTCGCAGCCCTTGAACAGGCCTGCCTCGTCCAATCGACGAGGCAGGGCCGGCACGTCATTTATGCCGTGCGCTTTGCGGGCTTGCGAGCACTGTTCGGCTTCCTCACAGAGACCTGCTGCAACGGCCGTCCGCACTTGTGCGGCGACCTGATGCGGTTGCTTCCCGAAGTGTCGCAAGAGGTTCGCACCATGACACCAGCGTTCAACGTACTGTTCCTGTGTACCCACAATTCTGCCCGTTCGATCATGGCCGAGGCCATTCTCGAGAAGATCGCCAACGGCAGTTTCCGCGCCTACTCGGCCGGCTCGGATCCCCGCCCGGCTCCGATGCCGGAAGTGATGGAGAAATTGCGGGTGCTTGGCCACGATGTATCGATGCTCCGATGCAAATCATGGGACGAGTTCACTCGCACCAACGCGCCCCGCATGGATTTCGTCATCACGCTTTGCGACACGCTCGATGGACAAGTTTGTCCCGAATTCGGCACCAAGGTCGTTACCGCAGCATGGCCCTTTCCCGACCCGGCAAAGTTCACGGGATCGGCCGCCGAGCACGCCACCATGATCAATGCGCTCTACGGGATGATCCGCCGTCGGCTCGAAATATTCGTCAGCCTGCCCTATGCGTCGCTCGACAGCATCGCGCTCAAGGCGCGGCTCGATGAACTGGGCGACCCGACCAAATACACGGCTTGAGGAGCAGCGCATGAGGGTTGGCATCAATGGCATGGGCCGCATGGGGCGGTTGGCACTGAGGACCGCACTCGGCGGCGTGCAGCGCCCCGACGATGATCCGCGCGCCAGCAACCGGCTCGATATCGTTCACGTCAATGAGATCAAGGGCGGCGCAGCCGCAACCGCGCACTTGCTGGAGTTCGACAGCGTTCACGGCCGCTGGCGCAACAAATTCGAAACCGACGGTGAGGCTGTGATCACGGTCGGGGGCAAGCAGATCGGATTTACATCCGCGCCAACGCCGCGCGATGTGGCCTGGGGCGATCTTGGCTGCGACATAGTACTGGAGTGCACGGGCAAGTTCCTGACGCCCGAGCACCTGCAGGCCTATTTCGATCGTGGCGTGAAGCGCGTCATCGTGGCGGCTCCCGTGAAGGACGAACGCGCCCTCAACGTCGTCGTCGGGGTCAACGACCATCTCTACGATCCGACGCGGCACACGGTGCTGACGGCGGCATCCTGCACCACGAACTGTCTGGCCCCCGTGGTCAAGGTCGTGCACGAAGCGATCGGCATCAGGCATGGTCAGATCACCACCATTCATGATCCGACGAACACCAACGTTGTCATCGATGCGCCGCACAAGGATTTGCGGCGCGCGCGCTCGGCCATGCTCTCGCTCTCGCCGACGACCACGGGCAGCGCCACGGCCATTGCACTGATCTATCCTGAATTGCGGGGCAAGCTGAATGGCCACGCCGTTCGTGCGCCGGTGCTCAATGCCAGTCTCACGGATTGCGTCTTTGAAGTGCAGCGCGCGACAACTGCGGCCGAGGTCAACGAGTTGTTTCGGGTCGCAGCCCATGGCCCCCTGGCCGGCATTCTGGGTTACGAGACGCGCCCCCTCGTCTCCGTCGACTATTGCAATGATCCGCGCAGTTCGATCGTCGATGCGCCCAGCACGATGGTGACCGACGGCACGCTGCTCAAGGTCTATGCCTGGTATGACAACGAGATCGGCTATGTCTGCCGCATGGTCGACCTGGCGAACATTGTCATTGCGGCGGGGCGCTGAGATGGCAGCGGCGGTCCGCAATTATCTGATCGTCACGGCGTCCTACTGGGGCTTCACCCTCGTCGACGGCGCATTGCGCATGCTAGTCCTGCTGCACTTCTTCAAGCTCGGCTATGCGCCCTTGACGCTCTCGTTCCTGTTCCTGCTTTACGAGTTCGCCGGCATTATTGCCAATCTGGCCGGCGGCTGGCTCGCCACCCGCTTCGGCATTCCGCGTATGCTGGTCGTCGGCCAGACGCTGCAAGTAGCAGGCCTGCTCATGCTGTCGGCACTTGATCCGGCCTGGACGGCAGCGGCCTCTGTCGTTTGGGTCGTCGCGGCCCAGGGCATTTCCGGTCTCGCAAAGGATTTCACCAAGACGGCGTCAAAGTCGGCGATCAAGGCCACGTCTGGCGAGGGCTCGGGACAACTCTTCAAATGGGTTGCCTGGTTCACCGGCTCCAAGAACGCAATGAAGGGGCTTGGCTTCTTCGTCGGCGGCTTGCTGCTCGACTGGATCGGGTTCAAGCCCGCGCTCTGGCTGATGGCGGCGCTGATCGGCGGCATTCTCGTCGCGGGCCTGGCGACGTTGCCGCGCGAGCTCGGCAAGGCCAAGTCATCGAAGTCGGTGCGTGAATTCTTTGCCAAGTCGCAGGCCGTCAATCTACTTGCCGCCGCACGCGTCTTCCTGTTTGGCGCGCGGGACGTGTGGTTCGTGGTCGGCCTGCCGGTATTTCTCTATGCCAACGGCTGGCGCTTTGCCGAGGTCGGGGGATTTCTTGCCGCCTGGACCATCGCCTACGGGGGTGTGCAGGCACTTGCGCCGATGCTGATTGCGCGCAGCAGCGACGGATTGAGTCGCGAAATTCCAGCCGCCCGCGTGTGGGCCGGCCTGCTCACCGCTGTGCCGGTCGTTCTGGCCCTGCTCCTTTTCAGCGCCAGCATCGGCCGAGCCGACTGGGTCGTGGTCGCCGGTCTCGCCCTGTTCGGGTTGCCGTTTGCCGTCAACTCCTCGCTGCACTCATACCTGATCCTCGCTTACGCCGGATCGGAGAAGGCGGCCGAGGATGTCGGGTTCTACTATGCCGCCAATGCGACCGGCCGGCTGATCGGCATCCTGCTGTCCGGGGCGCTCTATCAGGTCGGCGGCATGATGGCTTGCTTGATCGGCTCGGCGGCAATGCTGTTGCTCTGTTGGCTGATTACATTGGCGCTGCCTGCATCGCCCTATGCCACAGTGGGCGAGGCTGCCTGATCGTTGGGCCGGCGTTCGAAGTGCGCCACCAGCGCCGCCGGTATTTCCGTGACCGGGCCCCGCAATCACTGCCAATTTCTATTGTTCTGGAAAAACCATTGCAAGCGATTACGGCCATTGCTATGATGCCCGCCATGAAACTCGATGACGCAGCAGCACGCCTGGAAGCCCTGGGCAACCCGACCCGGCTCAAGATCTACCGTACCCTGGTCAAGGCCGGTGATGAGGGCATGAGCGTCGGCAAGCTGCAGTCCAAGCTCGATGTCGCGGCCTCGACACTCTCCCATCACCTGAAATCGATGGTGATCGTCGGACTAGTCCATCAGGACCGGCAATCGACGACGCTCATCTGCCGGGCCAACTATGACGTGATGCGCTCACTCGTCGGCTTTCTGGTCGCAGAATGCTGCGCTGACGGCGTTTGCCAGCCACTGGCGGCCAAGTCGAATGCCGCCTAGCTCATTTGCCTTCATGTTCACACCTCCTGGAAGGGCAGACTGTTGATGGGCGCTGCCACCAAGATTGTTGCGATCATTGGTGCGGGCCCCGTCGGCCTCGCCGCCGCCGCGCATGCCCTTGAACGCGGCCTCGACCCGATCGTGCTGGAGGCTGGCCCGGAGGCAGGACACGCGGTCCGGCAGTGGCGCCATGTCCGCATGTTCTCGCCCTGGAAGTTCAATATCGACGAGGCAGCGCTGCGCCTGCTGGCCGGGTCCGGCTGGAACACACCTGATCCTCAGGCCTATCCGACCGGAGGCGATCTGATTGCGCATTACATCGAACCGCTCGCCACGCGCACCCCTCTCAAGGACTGCATCAAGACATCCGCCCGTGTGACCGCGATAAGTCGCACCGGTTTCGACAAGGTGAAATCAAAAGGCCGGGAAGCTGCGCCTTTCGAGATCCGGTACCGCAATGGCAAAGGTCCGGAGAAGCTGAGAGCCGACGCCGTGATCGACGCGTCTGGCACCTGGTTCTCACCCAATCCCGCCGGGGCCAACGGCCTGCCCGCAATCGGCGAGCCGGAACTGACCAAGCGCATTGCCTACGGCATGCCGGACGTACTGGGCGGCGCGGACCGCAACCGCAACCGCTACGCCAACAAGACTGTAGCGGTACTTGGGGCCGGCCATTCGGCCATCGGCACGCTCATCGACCTCGTGCGCTTGAAGGACGAAGTAGCAGGCAAAACTGTCATTTGGTTGCTGCGTGGTGATAGCCCGCAGAAGGCATTCGGCGGCGGCGCCAACGATCAGTTGCCGGCACGCGGCGAATTGGGGGTGACATTTGCCCGGCTGGTTGGCAGTGGGCGCCTCCAGGTCGAAACCGGCTTCGGCGTGACGCACATTACCGAGACGGATGGCCGCCTGCGGATCGGTGCCGGCTCGAGCCGTTGCGGTCGTCATGTTGTCGTCGACGAACTGATCGTCTCTACCGGCTTCCGGCCTGATCTGTCGATGCTGAGCGAATTGCGGTTGGGGCTCGATCCAGCCCTCGACTGTCCGACGACGTTGGCGCCCCTGATCGACCCCAACGAACATAGCTGCGGCACCGTGCGTCCGCATGGCGCGCGCGAGTTGGCGCACCCAGAGGCCGGCTTCTATATCGCAGGCATGAAGGCCTATGGCCGCGCGCCCACGTTCCTGGCGCTCACCGGTTACGAGCAGGTCCGATCCATCATCGCCGACATCGCCGGCGACAAAGAAGCCGCGGCGCGCGTCGAATTGGTGCTTCCCGAAACGGGCGTCTGCTCGGGCGCGCCGGTCACCGAGGCCGAAGGATGGTGTGGGGGTTCCGCGACGTCTGACGCGGTGGCATGCTGCGTGTCCGCAGAGCCGCAGAAAGCAAAGGTATCCTCCTGCTGTGGATGATGTGCATGCCAAACGCTGGCCGGTGATTGCGGGGCTTGGCACGACCCAGACACTCGCATGGGCATCGAGCTACTATCTGATCGCGATTCTTGCCCCGGCGATGGCACGCGACACGGAAAGCAGCCAGACAGGTGTCTTCGCAGCCTTTTCGGCGTCACTGTTGATTTCAGCCATGCTCGGCCCACGCGTCGGCCGGACCATCGATCGCTTCGGCGGCCGTGAAGTGTTGGGAGTTTCGAACCTGCTTTTTGCGGCAGGTCTTGGATTGTTGGCACTCGCGCACACCCTGCCAATGCTGTGGCTCGGATGGCTTGTCATCGGCGCTGCAATGGGGCTTGGCTTCTATGATTCAGCCTTCGCCACGCTCGGGCGGATGTACGGCCAGGCCGCTCGTTCAGCCATCACCGGAATTACCCTCATCGCCGGCTTTGCCAGTACCGTAGGCTGGCCGTTGACGGCATGGGGGGAGGCGACGCTGGGCTGGCGTGGCACCTGTGCGGCGTGGGCGATGGCCCACATCGCACTTGGCCTTCCGCTCAATCTGCTGCTGCTGCCGAAGTTGCGAACCGGAGTGGCAGGGGCAACTGCATCCGAAAAGCCGGACGTGCCGATGGATCGGTCCATGTGGCTGCTCGGTTTCGCCTTTGCGGCAGGCTGGTTCGTCGCCACGGCGATGGCCGCGCATTTGCCCAGACTTCTGGAGGCTGCGGGCGCAACCACCACACAGGCAATTGGCGCCGCGGCGTTGATTGGCCCAGCCCAGGTGGCCGCGCGGGTGCTCGAAGCTCGTTTCCTCAGTCGCTTCCATCCGATCGTCTCGGCACGGCTGTCAATGCTGACACATCCGATCGGAGCCGCACTTTTGCTTGCAGGCAGCGGACTGTTTGCCATGCCGTTCGCCCTCTTGCACGGCGCCGGCAACGGCATCCTGACGATTGCGCGCGGAACCGTGCCGCTCGCTGTGTTCGGGCCCGAGAATTACGGCTATCGCCTCGGTCTGATCGGGGCGCCGGCCCGCATCCTGCAAGCTGGCGCGCCCATCGCGTTCGGCATTCTGATCGACCAGTATGGTGCGCAGGCCTTGCTGGCCTCGTCCTGTCTCTGCCTTGCCGCGACGGGCGCCTTGCTTGTGGTCGCGGCGCGGACGCACGGCGCGCCGCCTGGGACCGGCGGGCTCAGATGATCGCGTAAGGCATGGCACGGCCGCGCGGCATGGCGCCTGGTTGTGAGGGCTCGTGGCAGGCAAGGCGCAGGACTGGCTTGATAGGGGTGCTTGTTTGCCCGTGCGCCCCAACGCGGTGCGGGAAGCCGTCTTGGCTCGCATCACTGCGCGCGATTGCGAAGATGTGCAGCGCCAGTGCCCCGCCCCCCACCGATTGCTGCCTCGCCACTTCAGCTGAGATCGAGGCAGCCCTGGCCGTCGAGCGGTCCTTTGTTGAGGATCTGGTCCTTGACCTTGTTGAGGGCGCCTTTCGGCAATCCCAAATGCGCGTCGAGGTCTGCGGCGGCGACGAAACCGACTTTGCGGAGTGCGCCGTCACGGTTGAGGTCGATTGATCTGAGCGGCAGCGCCCAGACGCGGGCTGACACCAGGCAATTGTCGCGGGTTTGTCGGAGTAGCAGCGTCTGGAAGCCGCGGGCTCTGGCGTCGCCGGGGCGATGGATACCGGCCATGATGTGCGGGAACCCGGTGGCGCCGTCCTGTCGCTGCCCTGTCGCGACACGCGTCGTCGTCGACATCCCCATCAAATAGAAAAAGCGTCCGACCAGCGCCAGCCGGCCTTCGATGTTTTCGGGCGCGTCGCCCGGATCGCGCGGCTGATAGGTGATCATGTAGGGGATGGCATCGCCATCGGTGGCCATGATCGACAGTGCCGACACGACAACATCGGGAGCGAACGCCGAGGCGTTGTTGCCAGCATAACGCAGGCAGAGGTAATTGCCGGCGTAGCGCTCGAGGATCGCCTGGCGATCCGATCCCGTCCAGCGGAACCAATCGGGCGTCATGTTGAAGGCTGGCGCCGGGTTCAGCGGCACCGCGAACAGGCCATAGGCCTTGCGGAACAGATCAAGCAGCGTGTCGTTGGCAGCGAGCCGGGGCCAACGCTCGAGCAGGAGGGCGTGCATCCGGGAATAGAACTTCTCCTGCTTGGCAAGGCCTTCGGTCGTGCGCTCCGGCAGCATGGTGCGGCCGACGAGCATGTTGCGAATGTCGTGGCGGCTGAGCGGCTCGTTATCCTGGTACAGGTCCACATCGCGGATGCGCTGGTCCTTGGCCTCCAGCGCCTGGAAATGCAGCAGCAGCAACTGCAGCGCCATGATCTGCTCCGAGGTCATCGCGCCACGCAGCGGCGGGCACGCCTCGACTGCGATTTTTTCCATGATTCATCTGTCCTCCGGTTGACAACGCAACTCGGTTATGAAAAACTGCGTATATCACATACGCAATTCTGTCATTTGAAGAGCGGAAATTCACGCCATCGGTACTTCTCAAAGATCTCAATAGCACACGTCAGTGCCGATGTCATCGGCACTGACGTGTGGTGGATCGAACTTCTACGTTCTGCGTAGACGAAATTCATCTACGCCGCAAAAAGAGCCGGAATACCGGCCAAGATGAAACCGTCAATTGGGAGGATGCGACATGACTAAGCGCAGATCGAGTGGTCGTCGGCAGGGCCTGTCCTTCGGCTGGGAGACGCAGAACGGGGCACCGGCTGGCTTCGGGTTCACGCGCGGTGCTTCAGGAAGCGGCGGCAGCGATGTTCCGCAGATCGTTTCGGATACGGGCGAGGGGCATGCGCTCGTCATCGCGGAAACCGGCGGCGGCAAGGGGCGCAATTTTCTGATTCCGAACCTGCTCGAAAGCCACAACAGCATGGTGGTGATCGACCCCAAGGGCGAGGCAGCGTCGATCACCGCGCGCCGTCGCCGACAAATGGGTCAGGAGGTCGTCATCATCGATCCGTTCAGGATCGTCTCGGACGAAACCGCCACATTTAACCCCCTCGACCTCGTGTCCCGCGATCCCCAGGAGCGTATCGAGGATGCCGCCGAGGTCGCGGCCACGATCGTTGGCGAAGGCAGCCATCACGATATGTTCTGGGACAACTGGAGTCAGAGCCTGATCAGCGCGATGGTCAGCGCGGTGATCGCGACCCAGCCGGACGAAGCCAATCTCGGCCGGGTGTGGAAGCATTTCCACGGCAGCGACACCTCGTACGAGTTGGCGGTTCTGCTGGACACCGTCGGCAAACAGATGGACGAGGTGTCCTATGGCCACATCGCGGGCTTTCTGCAGTTGCCGGATCGGGAGACGCGACCGTCTGTGCTTGGCACCGTGCAGCAGCACATCCGCCTGTTCGGCAACCCGCTGGTCAAGACGGCCATGCACAAGACCTCGTTCGACCTGGCGGCGTTGCGTGATGGCCGTCCGCTGACGATCTATCTGGTCATCCCGCCGCATAAGATCCGAAGCCATGCCCCCATGCTGCGGATCTGGCTATGGGCGATCCTGACGGCGATGGTGCGGCGGCCAACCAACCCGGTGTTGCCGACGCTGTTTTTGATCGATGAGTTTGCCCACATCGGCGCGTTTCCGCTGCTCGAGGATTGCGTGACGGTCATGCGGGGGTACGGTGTTCGCATGGTTTTGTTCCTCCAGCATGTGGAACAGTTGGCCAAGCTCTATCCCAACAGTGTGAAGACGATCGTCGGCAACTGCTCCGCCATCGCGGCATTCGGCATATCGAACGCCGCCATGGCGGAACCGATCGCCAAACTGATCGGCGACATCTCCGCCGATCAGTTGATCGCCATGGCGCCGGACGAACTGGCCTTGCGTCTGCGCAAAGCACCGACGCGACTGATCAAGAAGCTCGACTACCTCAGCGATCGCCACTTCCGCGGCCGGTTCGACAGCAACCCGAGGTACGGCAACAGCCGATAGTCGCACGTCAGGATCAGCCCCCGACAAAGTCCGAGGATCGCATGCATGCTATTCAGCCGAGGCCACCCCTGTCGCACGCCGACCGCGAAATTGCCCGGCGCGGCCATCATGTCCAAAAACTCAAGGCCAAGGACTTGAGCGGCCGCTGGGCTTACTACTTCGTGCTGGTCGAGCCGAGCCGCGAGCGTGCATTTTTGCGCGCAATCGGTGGTAAAGGGATCATCAATCTCGAAGAATTCGGACGCGTCATCGCCAGTAACTTCGGCGAGCATCCCAACGAGGATACCCGCAACCTACTCAAGGAGCGCTTCGGGTTTGAGGTGTGACGCCGGGTTGTGCATTGACCCGCGCGACCGTCGGCTGAAACTTCGTTCAGCCGTCATTCACCTGATGGCGGGCAAAGACGTCGCTGCTCGAGTGCGCCGGAAAAGGCTGGTCTGGGTGCGATTATGCTCGTAGGGAGCTGATTTAGTGTTGGATGCGAGGATGGGACCCATGGTCAGCGGTCGGGCCGAGATCGACGTGACAATCATCATGCCGTGCCTCAACGAGGCGATCAGCCTGCCTGCGTGCATCGCCAATGCGCGTGCGGCACTGGCCCTGATGTACGAGCGCTTCGGGCTCGCCGGCGAGATCGTGATCGCCGACAACGGCAGCACGGACGGCAGCCAGGCCATTGCGACAGCCTTGGGCGCGCGCTGCGTTGCCGTCCCGCGCCGTGGCTATGGGGCAGCGCTCATCGGTGGCGCAACCGCCGCCCACGGCCGTTACCTGGTGATGGGCGATGCCGACGGCTCCTACGATTTTCGCGATGCAGTGCCGATGGTCGGCCGCCTGATGCAGGGCGCCGATCTGTGCATGGGCAATCGCTTCCAGGGCGGCATCGCACCCGGCGCCATGCCGTGGAAGAACCGCTATATCGGCAATCCCATCCTGACCGGCATTCTCAACATCCTGTTCCGCTCCGGCATCGGCGATGCGCACTGCGGCATCCGCGCGCTCACGCGCCCCTGCTTCGACAGCCTGCGCTTGTCGGGCGACGGCATGGAATTCGCCAGCGAGATGGTGATCAAGGCGACGCTGAAGGGCGCCAAAATCGTCGAGGTGCCGGCGACGCTTTCGAAGGACCTGCGCGACCGGCCGCCGCACTTGCGTCCCTGGCGCGACGGCTGGCGCCACCTGCGCTACCTGCTGATGCTGAGCCCGGCGTGGATCTTTGCCATTCCAGCCGCTGTGCTCGGTATCCTGGCGGTCGCCATTCTGGGAGCATCGACCGTGGCGGCACTCGGGGCCAAGGCCGGTGTCACGATCTTTGGCAACTACTGGGTGGTGCTGGCCGGCGGCCTGCTGACCATCAGCCACACGGCGGCTTTGCTCGCGGCGGCAGGGCATAACTATGGCGTGCGCGAGGGCTACCGTCAGCGCAGCGGCCGGTCGCGGGTCCTCGCCCGGTGGGTGTCGCTCGAGACCATGCTGATCGGCGGCATCGGCTGTCTGGCGGTCGGCCTCGGACTGCTCGGCTACCTCGTCAGCTACTGGTCCGCGAACCAGTTCCAGCCGATTTTGAACGTGCTGCCGGCGGTGCTTGGCACGTCGCTGGTGGTGATCGGCGCGCAGAATGTGCTCGGCGGGTTCCTGCTGTCGATCATCGGTGGTAACGATGCGGACTTCATGAAGGCAGTGCCGCAGTCCGCTCCGGCGCTGGTGCCCGTCACGGCAAGCGAGCCGGCGCTGGCGCGCGAACTGGCGTGACGCGCAGAGTGGCACGCGCCGAACCGCTGGATCGACGATGAAAGTGCTGCTCGCCACCGCCTACTTCGAAAGCCACCGCGGCGGCATCGAGATCGTCGCGGGTCGACTGGCGCGGGAACTCGGGCGGAGTGGCGCCAATGTCACTTGGCTCGCCACCGACGCAACCGCGCCGCCGGCTGCCCAGGCTGGCTGCGGGCGCACCGTGCCGGTCGCGGCCTGGAACATCACCGAGCAGAAACTCGGCGTGCCGATGCCGCTGCCGGGACTGCGCGGCGCGGGCGCCATCTGGCGTGCGGTCGCGGCCAGCGACTGCGTCCTGCTGCATGATAGTCTCTACCTGACCAACGTCGTCGCCATGCTGGCGGCACGCCGGTTCGGCCGGCCTGTGGTCCTCGTGCAGCATATCGCGGCCGTGCCCTATGCCAACCCGCTGCTGCGCGGTCTGATGGGACTTGCGAACGCGCTGATCGCCCGGCCCATGCTGCGCGCGAGCGACCAGGTGGTGTTCATCAGCGACACGGTGGTTCGGCATTTCGGTTCGCTCGGCTTCCAGGCTAAGCCCGTGCTGATCTTCAACGGCGTCGACACGGACGTGTTTCGCCTGCCGCCAGCGGGGTTCGACCGCAGCAGCTGTCGACGGGCCTTGGGGCTGCCGACGGGCGGGCCGCTGATCCTGTTCGTCGGCCGCTTCGTCGAGAAGAAGGGGCTGCACGTGATCGAGCGGCTGGCGCGTGCCCGACCCGAGTTGACCTTCGCGCTGGCAGGCTGGGGGCCGATCGACCCGGCCGCGTGGGGCTTGCCCAACGTCCATGTCTTGAGCACGCTGCAGGGGGCATCGCTGGCGCCGCTCTATCAGGCGAGCGATGTCTTCATACTGCCTTCGGTCGGCGAAGGGTTGCCGCTCGTGCTGCAGGAGGCGCTGGCCTGCGGCCGCCCTGTGATCTGTGGCGCTGAGACGGCGACAGCCGATCCGGCAGCTCGCGGCATGATCGAAGGGGTTGCTATAGATGGTGCCGATGCAGACAAAACAGCTGCCGCCTTTGCCGCGAAGATCGACCACATCCTGGCGCGCGAGGCCGGCGCAGACGTCACGGTGGCAGCCATGGCCCGGCATGCCTACGTACAGACGCACTACAGCTGGACCGAAGCCGCGCGCAGCTACATGGCGATCATGTCGCGGCTGGTTGGGGGCAAGGCAAACGTCGTTGGGCAGCCGACGACAAAGGCGCTATAGGGTCGCCGCATGAACGCTCTGCCCACCTCCGCCCGAACCGCGCCGCCGACCGGCGCTGGCCCTGCTGCACCGGCCGTGGCGCGCACGTTCGAACAGCAGCGGCGGCTCCATCCGCGGCTATGGGACACCGACTGGCTCGTCTTGCGCGGCATGCACACGGCGATTGACCGGTTGGCCGCTCGCCTGGCCCGGCCAGGAACTACGGCACTCGATTTCGGCTGTGGCGTCAAACCCTATGCAACACTGTTTACGGCGCGGGGTGCGACCTATACCGGCGCCGACTTCGGCAGCGGCCATGACGTGATGATACGCCCCGACGGCATCGTCGAGGCAGCGAGCGCCAGTTGCGACCTCGTCGTTTCCTTCCAGGTGCTCGAGCACGTGCGTGACCTCGATACCTACCTTGCCGAAGCGGCGCGCATGCTCCGCGACGATGGCCAGTTGCTGCTCTCCACGCACGGCACCTGGCTCTATCATCCCCATCCCGAAGATCATCGCCGCTGGACCCGCGAGGGGCTGATCGGTGATCTTGCGTCGCGTGGCTTCGAGACGACCGAGTGCATCGCCGTGGTCGGTCCGCTTGCCTGGACGACGATGGTGCGCCTCACCTGCTTTGCTGTTGCCCTGCGCGGTATCCCCGTCATCGGACCGGCGCTCGCTCGCGTCGTGGCCGTCGTCATGAACCTGAAGGCTGCCGTCGAAGACAAGGTCACGCCGTCATGGGTGACCAAGGACAACGCGTGCGTGTACGTCACGCTGTCGCGTCGGGTGAAGGGCGCTGGCGCGGGACGCAGCGTGCCATGAAACTGCCCGCCCGCTTCCTGCTCGTCGGCCTCCTGTGCGCGCTCGTGCACAATGCCATTCTGCTCACCGCCGACCGGTTCGCGATCCACTACGTGATCTCCTGCGTGATCTCCTACAGTGTGGTCGTGGTCCTGGGGTTTGCACTGCACGTGCATTTCACGTTCCAGCAGGCGCCAAGCTTTCAGCAGTTCTGGCGCTATGCCGTCAGTATGGCCGCGAACTATCCGATCACGCTCGCGCTGCTGTTTGTCATGTGCGACGTGGCGCGCCTGCCGGTTGCAATCGCAGCACCCGTTGCCACCGTCCTGATGATGGCCTGGAACTTCGCAGCCAGCCGCTGGGCGATCGTCCGCAAGCCAGCCGGCGGTGCGCCGTCGTCATCGCCGAGGTCGCCATGACGGTCGATACCGCCGAGCTGTCGCTTGAGCGCGTGCAAGCGCTGATCGGCCGCCACATCCCGCTGTACCGGACCAAGGCGCCGACCTACCACCGCACGTTGCTGCAATCGCTGCGCACGCTGTGGGACCCGGCGCACGCGCGCGTGCTCGACGTGGGCGGTGGCACGGGCATCATCGCGCAAGCCATGAAGGATTTGTTCGGCATCTCCCATGTGACCTCGGTCGACGTTGAGGATCGCTTCCTGAAGTCGCTCGATATCGAAACCCGGGTCTACGACGGCGCCAGACTGCCGTTCGCCGATGGCACGTTCGATGCCGTGACCTTCAGCAACGTGATGCACCATGTGCCGGTCGCGGTGCGGGCTGGCCTGCTGCGCGAGTGCGCCCGGGTCGTTGGCCGCGGGCCGATCTACATCAAGGACCACCTGGCCGGATCGCAGCTGGACCACGCCCGGCTGTTCGTGCTCGACGCCATGGGGAACGTGCCGTTCGGCGGCATGGTCAAGGCCAGTTACCTGAGCGAGCGCGAGTGGCAGGATCTCGCGACTGGCTGTGGTTATCGCATCGAGCGCCGCGTCGGTGGCGCCTATCGCAGCGGCCTGTTCGAGCGGATGTTTCCCAATGCGCTCGAAGTGACGTTGCGCATGGTGCGAATGAAGGAAACAGCGCAGGCGATCCACACCGGAACCCAGATCATCCACACCACATAATGCTCGAACAGGAAGAACGTGTCGCGCGCGCGGAAATGGAAGCGCAAGTAGTAGAGCGGCGCCAATGCGGTCAGCATCAGCAGTGCGATCTGCGGCCGGATCGCCAGGAGCGGTAGCAGCCAGACTACGTACCAGGGATAGACGGCCGGCGACAAAAACAGCACTGCGGCAACGATCAGCAGGGCGCGCTGGAGCAGATCTTGCGCCGTAGCAGTTGGACGCAGACTGATCGCCATTGCCAACACGCCGAGCAGGGTCGCCACCAGCACCCGCGCCATCGAACTCGCGGTCACGATGCCGGCAGCCGGCAAGGCGCCCAGTGCACTCTCAACGGCGATCTCGATCATGCCGTAGAGCGGCGCGCTGATGCGCCACGTACTGGCAAATGCAGTGACGCCAGCTTTGGGGCCGAGACCGGCGAGGATCATCGGCAGCGCGCACAGAGCTCCAATGGCGAGCAGCACCAGGCCGCAGTGCGCGAGCCGTCGCCACTGTCCGAACAGGGGGCGCCAGATGAGCGGCAGCAGCAGGATCGGCCAGATCTTCGTGCCGGCGGCCAGCGCCAGGCTGCCGGTTGCCAGCACTGGGCGCCCCTTGAGCGACGACAGCAGCGCCAACAGCACGAACGGTGTCACCAGCGCATCCATATGGGCCGAGTTGAAGAGCTCCTTCAGGACGAGCGGGTTCCACCAGTAGATCGCGGACCAGGACGCAGGCAGGCTGGCTGATCGCAGAAGCGCGAGCAGCAGCACGAAGGTGGCCACGTCGGCGGTAAGGATTACGGCCCGCCAGGCCGTGAGGCTCCAAGGGTTCAGGGCATGCGCCAGGGCGAAGAACCCCTGCGCCACGGGCGGGTAGATCGTCGTGAACCGAGGGTGCCCGATTGCACCTGTGATGGGGCCAGCCTTCTCAGCCAGCCGACGCAAGGGCTGGTCCGGCGGCAGGTTTGCGACGTCGGCCGGCGCGACCGCATACGGGTTCAGGCCGCGCGCCGTTACCCCACCATCCCACAAATAGCGCTGGTAGTCGTTTTCGAGGATCGGCTCGCTGGCGAACAATGTCAGGCGTGCGATCAGTCCTGCGACCAGTATGATTCGGACGATTGACCGGAGGCTGTGTGATGACCCCGGCCGCAGCAAGATCACCACGCCTGCCAGATACACTATGCCTGCCAGGCAAAGCCCGAGCGTCAGCCCCCGGATCGGCATCTCGATTATGGCGATGTCGTCGTTGAACGTCCCGGACTGTGCCGTTATAAAAACCGCGAATGCGACGACCAGACCACCCGCGGTCAACCACGGCTGCATCAAACGGCGGGCTCGCTGGAACCGCGTCGGTCCATCAGCTTCCCCGCTCGACCGGAGGACCGCCTGGCCCCCAGCCGCCGCCGCCTCCGCCAGAGCCAGCCGTGCACCCAGCCAGCAACCCCGCCGTGGCAAGAGTAGCGATCAAAACGACCATTACGACCAGGCGCCGTGGACTAAGGTCTGTGCTCGTCATTTGCTGTCTCCGTTCAGGTCGTCCCGAAAGCACACACAATCAGTCCGTAGCAGGAACCTGGCTGCCCAACAGCTCCGTTCCGTCTTCCATCAACACTCAACTTCTTGTCATTGCGACAGCATAGGGCGATCCTCCGAAGGATCGGACAGCGATCCACCGGTCACGGTCCAGTGAATTGATCGTGACGGTGCCTCGCAGCTCGTGCCGGTGTTCGTCACCGCCGCCGCAGCAGCCGACGGCACTCCTCGCTCTCGACCAGGGTCCGCACCTTCTGCATCTGGGCCCAGGCTGGATGCGTCGTCGGATCGGTGTACTGCACGCCGAATTTCGCCGCGTCCCGCCCGTCGAACATGGCGACGCGCATGCGGGCACAAAGCTCGCGCGTCAGCGCCTCGTCGAGTTCGCCGATGTCGAAGACGAGCGGCCGGTTGCGCAAAAACGGATCATTGCGCACGAAGTCGATGCCGTAGTAGGCGCTCACCGTCTCGACCACGACCGCCTCGGCGTCGATCTTCGCAATCGCCGCCTGGGCCCGGGCAAAAGGCGCGATGTGGGCGTGCATCTGCGCCGCATGCAGCGGCAGCAGGATGAGACCCGAAGCCGCCGTCAAGATGAAGACCAGCGGGACGAGCGAACGCCGGCCGGATGCCGCCGTCAGCGCCATCCAGCCTTGCGCACCGAGCAGGGCCGCCCCGCCGATCAGGCCGTGCACATAGCGATAGCCCCAGCCGATATCCTGGTTGGGCAGCAGGATGAACATGGCGACAATCGTCAGCAGGATGCCAGCCGCCAGCGATCGCAAAACGCCCTTCAGCTGCCAGGCCATCGCGACGCCGGGGACGAGCAGGATCAGCAGGAGTGGGTTCTGCCAGGCAGCGAACCGCAGCAGGTTCTGCGCCATGGTCTCCAGGCCGTAGAAGCTGAAGAACTGCAGCAGCGCCGTCACCCGGCTGATGAAGTAGGCAACGCCAACCCCGCCGCCGGCCTTGGCCTCGGGCATGATGCCGTGGCCGCTGAGCAGGAGTTGCCAGTAGACGATCCAGAACACGCCGATCGCCGCATAGCTCGCGATGTAGAAGCCCGCCGTCCGCCAGCGCCGTTCCAGCAGCAGCTGCACGATGAAGGGCGCGACGAACAGGGGATGAAAGAGAATCTGGTGCAGGCCGGTCGCGAGGAACCCGGTCGCGACGCAGCAGGCGTGGCCAGCTCTCGTGTTGCGCACAAACAGCCACAGCCAGATCATGTTCAGCGCCAGGTGCGTGCTCATCGCAAACGGCGTCATCGCCATGCACAGCACCTGCGAGGAGGTGGCGGCCAGGATCACGGCGAGCGCCTGCGCATCGAGCCGCTCTGGCCACAGCCGTCGCGCGACGCCATGCAGGGCTGCGAGCGCCATCATGACGATGATCGCATTGATCAGCGCGCCGTTGAAAACTTTGCCAAGCACTGCGCGCACGGCCGCGTTGCCCGGCAGATAGGTCGACACCCAGGCGACGTGGCCGGGAACGGGCAGGCGGAAATCGGGATGGAGGGCTGGCACGAACGGGCGCCACTCGGGCGCAACGGGCGCGAGTAGCCGGCCGCTGCCGAAAATCTCGGCGTCGAACAGTGCCATCATCTCGTCGCGCGAGATGGCGAAGTCGAGCGCGACGAAGCGCGTGCCGAGCGCGGCGATCACGCCGGCGCCGAGGATGACGAGGGACACCGCGCGCGGCTGTGCGGCAGCGAACCCGCCTGCCCACTTCTCAGCCCGACCCGCCAAGGCAGCCGGCAGTCCCCACCACGCGATGGCCAGCAGCAGCGCGCAGGTGAGGACCAGGACCGGCAGATCCTGCTGCAGCATCAAATTCCGCGTCAGGACGAACTGCGGGGTCAGATGCAGGCACTGGATCGCCAGAACGGCGAGCAGGGTGAGTGCCACGCCCGCGAGCAGGCGCTTCAGGGGGGCAGGCAATCTCAACATGGTAAAGTGGTCCCGCGCGGCCTCAGTCGATCGTCACAGCCCTCTACACGCCCTGGCCGACCGGCACGATGCTGGTGATCCTACAATTTGACCTGGATCAGATTGGGGCCACCGGATTGCAAGCCTGCGGCAAAGGCCTTTGCGAGCGTTTCGCAATCATCGGCGCGCGTTGCCGCAACGCCCATGCCGCGGGCAAGCGACACCCAGTCGATGTCGGGGCGGCCGATGGTGAGCATGTCGATCGCGCGCGGTCCGGGGTTTCTCACCCCCACATTGGTGAGTTCGCCGCGCAGGATATTATAGGTGCCGTTGGCGAAGATCATGATCGTGACGTCCTGGGCTTCCCGCGCCATCGTCCACAGGGCCTGGATCGTATACATGGCGCTGCCGTCGCCGATGAGAGCGACCACCTTGCGATCCGGGCATGCGACCGCAGCTCCAACCGCCACCGGCAAGCCGAAGCCGATCGAACCGCCGCGATTGTTCAGCCAGTCGTGCGGGGGGGCTCCCGCCGTCTCGGGAAAGAAATTGCGGCCGGTGCTTACGCTCTCGTCGATCACGATGGCATTCTCGGGCAGCAGTGCGCCGAGGATCGAGGCGATGGCAGCCGGCGTGATGGCGCCGGTCGGCAGGGCCGGACGCCGCGCGGCGGCAACGTGCGCCGGCGGTGTGCGCAACGCGCCGACTTCGATTGCAAGCGCCTCCAAAGCGGCTTCGAGATCATCCTCGACGCCGGCAAGCTTGGTTGAACGCGCGCCTTGGGGCATCAGCACGCTCGGCTTGTTGGGGTAGGCGAAGAACGCGACAGGCTCGCGCGCGCCAACCAGCACGAGATTGCCGGCCGCGGCCACTACGCCAAGCGCTTTGTCGACGACATAGGGGATGCGCTCGCCCTGCACGCGGCCCGCGCCCCGCTCGAGCCGCGTGTTGAACCCTTCCGTGAGCAGCCCGCAGCCGGTCTTGGCAGCGATCCGGCCGGCGAGTTCGAGGCAGGTGTGACGCAGGGCACGGTCGCCCAGCAGCAAGGATGCCCGTTGGCCGCCGCGCAGCATGGCGGCTGCTGCCTGCACCGCCACCTCGCTGACCTTGCCGGGCGGCGTGCGCGGCGCAACCTCGGCGATGCCATCGGCCATGCCCCAGGCGGTGTCGGCCGGCAGGATGAGGGTTGCGATCTGCCCCGGAGTTTGCCGTGCCGCGGCAATGGCGAGCGCACCGTCGGCGGCCAACGTGCGGGCGCTGGCTGATGACTTCACCCAGTGCGACATGGGCGCAGCGACGCCTGCGATGTCGGAGGTCAACGGCGCGTCGTGGGCAATGTGGTGGGTTGCGTGCTCGCCGACGATGTTGACGATGCCGACGTTGGCTTTCTTGGCGTTGTGCAGGTTGGCAAGGCCATTGGCGAGACCAGGCCCCAAGTGCAGCAGGGTCGAGGCCGGTTTGTCGGCCATGCGGTAGTAGCCGTCGGCAGCGCCCGTCACCACGCCCTCGAACAGGCCGAGGATGCAGCGCATGCCGGGGATCTTGTCGAGGGCAGCGACGAAGTGCATTTCCGACGTGCCGGGGTTGGTGAAGCACACGTCGACGCCGCCCGCCAGCAAGGTGCGCACCAGGCTCTCAGCGCCGTTCATCTCGTTCGACATCGGGGTGCACTCTCCAGGTCAGGCAGCAGGCTGCGGGCACGGCGATGATCCTATGATGAACTGGAGAGCTGTGAAAGCGGTGTGCTGCGGTCAGCTGCCGTGTCGAGACTGCGGGACCGCTGGCCGGCAGCGTCGAGAGTTGGTCAAAGGTTGTGCTTCACCCTGGCACCGTGAGCGTCTAGCTTGGCTGGCAATTGGCTGTGCTAGAGTGTCGCTGGCATTCTAGTTCCAACAAACAGCACCCCGAAGCGGGACCAATTCCACCAGGAGGGAACAATGACGCATATGACCAAAGGCACCCTGTCGCGCCGCAAGCTGATCAAGGGCGCAGCCGCCCTCACGGCCGCAACCGCCGTGCCGACGGGCTGGGCCATCGCCCAGGCCAAGCCGCTGAAGGTCGGGTTGATGCTGCCGTACTCGGGCACCTTCGCGCAACTGGGCGAGAACATCACACATGCGATCGAAATGGTAATCGCGGAGAGGAACGGCAAGTTTGGCGGCCGCGAAATCCAGATCATCAAGCTCGATGATGAATCAAAGCCCGAATTAGGCCCTCAGAACGCCGACCGCATGGTCAAGCGCGACAACGTCGACGTCTTGATCGGCACCGTGCACTCGGGCGTGCAACTGGGCATCCACAAGGTGGTCAAGGAGAGCGGCACGCTGTGCATCGTGCCGAACGCGGGCGCCGTCGGCGTCACGCGTGAGTTGTGCGCGAAGAACGTGTTCCGCATGTCGTTCTCGAACTGGCAGCCGGCCTATGGCATGGGCCTCGCGCTCGGCAAGCGCGGCGTGAAGAAGGCTGCCTGGATCACCTGGGACTATGCGGCAGGCGCGGAAAGCGGCGCCGGCTTCAAGGAGGGTCTGGAGAAAGCCGGCGGACAGGTCGTCGCGACGCTGACCTTGAAGTTCCCGGAGACAAACTTCCAACCGTTGCTCGCTCAGATCCCAGGTCTCGGCGTTGAAGCCGTCGGCGCCTTCTTTGCGGGCGGTGGAGCCGTGCAATTCGTGAAGGAATATGCGGCAGCCGGCATCAAGGTGCCATTGTGCGGCTCGGGCTTCCTGACCGAAGGCGTGCTTGGCCCACAAGGTGCAGCTGCCGAAGGCGTCGAGACGGCGCTGCATTATGGCGATGGCATCGACAACCTGAAGAACACGGCGTTCCGTGCGGCCTTCAAAGCCAAGGCCGGCCGCGAGGCCGACGTGTACGCGGTGCAGGGCTATGATTCAGCCCAGCTGCTGGTGATCGGTCTCGAAGCCGTCAAAGGCAACATGGAGGACGAAGCTGGCCTCTACAAGGCGATGCGGGCGGCCAAGATCGATTCGCCGCGCGGTCCGGTATCGCTGTCGCCATCGCAAGATGTCGTCCACAACATCTATCTGCGCAAGGCGACCGGCGGCTTGAACAAGGTCACCGGCATCGCCGCCGAGGCGCTCGCTGATCCGGGCACGGGATGCAAGGTGTGAGAAGTAAGTAGCGAGTAGCGAGTAGCCAATAGGAGGACTGTGAATTCCGATTGCAAATTGGGGCCACGCTCTATTCGCTATTCGCTATTCACTATTCGCACTCTCCCATGAACCTCCTCGCCCAGCTTCTGAACGGCCTGCAATATGGCCTGCTGCTGTTCCTCATTGCCAGCGGGCTTACGCTCGTCTTTGGCGTGCTCGGCGTGATCAACCTCGCGCACGGCTCGCTGTTCATGGTGGGTGCCTACCTGGCCTATGTGATTGCCAAGACCACCGGCGCACTGTGGCTCGCGCTGCCGGCTGGCTTGATCGGCGGCATCATGCTGGGTGCGGGCCTGGAGCGCTTCCTGTTCCGCCATTTCTACCATCGCGAACACCTGGACCAGGTGCTGCTGACGTTCGCGCTGATCCTGCTGTTCGAGGAAGGACGGTCGTTTCTGCTTGGCAACGATTTCCATTCGGTGCCGGTGCCGGCCCTGTTCGATTTCTCGATTCCCGTGGCGCCGGGCTTCAGTTATTCCGCCTACCGCTTCTTCGTCATCGGCTGTTGTCTCGCCCTTGGCGCGGCGCTCTATCTGTGGATCGAGCGCACCCGGATGGGCGCGATCATCCGTGCGGCGGCCGAGAAGCCCGAGATGGTCGACGTCATCGGCATCGATGCGCGGCGTGTTCACATGGTGGTGTTTGCGATCGGCACGGCACTCGCTGTGATCGCGGGCGCCTTGGCCGCTCCTCTGTACTCGGTCTATCCTGGCATCGGCGATGGCTTCCTGATCATTTCCTTTGTCGTCGTCGTCATCGGCGGGCTCGGTTCCGTCTCGGGCGCGTTCTGGTCGGCGCTGCTGATCGGCATGGTCGATACGCTGGGCAAGGCCTACATGCCGGCGGTCGCCGGGCTCGCGATCTATGTGCTGATGGCGGCCGTCCTGCTGGTGCGGCCGAGCGGCCTGTTCGGGCAGCGTGCATGAACGAACAAACGCGCCTGCTGCCGCACTCCCGGCTCGGATGGCTGCTGCTGGCGGCGCTGTTGGCATGCCTTGTCGCGGCGCCGCACTTCGTTTCAATCTACCACACCGAGTTGATCACCACCGCGATGATCGCCGCCATGCTGGCACTCTCGCTGCAACTGCTGGTCGGCGGTACCGGGCTGGTCAGCCTCGGTCACGGCGCGTTCTACGGGCTTGCCGCCTACGTGGTGTATCTGATCTCGCCCGAAGCAGCCGCCCGGCCGATCTGGCAGACTTTGCCGGCGGCGATGCTGGTGGCCGGCCTCGCCGCGTTGCTCGTCGGCTCGCTGTCGTTGCGCACCAAGGGCTTCTTTTTCCTGATGGTGACACTCGCCTTCGGGCAGATGATCTTCTTCGTGTTCCACGACACCAAGCTCGGCGGCGGCACCGATGGCGCCTATCTCGGCAAGCCGCTGATCCAGGCGTTCGGCGCGAGCCTCGATCTGCCCCGCCGCCAGCGGCCGCTTGGTCCCTACTACGTGGCGCTGATCCAGCTGACACTGATGTATGTGGGCCTTGCACTGCTGATGCGCTCGCTGTTCGGGCGCATCCTGGAGGGTATCCGCGCCAACGAACATCGCATGCGCGCGATTGGCTTCGACACCTACCGCTATAAACTTACAACCTTTGTCATCGCCGGCATGCTGGCGGGTGCGAGCGGCCACATGTGGGCCATGCATCGAGGCTTTGTAAATCCGGAATTGATCAGCTGGCACAAGTCGGCGGAAGCCTTGCTCATGATCCTGCTGGGTGGGCTTGGCTCGCTCGCCGGGCCGATCGTCGGTGCGCTGGCCTACACGGCGCTGGGCGAGTTTTCCCAGCTCGTCACCGAGCGCAAGCTGCTGGTCGAGGGCCTCGTCATACTGGCGGTGGTGCTGGTTTTGCCGCGTGGGCTGACGGGACTTGCCCGCCGGCGCAAGGCAGCGGAGCTCGGTCCCGATGGATGACGCCCGCGGCAGCGCGCTGCTCGAAACCCGCAACCTGTGTCGCAGTTTCGGCGGCGTCAGTGCGACCCGCGACGTTTCGATCCGTCTTGCGCCAGGCGAGTTGCACGCCGTCATCGGCCCGAATGGTGCTGGCAAGTCGACACTTGTCAATCTGCTGTCGGGGGAACTCGCCCCCAGCAGCGGCACGGTCCATCTGGCGGGCGAAGACGTGACACGCCTGCCCGTCCATGCGCGGGTGAAGCACGGCATCGCGCGGTCGTTCCAGCGCACCAACATCTTCAAGGACATGACCGCGCTGGAAAACGTGCGGCTGGCGGCGCAGGCCGTGCACGCCACTCCAGGTTCGCTGTTTCGCAGTGCCTGGCGGGCGCGCGATCTGGTGAGCCGCGCGCAGACCGCTCTCGCACGCGCAGGTCTCGAAGACCGCAGTGCTGCGATCGCCGGCACGCTGTCGCACGGTGCGCAGCGGCAACTCGAAATCGCCATGACGCTCGCCACGTCGCCGAAAGTGCTCCTCCTCGATGAGCCGCTCGCCGGCATGGGCCAGGAAGAGGGACTGCGCATTTCAGCGCTCCTCAAGGCATTGTCGAAGGACCATGCGATCTTGCTGATCGAGCATGACATGGATTTCGTTTTCAAGGTCGCCGACTGGATGACGGTGCTGGTCGAGGGCGCGGTTCTGGCCGAGGGCACTCCCGATGCCGTGCGCACCAATGCGGCCGTGCGCAGGGCCTATCTGGGAGCGCAACGATGAGTGCCGCCCTGATCGATGCCCGCGACCTGCACACCTACTACGACGACAGCCATATTCTGCGCGGCGTGTCACTGCGCTTGAGGGCCGGCGAAACGGTTGGCCTCATGGGCCGCAACGGCATGGGCAAGTCGACGCTCATCCGCACCCTCATGGGGCTCGTCAAGCCCCGCCGCGGTACGATCCTGATCGATGGTCGCGACATGACGGGTGCCGCCACCTTCCGCATCGCGCGGACGGGCATCGCCTATGTCCCTGAGGGCCGTGGGATTTTCGCATCACTGCGGGTCGCCGAGAACCTGTCGATTGCCGCACGGCCCGGCATCGATGGCAGTGTCGCCTGGGATATCCCGCGCGTCCTGCAGCTATTCCCGCGCCTCGCCGAGCGCATCGGCAACGGCGGCGACCAGCTGTCGGGCGGCGAGCAGCAGATGCTGGCGATTGCCCGCGCGCTCGTGACCAATCCGCGCATCCTCATTCTGGACGAAGCGACGGAAGGGTTGGCGCCACTCATTCGCGACGAAATCTGGCACACCATCCGCCTCGTGCGCGACAGCGGCATCGCGACGCTGCTGGTCGACAAGACGGTGGCCGAAGTGACGGCCGTCGCCGACCGCGTGATGGTGCTGGTCAAGGGTGAGACCGTGTTCGAGGGGCGGCCGACGGCACTCATGGCCGATGCCGATCGTATGCACGGCTGGCTCGGGGTTTAGCAACGTCAGCTTGCTGAGTGCGCAGCGGTGCCGTCCAGGCGATGGGAGGCGCCGCCTCCACGCAAGGCCTGCAGTCTTTTGGCAACCCTCGCTTGAGCCTGGGCCTCAGGTCCTAGTCGGGTGCTTCGAGCGGCAACGCCGATCGAGTGGCACGTGCTCAATGTGTCTTGCGCCTCGGTCTGGGCTGCGACGGCGCCAACACCTTCGGCTTTTCGTCGAACAGCTCGACGAGCTTGTCGGTCATGGCGCCGGCCAGTTCGCTCGGGTCGGTGATGGTGACCGCGCGGCGGTAGTAGCGCGTCACGTCGTGGCCGATGCCGATCGCCAGCAGCTCGACCGGCGAACGCGTCTCGATCTCCTCGATCACTTGCCGCAGATGCTGTTCGAGGTAGGCGCCCGAGTTCACCGACAGCGTCGAGTCGTCGACCGGCGCGCCATCCGAAATCATCATCAGGATGCGGCGATGCTCGGGCCGCGCGCGCAACCGGTTGTGCGCCCAGGCCAGCGCCTCACCGTCGATGTTCTCCTTGAGCAGTCCTTCGCGCATCATCAGCGCGAGATTGCGCTTGGAGCGGCGCCAGGGTGCATCCGCGGTTTTGTAGACGATGTGGCGCAAATCGTTGAGGCGGCCGGGGTTGGCCGGCTTGCCGGCAGCCAGCCACCCCTCGCGCGCCTGCCCGCCCTTCCAGGCCTTGGTGGTGAAGCCCAGGATCTCGACCTTGACGCCGCAGCGCTCCAAGGTGCGGGCGAGAATGTCGGCGCAGCAGGCGGCCACCATGATCGGCCGGCCGCGCATTGAGCCCGAATTGTCGATCAGCAGCGTCACCACGGTGTCGCGGAAATCGGTGTCGCGTTCGCGCTTGAACGACAGCGGGAACATCGGATCGATGATGATGCGGGTGAGGCGCGAGGCGTCGAGCACGCCTTCCTCGATGTCGAAATCCCAGGCGCGGTTCTGCTGGGCGAGGAGCTTGCGCTGCAGCTTGTTGGCGAGCCTCGACACCGCACTCGATAGCACGCGCAGTTCCTTGTCGAGGAAGGTGCGCAGGCGCTCGAGTTCATCGGGCGTCGACAGATCCTCGGCCAGCGTTTCTTCGTCGTTGGTCTTGGAAAACACCTTGTAGCCGAACGCATCCGGGTTATCGAGGACGGACTGGTTCGGCCGCCATGGTTCGCGCGTTTCGGACGGGTCTTCGCCATCGGCGTCGGCGTCGAACTCGTCCGAGTCGGCGCTGTCGGTCGCCTCCTGGGTCTCGCCGTCTTCGCCCTCGGTGGTGTCCTGGTCGTCGGCTTGATCCTGGCCCTCGGAGCCGTCCTGGTTCTCGTCCGACTGCTGGTCGCCGCCGTCCGGGTTCTCCTCGTCCTCGCTTTCGCCTTCTTCCTGATCGCCTTCGGTTTTCTCGTCCGTGAGCTCGAGTTGGCGCAGGACGTCGCGCGCGATGCGGCCGAAGCTCGCCTGATCCTCGACCAGCGTGTCGAGTTTCGACAGCGACTTGCCGGCCTTCTCCTCGACCCAGTCGCGCCACACGTCGACGAGGGCCTGCGCCGACTTCGGCGGCTTCTGGCCGGTGAGGCGCTCGCGCACGATGAGCGCCAGAGCTTCTTCCAGCGGCGCTTCGGCCTTCTCTTTCACGTTGGCGAAGCGGCCGTGGGCGAACTGATCCTCGATCTTGGCGGTGAGATTGCCGGCCATGCCCGGCATGCGGTTCGAGCCGATCGATTCGACCCGGGCACGTTCCACGCTCTCGAACACGGCGCGGGCCGGTCCTGAATCGGGGGCAAGTTTGCGGTGCAGCTTCGCATCGTGCATGGCAGCCGTCAGCGCGAAGCTGTCGGCCCAGCCGCGGATCACCGCGATCTCCTTCTTCGAGGGTACCCGCGCCGGCTCGGGCAACTGAACGGTGTGGCCGTCCAACTCCGGCTTGCCGGCTGCGTAGTTGACCTGGATCTGATCGTCGCCCGCAATCGCGCGCACGCACAGGCCGAGCGCCCGCTTGAACGGCTCAGCTGGCGATTCTTTCTTGGAGGCGGGAGGGGCCATCGGGGGCATTTCGGTTCAGGAGAGAAGTTCTGTGACGTCGATCTCGATGCCGGGCGGATCGAGCCGCAAGGTACCGGATGACAGTAGGCGGGTGAGGATATTGCCGTCGCTCTGGCGCTGATGATGAATGATCCGAGCTGGGTCCAACAGTACAATCAGATAGTGCTGAACGCTTTCTACCGCAAAGTAACCGATGAGCTTTTCGCTCTTGTCCAGACGCGCCGACGACGGTGAGACAACTTCAACGACGATGATCGGGTTTTCGATCTTGATCTCCTCGTCGTTTGCCTTTGGTCCGCAGTAGACTTGAGCGTCCGGCTCATACCACTTGCCGTCGCTGACGTGGACGGCAACCCCGTCGGGCACCATGTGACATGGCAGATGGCCATGTTGGATTGCATCGATCAAGGCGCGTTGCACCTTGAACTTCATTGCCGCGTGACCGACGCGCTCGGGCGACATCGCATATACGTTGCCGTCGTGCAGTTCGTAGCGGCCAGACTGCTGCTCGGACCAGACCAGGAACTCGTCGACTGTGATTCCGCGAGGTAGTCCGTCACCCGGGTGCTTGCGTGCCGTGGTCATGGCTCCTCGTCTCGGCTCAACTCAGCGCCACGTTCGCCGCGCTCTCCGGCAGTTCCTCGCCGAAGCAGCGCTGGTAGAATTCGGCGACCAGGGTGCGCTCCAACTCGTCGCACTTGTTGAGGAAGGTCAGGCGGAAGGCGAAGCCGACATTGCCGAAGATCTCGGCGTTCTCGGCCCACGTCATCACCGTGCGCGGGCTCATCACCGTCGACAGATCGCCGTTGATGAAGGCGTTGCGGGTGAGATCGGCCACGCGCACCATGTTCGAGACTTGGCGGCGCTTGGCCTCCGACTTGGCGAACGACTTCACCTTCGACAGCACGATCTTGGTTTCATCGTCGTGCGGCAGGTAGTTCAACGTCGATACGATCGACCAGCGGTCCATCTGGCCCTGGTTGATCTGCTGCGTGCCGTGATAGAGGCCGGACGTGTCGCCAAGGCCGATGGTGTTGGTCGTCGCGAACAGGCGGAACGCTGCGTGCGGACGGATCACCTTCGACTGGTCGAGCAGGGTCAGCTTGCCCGACACTTCCAGCACGCGCTGGATCACGAACATCACGTCGGGACGGCCGGCGTCGTACTCGTCGAACACGATCGCGGTGTTGGACTGCAGGCAGTAGGGCAGAATGCCTTCCTTGAACTCGGTCACCTGCTTGCCGTCCTTCAGCACGATCGCGTCCTTGCCGACGAGATCGATGCGCGAAACGTGGCTGTCGAGGTTGACGCGCACGCACGGCCAGTTGAGGCGGGCCGCCACCTGCTCGATGTGCGTCGATTTGCCCGTGCCGTGGTAGCCCTGAATCATAACGCGGCGGTTGTGTTTGAAGCCGGCCAGAATCGCCAGTGTCACATCGCGGTTGAACAAGTAGTCGGCATCGAGATCAGGCACGTGATCGTCGGACTTGGAGTAGCCCATCACTTCCATGTCGGTGTCGATGCCGAACACCTGGCGTACGTTGACCTTGATATCTGGCAGGCCGGGAACGCCTGCCCCATTGCCGGCTTGTGCTGTGGCGCGCATCGTCGTGTCGTATCCGCGTTCGTGTGTTGGAGATCCCGGCACGAACTGCGCACCGGCGCAAAGGCTGTCGCCAGCGGAACACGTACGACCCGCTGATCAGCCGAGCCCCGCCTGCTTCAAAAGGTTATAGGCTTGAATGATCTCGCGCAACTTGTCCTCGGACGCGCGGTTGCCGCCGTTCACATCGGGGTGGTGCTGCTTTACCAGATCCTTGTAGCGCGCCTTGACCTCCACCCGGGTCGCCGATTCGGTCAAATGCAGGGCATCGAGGGCCTTTTTCTCGAGCGGCTTGATGCGCCGGCTCGGCGAACTGGTCTCTTCCCCGGTCGCCTGCTTTGCGCGCCAGGCATGGAAGCCCTGCGTGCGCGACGCGCGGGCATCGGCAAAGCGCTGGGCATCGGCTTCGGCGCGGGTGCGGTCGGGATTGGCCGACGGGTTGATGCCGCTCTTCCAGGTGGGGCGATGGCCGTACTGGGCTGCGCGCTGGAACTCGGCGATGTCCTTGTCGTTCATGCCGTCGAAGTAGTTGTAGTTGGCATTGTACTGGCGCGCGTGGTCGCCACAGAACCGAAAGTACTCGCCGTCCTTGCCTCGGCCCTTCGGTGCCTTGTGCGGGCCGGGCTTGTCGCAGCCTTTCCACTCGCAGCCGGGCACGGCCGCCTTGCGCTCGGCCTTGGCGTCACCCTTCTTGGTGATGCGGATGCTGTCGAAATATTTGGAGTCTAGTTTCATGGCTGACCGAGTATGATGATGTGAGAGGACCTGCACAAGCGCTTCCCGCGCATACGGACTGCAAGCCACGTCAGACGTGGCTGTTCGGCGCCACCGGGCTTGACAAGCGATTGTGCCATACAACGAGTGAGGTGAGGCTTAATGTCGGCGGAAATGCGAATGCGCGACGCGCTGTTCATCGGCCTCGAGCCGACGCGGCTCGACATCATCAACGAGAGCGAGCTGCATGCCGGCCATCGCGGTTCGCCGGGAACGGGGGAGAGCCATTTCCGCATTCTCGTCGTCTCGCCGAAGTTCGCCGGCCGCTCGCGCGTCGAGCGGCATCGCATGGTCAACGACATGCTGGCGGCCGAACTGAAGCGGGGCGTGCATGCGCTGGCGCTCGCAACTTACGCGCCGGGCGAGAGGGTTCGCGAGTGAATTGGCGCTACAGGATTTCGTCTTCGTCGAGCAGCGGTTCCGACGCGCGGTCGCGACCCGGGCCGCCGCTGGCGTGGGATTTCGGCGAGCCCAGTTCGTCCGGCCAGGCAATGTGGAACAGTGCGTCCCCCATGTTGACGATCGGCAAGGTGGTGCGGCCGATGATGAGGCCACGCCTGGGCGAGCGCACCGGCACGTCCAAATCCTCGTAGGGGTTCGCCACGTGGCCGATGATATCGCCCTCGCTGACCGCTTCGCCGATCCGCTTGGTCGTGCGCAGAATGCCGCCTTCCGGTGCGCGCACCCATTTCGATGCATTGGCGAACACGGTCGCAGGTGTGGCCGTGGTGGCGGGGTCTGCCTCGGCGCCCTCGGGCAGTTCCAGCATGCCGATGTTCAACATCACGCGGGCGATGCCATCGACGCCGGCAGTGATCGCAAACTCGTCGAACCGCAGGCCCTCGCCGCCTTCGTACACCAGCACGTCAACGCCCACTTCGCGCGCCGCCTTGCGCAGTGAGCCTGGACGCTCCGGGCTCTCCAGCACCACCTGCGCGCCGAACGCTTCCGACAGTGCCCGGCAGCGCGGTCGCCGCACGAAATCGGTGCGGATCTGCGGCAGGTTCACCCGGTGCACGGCCGCGGTATGCAGATCGATCCCGATCTGGCAGCGCTTGACCACTTCGGTCAGCAGCAGGCTGGCGAGGCGTGCGGCCAGGGAGCCGTCGGGCGAGCCTGGGAACGAGCGGTTCAAGTCGCGTCGGTCGGGCAGATAGCGCGAGCGGCCGATGAAGCCGTAGGCGTTGACCACCGGCACGCACAACAGTGTGCCGCGGATATTGCCAGGCTGCAGGATGCGCAGGACGCGGCGGATGATCTCCACGCCATTCAACTCGTCGCCGTGGATCGCAGCCGACACGAACATGGCCGGTCCCGGCTGGGTCCCGTGCAAAACATGCACCGGCAGCGTCACGGGCGTGTGGTTCGAGAGCTTCGAAACAGGTAGGTCGACGAGCCCGCGCTCGCCGGGCTCAATCACGGCGCCACCGATCCTGAACGCTTGTCTCACAGCCGATGCCCCGCTGCGGGCCTTTGCTTCATGCGGTCGCGATTTTGAAGCTGGCTTCGGTTTTCGCCCGTAACTCGTCGACCGTGACGCCATCGGCCCGCTCGATCAGCGTCAATCCGCCGTTGCCCTTCTTGTCGACCTGGAACACGGCGAGATCGGTGATCACGAGATCGACGACACCGGCACCGGTCAGCGGCAGGTTGCAGCGCTTCAACAGCTTCGATTCACCCTTGGCTTCGTGCTCCATGACGACCACGACGCGCTTGACGCCGGCGACGAGATCCATCGCCCCGCCCATGCCCTTGACCATCTTGCCAGGGATCATCCAGTTGGCGAGGTCACCGTTCTCGGCGACCTGCATGGCGCCAAGGATCGACAGATCGATGTGGCCGCCGCGAATCATGCCGAAGCTGTCGGCGCTGGAGAAATAGCTCGTCGTCGGCAGTTCGGTGATGGTCTGCTTGCCGGCGTTGATGAGGTCGGGATCTTCCTCGCCCTCGAACGGGAACGGACCCATGCCGAGCATGCCGTTCTCGCTCTGCAGCTGCACCGACATGCCCTTCGGGATGAAATTCGACACGAGCGTCGGAATGCCGATGCCGAGGTTGACGTAGAACCCGTCGCGCAGCTCTTTTGCGGCGCGCGCTGCCATCTGATCGCGTGTCCAGGCCATGGAAAAAATCTCCAATTGAGATGGGGGGAGAACTAAGCGCGCTTGCGGGTGGTGCGCTGCTCGATGCGCTTGGCAGCGTCCTTTGCGAGGATCATGCGTTTGACGAAGATGCCGGGCGTAACGATGTGATCTGGATCGATCGCGCCCGGTTCGACGATATGCTCGACCTGGGCGATCGTCATGCGGCCGGCGCTCGCCATCATCGGGTTGAAGTTGCGCGCAGTCTTGCGATAGATGAGGTTGCCTTCGGTGTCGCCCTTCCAGGCGTGCACGATCGACAGATCGGCCGTGAGCCCGCGCTCCATGATGTATTTCTCGCCGTCGAATTCACGCACGTCCTTGCCCTCGGCGATGACGGTGCCGTAGCCGGTCTTGGTGAAGAACGCCGGGATGCCGGCACCCCCTGCACGAATGCGTTCGGCAAGCGTGCCCTGCGGATTGAACTCCAGTTCGAGCTTACCCGACAGGAATTGCTCGGCGAACAGTTTGTTCTCGCCGACATAAGACGAGATCATCTTCTTGATCTGGCCGGTTTCCAGCAGCAGGCCTAGGCCCGCGCCGTCGATGCCGGCATTGTTCGAGATCACCGTCAGGTTCTTGACGCCCGAGGCCTTGATCGCGCCGATCAGAAGGTCGGCGATGCCGCACAGGCCGAAGCCACCCGACATGATCACCATACCGTCTTTCAGGACGCCGGCCACGGCAGCGTTCGCGTCAGCGTAAACCTTACCCATGTCCGCCAGTCCTCCTGAAGTCGGCCCCACCTGGCACAGCATGGCCCGGCAGCCGGAATTGCGAATATGACGACTGTTCTATCGTGTTGCTGTGCCGGTGCAAGCGCACAAGCATCATTCTCTGCCCGCAAATCCGAGCCATCAATCACATGTGACTGTGGACAAGCTGGACGACACATCATCGCGGCGTGTCTTCCAAATGTCATTTTCGCGAGCGTTCGTGGGCTTGCGCTGGAGATATATTTCTCCGCTGCGCAGGCAAGTGTGCAGTTGCGTGCCGCCAGACGAGTGTCTAGAACCGAGAGCATGGGGAAGTTACCAGAGCAGCCTGCGTCGTGCGGCTGGTATTGTTCGGGCAGCGGGTGCGGTGAGCATCAAGTTGCCAAACGTACACTTCCTAGGAATTTCTACGGCGAGGGTGGTGAATCATGGCGACCAGGAGAACCAGCAAGCGGTTCAATTGGCTCGCGGCCGGTTTTCTCGTATGTTTACTGATTTTATGTATTGCAACCCCGGTCATTCTTTTCATCTCGTCAAATCAGATTTCGGTTCGCAGCAGCGACCTCATAGCGGCCTCCCGCGACAGCGTTCGCATTTCCGAGCCGACAGCGCTCGGCCAAGCGCAGCTCGTCGTGATCGAGCAGGGTAATTTGTTTCCAGCGGACGCCAGTGGCCATGCGCTCGAAGTTCCCCTGACGGCGGCACAGCTGACGCGCGGCGACGGGCGCTTTGCCCTCGATAACGCGGTTCTGCGGCTGCAACCCGGCCAGTCGATCTTGAAAGGCGAAAGCCTGCCCCCCATTCTCGCTGCGGTGTCGAAGCTGCAATTCGATACGCTAATGTTGCGGCAGTCGACCCTGCACATAACCTTGCCGGACGGCCGCACTGAAGTCATGGTCAAAATCGATGGCGAATTGACCAATCGTCGGCGCGCCCTTGCGATTGTCGGGCGAGGCGAACTACGAGGTCAGCGCGTTGACTTCGATATTTCCGTCGGACATCAGGCCGAGCCGCGCCAGAACACGACAGTTCCGCTCAAGATGTCCGTGAAGAGTGGGCCACTCGACGTCTCGTTCGAAGGGCAGGTCGGTGGTGTCGGTGCATACCACCTGAAGGGCGATGTGGAGTTCAGCTCTGCGAACGTCCGTCGCATTGCCCGATGGTTCGGCGCACCTTGGCCAAACGGCAATGGCTTGCGCAACCTGAGCGGACGCGGCGAGATGGAGTGGTCCGGCCCGGCCCTTGCGGTCAATCAAGCGACTTTCTTGATGGATGGCAACGAGGCAACCGGTTCCATTCATTTCAAGTTCGCCGAACAGCGCCCGTCGATTGGCGGCACGCTCGCGCTCAGTGTTCTCGACCTGGGTCGCTATTTCCCCAGTTCCACCACTGCCATTGAAAAGGTAACTGGAACTTTGGGGTGGGCGTCCGTGCTGGGCATCGATCTCACGATGCCGCTGACCGAGCATTTCGACGCCGATTTGCGCGTGTCCGCCAACAAAGTGAAACTGGGATCGTTTCAACTCGGTCGTTCAGCGGCTGCGGTCACCGTTGCCCAGGGGCGCATGCTGGCCGATGTGGCAGCCTTCGAATTCGAAGGCAGTCGCGGCAGTGGCCAGATCACCGCTGACATGCTGGGCGCGATTCCCCGGATATCACTGCGCGGCCGGCTCGATGATGTCGATGCCGCGCGGACCTTGTCGAGTATGTTCGGGCATCCCGTGCTGGCCGGCAAGGCGACCATCACCACCGATGTGACGGCACAGGGCAAGACCGGTGAGACTCTGCTGCTGACGTCCAAGGGACGCATCAACGTTTCGATGCGCAACGGCGGCCGCATCGGCGCCGATCTGCGCGGACTTTCCGGCGCGGCGCTGAAGCGCGCGATCGAGGGATGGGGGAGTGCCGGGCGTGGACAGAGCCCATTCGACACGTTCGAAGGGACATTCGTGCTGCGTTCCGGCGCGCTCATCGCCGAATCGGCGATTTCGAAGTCGGCCGAGGTCGAAACCGTTGTCGCGGGTACGATCGATCTGGCCGCCGGGCGATTGAATGGCAGCGTGATGCAGAACCTGCATGTGCCGTTCGGTGCACCGACCTTGGCAGCGGCAACCCATCGACCGCCCTTGTTCATGTTGCAGATTTTCGGCCCCTGGGCGAAGCCGACGGTGCGCAACGACAGCGCTCGCGAACAGGCGACGGATCCGATTGTCGGCCTGTCGCCGGCAGGGCGGTTATAGCCCCGCCTCTGCCCACGGCACACTGCCGCTATTTTGCCATCTCGATCGACAGGTCGTCGAACTGCATCACGCTGTCGGCTTTCGTCCACAGGCCGACCCTGCCGGCCTTGTCGAACGCCTTGTCCTCGACCTCGTAGAGTTCCCGGCCGTTGAGCGAGATCTTGAAGGTCGCGCCGCGCACCGACACGGCAAGCGTATTCCAACCGGCCTTCGTCACGGGCGCCTTCGCGCCATATGTGCGGCCCTGCCCCTTGACCGGTAGGTCGATGCGGCGCCCATCCTTGACGATGTAAGTAACGACATTGTCTTCGAGCGCGTTGGCCCGCACGATGTAGTAGTTGTTGGCGTCCTTCATGCGCCAGATCAGCCCGGCGCCCTGGTCGGTCGTGCCGGAGATCGCCTTGAATTTCACGGACAGGTCGACGTTGGCGGTTTCAAGTTTGTCATAGCTCAGAATCGGGAAGCGCGAATCGCCGCCTGCTGAAAATTGCTGCACGACCATCTTGCCGCTCGGCGCGTCGGCCGTTTCCACCAGCTTCCAGTCGGCGGCTATGCCCCGGCCGGTGGTCGCTTGCGTGAACCCGCTCGGCACGGTGCCGACCGGACCTGACTGCTCGAAGGTAATGGTTTCTGCGCCAGCCAGGCTGTTGAAGGCTGCAAGTGCTGAAAGGGTCGTGACGGCACCTCTGAACATGCTCAGCTCCAATGTTTTGTGGCGCCGCACGCTGGCGCGCCGGTGCGTTCCTATCGAGGCAAGGTGTCGATGGTCAGTGTCTCACCTTATGTCATTGAGGTGGCAGGCAGACAATCGTCCAGGCGCGATTTCACGTAATGCCGGCGCCTCGATCCGGCAGCGCTCGGTGGCGTGCGGACAGCGCGGATGGAAGTGGCAGCCGGGCGGCGGGTCGAGCGGCGAGGGGATTTCGCCTTTGATCGGCGCGAACTTGCGTTTTTCACGGCCAAGTCGCGGCACCTCCGCCAACAGTGCCTGCGCGTAGGGGTGGTTCGGGCCTTGTTCGATCAAGGCGACCGTCGGCGCCATTTCGACGATGCGGCCGAGATACATGATGATGATGCGGTCGGCGATGTGCTGGACGACGCCGAGATCATGACTGATGAACAGGTAGGTCAGGTCGAAATCGCGGCGCAAATCCATGAACAGGTTGATCACTTGGGCCTGGATCGAGACGTCGAGCGCGGCGATCGCCTCGTCACACACCAGGAACTCGGGCTTGACGGCCAGCGCGCGGGCGATGCCGATGCGGCTCCTCTGGCCGCCCGAGAATTGGTGCGGATAGCGGCGCTTGAACTCGGGCGCGAGGCCGACGCGGGCCAGCATGGCGTCGACGTAGGCCGGCAAATCGCCAGCGGTGGTCAGGCCGTGGACCAGCGGCGCTTCGCCGACGATCGCCTCGACGCGGGCGCGCGGGTTGAGCGAGGCGTAGGGGTCCTGGAAGATCATCTGCACGGCAAGGCGCGCAGCTAACGCCGAACGCCCATCGAGCGTGGCGCGATCCTGGCCCTTGAACAGCACCTGTCCCTCGGTCGCCGGCAGCAGACCTGCAATCATGCGGCCGAGCGTCGACTTCCCGCAGCCGGACTCACCGACGAGCCCCACCACTTCGCCCTTGGCGATGGCGAGGTCGACTGAATCAACCGCATGCACCGTTTCCTCGACCTGACCCGAGCCGAGTCGGGCTGCGATTTTGCCGGCAAGGTCGAGGCGTTTGACGAAGCGCTTCGACAGGCCGCGGGCCTCGATGACGGCGGGAGCAGCACTCATGCCGGCACCTCGACCAGCGGCCGGATGCAGCGCACCTGTCGTCCCGGTGACGGCTCGGCAACCGCCGGCTCGTCCGCACAGGCCGGCAATACCTTGCTGCAACGCGCGGCAAAGGCGCACCCGCGGCCGAGGTTCAGCAGCGACGGCGTCATGCCCGGGATCTGCGTCAGGCGCGTGCCGCGCTGGTTGCGCGTCGGCACCGAGCCGAGCAGACCCTGCGTATAGGGATGCAGGGGCCGCGCGATCACCTCGTCGGCGGTGCCGGTCTCGACGATGCGGCCCGCGTACATGACGGCGATGCGGTCGGCGAGCGCTGAAATCACCGCAAGGTCGTGCGTGATCCACAGCATGGCCGTGCCGGTCTTGCGGCACAACTCCTGCGCCTCGTGCAGGATCTGCGCCTGGATCGTGACGTCGAGTGCGGTGGTCGGCTCATCGGCGATGACGAGATCGGGCTTGTTGATGAAGGCAATGGCGATCGCAACGCGCTGGCGCATGCCGCCGGATAGTTCGTGCGGATAAGCCTTGAGACGCCGCTCGGGTGCTGGAATACCAACGAGGCTCAGCGCCTCTCGTGCGCGTTCGAGGGCCTCGCCGTTGCTCACCCTGGCATGTGCCTGCACGGTCTCGACCATCTGCGTGTCGATGCGCAGGACCGGGTTCAACGTCATCATCGGGTCCTGGAAAATCATGGCGATGCGGTTGCCCCGCAAGCCACGCAGGCTGTCCTCATCGAGCTTGGTGATGTCCTCATCCTTGAAGCGCACGGCGCCCGAGACAATGCGGCCTGGCGGATCGACGAGCCCGAGGATCGAAAAGCCGGTGATCGACTTGCCCGAGCCCGACTCACCGACGAGACCCAGGATCTCGCCCGGGCGCACGTCGAAGCTCACCCCATCCACCGCCTTCACCACGCCGGCGCGCGTGAAGAAGTGGGTTTTGAGGTTCTCGACGCTGAGGGTGGGGCTGTGGGTCATTCGGTGCGCGGGATCCGGCGGCTGCGACGGGCACGTTCCAGGAGTACGAAGCGCCGTCGCACTTCAATAAAGAACCGAGCCGGCAACAATCCGTACGCAAAAGGGGAATCAGATCGACCGCTTGTGCGCTTCAAGTCGGGACCTGGCCACAAAAAATCATTTGATTCAGATACGATGATCCACGATTGATCTTGATCCAATCCCAGTGATTTCTTGATAGCGGTAGGCAGTTCGATGGCATCATCAGGACTTGCAGGCTGCACATGGGTTATAGGCACGATGATCACCCGCTGACTATCATCTCCTTCCATCGTCACGGCCAGAACGATCACACATGGACGATCTTTTGCGCCCTGCTCACGACCGGCATCGTACTCGTGCGACCACAGGAAGCTATACCGAACGACGAGACCCGGCTCAGGTTTTGGAAGGCTCACGGGTTCCAGTCCTTGATCAGATCATTGAGGTGATCGTGACGAGGATCCATCTCTGAAGCCTCGATCAAGGCGAGCAGGTCATCCGGCATCTCGCCCGCGCGCCGCACGATGCGCTCGCGACGCTTCAGGCGGTGGTAGTCCTCGACCGCGATCAGCACGAGGCGATCACGCCCGTTCTTGGTGATGATCAGTGGCTCGACCAATGCCTGGTCGGCCAGTTCGCTGAAGTTGCGCACCAATTCTGCCGACGAAACCCGGTTCGGCGCCTCGACCAGCCGGTTGGTCTCGGCTTCGGTCACGGTTGCTGTTTCAGCCATGGTTACGGCTCCTCGAAGGCTCGATCTGCCTCAAACATACGCAAAATACATATTTTGCACAACCTTCACTTCTTCAACCGTGGGTTCAGCACGTCGCGCAGCTGGTCGCCGACGAGGTTGATGATCACGATCGTGATCAGCAACACGAGCCCCGGGAAGAAGCTGATCCAGTATTTGTGGCTCAGCATGTATTCGAAGCCGTTCGAGATCAGCAGGCCGAGCGAGGGTTCGGTCTGCGGCAACCCGACGCCGAGGAACGAGAGCGTGGCTTCGAGCGCAATCGCGTGCGCCGTCTGCACGGTCGCCACCACGATCAGCGGCGCCATGCAGTTTGGGCCGATGTGCTTGAACAAGATGCGGGCAGATGACAGCCCGAGGCAGCGCGCGGCTTCCACGTATTCCTTGCGGGCTTCGACCAGTGCCGTGCCGCGGACCGTGCGTGCGTAATAGGCCCACTGCACCGTGACCAGCGCGATGATGATCTTGTCGATGCCCTTGCCCAGCACGGCGATCAGCATCAGTGCGAGCAGGATTGCCGGGAACGACAGCTGCAGATCGACCACCCGCATGATCAGCGTTTCGGTGCGCCCGCCTGCATAGGCGGCCGTCATGCCGACGACCGTGCCGATGACCATCGCGATCAGGCCGGACGCGGCTCCGACCAGCAGCGAGATGCGCAGGCCGTAGATCATGGCGCTGACGAGATCGCGGCCGGCGCCGTCGGTGCCGAGCCAGTGGGTGTAGGCGCCCGATGATGATTTCGTGCCAGGCGGCAGGCGGCTGTCCAGCACGTCGACTTGGGCCAGATCATAGGGGTTTTGCGGCGTGATCCAGGGGGCAAGCGCTGCCAGTGAGATGATCAGCCCGAGCATCAGGAGGGCACCGGCTGCGACCCGGCTCTCCAGGAACTCGGCTGCAAAGCGCCGCAGCGGGGACTCCACCGCCGGCTTCGGCTTGTTCGGCGTCTCGACCGTGGCGGGCGTCTCGGCGATGCTCATGCGCTGCCCTCGCCCAGCCGCACGCGCGGATCGAGAATGGAATAGAGAATGTCGACGACCAAGTTGATGATGACGAACATCAGCACGATCAGGATCAGGTAGGCGACGATTACCGGCCGGTCGAGGCTCTGGATCGCCTGGATCAGCAGCTTGCCCATGCCGGGCCAGGAAAAGATCGTCTCAGTGACGACCGAGAAGGCGACGAGATTGCCGAACTCGAGGCCGAGCACCGTCACCACCGGGATCAGGATGTTCTTCAACAGGTGCACGCCGATCACGCGGCGGTCGGGCAGGCCCTTGGCGCGGGCGAACTTGATGTAGTCCTGGTGGATGGCTTCCCGCGTGCCGGCGCGCGTCAGGCGGATGACGAGGCTGATCTTCAGCAACGCGAGGTTCAGCGCTGGAAGTGCGATGTGGGCAAGGCCATCGCGGGTGAACAAGCTGGACGACACGCCAAGGAACGAAGCGGTCGTGCCGCGCCCGGTCGAGGGCAGCCAGCCGAGGATGACGGCAAACACCATGATCAGCATCAGCCCGACCCAGAAGGTTGGCAGTGAGAAGCCGACGATGGAAGCCGCCATGATGCCCTTCGAGAGCCGGGCGTCAGGCTTCAGGCCGGCATAGAGACCCAGCGGAATGCCGATGACCACCGCCATGGCGATGGCGGCGAGTGCTAATTCGATCGTTGCCGGCATGCGCTGGGTGATGACCTTGAGCGCCGGCTCGCCGAAGATGAAAGAGCGGCCGAGATCGCCCGACGCTGCCCCCTTCATGAAATGCCAGTACTGCTCCCAGATCGGCCGGTCGAGGCCGAGCGCGCGAATGGCCGCCTCGATGTCCTTTTGATCGGCCTGCGGATTGATCAGCAGGTAGACGGGATCACCGACCACGTGCACGCCGAAGAACACGATCAGCGACATCACGAGCACGACGCCGACGCTCTGCATCAGACGGCGCAGGATGAAGGCGGTCATGGTGTCGCCTCCCGGTCGTCGGCCGCTACTCTTTCGTCACGCCCATCACGAACGTGTATTCGTCCGCGCGCGGGGTGATCTTGAGGCCTTTCCTCGTGCCCCAGGTGTTGATCGGGTAGTGCGACGGGATGATCGCCACGTCGTCGATCGCGATCTCCACGGCCTGCGCCAGGATGCCAGCCCGCTTGCCGTCATCGACGGTTGCCTGCGCTTCGGCGATCATGGCGTCGAGCGCGGGGTTCGAATAGCGCCCGCGGTTGGCCGAGCCGGTCCCCTTGTCCTTGTCGAACGTGCCGACCAGCGGCTTCAGCGAGCCCGACGTCTCGCCCGTATCGGCGCTCCAGCCGACCAGGATGAAGGAGAACTCGGGCAGGCCGCCGGCGCCGGCCGAGGCGCGGCTGAAGAACACCGCCGGCGGCAACGTCTCGATCGAGGTTTCGATGCCGGCGCGGGTGAACATCTGGGCCACCGCCTCGATGATCTTCACGTCGTTGGTATAGCGCCCGTTCGGCCCGTGCATGGTCATCTTGAAGCCGTTCGGATAGCCGGCTTCGGCCAGCAGCTTCCTGGCCCCTTCGAGGTCGAAGGCGACGGGCTTCAGTTTGGCCGAGACGCCAAAGAACTGGTCGGCGAGGAACTGGCTGGCGGGCAGCGCCACGCCCTCCATCACGCGCGAGACGATCGCATCGCGGTTGATCGCCTTCGACAGCGCCTGGCGCACGCGCTTGTCACGCAGGGGGTTCTTGATCGCGCCGCCGTCCTTCGCCTTGATGAAGGGTGTCTCGTCGCGGAACTGGTCAAGGTGGAAATAGATCACGCGGCGCGACACGCCCTGGCTAAGCGCGATTCTGGGTTCTTTTTTCAAGCGCTCGATGTCGGCGGTCGGTACGTCCTCGATGATGTCGACGTCGCCGGCCAGAAGGGCTGCAACGCGTGCCGGGCCGGCCTTGATCGGCTTGAACGTGATCTTCTCGAAGGCGGCCTTGGTGCCCCAGTAGTCGGGGTTGCGCACCATTTCAATTTTGTCGCCAGGCGTGAAGGACGCGAACTTGAACGGCCCCGTGCCGACGGCCGCCTTGCCAGAATTGTAATCCTCGGTCTTGGCGCCTTCGCCGGTTTTGCGCGAGACGATGAGTACGTTCGAGAGATCGTTTGCCAGCAGCGGATAGGGTCCCGGCGTCGAGAACTGCAGCGTCAGGTCGTCGATTTTTTTCAGCGTCTTACCCTTGGTGGAGGTGGCGAAGCTCGACGGGCTGTTTGGCACGTTCGGCGCGCGCTCGAAGGTGAAGATCACGTCGTCGGCGGTGAAGGCCGAGCCATCGTGCCACTTGACGCCTGCTCGCAGCTTGAACTCCCAGATGTTGCCGTCGAGGATCTTCCAGCTTTCGGCGAGGCCGGGGATCAGCTTGTTCGAGGGGTCCGTCTCGACCAGACGCTCGAAAACGTGGCTGAGCAGGCTGTTGTTCGGCGTCAGGTTATGGAAATGCGGATCCATAGCGGACGGCTCGGAGGCGAGCCCGATCTTCAACTCCTGCGCTGTGGCCGGCGCCACGAACAGCGCAACCACGACCGCCAAACACCAATTCCGAACAGCTCGCAGCATCGTCAACCCCTTCTAACGCCATTAAACTCAACGTGACGCTAGCATGATAAAACGAACCTCTGAAGCCTCTTGTCCATGCGTTTCACTCATGGACCGATGCGAAGTTCCAAGGGCATTCGGGGAGGTAGTGCAGTGAGCCGGGAAACTTTGGTTGGCGCCTGCGGTCGCACCCCACGTCCTCGCGTGGTGTTTGTGCGAAACTGCTTCGGGCTTTTCTATCAGATTTAAGCACGTTTTTCCTTGAACTCATTCCGGTAAAAACTACGGTGCCAGTGCGTCAAGCGTCGGGGAGACGCAGTCGGCGGGGGCTTCATTCACGGACTATCGGGTCCGCCCGTGGGCGACTGCGTGGACTTGCTGCTTGGTCGTGCAACTCCGGTTATGGTGCACGTTGGTAGCAGCCGTCGTCGAGGAACAACGCCCATGTCGTTCAATATGATTTCGCTGGTGATGCAGTATCTCACGCCCGAAATGGTCGGGAGAATTGCGCATGCGCTCGGCATGGACCGGACGCTCGCACAGAAGGCGGTGATTGCGATGGTGCCGGCCATTCTCGGCGGGCTCATCGGCAAGGCCAGCAAGCCGGAAGGTGCACGGCAGTTGTTCGACGTGCTTGGCTCGCAGGACCCCGGTGTGCTCGGCCAATTGGGCGGCCTGCTTGGCGGATCGCAATCGCGCGCGATGATCGACGGCGGCAGTCATATGCTGGGCTCCCTGTTCGATATGGGGCAGACCAAGGCGATGGTGGGCGCAGTGTCGAAGTATGCGGGCGTCGATGTTGCGCAGACGACCGGGCTGATGGGCGCCCTGGCACCGATGGTCATGGGAACGCTCGCCCAGCACCAGAAGGTGAACAAGCTGGATGTTGCCGGGTTGGCGGGCCTGCTCGCCGGCCAGAAGGATCTGGTCGCAGGCGCGCTGCCGGCGTCGGTTGCAGCCGACCTCGGCGGTGGCTCGTGGCTTGGCCCGGCCGTGACCATGGGCAGCAGCGGCGCCGGTGCCAAGTTGGCGGCTGCCGGTGCTGCGATGTCAGGTGCTGCCATGGCTGCGCGCCCGATGGCCGACCCGATGGCCAGCAAAGGCGCTGCAACCGGCATCAGCGCGGCCGGGCGGCCGATCATGGCCGAAACTGCCGATGCGAAGATGATAATGCCGATGAAACATCCGAACCATGGCCCGAGCCTGCTTGTTCGTATGATCCCCTTGGCACTGCTGCTGCTGGGCATCGGGCTGTGGTACTGGAATGATACGCAATACAAGCAGCGGCTGGCGCTTGAGGAAAAGGCTCGCATTGAGCTCGCGACCAGGACCGCTGCCGAAGCGAAGGCAAGGGCAGAGGCGGAGAACACCCGATTGGCCGCTGCGGCCGAAGCCAAGCGCAAGGCTGACGCGGAATTGGCGCGGGTAGCGGCCGAGGCGAAAGCCAGAGCCGATGCGGAAGCCGCCCGCGTTGCCGCCGAGGCGGAAGCTAAGCGCCGGGCGGACGCGGAAGCGGCCAGGATCGCGGCGGAGGCGAAGGCCAAGGCTGATGCCGAGGCTGCCCGTATTGCTGCCGAAGCGGAAGCTAAGCGCATCGCGGCCGCCGCGGCGGAAGCGGCCCGGTCGACAACCGACACCGAGGCGAAGGCCAAGGCCGACGCCGAAGCTGCCCGCGTCGCTGCCGAAGCGAAGGCCAAGGCCGACGCCGAAGCTGCCAGGATCGCAGCAGACGCGAAGGCTAAGGCCGACGCCGAAGCTGCCAGGATCGCAGCAGACGCGAAGGCCAAGGCCGACGCCGAAGCTGCCAGGATCGCAGCAGACGCGAAGGCCAAGGCCGACGCCGAAGTTGCAAGGATCGCAGCCGACGCGAAGGCTAAGGCCGACGCCGAAGCTGCCCGCGTCGCTGCCGAGGCGAAGGCCAAGTCCGATGTGGCGGCATGCCAGTCGACGGTGACGACTGCCGCATCGTCAGGCCGCATTCGTTTCCAAACGTCGAGCGCCGAGTTGACGGCCGAAAGCCAGCCGGTCCTCAACGCGCTGGTGCAGGCGATCAATGCCTGCCCCGCCACCCGCATCGTGGTCGAAGGCCACACCGACACCGACGGCGACAGGACCGCGAACCAGGCTTTGTCGGAAAAGCGGGCCAAGGCTGTGAGCGACTATCTCGTCAAGGCCGGTGTTCCAGCCGCTCGGCTGAAATCGCAGGGGCTCGGGCAGACGAAGCCGGTCGCGCCCAACGATACGCGGGAAGGCAAGCTGCAGAACCGGCGCATCGAGTTTGTGGTTGAGAAGCTCTGATCGCGGTTTGAGGGACAAGCAGCATGCTGCCCGACCGCTGGCCCATCAGCCAGCGGCCCGGGCAGCGACGGATCTTGGCCTCAATCGTGCCCTAAGCCACTGCCAGCCGAAGTCGTCGAGGTTCAACGATTTGGGGCAACATGCGGTGGTGCCGCGTCGTGCAGAAGGTTGGTTCAATGCGCGGGAACCCGTTCGCCGGTGGATCGGCGTGGATGGCGGTGGCAACGGTCCTCGCCACGGCTGGCCTGTTGAACATCGCCGCGCCACCACGGGTCGTGGCTCAGGAAGTGTCCACAGCGAAGTTCGAACGTCTGACGGTGGAGCAGCGCCGCACCTATGATGCCTGGCGCCTCGCACGCAAGACCTTCGAGATCGAGTTGGATGCCTACTGGGCATCCGTGAACACCCTGCGCGACCTGCGACGGCGCAAACGGAGTGCCAGCCAGCCGTTCACGCTCGCCGACTATGTTGCAACCCAGCCGCCGCGCTACACGGGGCCGACCCTGCCCGAGGCGATCGCGAAGATCTTGGCCGAGCCGGAGCCCGATGCGAAGCCGGTGCCACCCGCGCCGGTGCAGCTGCCGCCGGGCGTCGATGAGTTTCGCGCCGCGGCAAAGGCCGCCTACCGGTTCATGCCAGAGGCGACGACAGAAGCCGAATTCAAGCGCCGCTATGCTGTCGAGGCGCTCGCCATCGGCCTCACCAAGGACCAGGTGGTGAAGGTGTATGCGCTCGAGACGGGCGGCAACGGCACCTACGACATGCAGGCCGGCATCCATCCGCAGAAGCGCACGGGCATTCCGATTTCCTCGGCGCTCGGCTATGCGCAGCTGCTGGCCGGCAATTCGGTCAACGAACTCGTCAAGCACGGCGACGGCTTCATCAGGCGGCTGGAGGCGATGGCGGCAGTGCCGCAACCGGCCACGTCCTTGCGCCGGCAGACCTTGCGCAACAAGGCGGCCGTCCTGCGCGCGATGCTGAAGGACGCCCGTCAGGTGCCCAACGAATGGAGCGATCACGTACGGTTTGGCACCACGCCGAAGGGGCTTGCGATCCACGCGCTCAATCTCGATGCCGATATCGGGCCCTGGCTACAGGTGATCAAGCTGAAAGGGCTCAAAGATACGGCCGCCACCGAAGCCGGCCGCACCAACTTGAGCGGACCCGAGATCGAGCTCATGAACCTCGCCGGGCCGCGCACCGGACTAGAAATGCTGCAGCCGATCGCGGCAAAGGTGCCGACCACGAACTTCTTCGCGCGCGCCGGCTACGAGCGCAATTCGGTGGTGCGCGAGCGCACGGCCGCGGAACTGCTGGCCGAACTCGCAAAGCGCATGGACGCGGCACTGAAGAACGCGGGCGCCATCGAGTTCGCCGCCGCCTTCGATACGCTGGCGAAGCGGTAGCCGTCAGCGTCCGCTCAACGGGCGGCGACCGCGACGCCTGATCCGATCAGCATCACACCGGTTGCCTGGTTGAGGCGCTGGAGGGCGCGCGTTGACGCCAGCAGCCGCCGGGCGCGTTCAAGCAGCAGCATGTAGCCGCTATAGACGACGAGAGACACGACGACGACGATGGTCATCAGCACTGCAAAATCGCGGATCGTCACCGTCGACAGGTCGAGGAAGGTCGGCAGCAGGGCGCCGTAGAACAGAATGGGTTTCGGGTTGCCCAAGGTGACGACGAGGCCGAGACCGACATCTTTCCACAAGGCAGCGGGTGGTCGTGCTGCGATATCGATGGGTCTTGTTGCTGCGCGCAGCGCCTGCACGCCGAGCCAGATCAGGTAGGCGGCGCCGACATACTTCACGATCTGGAACAGTGGCCCGATCGTGGTGGCGATGGCCGAAAGGCCGATCATCGCAATGGCGAGAAAAATCGCGTCGCCAACGACGAGGCCGGCCATGACCGCGAGGCCTGCCGGCAGGCCGCTGCCGAGCGCGCGCGAGAGGATTGCGGCCAACCCGGGGCCCGGCGATAGGGCCAGGAGGAAAAATGCCGCCGCAAAGGCGGCCGTTGCTTCGAGTGTCACGGACGCATGCTCCGCTTCGTTTTCCCAGTTGAAAGTCCAGCCACTCGACGAGCAAGTTTGCTGCCGCTATTCTGTCCGCTCGGCCCGCTGGCCATATTTCGCGAGCACGGCCCGCGCCTTTTCCGCGACGCTGTCGGCGATGGCCGCGTGGCCTTCCGCAGTTGGATGGAAGGCGCCAGAGTAGGTCGAGGCCAGCAGCAGCTGGAACCACGAGAAGCTCTGCAGCTTCAATATCTTCTGGCCGAGCGACGCGGACACATGGAAGTTGCCGGTCAGGAACGCATCGTTGGGCGTGCGGAACCAGCGCTGGCGCGACGCGTAGGCCTGATAGTCGGCCGGATTATAAGGCATCCAGTCGCCGCCGGCGACCTTGCGGGGCATGCGCAGATCATCGGCTGACGACAAGGCGTTGTCTTTGAAGCCGGCACAGATGCCGCGGCCGAGAAACGCCCGGCGGTGGGCTTCGGCAAATGTCCAGCCGTGCGCCTTGGCGCTGGCGCGCATGATGGTGTTGAGCTTTTCGGCGACGTCGTTGCCTTCCTTCGCCTTGGCGGCACTCAGCTGGAAGTCCTTCACCACGTCGAGGCCGGCGCGGCCGTCCGGACAGATCGACTTGCCGTCTTCCAGGATGGCGAGGCCGGGGTAGGCGGTGAGGATCACGCGGTCGTTCTCGTCCCAGGGCAGATGCAGGATGTTGTGCATCGCCCGGTTGAGGGATTTGTAGCGGTCCTGCAGTTGCTGGAGCTGGGGCCCGGCTTGTGCCGCCGTATGCACCTGGCCGAACCACCCGCCCAACTTGCGCAAGCTCGACTGGTCGGCGAGGACGGCATTGGCGACGAGGCGCGCGAATCCGACATCGTTGCCGCCGATCGACACCAGCACCAGATCGATCTTGCGTGCCTTGTCGGGGTCGCACTTGCGCAGCACGAGGCCGCCCTGCAGATCGGGAATGCGGCCATTGATGTGGTAGGCCTCGGGCAGATCATGCAGCGGCGCCTCCGCCCCCCCACACTGGGCTTCCGCCACGGCTGAAATCTGCGACAGATCAGGCGGGTTCGGCACCCACTCGTTACCCTTGTAGCGCAAGAACAGGCCGGTCGTGACTTCGGCGCCCGAGCAGGCGGCGCCAACGAACGTCACGGCGCGGTGCGGGTCCTCGATGGCGAGCTGCAGGGCGGCACGCAGCTGATGCGAATAGAGCGATCGATGGCACGCCTGATCGATCCAGCGGGCGTTCTCTTCGATGAACTTGTTGTCGCCGATCTGGCTCCAGTCGCCGACGCGCGCCGGATAGCCGGCCAGCGATACATCCTTCTTCGCATCGCCGTAATCGGCGGCCCTCTCGCGCGAGAAGCGCACGGGGATATCGGGATTGCCTTCGCCGGAACCGAAACTGTCGCCCATGCCAACGATCAGCAAGTCGGTGATCTTCACGTTCACATGGGCGATTTCCTGCCCGCCGACCTCGACCGCAATGCCGGTGCTGCCGGGATAGGCAACCTCGATGCTGAGCGGCTCGCTGCACAGCTTGGTGACGGCCTTGCCGCGGCCCTGGTTCCTGGCGCGGGGGGCGGTCAGCCATGTGCACTCGACCGACGACGCATCTTCGATGCCGCGCAGCTCGACGATGACGACATGGCTTTTCGGGTTGATGTAGACACTGCCATCCGGGCACAGGTGCCGGTTGCGCTTGATGTCCCAGCAGGTCTTGCCGACGACGGTGCTCGCCCAGCCGTCGCTCAAGCGGCGCGCCAAGGCCCGCTCGGCCGACAGAATCGGCGTGCGGCGCTCTTCCTCGCTCAGATCGAGGAACGTGGCGCGATGCATCTCGGTGCTGGCTGGATCATCGAAGAAGCGGAAGGAATTTTCGACGCGCCAGCTGATCTGGGGTTCTGCGGCATGGGCACTGGTGTGCGCAGCCAGGAACACCAGCACCGTGAACAGGGCCGTCCACCCTCCCGATCGGAGGCTTGCCTTGCTTGCCATGTTCGAAACCCCGTTTCGTCTCGGCTGACGACATCGTCCTCACAGGCGACCGGTCCAGCTGCAGTGCAGCAATCGCCAGACGCGCCGCAGAGGATTAACCTCAAGAGCCGCCGCTGTCGACCTCTGTGCGGATGTGTTGAGTTGCAGGTGGGGATGCACCAGTGCGAGCGGAAGGAAGGGCGCGCGCGACGATCGCGGCAGTTGCTGCAGTGCATCAACGCAGGCCTGCAGATGTGCGCGGGCAAGGGTCGCAAGATCGGCCGCGGCGATGCGCAGTTGTTGCTCGTCGATCAGGGGTTGGTCGGCAAGGCGGCTGACCGGCACCAGCAGCCGGCCGTGGGCACGGGTCGCCGGCACTTCGAGCAGCAGACGGCTGAAACCGTAGGCGCGGGCGGCGTTCTCGATGAACGACTGATCGATGCGTGCACGAACGACCCGCGCTGCGATATCGAACAGCGTGCCGTCGATCCGGTCGAGGTAGTGCAGCAGGGCTGCATCGTCGGCGAAAGGGCGCGTGGTGAGACTGTCTTCATGGGCCTCGATCGGGGGCATGAGTTGCTCGACGGAGAGTTTATGCCGCGCCATCGTGGCAAGGATCGCATCCGCAACCGGGTGACCGCCGCTGGTGCCGCTTTCCAGCCGCTCACGCCACCATTGCAGGCGGATGCGGCCCATCATCGGCTCGGTGACGAATGCCGGGATGCGGCCGATCTCGCCGGCGAAGGCAGCAAGTGCGATTAGGTCGCTGCGCGCCGCCTTGGGTGCAAGAAGCGCTGCCAGATAGCGGTCACGCTCGTGGGCACGGGCGGCGATCCGCACGATGTCGTCGCCGGCTGCGGCCGGCCGCGATGCCATCGCCGGCGTGGTCACGATACGGCGAGGAGAGCAGCTGATACCGGCCGCTGTTCGGCCAGCAGCACATTGTAGGTGCGCGCCGCAGCCCCCGTATCCATGATCTCGAACCCAACTAGCTTGGCTTCGAACGCGCGCCTGACGTCGAGGGCGGGAAACACCTGGCTGCGGCCCGTGCCCAGTAGCAGGAAGTGCGGACGCTCCAGGGCAGCGAGCGCGCGGGCGAGTGCGGCAATCGTGAGTTCGCTCGGCGAGGCCACGTCCCAGGCGAACACGCCGCCGGGCAGGCACAGGATTGATCCACGATGGCTCATACCGGCGAACCGGAAGCCGCCGTTGCCGTAGGCATCGATCGGCGCCCGGCCTGGGAAGTGGCCGCTGAAAACAGCTGGGGTCGGCGGCGGCTGTTCCGTGGGCATTCGGTTGCCCGCTACTTTTTTGCAGTGGCCGTTGCGCTGGCGGCACCGGCTGGCACCTTGTCACCGGTCCATCCGTCGCGCTTGACGCCGAAGGCCAGCAGCATCGAGGCTGCGACGAAGATCGACGAGTAGGTGCCGATCAGAATGCCAAACAGCATCGCGAACGAGAAGCCGTGGATGACTTCGGTGCCAAACAGATAGAGCGCCAGTACCGCGAGGGATGTCACGACCGAGGTCAGGATTGTGCGTGACAATGTTTCGTTGATCGCCAGGTTCATTAGCTCGACCAGCGGCATCTTCTTATATTTGCGCAGGTTTTCGCGGATCCGATCGAACACCACAACGGTGTCGTTGATGGAGTAACCGGCGAGCGTCAGCAATGCTGCCACCACCGTCAAGTCGAACTCCAGCCAGAGCGCGGAGAACATGCCAGTCGTGATGAACACGTCGTGGATGAGCGCGACGATGGCTGCGACCGCGAATTGCCACTCGAAGCGGAACCACACGTAGAGAAAGATGCCAAGCATCGAGACAACGACGGCGATGATGCCGGTGCGCTTCAATTCGGCCGATACGGCTGGGCCGACAACCTCCTCGCGGCGGATGCTAATGCCCTCGCCGAGCGCCTCGCGGACCTTGATGTTGGCTGCACCCTGGGTCTTCTCGTCGGCCTGAGCTGCGATGCGGATTAGTGCATCCTTGGCGCCACCCACTGCCTGTACCTGGACGTCGCCGAGGCCGAGCTTGTTCAATTTCTCGCGCAAGGTGCCGACGTCGAGATCGGCCGAGTTCGAGCGCACCTCGATCAGCGCGCCGCCCTTGAAGTCGACGCCGTAGTTGAGGCCGCGGCCGAAGATCAGGATTGCCGACACCAGGGCGAGCATACACGACAGTCCGACGAACCAGAACCGCTTGCCGACGACGTCCCACTTGGTGCCGTGCGGAAAAAAATCGATGCCCTTGAACATATCAATACTGCCTCGCCGGGCTGAAGGAGATGGGGGTTGCGATTTTGCGGTCCTTCTGCTGGGACAGCCACCACGCGACCAGCAACCGGGTGACGGTGAACGCCGTGAAGACGGTGGTGAAGATACCCAGCGACAGCGTGATGGCAAAGCCGCGGATCGGGCCCGAGCCGAGCGCGAACATCACGATACCGGCGACCAGTGTGGTCAGGTTGCTGTCGACGATGGTCGACAGTGCACGGTCGAAGCCGGCATCGAGGGCTGCCACCGTCGACTTGCCGTTGCGCAACTCTTCGCGCATGCGCTCGTAGATCAGCACGTTGGCATCGACCGCCATGCCGATCGTCAGCACGATGCCGGCAATGCCGGGTAGGGTCAGCGTCGAGCCCAGCAGCGACATGACGGCGACGATCAGCAGCACGTTGAGGGCAACGGCGATCACGGCGAAGATGCCGAACAGGCCGTAGGCAAATGTCATGAAGGCGATGACGGCGAGGGCGCCGATGATGGCTGCGCGCTGGCCGGCCAGGATCGAGTCGGCGCCGAGGCTTGCACCGACGACGCGTTGTTCGACGATCGAGAGTTTGGCCGGCAACGCGCCGGAACGCAGGTTCGTTGCGAGACTGCCGGCTTCCTCGACGGTGAAGCTGCCGGTGATCTGGCCCGAGCCATCGAGAATGGGGGTCTGGATTACGGGCGCCGTGATCACCTTGTTGTCCAGCACCACGGCGAATGGCCGGCCCACGTTCTCGGACGACAGCTTGCCGAAGATCGAGGCGCCCTGGCGGTTGAAGCGGAAGGTCACCATGGGCTGGCTGTTGCGCTGGTCGAAGCCCGGCTGGGCGTCGGTCAGCATCTCGCCGGTGACGGGGGCACGGTTGTTGACGAGATACTCGCCGCCATCGCGTCCCTGCAGGATCTTGTAACCGGCCGGGATGCGGGCACGCGCATCCTCCGGGCTGATACTCGGGTGCAACAGGTGGAATGTGAGCTTTGCCACATCGAAGCACCACTCGATTTCCTTGACGTTCTCGATGCCGGGTGCCTGCAGCAGGATGCGGTCCGCGCCCTGGCGCTGCACCACCATTTCCTTGTTTCCACCGGGGTCGCAGCGATTGCGCACGATTTCGGATGCGCTGCTGATTGCCGATGAGACGCGCGCAATCATGCCTGCGGTGGTCGGCTTGATGACAACGCCGTCGGTGCCGTCGCGCGTGACGTCGAAGTCGACCGCGGTCGAGCCGGTAAGCGCGGCGCCCGCGATCGGTTGCGGCAGGCTGCGCAGCGTCTTGAATGCCGGTTCCAGATCTTCGGGCTTGGTCACCCGCACCGAAACCGCGCCATTCACGATCGACGTGTTGCGGGCGATGTTGTCCTTGATCAGTGCGCTGTTCACCTGGTCGCGGATCTTTTCCAACCAATCGCGGCGCAACTCTTCCGTATCCATGCCGGCAAGAATGTGCGCGCCGCCACGCAGATCGAGGCCGAGGTTGATCTTCGATTTCGGCAGGAAGTTTGGGAACCGGTCAAGCGTCGACTGCGACAGGAAATTAGGCAGGCTGGCCAGCAGCCCGAACAGGCAGATCGCCAGGATCGCGTAGATCTTGGTGCGGGAGAAATGCAGCATGGCGGCTCACTCTTTTTTGATTGCGCCCGGCGACCGCCCAATGGGGAGCCGGCCGCCGGGCGCTGATAAATCAAGCGGCCTTAACTGGCTCGCTCTTGTTGCGCACGTCGGAAATGGCGCCCTTGAGCACGCGCACGCGCGTGTCCTTTGCGATCTCGACTTCCACCTCGCCCTCGTCGAAGACCTTGACCACCGTGCCGATGATGCCGCCGGAGGTCACCACCTTATCGCCGCGCTTCACCGCATCGATCATCTCGCGATGCTGCTTCACGCGCTGCTGCTGCGGCCGCCACAGCAGGAAATAAAAGATCGGCAGGATCATCATCAACGGCACGAGCATGTTGATCAGCGGATCGGGGCCGGAGCCGGCAGCCTGGGCAAAGGCAGGGGAGATGAACATCAGGGGTCGCGGGCCTCGATTGTGCGGACGGGACTGTTGACGCGCACATGGGGACGCCGCTTGAGCTCGACAAGCGGCAGCCATTGCGTGAACGCGTTTCAGTGCCGGTTCTACAGGGAATGGGGCCAGGAATGCAACCATGGTTCCATCTGGAACATGCGGCGCCTTGGCTGCTCGGTGGACCGGTCAGGGCTCGTGATGTCGGGTCGCTTGTCACGAAGTGAGGATCGGCCTAAGCAGCGCTCGAACCTTTGCCTTGCGCCCGCCTGCTCAAGCCCCGCTCGAGCGGCAGCCTCGGCGCCGTCTTTTGCCATGAGGTCGTCCACCGATGTCCGTGCGCCGTTTGCATCCCGACCAGCCGCGCTCGTTCGCCTTCTCAGCCGCCAACCTGGAATGGGCGAAGGTTACGATCACCAAGTATCCGCCGGGCAAGCAGGCATCCGCCGTGATCCCGCTGCTGTGGCGCGCCCAGGAGCAGGAAGGCTGGTGCACGGAGCCGGCGATCCGCTACGTGGCGGGCATGCTCGATATGGCGTTCATCCGCGTCTATGAGATTGCGACGTTCTACACGATGTTCCAGCTGTCGCCGGTGGGAAAGAAGGCCCACGTTCAGGTGTGCGGCACGACGCCGTGCCTGCTGCGCGGCGCAGATCAGCTGATCGAGACGTGCCGGCAGCGCATCCACCACGATCCCCACCACCTGAGCGCCGACGGCGACTTTTCCTGGGAGGAAGTCGAGTGCCTGGGCAGCTGCGCCAACGCGCCGATGGTGCAGATCTTCAAGGATACCTACGAAGATCTCACCCCTGAACTGCTGGAGCGCGTGCTCGATGGCTTTACCTCCGGCCACCCGCCGCAGCCCGGCTCCCAGATCGGCCGGCAGGCGTCATGCCCGGTCGGCGGACCGACGACGCTTGCGGACTTTGTGAAGGCGAAGCTGTGATGCCGGGCGGGCGGTGGGGCTACATCGCAGTGCATGGCGGGCTGGCAGCCGTGTTCTTTTTCGTGCTGCAGCGCTTTGTGCTCAACCAGTCGATGGAAACGAGCCTGCTGTGGGGCGGATTGCTGGGCGCGGTTGCGGCCGGAATTGCCTGGTCGCAGGCGCAGCGCGGCGGGTAGCAGGGACGTTTCAGTCGTCGTGTGGGTCGAATCCACAGGCACGCGTTTGAAACACCTTTGGGTCGCGTCGCTCGTGGCGGACCGCCACGATATCGACCTTGTCGTGTCGCGGAACATTGAGAACGCGATAGGGGAAACGCCTCAGCTGTGTGCGTCTGACATCCTTGTGCACCAAACGGGCCTGCTAAGGTGCCTGGGCAATACGGGCAAATACCCGATTCGCCTCTGCCTCAGGCTGGACGATGATGTCTGCAGTCAACGCCTGCCCGTCATTCGGCAGCGAACTACATGCCATGGTGAACCGACCGATGCCCCGCTATCGAGCGCATCGACACGCCGATCGAGTTCTTGCAGTCGCGCGCTGGAAAGTTGTGCCGCATCTAATTCGGATTCTAGCGAATCCCGAAGCTGTCCCATCAACTTCAATCGATCAGCCGCCGGAAGCCGTCGCAGATTATCGGCGTCGATCATTGACATGTGCTTGGTATAGTATGGCGCCCTGAACTCGTCACGCATCGGCGATGCAGTTCCACAACCAGGGCCCGCGTCACAGTTGCCGCCTTGAGCCGTGGCGCCAGTGTGCTAGGACACCGGCGGACCAGTGATTGCGCCATGAAAGCCACCCCATGCTCGCTGACAAAGACCGCATCTTTACCAACATCTACGGCTTCCAGGATGCGGGCCTTGCGAGTGCCCGCGCGCGGGGCACCTGGGAGCGCACGAAAGAGTTCATCGACAAGGGGCACGACTGGATCATCAACGAGGTCAAGGCGTCGGGCCTGCGCGGGCGCGGTGGTGCTGGCTTCCCGACCGGCCTCAAGTGGAGCTTCATGCCCAAGGCCGACACGCGGCCCTCCTACCTCGTGATCAACGCCGACGAGAGCGAGCCCGGCTCCTGCAAGGACCGCGAGATCATGCGCCACGAACCGCATGTGTTGATCGAGGGCGCGCTGGTTGCCTGCTATGCCATGCGGGCGCACGTCTGCTACATCTACCTGCGCGGCGAATACATTCGCGAGCGCGAACGCCTGCAGGCAGCCGTCGATGAAGCCTACGCCGCCCGGCTGATCGGCAAGGATAACATCCACGGCTGGGATCTCGAGGTGGTGTTGCATCACGGCGCCGGCGCCTACATCTGCGGCGAGGAAACCGCGATGCTCGAAAGCCTCGAAGGCAAGAAGGGCCAGCCGCGCCTCAAGCCGCCGTTCCCGGCCAACGTCGGCCTCTACGGTGCGCCGACCACCGTCAACAATGTTGAGAGCATCGCCGTGGTGCCAACCATCCTGCGGCGCGGCTCGGGCTGGTTTTCTGCCCTAGGCAAGCCGAACAACACCGGCACCAAGCTGTTCCAGATTTCCGGCCACGTGAACCAGCCCTGCGTCGTCGAAGAGGAAATGGGAATCCCCCTTCGCGAACTCCTCGACCGGCACTGTGGCGGCGTGCGCGGCGGCTGGGATAACCTGCTGGCCGTCATCCCGGGTGGCTCGTCGATGCCGCTGCTGCCGGCCGCCCAGTGCCAGGATCTGACCCTCGATTTCGACACGCTGTCTAAGCTGAAGAGTGGCATGGGCACGGCCGCCATCATCGTGATGGATAAGTCGACCGACATCATCAAGGCATTCGCCCGCATCGCCTATTTCTACAAGCACGAGAGCTGCGGCCAGTGTACGCCATGCCGCGAAGGCACGGGCTGGATGTGGCGCGTGCTGGAGCGCATGGCCAAGGGCCAAGCGGAAAAACGCGAAATTGACTTGCTGTTTGACGTGACGAAGCAGATCGAAGGGCATACGATTTGTGCGCTGGGCGAGGCGGCCGCGTGGCCCGTGCAAGGGCTGATCCGCAACTTCCGCCACGTTATCGAAGAGCGCATCGACCAGTATCAAGCGGCTCACAAGCGTGCTGCCGAATAAGACCAACAGTGTGAAACCAACAGGACGGACGGAGTTTCCCGACTAATGAGCGGCTTCAAGATTCCCAATTTCAACGATCGCTTGAGTAGCGCCCAGAAGGCCAAACAGGCGGCGCTGGAGAAGTTCAAGGCGAAGCCCGGCCCCGGCGATCCGGAGTTCGAGGCACGACAGGCGGAGCGCGTGCGCATCGAGGCTGAGCGTCAGGTGCGGCGGGAAACCGCCCGCCTGGAAAAACAACGGCTCGAAGTGGAGGCGGAAGCGAAACGTGTGGCGGACGAGCAGGCCCGCAAGGTGGCCGAGCAGGAAGCCTATGAGGCGCAGATTCGTGCCCAGGAAGAGCTTGAGGCCAAGCAGAAGGCCATCCGCGATGCCCGCTATGCCGCCCGCAAGGCCGCCAAGAAGGGGTGATGTGCGGCCGGCATCTGTTCGTCGCGCGGACGGGGTGGGGCGGCACCAGCGCTGATGCCATACCTATCGAACACGCGTGTCGCGCGTTGAAGCCACAGCGCTGAAGCGGTGTGGTTTTGCACGGTGCGCGTGTGATATCTGCAAATAAATTCTTCGGAGTTTTCTAATCGCGGGCTTTCATTCCAAGGCATTGCACGCAAATTTCCTGAAACTTGAGATAAATGCCAACGCCGTCGCCAAGTGGTGGTTAGGGCCGGCTTGCTATGGTCGCTGCGGCTAGTAGCAAGACCACGCTGATGATGCGGTGTGGAGCGTTCATTATTCTCCACCGATCAGGGGTCAGTACCGATGGACATCCCCGCGAGCGCGGCGACCACCGCTGCGATCACGACGTTCGGCACCGCTGTCACGAGTACGATTGATTTCCTGGGCGATCATGACTGGTTCCGCGTCAATCTGGTGGCTGGCCAGAAATACGTCTTCACGCTCGACGGCACAACGTTGTCCGATCCGCTTTTGACGCTCTTCAACGCGTCAGGGGTACAATTGGCAACGAACGACGATGTCGAACCCGGTTACAATCCCAATTCCCAGATCACCTTCACCGCAACGACGACGGGCACCCATTTCCTCGATGCGTCGCAATTTCAAAATAATGATACCGGCAACTATCGGATCACGGCCTATCAGACGAGCGCTGCGCTGACGCTCGATCAAGTCGCCGATTATCTGGCGGTCGGCTCCTGGAATGGCAACGGCTATCAATTTTCGACGCCGACGATCACCTATAACCTGCAAGGTCTCACTGCAGCCCAACAGAACCTGGCCAGGGTCGCCCTGCAGTCCTGGGATGACGTGGGCGGTTTCAATTTCGTGCAAACTACCGGCGCGGCGCAGATCACGTTCGCCAACTCCGGGTCCAACGACGCCTACGCGACCGCCAACGGCTCGTCCGCACAGATTGTGATTTCCTCGGACTGGAACGGCGGCCGGACCGGGCTCAACAGTTATACGCTGCAAACCTACATTCACGAGATCGGCCACGCGCTGGGTCTCGGCCACGCCGGTCCCTATAACGGCTCAGCCACTTTCGGCGTCGATAACCTGTATGCGAACGACAGCTGGGCCGTATCGATCCAGTCATACTTCGCGCAGAATGAAGCAGGAACCGGATCGTTCGATTACGTGCTCTCGCCGCAGTTGGCCGATATCATTGCTATCGGCAATCTCTACGGCCTGTCGACCACGACGCGCACCGGTGACACGGTGTACGGATTCAATTCGAATATCAACACCGCAACGGTTGGTGGACTGATCTACCATTTCGACGATGCGATCTACGGCGGAAGTGCACCCGCCCTCACGCTGTTCGACAACGGCGGCATCGATACGCTCGACCTGTCGGGCTATGGCGCCAACCAGCGCATCGATTTGAACGAAACGGCGCAGTCGGACGTCGGCGGCCAGACTAACAACATTTCGATCGCCCGCGGCAGCATCATCGAGAATGCCGTTGGCGGCAGCGGCGCCGACCGCATCACCGGCAATGCCGCGGCCAACGCGCTGACCGGGGGCGCCGGCAATGACACGCTGATCGGTGGGGGTGGGGGCGACGTGCTGTTTGGCAGTGCCGGCGCCGATAGCCTGGTTGGAGGCGCTGGCGACGATATCTACTACGTGGACAGTGCCGGAGATGTTGTTTCCGAAGCTTTGGAGTCGGGCACGGACTCCATCTACAGTTCTGTGAGCTATACGATATCTGCGAACGCTGAGCAGCTCTTGGCGATTGGTTCGGCAGCCGGGCTTGTACTTACGGGCAATAATACCGCTAACGTTCTCTACGGCAGTCTCCATATTGGCGGCGTATCACTAATAGGAAACGGTGGCGATGACATATTTTATGGTTCGAATTATGCCGACAACATAAATGGCGGAGATGATAACGATATTTTGCAAGCATTTTACTCAACCGATGGCGAGGATACCTTGACGGGTGGCGCTGGCAACGATGTTTATTATATCTTTGAACAGGGTGACGTCGTTGTAGAGAGTGCGAATGGTGGGTTCGATACGATCTATGCGCAAGCCGATGTCGTCTTGTCCGACAATGTCGAGCAGGTGGTGCTGTATGGTGACGGCAGCACTGTCACAGGGAACGGCGGCAACAACAACCTGTTTGGCAACAATTCGACCAACAGCGTGACGCTGAGCGGTGGAGATGGAGACGACTGGTTGGTGGGTTCAAATCAAGCCGATACCTTGAACGGTGGAACTGGCAACGATATCATCCAGGGACTCGACGGTGCAAATCAGCTGGTCGGCGGTGCGGGTAATGATCAGTATTACTCAACTTCCGTTTCGGACATTATCCTCGAAGGAGCTGGCGAGGGATTTGAGACTCTCTATGCGAATTATAATGTTGCGATTTTGTCCGATAACGTCGAGCAACTGCTGGTGTACGGCGGCGTCACCAGCGCCGGCGGCAATGGAAGTGACAACACGATCTTTGGCAACAACAATTCGGTCGGCCTGACGCTCGATGGCGCGGCGGGGGCGGACGTTCTCTATGGTTCAACCTTTGCCGATCTCATCATCGGGGGCGCAGGCAACGATACGCTGATCGGCTTCGGCGGGGCGGATCGCTTCGGCTACGTGGCCGGAAACTCAGGCGCCGATACGATCGTCGATTTCGTGCGTGGAGTCGACCATATCGATATCGTCGGGCTTGGCTACAGCGCCGCCTCGATCGGTGGTGCAATACAAGTTGGTGGTGGCCCTGCAGGGCTCGTTTCCTTCACCGGCGGCGCCCTGTCGGGCACGACGATCACGCTTCTGAACGTGGATGGGGCGAGCATTACCGCAAGCGACTTCTTGTTCGCCTGATCCAGTTGGTCGCCGCCCGAGCTTCCCTCGCCTGTGCGGCCGCCTTACGATGCGGCCATGACAAATCTGTTCGAAGCAGCCGGCATGGGGGCGGACGCGGCTCGCCCGCTGGCGGATCGGCTGCGCCCGCGGCGTCTGGCCGACGTGACCGGTCAAGCCCAGATCGTCGGGCCGGACGGCTCGCTCACGCGCATGCTGGCGGCCGGCCGGCTGCAATCCATGATCCTGTGGGGGCCACCTGGCTGCGGCAAGACCACGGTGGCCCGGCTGCTGGCCCGGGAAACCGCGCTCGAGTTCGAGCAGATGTCGGCGATCTTTTCCGGCGTCGCCGAGCTGCGCAAGGCATTCGATCGGGCCAAAGCGCGTCGCGAAACCGGCCGTGGCACGCTGCTGTTCATCGATGAGATCCATCGCTTCAACCGCGCGCAGCAGGACAGTTTTCTCCCCCACATGGAGGACGGCACGATCACGCTGGTCGGCGCCACCACCGAGAACCCGAGTTTCGAGTTGAACGCTGCCCTCCTGTCGCGGGCCGCCGTCCTGGTGTTTAACCGCCACGACGATGCGGCGCTCGAAGAGTTGCTCGCCCGCGCCGAACGCGAGGAGCAGCGGCCGCTGCCGCTCGCGCCCGATGGCCGTGCCGCGCTGAAGGCCATGGCCGATGGCGACGGCCGCAGCGTTCTCAACCTCGCCGAGGAGGTGTTCGCCACGGTGAAAGCGGGTGCGACGCCGCTCGGCCGCGATGCGCTCGCCAAGCTGGTGCAGCGCCGCGCGCCCCTCTACGACAAGGGCGGCGAGGGGCACTACAACCTGATCAGCGCCCTGCACAAGTCCGTGCGCGGCTCCGATCCCGATGCTGCCCTCTACTATCTGGCGCGCATGCTCGATGGCGGTGAAAACCGCCTGTTCATCGCCCGTCGCCTCGTGCGCATGGCGGTCGAGGACATCGGGTTGGCCGATCCGCAGGCCCTCGCACAGGCACTCGCCGCCAAGGACGCCTTCGATTTCCTGGGTTCGCCAGAGGGCGAATTGGCGCTCGCCCAGGCGACGATTTATCTCGCGACCGCGCCGAAATCGAACGCGGCCTATGTGGCCTACAAGCGGGCGCTGAAGCTCGCGCAATCGCACGGTTCGCTGCCCCCACCGAAGATCATTCTCAATGCGCCGACGAAGCTCATGGAAGACGAAGGCTATGGCGACGGCTATGCCTACGATCATGATCAGCCGGACGGGTTTTCCGGCCAGAACTATTTCCCCGATGGCATGCCGCGACCCGAACTCTATGCGCCCCCTGAGCGCGGCTTCGAGCGCGAAATCCGCAAGCGCCTCGACTATTGGGCAGGCCTGCGCAAGAAGCGCGGCGCGGGGTGAGGAGTGGGGGCTCAGGTCAATAAGGCGTCCTCGATGCTGTGGACGGCCACACATCCGGCATAGTTGGGCTGCCGAGTGAGGAGCGTGCGTCCCGCTGGCCAAGCTTGAGAGTTCCCGATGGCCGCTGCCCGATCCATATTGTGCGCTACTGCCGCCTGCGTGCTCGCGATTTGTGCTGCCCAGGCGCGGGCGCAGACCTGCCTGCAGCCGCCCGGAACCGGGGGCTTCGCCTTCACCGGCCTGTATCCCGCGATCGAGAACAAGCTGCCCCTGTCGTCGTTCCGCAAGGGGCAGGTGGTCGAGATCGATCCCCTTGCCTTGCCGGCCGACGAGGTGCGGGGCTACATCAAGGCAATCCAAAACCTCGGTGCCAGGGTCAGCGTCTATCTGGTCGGCGGCCACTGCGACAAAGGCCCGGACTGCGACGCGCTGGCCGGCAAAGTGAAACTCGGCACCACCGGCAGCTGGAGCATCGACAAAAGCGAAAGCCGCATCCTCGACATCACCCACAAGGCGGTGAAAGAGCGGCTCGCGCGCGGCATCGTCAACGCCTTCCTGCTGGGCGCGAACTACATCCGCATCGACAACCTGCATCATCCCTCGGGCGCTGCAGGCCCGCGCACGGGCGCGCAGATGCGCGAGCTCTTCGATCTCGTGCACGAGATCGAAGATCAGATGCGGGCCGACGGCAGTATTGGCCGCGACACGGTGACGGGCGTCATCGCGCACAACAATCTCGTGGTCTGGGAGGAGCTGATCAATGCCGGCGCGCTGCGTCGTCCGCCGGCGTTCCTGACGTCGGAGCGCACGTCGCAGGTGGTGCCGGGTGAGCGCTGGCAGGGGGATGCGCGGTTGAAGGCCGGCGACTTGGCACCGACCGACGTGCCGGAAATCGAAGCCGGCCGGCGGATCGCGTTGAAACTGGGCGTGCCCTATACGATCGTCGAGTTCCGCAAGATGCATGACCTTGCCAACCGCGATAAAGTCTTTGCCCTGCCGCAGTCTTACGTGGAGGCGGCAGCCCTGCTGCCGGGCGTCACCGAGGTGATCGTGATGCCGCGCGAGAATAACTATGTGGGGCGGGGCGAGATCCTGGCGGGCAGCGGGCCGAGGCTGATGGCCGCCAAACCGGTTCTTGGCCGCGCTGGGCCATGCAGTTGAGGGCAAGGTTCACGGCCAGCCGTCGTTGCGGGTGCCTCGACCGGCTGCCGATGTTACAGCTCGGCAAGCGGCCGCAGAGCGTGCTATAGCCGACGTCGCGCAGGCTCCGTAGCTCAGCTGGATAGAGCACTCGCCTTCTAAGCGAGATGTCGCAGGTTCGAGCCCTGCCGGAGTCGCCAGCGCCGATCCGTTCGTTGGCCGCACGCTCGGCTGCGGCTCTAATCGACCATTGTTCCCAGTGACGAGTGATAGTCCCGCGGCCGGGGTCTGGGGCCGGTCGTGCCGGCCTCCATCTCGCTCCGCTTTGCGCGCGGCAAGGTGCGGGCGAGGCGCCAGAACGTGGTGCCGATGATCCAGGCGGCGCGGACGGCAATGCGCAGATCGCCCGAGACCTTTGAAACGCCGCCCTGGCGCTTGCGTTGCCCGACTGGGATTTCCACGACACGCAGGCCGCGTGCCGCCACCCGCATCTGCATTTCGAGGTTCCAGCCGAACGTCGCCTCCTGCATGCCGAGCCCAGCGAGCGTGTCACGGCGCAGCGCCCGGAACGGCGACATGTCGGTGAAGCGGGTGCGATAGAACAGCAAGATCAGCAGGCCTGCGAGGTGCCCGGCCACCACTTGCGCCAGCCCGAGGCTGCCGGGTTCCCGCTCGCCCCGCAGCCGTGTCCCCTGTGCATAGTCGGCCGCGCCCTCGATGATGGGCGCGAGTACCTGTGGCACCAGGTCCGTGCGGTCGGTGCCATCGCCGTCGAAGAACAGTACGACCTCGATGTCGTCGGGCAGCGCCTCGATGCCGGTCATCAGGGCGCGGCCATAGCCCCGGCGCGCCTCCACCAGCACGGTTGCGCCGGCAGACCGCGCGTTGCGGGCCGTGGCATCGCTCGATTGGCCGTCGACGACGATGACGAGGTCGGCGCCGTTGGCCTTGAGGCCCGTGACGACGCCGCCGATTGCATCCGCCTCGTTCAGCACCGGCACGATTGCCGCGACACGCGGGCGCAGCGCTGAAATTACAGGCTCCATCGCAGGCCGCAGCTCTTGCAGGCCTCGGCCGGCGTGTCGGATTTGAGGTCGGTACGGAACTTCTGGTAGGCTGAGCTGTTCCAGATTTCCGTCAGCGTCTGCTGCGTGGCATCCCCCAGCGTGTAGTGCTCATAGCCGCGCTGCGAGAACGGCGCGATGCAGCAGGGCAGCGCCCGGCCGTTGGCGGTGAAATACATTACCGTCCACGGGCGGCGGCACAGCGACCATGGATTGCCGTCGGTTGCCTGCTTGACGCTGGTTTCGGGCTCGGTCGCGCCCGAGGCTGAGAACATGATGCCGAGCGATTTCGCCACTTCCACCGCCTCGTGCAGGTGACCTGCTTCCTCGGCCGACATGCGCTCGAACAGCGCCTGGTCGGGGCGGGCATTGCCGATCGCCTTATCCTCGAAATAGACCATGCGCTGCAGATAGACTTCCTTGACGCCGATGTCGGCTGCGACCCGCACGAAGGCCGGCAGTTGCTCGACCGTTTCCTTGAGGCCCGTCAGCCACAGCGACACGCGTGGCTTGTCGAGCCCCTCGCGCTGCTGCTGCTGCAGGAACGCACGCGTGTTCTTGACGATGCGGTTGAAGTAGTCCTTGCCGCGGATCAGCTTGAAGGTCTTGGCGTCGGCCGCGTCGAGGGAAACGCGCAACTCGTCGAGGCCTGCTTCCGAGATCGCCCTGCCGTTCTTGGCGTTCAGCACGGTGCCGTTGGTATTGAACAGCACGTAGGCGCCACGATCCTTGAGATAGCGGATCATGCGCGGCAGATCGGCGACCAGCATCGGCTCACCGACCCCGTGCAGCACGACGCGCTGGATGTTGGGCACCTGGTCGACGATGCGGGTGAACAACTCCCAACTCATATCCGCCGGCGGCTCGAGTTCCTCGTAGGTGCGCGGGCAGGTCGTGCACAGCAGGTTGCAGCGGTTGGTGGTCTCAAGATAGAGGCAGACGGGCTTTTGGGCTGCCACCGGCGCAAAGGTGTCGACCATCTCGTGATAGCGCGGTCGCGTGGCAACGGTGGCGGTCATGTGGCCTCTCGGGTCAGGTAAGGGGACAAGCTTGGCGTAAAGAAGCCGCGCCAGTAATCGAACGCAAGGGCAATCAGCATCAGCCCTGTCAGCACCAGTTGTCGGGTGTCGTGGGTCGTGTAGTGATCGGCATAGAGTAGCACACTCGCGGCGGTGAAAATCCAGCCGCCGGCACTGGGGGCCAGCACGAGGAACGGCACCAGGACCAGGAAGTACCAGGGATAGTGCGGCGACGTCAGCAACAAGAACGCGATCAGCAGCCAGTTCAGCCAGCGCAAGGCGGCGAGGTTCGAACGATCACGGCGAAAGCCGGCGGCCACCGCGAGCGCGATCAGGGCTACGGCCGAAAGTGTGAGATAGATCGTGGTGGCATGCGGGATTGTGCCGAACATTGCCTGCATCATCAAAACCAGACGGAACCCGCTGGCGGTGTCGAGCTTCTCCTCGGTGATGTACTCCGGCACGAAGCCTAACACGCCCGTGCCAACCGACAGGAACGGCAGATAGAGAAGAACGATCGTCACCGGCACGGCCAGCATCAGCTTCCAGTTCCAGGGCCGCCAGAACACCGGCAGCGCCAGCAGCGCCGTCGGCTTGACCAGCGCGCCACAGGTCGCGATCACGCCTGCCAGCAGCACCGAGCCACGTAAGAAGAAAACCAAGGCGAAAATCAGCAGTGCCACCATCACCGCATCGACATGACCATTGCCCGCGATCTCCCAAATCGGCAGGGGATGCCACGCGTAGGCCACAATCTTCAGCGGCGATTGGCCGTAGGTGCGCAGCAGCGACAACAGGCCCGCGATGATCACCACCTCGCAGCCGACCATGGCAGCCTTCATGGAAAACACGCTTTGCCCGAAGCGGGTTGCCAGGAAAAAGAAGATCTGCGCCATCGGCGGATAGATCGTCACCGCGTAATCGGCGCGATTGATCCACGGATAGATCACGGGATCGCGCAGGTACTGCAATTCCGGGGCAGCCGGGATGTAGCGGTAGGGATTGATGCCTTCCGCGATCACCCGGCCATCCCAGATATAGCGGTACATGTCGGTCGACAGCAGGGGCTGGATGAACAGGTAGCCGAAGCGGATGGCGAATGCGGTGACGAGAATGATGATCAGGCCGGTGCGCGGGTCGATGCGCTCGACCAGCGTCCAGGCCGCCGCGCAGCACAGCGTGGCGAGGAGGAACGATGTGGCGATGACCCATCCGTCGGGCCCATTGTGGATCGTGGGCGTGATGAGCAGCACGGCCGCCAGCACCGCGGCAACAGCCGACAGGCACAGCGCGTTGCCATGCCGGTCGAGGGCGACCGCTATCCCAGGTGCAACTCTCATGCGCGGTCGTCATCGCCGCTGGCACTGGCGAGTGTTTCGAACCGCTTGGGCAGGCCGAGCCGCTCGGCCAGTCCGGCGGTCTTGATCAGGTGACGCAGCAGGTCCCGCGACGCACTGGCAGCCGATGCCTCGCGACCGAGGGCGCGAAATAGCGTGCCATCTAATAGCTCGGTGGCAAGGAAACGCAACGTTTCACCGTCATCCACGTCGTACCATGTCGGCAACGTGACAACCGGCAGATTGATCGCCTTTGCTCGTTCAAGCGTCTGGGAAAACACCCGTTCAGTGCTCCAATCGATGCTCTCGAACAACGATTTGTGGGCGTGTTTCAGTCCTATCAGATAGTAACCGCCGTCGGTCGATGGGCCGATGACCATGCGGTCACCTTCGGCCGCCAGAAGGGTGGCCGCCGTCACGATATAGGCGACCGGCATGGTTGGGCTGTCGGCGTTCAGCAGGCATGCGGTGCCATAGCCGGAAGCCAGCAGGGTCTCTGCCGCACGATGCAGGCAAAACCCAAGATTTGGTCCGACGGTTTCCAGCAACTCGATGCCGGCCGGCAGGATGGTGCGGAAGAAAGCTTCACTGCCCGCCGGCGCATAAGCCATCGCCGGCTGGATCGCGGCATGCCGCTGGGCGTTGATCAGCGTGGCGGCGATATCCTGCAGGAACGCCGTGTTGAACTGTGCCGCTTCATTCTGCGCGAGCGGCGGTACCATTCGGGTCTTTGTCCGTCCAGCAGCTGAGGCCTTGGCCATCACCGCAATTCCACAGACACCAGATCTATCAACCGACATACAATACCTTCAGACCCAACCCGAATGCCATCCGCACGACTGCTTCGCTTATCCATCCCCTGCGGTCGTGTCAAAAAGAGCGCGGCGTTGAACACGAACGCGTGAACATGAAGGACTCACGATCAAGTGACGACGTCACGTGTGCATGTGATTCGAGAGCCCGGGTCCCATAGGGCAGCGTCCGGCCTGGATGATGATTGTGCAAGCCTCAGGCACTAAGCCATGCGACGTGAGGCAGTTCTCGGGTACGATCTTGCGATCCGCGAACTAAAGTAAAGTGTCATGCGGCATGTGTTCGAGCTGGCCTGAAATGACTGGCTCAGCGCCTGTTGAGTAAAATATGGGTTCTGCAGCGCTTCTCATAGGATCGTCACCATTGGAACAAGCAGCATCTCTGGCAACGGAAACGCAAGCCTCTGCAAAGGTCATGCACCCGCTGATCATACGCATCACCCATTGGGTCAACGCGGCGGCGATGATCGTCATGATCGGCAGCGGCTGGCGGATCTTCAACGACTCGCCCCTGTTCGACTTTATTTTCCCGCCGGTGATCACCTTCGGCGGCGACCCCGACGTGTCCTGGCACAAGTATCAAAATGGCGCCTACGGCGCACTGCAGTGGCATTTCGCGGCCATGTGGGTGCTCGTCATCAACGGGCTCGTCTATCTGACCTACGGCATCGTATCGGGCCGGTTCGGTCGACTGTTCCTGCCGATCACCGTGGACGGCGTGCGCAGCGCCGTCCACGATGCCCTGCGCTTCAAGCTCGATCACAACACCGGCGTCTACAATCACGTGCAGCGCCTGCTGTATATCGGCGTGCTGTGCCTCGGCGTGCTGGTCGTGATGTCGGGCCTTGCCATCTGGAAACCCGTGCAGTTCCAGGGCCTGGCCAAGCTGTTCATCACCTTCCAGGGCGCGCGCTGGGTCCACTTCCTGTGCATGGTCGGCATCGTCCTGTTCATGATCGTGCACGTGGCACTGGCACTGCTGGTGCCCAAGACCATCGTCGGCATGGTCAAGGGAGACGATCACGATACGGACCACAAGCACAAAACCGGTGAGCGGAGCTGAACCATGGCAGAGAAAACCCCCAGCCCTAGCATGATGCGTTCGCAACGGCCCATCGACCGGAGCATCCTCGTCGAAAACCGCGCCCTGCTGCGGTCGATCGAACGTCGCACGCTGCTGCGCGGCGGCATCAGTCTTGGTGCACTGACGATGCTGACCGGCTGCGACATTACCAACAAGGACGCGGTGCAGGGTGTGCTCTCGCGCATGTCGCTGTGGAATGACCGGGTGCAGGCATTCCTGTTCTCGCCGACGCGCCTCGCGCCGGAATTTCCTGCTTCGGCCGTGCTCAAGCCGCCGCGCTGGAACGCCTTCATCCCGCGCGATCAGGTTCCCGACGTGGATGGTGCCACGTGGCGGCTCGAACTTGCGGGCCGGATCACCGACAAGCGACCGCTAACCCTGAGCGACATCAATGCCATGCCCCATGTCACGCAGCGAACCCGGCATGTCTGCGTCGAGGGTTGGGACTACATCGGCGAGTGGACGGGCGTGCCGCTGCGCCATCTGCTCGAGCGGGTCGGCGCCGACCTCACCGCATCCTATGTCGCGTTCCGCTGCGCCGATACCTACACCGGCGGCATCGACATGCCGACCGCGCTGCACCCGCAAACGCAGCTGACCACCAAGTATGCCGGGCAGACGCTCGACAAGGCATTCGGCTTCCCGATCCGCCTCAAGGCGGCAACCAAGCTCGGCTTCAAGCAGCCAAAGCAGATCGTCGCGATCGAAGTCACCAACACGCGCCCTGGCGGATATTGGGAAGACCGCGGCTTCAATTGGTTCAGCGGGATCTAGTGCCGACCGGCGTCGCCATCGCCGGGCGACAGCCGGCCGGCGATGGCGCGGATGACGGCGAGGGCTGCGACGGAGCCGTCTGCCTCGCCCTTCTCGAAGTCGCTCGCGACCTGGGCCATCTGGTTGGTGACGAAGGCGAGGCAGACGATGCGGTGGCCCGTCGCCGCGGCCAGGGCGTAGAGTGCTGCCGCCTCCATCTCGACCGCGAGCAGTCCTTCGGCCTTGCGCGCTTCGATCGCCGCTGCGGTCTCGCGGAACGGCGCATCCGTCGTCCAGGTGCCGCCACGGTGGACCGGCACCGCCATTGCGGCAAAGGCGCCGTCGAGTGCCTCTAGCAACCCGAGCGCGGCATGGCTGAAGCGAGCCGGCGGCGCGTAATGGTAGCTCGTTCCCTCGTCGCGCAACGCCTTGTCGATCAGGATGAAATAGGGCGGCTGTCCCATCGCCACCAGTTGCCCCGCCGACGTGATGCTGATCAGCAGGCGGCAGCCGGCGGCAAACAGCTGTTCGGCGACGAGGACCGCGAACGGCGCGCCGACCGCGCACCCGACCAGCCCGAACTCGATGCCGCCTTCGTGCAGCCGGTACAGCTGCGTGTGGTAGCAGGCCCAGTCCGGGTCGAGACGGGCCCGTCCGCTGGCACTCAGCTGGCGCACCATGTCGCCGTCGGGATCAAGGACGCAGACGGCGGGAACGCGTGAGGCGGGCAGCTGCTTTTGCCGGCGTGCCTCCCGCAGCAGTCCATCGGCGGTGAACACCGACGGCTGGTCAAACTGCTTGTCGGCGAGGAGGGGCGGATCTGCCGCCCCTCCTGCCGGCTTTACCTTTGCCACCATCCGGTCTCAGGCGAACCGGCGGTACATGCGGGCGACAAACCCGTCGCCGGCAAACGGACCGACCGGGTTGCGTGCCAGCAGCGCATCGAGCCCCAGGCTGTTGCCTGCCCGATGGATGATGAAGAAGGCCTGCACGAAAATCAGGAAGGCGTACAGCCACGGCCACTCGTGGGGATGCAGATAGAGGCCAAGCCACAACTGCAGCGTAAAGAGAATGCCGACCAGCGCAGCCGGGCGCACCATGAAGCCCAGGATGAATGCGATCCCCATGCAAAACTCGATCAGGAAGATCGGCGTATTGAGAATGTAGAGATTGGGGGCAACCACATGCTGGATCAGCCAAGCATGCCAGCGGAAGGCCGCGTGCGGAATTTCCTCTTCGAGCCAGAACTTCAGGCCACCCGACAGTGGTAGCGGCAGTTTCCACAGCGAGCCCTGGAACCACATGCAGCCCATCAGCACGCGGATGCCATAGGTCCACAGATGTTCGCTGGTGCGTTGGGCGGGATCCTGCTGCCAGTTGCGGCGCGCGATCCAGATGCTGGCGGCCAGGGCCGCCCAGAAAATAACGATGAAGAGATATCTCAGTCCACCGCCCAAATTGTTAATATGATCAGGGGTATTGCCCCAGAAAAAATCCCAGGCATCATTGAACGGGTTCGTGCGCACGGAGCTTCTCCTTAATGACTTTGCTGCCCGCCTGCGCCGTTTGCTGCGGCTCGCCGGCAAGTGCGATGGTGATTGATTCTAGTCGGTCGGATTTCGCAGCCACCCTTCCGATGACCGCCGCATGGGCATAGCCGGCTTCGCGCAATGCGGCGACACACTCTTCCGCGATTGCCGCTGGCACCGATGCCAGCAGACCACCCGCCGTCTGCGGATCAAACAACGCCGGGTATAGCGGGTGCGCGGACGCAGCCTCGAGGTTGACGATCGCCCGGCGGAGCCGCACATTTTGTGGCTGCAGTGATGAGAAAATGCCCTGCGCCATGACCTCCGGCAGCCCCTCCAGGAGTGGCACGGCGTGCAACTGCAAGGTGACGTCGACGTTACTGGCCTTAACCATTTCCACAAGATGTCCGAGCAGGCCGAAGCCAGTCACGTCGGTCGCAGCCGTTGCCCCGAATTTGTGCAGGATCTCGGCCCCCCGCCGGTTCGAGCGTGTCATGTGCGCCAGCGCCGCCATCACCCACCGCGCCTTGGCCTTGCCGCGCATGTCAGCTGCGAGCAGCGCGCCGGTGCCGATCGGCTTCGATACGATCAAAACATTGCCGGGCTGCAAACCGCCCTTGCGCAACGTGAGGGCGCGGTCGACGAGGCCGTTGATCGAAAAGCCGAGGCTGAGTTCGGCGCCTTCGCTGGTGTGGCCGCCGACCAGCGCGCAGTTCGCGTCGCGCAATATCTCGTTGGCTCCGGCCATCATGGCGGACAGGTCAGCTTCGACCTTGGCCTCGATGCCATAGGGCACGGTCGCGATCGCAAGTGCCGTCTGCGGCTCGGCGCCCATCGCATAGATGTCGCCGAGCGCGTGGTTGGCGGCGATCTTGCCGAACAGATAAGGGTCATCGACGATGGCGCGGAAATAGTCGACCGAATGCACGGACAGGCGCGGGCCGCCGGTATCGACGACGGCGGCATCGTCAGGACTATCGAGCCCGATCACCACGTCGTCGCGCGGCGCCGGCACGATTCTGCCAAGCGCCCGCGATAGCACGGTCGCGCCGACCTTGGCGCCGCAGCCGCCGCAGCGCATGGCCAAGGCCGAGATCTCCTTGATCGCGGCCTTGTCGGCGACGGCGGTTTCGATCGTGCTGGCCGCCTGCGTCATTTCCGGCGGGTGGTTGAACTTGTCCATGAAGCGGCGGTCGATGCGGTCCTTCAAGGTCCACACCCAGCCGCCTTCGATCATGATGCCGTTGCGAGTGCCGACCGCATGCGCTTCACCGGTCGAGATGAGATAGAGCGCGTCGCCCTGCGGCTTGTAGGTGACAAGCGGTTTGGCCGCGATCAAACGGCGCAGGTTGGCGGCCAGCGGTTTGGCGGCGCGCACCGCATAGACCCCGGATTTGGGCAGTGCATAGCCTTGCACGGTCGCGATGTCGCCGGCCGCGAACACGTCCGGGTGCGTCGTAGATTGCAGCGTCGACCCGACCTTGATGAAGCTGTCCGCGTCGAGCGGCAGGCCGGTATCGGCGAGCCAGCCGGCGGGAGCGGCCCGGGTGGTCCAGAAGATTTCGTCGACCTTGATCGCCTGCCCGCCGGCGATCCGGATCAGATTGGCATCGACCCCCTCGACGCGACTACCAACCAGAAGCTCGATGCTGCGCTCGCGCAGGATCGCCGTGAACCGTTGCCGCACGGCGGGCGGCAGCGACGGCAGCACCTCGGCGCTGGACGTGATGAGCTTGAACGAGAGCGCGGCCGCGTCCCCGCCAGCGGCTGCCACGTCGCGCATCAAGCGGCGCTGCATGGCCAGGATCAGCTCGACACCGCCTGCGCCCGCGCCGACCACCGCGATCGTGGAGCGTCCCCGCTGTGCGATGACACGGTCACGAGCAGCCGTGAACCTGGCCAGAAAACCATCGATCGGCTTCACCGGAATCGCATGGTCCGTCACGCCGCTGACGGAGGCCGCCGGCGTCGAGCCGATATTCACCGACAGCACATCATAAGGCACCGGCGGGCGATTGTCGCAGAGCACCGTCTTCGCTGCGAGATCGAGGCCCGTGACCTCGCTGTGGTAAAGCCGCGCACCGGCAAAGCGGCACAGGGGACCCGTATCGATGTGTGCATCGTCGCGGCTGTAGTAGCCCGCGATCATGCCGGGCAGCATGCCCGAATAGGGCGTGTCGACGTGCCGCGTGATCAGCGTCAGCCGGACGCCGGGCATGGGCTCCATGCCGAAGTTGCGCAGCACGCCGACATGGGCATGGCCCGCGCCGACCAGTACGATATCCTTGAGGACCGGTGTTCCAGTGGACTTCATGGGCGTTTCATTCCGATTGCATCGCTTGGCACATCGCCCGACGAGACGGGCCCATCCGACAGCCGCGTCGGCAGGGTCGAAATGCGCAGCGATTTGCGCAGCCGGCGTGAAATCCAATCGATGCCGGCCGACAACAGCACCGTCGCCATGATCAGCACCACAGCGACGTCGAAGCGCAGCTCCGAGATCGCGCCATCGACGTGGAAGCCGAGGGTGCGCACGCCGAGAATGCCGAAGATCGCGCTCTCGCGCACGATGATCTCCCAGCGATAAAGCATATAGGCCAGAAACTGGCCATAGAGCCGCGGTACGGTCTCGTAGGCATAGAGGTTGAGGCCGGTCGGCGCATCGGCCCGGTAGTCGAGCGCATCCGCATGCCGCCCCATCAGGTAGCCGACGATCCCGGCGTTGTGCACGGCCAGTGCGATGATCGCCGGCAACATGGACGGTCCCATCAGCTGCAGCAGCACATAGGCCAGCATGTATTCGGGGGTTGAGCGGACTACGACCAGCAGGACGCGGCCCGCGGTTTGTCCGGCCGGGCCAAAGAACCGGCGCGAGACCAACGGAAACAGGATCAGCGAGAGGAGGCCCATGCTGACCAGGGCGATCTGCGACAGTACCAGCGTATTCCAGGCGCCGGGCAGGATCTGGCCGACGAAGATCGGCTGGAACCAGGCACCGAGCGCGCTCCACGTCGACCACGCCGTCCACTCGCCCACGCGAAGCGGTGCCGGCACGATGTCATGGCCAAAGAAGCGGACCACATTGACCAGTGCCGAGCTGCCACCGATGGTGGCTGGCAGCACCAGGATGCTGCCGATCAGCAGGAACGGCAGCGTCGCCGGCCGGGCCCACAGTCGCCGCGTGCCAATCAGCACGTAGAACACGCCCAGCAGGGCCGCTGCCTGCGCGTAATGGCCCTGCTTGAAATAGCTCTCGAGGTGATAGCCGACCGTTGGCAGTCCGACGAAGCCGAGCACCAGGGTCGAGCGCAGGCCGCATTCCAGCCGGTAAAGAGTGTAGGTCCGGAACCGCCCTGCGAGTTCTGGCAGCCGGGCATAGACGAACGCCGAAATCGTCGACGTGCCGACCGGCAGCACGCGGACCGCCGAGAGGTCCGCCTCCTCGATCATCTCGGCAAACACCTTGGCGAAGATGCCGCTGTAGGGCAGGGCAATCGCCAGGATACCCGTCACCGGGCCGACGCCGAACACCTGGATCAGCAGTAGTGCCCAGAACAGTTCGTGGATCGACCGCAGCACCAGCGCGATCACACGCACCGCACGGGAGTTCGGGTAGATCACGGCGAGGCCGAGGCCGACCGTCGCGCCGATGCTGACGCCGATCACCGCGAAGGCAACGGTGAGCACCACGCTCCAGGCTTCGACCGACATGAAATCGGCGCGCAGGATGCCGTACATCAGACGCTGCAGTTCGGCCCAGGGATGCCGTGCCGTGATCGCGATATCGGCAATGACGAGGCACGCGACGGCGCTGGTGAGAAACAGCAGGCTGGTGCGCGTGAAGCTTGGAGATGATGGGCCGTCGGCCAGCCGCCACCGGTTGGCAAGGGCGCGTGACAGTGCGCCGGCACCGATCAGATCTGACAACCTCATTTCGGGCCGCCGAAGAAAGTGGTGAGGTCACTGGGGCGCAGCGACGATGACGGCTGGTCGATGATCTTGCGGCCCTGTTCCAGCACGACGATGCGGCTGCTGTGGGCGAGGGCCAGTTCCACATCGTGCAGCGCGAGCACGAGCGTCTCGTGGGCGCTGGCCAGTTGGCCCAGAATCTCGCCTCCTTGCACGTTATCGAGTGCCGAGACGACTTCGTCGCCGAGCAGGATTGGCCGCCCATTATACAGCGCGCGTGCGACCGACGTGCGCTGCTGCTGGCCGCCCGACAGGGCGCCGGCCTGCGCAAACATCTTCTCTGCGAGCCCAACGCGGGTCAGCACGGCCGAAATCTCGGCGATCTCGCCTGAACCCGGCAGAAACAGGGTCTTGAGGTTGCGGTAGGTCGAATGCCGGTCGAGCCGGCCCATGTAGACGTTGTGGAATACCGACAACGGACGCACCAGGGCAGTGGCCTGGGGCACCAGCGCAATATCGCCGGGGCGCTGGGCATGCAGCAGGCCGAGCAACGTCGACTTGCCAGCTCCGCTGCGCCCCATCAAAGCCACGCGCTCGCCGGTCCTGATCTCGAGGTCGATGTCGGAAAGCACGGTGCGGCCGTCATAGCCAGCCGACGCACCGCTGAGCTTGAACACGATTTCGCCATTTGCTGCCGTATCGCCGGGAGGGCCATCCAACATTCAGCGCCTCCTTCGATCATGTGGGCTGGGGCAATGACGGCGCTTGTTGCAGTATGGCCCGCGAACTCCGACCGGCTATACTGAGCCAATTCGGAATTCGCGAGCCATGGATCACCATAGTAAAGTTTATGATGCTAGTGTGGCTAAGCGCCGCCGTCACCTATTTGAGTGAGCGGAGCATTTGCTGTGCAAGAGCGTAATGCCACGCCGGCCCTCAGTTATTCAGCAAGCCGGTCAGCTTGGCCACGTCCTCGATGACCTTGTAGTCTTCGTTCTTGGCTGGAATGAACTTGCTCCGGCCGAACGCTGCCAGCAACTGGGGATCGGTGATCTCCAGGATCGTGGTGGCGAGCTTCTTGGTGAAGCCGTCGCCAAAGGTCTTGTCCAGGTCGCCGCGGGCAACCCAGTGGTAGTCCGGAAACGGCGGTGTCTCCCAGATGACCGACACCATCTTCGGGTCGACCTTGCCGGCCTTCACTTCGGTTTCGTAGATGATGCGGTCCATCACCCCGACCTCGAAGGCGCCCGACTGCACGAGTTGCAGCGTGCGGCTGTGATCGCCCGAGAAGCCGACGCGCGAGAAAATGGTCTCTGGCGTCTTGCCCGGGTAGGCTTGACGCAGGAAGTGCTCCGGGAACACGCGGCCGGATGTCGATGAGCGCGAGCCGAACGTGAAGCTCTTGCCTTCGATGCCCTTCGGCAGTTCCTTCGAGAGCTGCAAGCCGGTCGAGGAGTGGGCGATGAAGTAGCTGGTGAAGGCGACGTCTTCCGCGCCCTGGGCCAGGGTCTGCGAGCCCGGCACGGCCAGCACGGCCTGCACGCCGGTGAAGCCGCCGAACCAGCCGAACTGCACCTGGTTATTGGTGAACGCGGTTACGGCCGCCGGGTAGCTCTTGACGGGGAGATACTTGACCGGCACGCCAAGCTTTGCTTCGAAATACTTGGCGTAGGCCGTGAATTTCTCGACCAGCCGGGTTTCATCCTGATCTGGAATGGCGGTGAAGACCAAGGTGGCAGGCTGCGCAGTTGCTGCAGTGACTGACACACAAACGGCAAGCCCTGCAGCTAGGCCGGCACTCAACACGTTACGTCGGTTCATCAAGGACCCCATCCACTATGCAAAAGTGACGCTCGACCTCGTCGAGCCACCGGTATCTGCCACGCCACATCGCGCCAAAGAATGACAACTTGTTAAGACGTGATCACGGTTTGGTGATTTGTGCGTGGACGTCACACCGTAGGCACTTCGGCGACGCCAACCAAGCCCACTCCGCGCAACGCCAAATCGGCGGTGCCGTGCTTGGCTTCGAGAGTGCGCACGAACCGGTCGAGCACGGCGCCTTGCCGGTCACCGAGGGCGCCGACCATCGCCGCCATGCCCGGCGCGAAGGTGATGTTCTCGGCCAGCCAGCGGGCCGATGGTGCAGTGAGCGTGGCGGTCACGGTGCTGATCCGCGGGGGGGCGAAGCCGGCCGCCGTAAACAACGCTTCGAAGTCCGTGGCCTCGCGATAGCGCAGCTGCGCCGGCAGCGGGCCCTGGGGTTGATCCGGCCACACCTCCAGGGACGCGGCGCGCAGTGCTGCAGCCAACTCGTAGTTCTGCGGCTGTGTCCAGGTGACGACGGCCACTTTGCCGCCGGGACGCACGACGCGGCGCATCTCCTGCAGTCCGCGCACCGCATCCGGAAACAGCACGACGCCGAACACCGACAATCCCGCATCGAATGCGTGATCGGCGAAGGTGAGCGACTGGCCATCCATCGCCCGGGCATCGAGCGTAAGGCTGCTCGCCAGCGCACGCTCCCGCACGCGCTCGATCATCTTCGGCGCTGCATCGACCGCCGTGACGCTTTTGCCGGCGCGCGCGAGTGCCAGTGCCGCCCCGCCGCTGCCGCAGCCCACATCGACGACGCGGGCGCCCACCGGCAGCTGCAGTTCATCGATGGCAGCCCGCGCAAAACCGAGCGTGAACGGCTCGAAAACGCGCTCGTACACAAATACGTGATCATCCCACCGATCGGGGCACTGGTCTGGTTGCAGGACGCCGGTTAAGGAAGGCGCGGTCATGTTAATCTCCGGCGGCTGCGTCGGACGGTTGAGCGATCCGCCGTCAGGGCGAAATCTGTCGTCCCCACGCAAAGATGAGTTCATGCCAGCATCATCCGGATCAACGGTCGGCGCAACCACTGAGGCACACCCGGGCTTTGCGCTCGGCCTCGGCCTGACCAACGAGTGCAATCTCTCCTGCTCGTTCTGCTACCGCGATCCCTCACGCGTCGATCGGCTGTCGCTCGACCAGGTCCGGTCCGTCATCGACAAGATCCCCGTCAGATCCGTCAACCTGGGGACCGGCGAAAACGGCCTGCATCCGGAGTTTCTGAACATCGTCGGCTATCTGCGCGAGCAGCCGCTCAAGCTGACGATGACCTCGAACGGATACTCGGTGCAGTGCGTGCCCGATGCCCAGTTGGCGGCCTTCAAGGACATCGAGTTCTCGCTCGACTACCCGACCGAAGCCGAACAAGACGCGCAGCGCGGTCCCGGCAATTGGGCGCTGCTGCACGAGCAGGCGGCACGGTGCAAGCGGCTCGGCGTGCCGGTCACCTTCATCTCGGTCATGATGCAGGCGAACTTCGACAGGTTGGCCGAGGTCGCCGAAGTCGCCAAGGCCTACGACGCACCGCTGCGCATCAATGTCTATCAGTCCGTGCAGTCGGATACCTACGCACTGACCTACGAGCAGTACTGGACCGCCTTCGAGACGTTGTTTGCCAAGACCGACGTGATCGCCATCGGCGAGCCGCTGGTGCGGGCGATGGCCGGCTTGCCGCCCCGCACCGGCGGCTGCGGCGTTGCGACCGTTCGCGTGACGCCGCGAGCGACCGTTCAGCCGTGTGTGTACTGGACCGGCAAGGGCGCGGCCCTCGACGTGCTGCTGGAGGCCGGGTCCGCCGTCGTCGACAGCGAACCGTTCGAGAAGGCGCGATCGGTGCCCAAGGCCTGCGAAAGCTGCGTGCATCTGGCGGCCTGCCGTGGCGGCTGCGCCGGACGCCGCCGGCTGCTCGGCGCCCTCGAGTCGCCAGATCCCTATTGCCCGATCATACGTGGCGACAACCGCAAACTGTCGATCCGCATGGCCCCCTCCCGCGACCTGCCCAAGCTCGAAAGCGCCTGCACCACGATCGTCATCGCGCGCGGCTGAGGCGCAAGGGTGATCGAGGGGAGACGAGCCATCGCGGCTTGACCTCACATCCCCGGCCGGCCGGTCTTCTTTTGTCGCCCGCGGCGGGCTTTCTTCTCGGCGTCGGTCGGCACGTCGACGGTTCTGAGCTGGCGCTGCGGCACATCCTTCGGCAGCGGCACGCTGGTCGAGGCGTGTGGTCCCATCTCGTCTAACGTCGGCTTGTGCGGGCCCTTCACGTGTTCACCGAACGACCCGCCCTTGGTGCTGTCGTCCACCTGTGGCGCGCGGGCCTTCAGGTGCGCCTCCCGAACGCCCTCTGCGGAGCCGGCCGGGAGGCGCGAAACTGCCGGCATGTTCGCCGCATCGCCGTACTTGCGCGTGCCCCTGTAGCCGCCGGTCCTATCGTCGACCTCCGTCTGCCGTGCGAGGGGATCGTCCGCAATTGCAAGCTCCGTCTCGCGCAGGCGCTTGACCTCGTCGCGCAGGCGCGCGGCCGTCTCGAACTCGAGGTCGGCTGCGGCCTCGCGCATACGCTTTTCCATGTCGGCAAGCACCGTCTGCAGATTGTGTCCGACCAGCGGCTCGTTGCGGCCATCGACCAGGCCGGCATCGACGGTCACGCGATCCGCTTCATAGATCGAGCCCATGATGTCGCCGATGTTCTTCTTGACGCTTTCCGGCGTGATGCCGTTGGCCTTGTTGTAGGCCACCTGCTTTTCGCGACGCCGGTCGGTCTCGGCGATGGCGCGCTCCATGGAGCCGGTCATCTGGTCGGCATAGAGGATGACCTTGCCATCGACATTGCGGGCGGCGCGGCCGATGGTCTGGATCAGCGATGTTTCCGACCGCAGGAAGCCTTCCTTGTCGGCATCGAGAATGGCGACGAGGGCGCACTCGGGAATGTCGAGGCCCTCGCGCAGCAGGTTGATGCCGATCAGCACGTCGTAGGCGCCGAGCCGCAGATCGCGGATGATCTCGATGCGCTCCAGGGTCTCGATGTCCGAGTGCATGTAGCGCACGCGGATGCCCTGCTCGTGCATGTATTCGGTCAAGTCCTCGGCCATGCGCTTGGTCAGCACCGTAACAAGCGTGCGATAGCCCTTGCGCGAGACGGCCCGCACCTCGTCGATCAGATCGTCGACCTGGGTCTTGGCGGTGCGGATCTCGACCGGCGGATCGATCAGCCCGGTCGGCCTGATCACCTGCTCGACGAAGGCGCCGCCGGTCTGCTCCAGCTCCCAGCCGCCCGGCGTTGCCGACACATAGACCGAGGCCGGACGCATGGCGTCCCACTCCTCGAAGCGCAGCGGCCGGTTGTCCATGCAGGAGGGCAGGCGGAAGCCGTATTCGGCAAGCGTCGCCTTGCGCCGGAAGTCGCCGCGGAACATGCCACCGATCTGTGGTACCGTGACGTGGCTCTCGTCGGCGAACACGAGGGCGTTGTCGGGCAAGTATTCAAACAGCGTCGGCGGCGGATCGCCGGGATTGCGGCCCGTCAGATAGCGCGAGTAGTTCTCGATGCCAGCGCAACTGCCGCTTGCTTCCATCGACGCCATGTCGAACTCGGTGCGCTGTTCGAGGCGCTGGGCCTCCAGCAGCTTGCCCCCGGCATAGAGTTCCTCGAGCCGCGCCTTCAGTTCCTTCTTGATCGCCTTGATCGCCTGCTGCAGCGTCGGCTTCGGCGTCACGTAGTGCGAGTTCGCATACATCTTCACGAGCTTCAGGTCGTCGGTCTTGGTGCCGGTCAGCGGATCGAACTCGACGATGCTCTCGATCTCGTCGCCAAACAGCGAAATGCGCCAGGCGCGGTCCTCATAGTGGGCGGGAAATACCTCGACCGTGTCGCCGCGGGCGCGGAACGTGCCGCGCACGAAGTTCAAGTCGCTGCGCTTGAAGTGCAGGGCGACGAGGTCGGCCAGCAGCTGGTCGCGCGATAGCCGTTCGCCGACCGACACCGTGAAGGTCATGGCGGTGTAGGTCTCGACTGAGCCGATGCCGTAGATGCACGACACGGACGCCACGATGATCACGTCGTCGCGCTCCAGCAGCGCGCGGGTGGCTGAGTGCCGCATGCGGTCGATCTGCTCGTTCACCGAGCTTTCTTTCTCGATGTAGGTGTCGGTGCGCGGCACGTAGGCTTCGGGCTGGTAATAGTCGTAGTACGACACGAAGTACTCGACGGCGTTGTCGGGAAAGAAGCTTTTGAACTCGCCGTACAGCTGGGCCGCCAGCGTCTTGTTCGGCGCCAGCACAAGAGCCGGCCGTTGCGTCTGCTCGATGATGTGCGCGACCGTGAAGGTCTTGCCCGAGCCGGTGACGCCGAGCAGCACCTGATTGCGCTCGTTCTGCCGGACGCCTTCGACCAGTTCCTTGATCGCCTGCGGCTGGTCCCCCTTCGGCGTATAGTCCGACACGATGCGGAATGGGATGCCGCCTTCGGACTTGTCCGGCCGCGGCGGGCGATGGGGGATGAACTCCGGCGTGGTGCCGGCCACGATCGGGTGGTTCGCCATCATCGGCTGCCGGGCGAGCAGGTCGAGGGCTTGCGCGTCACGGTCCTCGGGCCGGGTGAGGAGCGCGGTCAAGCCCGCGGTGATGCTCGCGTCCTGCGGTCGAAATCCGACGTTGCGCAGCGCCGGCAGGGTTGACGGCCCGGGCGTATAGGTCGTCTGCAGCGCCTCGGCCAGCCCCGGCGTATGGGCGGCGGTCTCCATCGGCGGCGCCTGCGGCTTGCCGGACTTCGCCCGCGAGGGACGTGGTTTCGATGAAGGAGGTTTTGCCATGGTCCGAATATGCCCCGAGTCAGAGCGGCAACTCAAGGCGGCCGATGCCCATTTCAAACGTTCGGCGCAGCTGCACGATGACCCACCCTGTGCATAACGGGCACGAGCCACGTTCTCGGCCGGTGGCGGTCGCGAATCGCTTACACTGGCGGCATGAAGTTCACACCCCAGTTCCTCGATGAAATCCGCGCCCGGCTGCCGGTCAGCCAGGTGGTGGCGCGCAAGGTCGCGCTGAAGCGCAAGGGGCGTGAGTTCGCCGGCCTGTCGCCGTTCAAGACCGAGAAGACTGCGTCGTTCTTCGTCAACGATGCCAAGGGTTTCTACCACTGCTTCGCGTCCGGCGAGCATGGCGACATCTTCAAGTTCGTGATGACGACCGAGGGGCTGTCATTCCCCGAGGCGGTCGAGCGGCTGGCCGCCGAGGCCGGCGTGCCGATGCCGAAGGAAGAAGGGCGTGACGAGGAACGCGATCGGACCCGCCAGGACGAACGCACCCGGCTCTATGACCTGCTGGAGGCGTCTGCCCGGTTCTTTGAGGCCAATCTGCGCGCAGGCGTGGGCGACGAGGCCCGTGCCTACCTGCAGCGGCGCGGCCTGAAGCCCGAGACAGTCGCGAAGTTCCGCCTGGGGTTCGGCCCGAATAGCCGATCGGCGCTCAAAGATCACCTCGCGAAGGCCGGCTTCACCGTGCTGGAAATGGTCACCTCCGGCATGCTGATCGGCGGCGACGATATCCCCCAGCCCTACGACCGCTTCCGCAATCGCGTGATGTTCCCGATCACCGACCTCAAGGACCGGGTGATCGCGTTCGGCGGCCGCGCGCTCGAAAAGGACGTGCCGGCGAAATACCTCAACTCGCCGGAAACGCCGCTGTTCCACAAGGGCGCGATCCTGTTCAACGCCGCCAAGGCTCGGCCGCTCGCCTATGAGCGCGAGCAGGTGATCGCGGTCGAGGGCTACATGGACGTGGTGGCGCTCACCGAAGCTGGTTTCGGCCAGTCGGTTGCACCGCTCGGCACGGCGTTGACCGAGGATCAGGTCCGCATCCTGTGGCGCCTCAGCCCGGAGCCGATCCTGTGTTTCGACGGCGACAGCGCCGGCAAGAAAGCTGGCTTCCGCGCGATCGACACCGTCCTGCCGCACCTGAAGCCGGGCGTCAGTGTCGCCTTCGCCTTCCTGCCCGACGGCCTCGACCCCGACGATCTGATCCGCAGCCGCGGGGCGGACGCCATGCGAACCTGTCTCGCCGAGGCGAAGCCGCTGATCGACATCCTGTTCGCCCGCGAGTGGGGCAGCGGCACGTGGACCACGCCCGAGCGACGCGCCAGCCTGGAGCAGCGGTTGTTCAAGCTCGTCGGCTCGATCACCGACGACAGCGTGCGGGCGCACTACAACCAGGCGATCCGCCAGCGCCTGCGCGATGCCTGGGGTGCGAGCGCGCCGCCCGCCTCGCGGGCCGGTTCGGAAAATTTTGGCGGCGGCGGACGCCAGCAGGGGGGCTATCAGAAGTCGTTCGGCGGCCGTTGGGGCGGCGGTCAAGGGGCTGGCATGGGCAAGTCCGGGTTCCCTGCGGGCGCGGCCAAGGGGCAGTTCGGTCGCGGTGGCAACCAGCGTTTCGCCCAGCCAGGGGGACGACTGCCGGCCAGCGACGCGCTGCGCCAGAGTTCGCTCGCGGCCACCACGGCTGCGGCCAGTATGCCCTATCGCGAGGCCCTGTTGATCGCAGCCCTGTTGAACCATCCCTGGTTGCTCGGAGAACAGGCGGAAGAGATTTCCGGCATCGATTTTACAACAGCAGCGCTGGCAAAGCTGCGTTCCACCCTACTTTCGCTCGATGCCGACAATATTTCCCTTGACAGGCAGACATTGCGATCCCACTTGCTCGAATTGGAGGTGGCTAAGACCCTTGGTGCCGTCGAGCGGGCAATCACCCACAAGTGCGACCGTTTCGCCAATCCTGATGCCGATCGAGCCGAGGTGGATGCTGGCTGGCGCCACGCCCTCGCGCTCCATGAACGGCAGTCCGGATTGCGCAAGGCCCTGGAGGCTGCGGAGCAGGAGTGGCATGATACGGAAAGTGAGGATGCGTTTGCCTGCATTCGTGAAATCAAGGCGTTGATCGCCAACTCCGACGTTCTGGATCTCAGCTTCGATAACGCAACGAAAACCGAACCTGCCGCCTCCCGCGTGAGCGGCGCCCTTTGAGGACCGGTTCAATTCGTCGTTGCGTCTCAGGCCTCGTGTTTCGCCAGGACGAAAAGTGCATGACCACCGGGATAGAACCTATGCACGCAATCTCATTGCCGCAGTGGCCGAAGGGACGACATGCGCCTGGCGCACCCGCACCACACGACGGAATGAATGCGGCAAGGAACGTTTCGAAGCAGATCAGCCTCACGTGCAGCTCGATCCCCAGGCCTGCCCCTTGCAAGGCAGCAGGCCAGGGGCTCAGCTATTCGCGCTCAACGCCAACCTTGCGAGTTGTGAAATGAAACGACCCATGGCGCAAAAATCCGAAGACCAAGCGGCTCCCGCAGCCGATACCCCGGAGCGGGACAGCCCGATTCTCGATTTGTCCGATGCGGCGGTCAAGCGGCTGATCAAGACAGCCAAGGCCCGCGGCTACGTGACCTATGACGAACTCAACGCCGTTCTGCCGTCGGAGGAAGTGACCTCCGAGCAGATCGAGGACATCATGGCGATGTTCTCCGAGATGGGCGTCAATGTGGTCGAGCAGGAGGAGGGCGAGGAGGCCGCCGCCGTCGACGAGGCAGCCGAAGAAGAGGACACCGGTCGCGCGGTCACCGCGCAGAATCTGCCCGTCAAGACGGAGGCCCGCGCCGAGCCCTCCGAGCGCACGGACGATCCCGTCCGCATGTACCTGCGCGAGATGGGTTCGGTCGAACTGCTGTCGCGCGAGGGCGAAATCGCCATCGCCAAGCGCATCGAAGCCGGCCGCGAAGCGATGATCGCCGGCCTGTGCGAGAGCCCGCTGACGTTCCAGGCCATCATCATCTGGCGCGATGAGTTGATGGAAGCGAAGATCCTGCTGCGCGACATTATCGACCTCGAGGCCACCTACGAAGGGCCCGAGGCGAAGGCCATTCCGCCGCTGGTACCGGGGGAACCAGCACCAGGCGGCATTCCACAGGGACCGCGGCCGGCGCATCTGACGCCGAGCCAGGGGCCGTCGGCCGCCATCATGAACGGCGAAATGCCGGCCGAAGGCGGCGATGCCGACGATGAGGACGACTACGAGAATGCCCTGTCGCTCGCCGCCATGGAGGCTGAACTCAAGCCGAAGGTGCTCGCGACCTTCGACAACATCGCGGCCGCCTACAAGAAGCTCAGGAAGCAGCAGGACAAGAAGCTCGAGCTGCAGGTCGTCGGCGAGCAGAACTCGCGCCAGCAGCAGAAGGTCTACGAGAAGCTGCGCGAGGAAATCATCGCCGACGTGAAGAGCCTCTCGCTCAACAACAACCGTATCGAAAGCCTCGTCGAGCAGCTCTATGCCATCAACAAGCGCCTCGTCGGCTACGAAGGTCAGCTGATGCGGCTCGCCGACAGCTACGGCGTGATCCGCCAGGACTTCATCGACGAATACTACGGCAACGAACTCGACAAGACCTGGATCGAGCGCGTGGGCAAGATTTCGCGCAAGGGCTGGTCGACGTTCGTGCGCAGCGAGCGCGGCAAGGTGGAGACGATCCGCAGCGAAATCTTCAATCTCGCCACCGAAACCGGGCTCGAGATCACCGAGTTCCGCCGCATCGTCCGCCACGTACAGAAGGGCGAGCGCGAAGCCAGGCAAGCCAAGAAGGAGATGGTCGAAGCGAACTTGCGCCTCGTCATCTCGATCGCCAAGAAGTACACCAACCGTGGTCTGCAGTTCCTCGACCTGATCCAGGAAGGCAACATCGGCCTGATGAAGGCGGTCGACAAGTTCGAGTATCGCCGCGGCTATAAGTTTTCGACCTATGCAACCTGGTGGATCCGGCAGGCCATCACCCGCTCGATCGCCGACCAGGCCCGCACCATCCGCATCCCCGTGCACATGATCGAGACGATCAACAAGATCGTGCGCACGAGCCGGCAGATGCTGCACGAGATCGGCCGCGAGCCGACGCCGGAGGAACTGGCGGAAAAGCTCGCCATGCCGCTGGAAAAAGTGCGCAAGGTGCTGAAGATCGCCAAGGAGCCGATCAGCCTCGAAACGCCGATCGGCGAAGAGGATGATTCAAACCTCGGTGACTTCATCGAGGACAAGAACGCGCTGCTGCCGATCGAGGCGGCGATCCAGTCGAACCTGCGCGAGACGACGACCCGCGTGCTGGCGTCCCTGACGCCGCGCGAGGAGCGCGTCCTGCGCATGCGCTTTGGCATCGGCATGAACACCGACCATACGCTGGAGGAAGTGGGCCAGCAGTTCAGCGTCACCCGCGAGCGCATCCGCCAGATCGAGGCGAAAGCGCTGCGGAAATTGAAGCACCCGAGCCGGTCGCGGAAGCTCAGGAGCTTTCTGGATAATTGAGGGTGTCAGGGCCGCTCAGCCGGCCTTTGCCGCAGCAGTCTCGGCAGCCCGGATGCGCGCGATATCGGGTTCTCGCGCATCCAGATCCCGCAAAGCCCGATCGAGCTGGGACCCCAGATGTGGCTTCAGGCTCGATCGCGCTTCGGTCGGATCGAGCTGCTTCACTCGGATGAAAATTGCTGTCGCGAAGACCAAATCTGTTTCCGGCAGGTAGCCGGTGCGACTGCTCTGCCAGCCCTGCGTCCCCAGGGCGTCGTCGCGCCACTGCGTGAACTGGAATGCCGTGTTGGCGAGAAATACCCCGAACCCCATGTAGATGGCGGCCAGGTCGGTGAGGAACTCGACTTCATCATGGGCACAGACGGGTGGCTTGGGTGCTCGATCGATGATGGCGTGCCCAATTTCATGCGCGAATGTGGCAATGAGCGATTGCGGGTTCTTCAAGAGATGGGGCGCATATGTGATGCGGATGTGGTTTGCCGGATGTCCCTGGTACGTGCCGAGGACGGAGCGATTTTGCTGAACCTCGAACAAGCCGCGCCCGGGCTGTGGCGTGCCGCTTTGAGGTCGGAGCTCAGTGGGCCATTCCTCGATCTGACAATACGCTTTCACCTGCGCGAAGAGGTGCTCGGCGAGCGCGTGGCCTTTTTTCCCGTCGGTCTGGAAGTAGTTCGGTTTCGGCAGCACCAAGGTTGCCGCCGAAAGGCTCTGACTTGAAGCGTAGCTACTGACCAGCCATTCGAAGTTTTCCAAATGCCAGCTGGCCGTTTCCTCGTCGAGAAGTGGTCTTCGCGTGAAGGGCCAGATCATTCGGAGCCTCAGGGTGTCTGTGAACCTGCTCCTTATGTATGCATACTGTTTGCCGCAAAAAAAGTCAGTCCGCGATCTGCGTCGGTTGCCGACGAGCCTCTGAGCGCCGCTTCCGGCGTCGCCGCCTGTCTCGCGCTATGCTGACGAAGGTCGCAATCAATTGAAGCCGTGGCCCGATGGCACCTGTTCTTCGCAGCTTGCACTTCACGTGCTAGGTTCATGCCATCAACATCGCCGTTCCCTCGGCCCTCGATCTCGCCTGAACCAGCCACGGAACACGCTCATGTCCTTCTGGAAAAACCTGTTCGGTGGCGGTCCGGCCGCGCAAGCGAAGTCGGCCAAGACTGAAGACTACAAGGGCTACACCATCGAATCGGCGCCGTTTGCCGAGGCCGGGCAATTCCAGCTGGCCGGCAAGATCACGAAGACCATCGATGGCGTGCTGAAGGAACACACCTTCATGCGTGCCGACCGCTTCGCCTCGTTCGAGGACGCCGAAACCTTCGTCTTCGTCAAGGCGCGCCAGATCATCGACCAGAACGGCGACCGTCTGTTTCGGTGAGCTACGCCGACCGCTCACTTCGCCGCTGACGCCTCTACAACCAGGGCCACGAGGCGGCGCACCAAGGGGATGACGAGCAGTAGCGTCGGGAAGGCGAAAACCCACGAAACGGCCCAGGCCTTGGCCCATGCGCTTAGGAACGTGGCGGTCAGTCCTGCGCTCATCGCCGTGGAAATGCCCGATATGATGCAGGTCATCAAAATCGACAGGAATAGCGGAAAAATGACAGGTGCGTAGCTGGCCGGCAACTTACGGCTCGGGAAACGTGCTGGTTCTGCCATTGTACTCCGGCTCGCATGCATTGCCCTGCTGGCGGGTGCTGCAGACCTTGCCACAGCCGCTCGTCGTGCTCCACCCCCTGAATGAAGCCGTTGCCGCTCCCCAATTGCAGCGACAGGCTAGGTCCAGTAACATCCTGCCATGTCGAACCGCGTCCGCAGGTGCGCCGCACTTGGGGACCGCAGCGAATAGAGCACTTGTGTGATCGTGATGACCTACGACTTGCCGGAGGAAGGGCCGTCTTTTGGCCCCAGCGATGCCGTGCGCATGATGGCCAACAAACCGCGCCCACCCCGAGGACCCGGCAATGGCAACGATCAGGACGGCCGCACCGGGCTCGTCACCAAGACCCGGCCGAAGACCAAGAAGCCGAGCCTGTACAAGGTGCTGCTGCTCAACGACGACTATACGCCGATGGAGTTCGTCATTCACGTTCTCGAGAAGTATTTCAGCAAGGGCCGCGAAGAGGCCACACGCATCATGCTGCATGTGCACCAGAAGGGCGTCGGCGTCTGTGGCGTGTTCACCTACGAGGTTGCCGAAACCAAAGTGACGCAGGTCATGGACGTGGCCCGGCAGAATGGCCATCCTCTGCAATGCACCATGGAGAAGGAGTAGACGAGTTGCCGGCATTCTCGCAAAGCCTTGAAACGTCGCTCCATCGCGCCCTGGAGTACGCCAACGAGCGCAAGCACGAATATGCGACGCTTGAGCACTTGCTGCTGTCGTTGCTCGATGATCGTGATGCGGCGGGCGTGCTGCGGGCCTGCTCGGTCGATGTCGAGGCACTGCGCACGCGCATCACCGAATACCTCGATACCGAACTGCAGTCCCTCGTCGTCAAGGGTCCGCCGGAAGCATCTCCCACCCAGGGGTTCCAGCGCGTCATCCACCGCGCCGTCGTGCACGTGCAGTCTTCGGGGCGCGATGAAGTGACTGGCGCCAACGTTCTCGTCGCCATGTTCGCCGAACGTGAGAGCCATGCCGCATTTTTCCTGCAAGAACAGGATATGACGCGGTTCGATGCGGTCCAGTATATCAGTCACGGGATCGCCAAACGTCCAGGTATGTCGGAGCCCCGGCCCGTGCGCGGATCAGATGACGATAACAACGGCAGCGAAACCGCAGAGGGCAAAAAAGGCGGCACCGATGCGCTCGCCACCTACTGCGTCAACCTGAACAAGAAGGCGGCCGAGGGTCGGGTCGATCCCCTGATCGGCCGCGAGCAGGAGGTCATGCGCACCATCCAGGTGCTGTGCCGCCGGCAAAAGAACAACCCGCTGTTCGTCGGCGATCCAGGCGTCGGCAAGACCGCCATCGCCGAGGGACTGGCCCGCAAGATCATCAAGAAGGAAGTGCCCGAAGTCCTCCTGGACGCAACCATCTTCTCCCTCGACATGGGCGCGCTGCTGGCCGGCACGCGCTATCGCGGTGATTTCGAGGAGCGGCTCAAAGCCGTGATGAAGGAGATCGAGAACTACAAGGGCGCGATCCTGTTCATCGACGAGATCCACACCGTGATCGGCGCGGGCGCGACGTCGGGCGGCGCCATGGACGCCTCGAACCTGCTCAAGCCCGCGCTGCAATCGGGCACGCTGCGCTGCGTCGGCTCCACCACCTACAAGGAATACCGCCAGCACTTCGAGAAGGACCGCGCGCTCGTGCGCCGCTTCCAGAAGATCGACGTGAAAGAGCCCTCGATTGCCGACACGATCGAGATCCTCAAGGGCTTGAAGTCGGTGTTCGAGGACTACCACAAACTCAAGTACACCAACGAGGCGATCAAGGCGGCGGTCGAGCTGTCGGCCAAGTACATCAACGATCGCAAGCTGCCCGACAAGGCGATCGATGTGATCGACGAGAGCGGCGCCTCGCAGATGCTGGTGCCCGAGGGCAAGCGCAAGAAGAAGATCACCGTGAAGGAGATCGAGGCCACGGTCGCGACCATGGCGCGCATCCCACCGAAGACCGTGACGAAGAGCGATGCCGAGGTGCTGGGCGCGCTGGAAAAGGACATGAAGCGCCTGGTGTTCGGCCAGGATGCGGCGATCACGGCGCTGGCATCGGCGATCAAGCTCGCCCGTGCTGGCCTGCGCGAGCCCGAGAAGCCGATCGGCTGCTACCTGTTCTCAGGCCCGACCGGTGTCGGCAAGACGGAAGTCGCCAAGCAGCTCGCGGCCCTCATGGGCGTCGAACTGCTGCGCTTCGACATGTCGGAATACATGGAAAAGCACACGGTCAGCCGCCTGATCGGCGCGCCGCCGGGCTACGTCGGTTTCGACCAGGGCGGCTTGCTGACCGACGGCATCGACCAGCACCCGCATTCCGTGCTGCTGTTGGATGAGATCGAGAAGGCGCACCCTGATCTCTACAACATCCTGCTGCAGGTCATGGACCACGGCAAGCTGACCGACCACAACGGCAAGGCGGTCGACTTCCGCAACGTCATCCTGATCATGACGACGAATGCGGGTGCAGCCGACCTGGCGAAACCCGCGCTCGGTTTCAACCGCTCGAAGCGCGAGGGCGAGGACACCGAGGCGATCAACCGGATGTTCACGCCGGAGTTTCGCAATCGCCTCGATGCGGTCATCCCGTTCAGCGGCCTGCCGCAGGATGTCATCACCAAGGTGGTCGAGAAGTTCATCTTCCAGCTGGAAGCCCAGCTGGCCGACCGCGGCGTGACGATCGAGCTGTCGGAGCCGGCCGCCAAGTGGATCGCGGAAAAAGGCTACGACGAGAAGTTCGGCGCGCGTCCACTGGCCCGCGTCATCCAGGAGCACATCAAGAAGCCGCTGGCCGACGAACTGCTGTTTGGCAAGCTCGAACACGGCGGCACGGTCAAGGTGCTCGTCGTCGGCAAGGGCGAGGAGGCGAAGCTCGGCTTCGAGTACATCGCCGGCGAGCCCAAGAAGGGCAAGTCGCGCGAGGACGACGAGGATGACGACGATACGCCCGAGAAGGCGCTGATCGAGGCGACGTCGCGCAAGGCGTTGCCTGGCCCGAAGAAAAAGCGTACGCGTTCGACCGGCACCGTGCCGAGCGTGCCGAAGCCGAAGGACGAGTAGTAGTCTCGGCTGGCGAGCGGGCGCCATGCCCCTCGCATCACCAGTGGGTACGCATGAGCATCCCCTTTGCGCTGGCGCTCTACTTCCTGATCTGGTGGACGCTGCTGTTCGCGGTCCTGCCGGTCGTCAGGGCAAAGACGCAAGGCGAGGCGGGTGAAATCGTGCCTGGCACGCCCGAGGGTGCACCCTCCCGGCTCATGATGGGGCGCGTCGTGCTGGTCAACTCGATCGTCGCTGCGCTCGTGTTCGGCGTCGTCGCGTGGGCGATGCAGACCTACATCCCGGCCATCAGCGACGTGGTGCAGGGCGCTGGCGCCAAGCCTTGAACCTGACTGTCGGCGTCGCGGCGTCAATCGCCGATGTTGGTTTCATCCGTGCACGCGTTTTTGATGTAGGTCGCAGCCGACACGCCGTTGCGGATGGCCGCTGCCCGGTCGCGCTCGGCGCTGGCCTTTGGCTGCGGGCCGCTTGCCACGCAGAACAGGCCCGGTTGCAGGCCTTGGTATTTGCGGGTCTCGATCGTCTGTCCCCAGCCGCCGTTGGTAAAGGCGGTCGCCTGATCCCGCGACGGCGAGCAGAAGGCGATGGCATACCATCCGCACACCTGCTTGGCTGCGGCCGGCGGTATGAACAGGGCCGTGCCGACGATGACGATGCCGGCGAACTGCAGCACTGTATGACGCTTCAAGAGCACGGGACAGTTTCCTTGTGCAACTGGGGCAACCGGGTTTTGGCCGCACGCTATCGCACTTCATGGCGCGTCTCCACCCCGGTCAAAGGGGGCCGATCACACCACCCTCGCGATTGTTTCAGCGATCGTGTGCCTTGTCAGCTGCCCGCTTGCGCTTTAGAAGAATTCTAAAGTCTGAGTCACCAGGGCCCGCCACATGAAGCGCATTGCCGAACTGACCGAGCCCGAGGTACTGGCGCTCGCCATCTCCAACGAGGAGGAGGATGCGCGCATCTACCTGAATTTCGCGGCCAAGCTGCGTCCGCTTTATCCCGCGTCGGCCACCGTGTTCGACGAGATGGCGGTGGAAGAGCAGGACCACCGGCATCGTCTGCTGGCCCTGTTCGAGGCCAAGTTCGGCAAGGAGTTGCCCTACATCACGCGCCAGGACGTGCGCGGCTTCCTCAAGCGCCGGCCGGTCTGGCTGGCTGACGGTTTGCGCATCGACGTCGCCCGTCGCCAGGCCGAGGTCATGGAGTTCGAGGCGGCCAACTTCTACGCCAAGTCGGCCGAGCGCGCGCGCGACACCGACGTGCGCAAGCTGCTGGGCGACCTGGCCGAGATCGAGAAGAAGCACGAGAGCCTTGCCGCCAAGCTCGGCGAGACGACGCTGACGCCTAACGTGAAGGCGGAGGAGGAGGCGACGCGCCAGCGCCTGTTCGTGCTGCAGGTCGTGCAGCCGGGCCTCGCCGGCCTGATCGACGGCTCGATTTCGACCCTGGCGCCGATTTTCGCCGCAGCGTTTGCGACGCACCGGCCGTGGGATGCGTTTCTGGTTGGCATGGCAGCCTCCATCGGCGCTGGCATTTCCATGGGGCTGACGGAAGCGCTGTCCGACGACGGCGAGATCACCGGGCGCGGGCACCCCTGGATTCGCGGCGTGGTGTGCGGGCTCATGACCATGCTCGGCGGCCTTGGCCACACGCTTCCCTATCTGATCTCCGACTTCTGGACCGCGACCACGGTTGCCGGCATCGTGGTCGCGATCGAGCTCGCCGCCATCGCCTGGATCCGCTGGAAGTACATGGAGACGCCGTTCACCTCGGCCCTGGTGCAAGTGGTGCTCGGCGGCATCCTCGTGCTGCTGACCGGCATTTTCATCGGCAGCAGCTGAGGCTCGGACGGGGCTCGGACGGGGACAGTCACCGACTTACCGCTCTCGCGGCAAGGCGATCGCGTTCGGGCAGTCTTGCCGGCCGAAAAGGGCCGACCACCGCCCTCTGCCCCTCGCCCTCTGCCCCTCGTTGCAGCTGTCATGGACATGCGGTACGCTCTGACCACTGTTTACCCGGGGCACGCGCGCGACGTTCATGGCAAATAAGATCTTCATCAATTACCGGCGCAAGGAGAGTCTGAAGGACGCGCGCCACCTGGCGACGCTGCTCGATACGGGGCCGTTCCGCGGCCGCGTGTTCATCGACACCAAGGGCCTCGACGGCGCGTCGGACTGGCTGCACGAACTCGAGCGCCAGGTGGCGGGCAGCGTCGCGATGATCTCGGTGATCTGCAAGGACTGGATCGACATTCCAGCCGACGGCGGCGGCCGGCGCATCGACCTCGAAAACGACTTCGTGCGCTTCGAGCTCGCCGAAGCCTTCCGCCGCAGCATCCCGGTGATCCCCGTCCTGGTCGATGGCGCGCGCATGCCGGCCGCCGAAAAGCTGCCGCCGAATCTGCTGCTGCTGTCGCGGCCCCAGGCGAACCTGCTGCGTGCCGAGACCTTCGAGGCGGACGTCGCCAAGATCGCCGCCCGCGTGCAGAACGACATCCGGCTGAACAGCCGGCGTGGATTGCCCGGCTGGGTGACCGGGGTGATCGCGGCCGGCGCGCTGGCAGCCGGCACGGCGGCGGGGCCGTTCGTGATGCCGTTGGTGGGGGTTGGCCCGCAGGCGCCGCCGCCGACCAATGCCGAGGCGGCGCGGCGGATCGGGGAATTGGAGCGGCAGTTGGCCGATGCCGACCGGGTGGCGCGATCGGCCCAGGCGGCGCGGCTCAAGGCCGAGGGTGAGGTGGCGACGGCGCAAGGCGAGGTGAAGGCCGCGCAAGCCGAAGTCGCGCGTGTCACGGCCGCGCGCGATGCGGCGCGCAAGGATGCGGCCGACCAGCGCACGCTCGTCGAAGCGCGCACGGCGGAGGTCGCCGGCACCAAAGCGGCACTGGCCGAGGAGACGGCGCGCCGCACGCGCAGCGAAACCGAAACGCAGAACGCGCAAGCGGCCCTGGCTGCCGTCATGAAATCGCTGGATAGGGCCACGTCCGAGCGGGACGCGGCGGCAAAGGCATTGGACGGAGCGCAACGCGAAATTGCGGCGTTGAAAGAAAAACCACCCACCCCGCGCGACCGCATCGCAGCCCTGCCCCCCGGCAGCGGTCAGTCGGCCCGCGACTGCGACGACAAAGACGCAAGCGGCCAGTTCATCTGCCCGGAGCTGGTGGTGGTGCCGGCGGGCACCGGTCAACTCGGCTCGCCGAAGTCCGAGAAACAACGGTTGGACGAGGACGGCCCCGGTGGCAAGCCGGTGATCTTGCGCATCAAGGAGCCCTTCGCCGTCGGCCGTTTCGCCGTCACGCGAGGGGAATTCGCTGCCTTCGTGCGGGCGAAGTCCTACGACCCCAAGGGCTGCAATGCCTGGGCCGGAACCGCGTGGAAATTCGACGAGAAAAAGTCGTGGCGCGATCCGGGCTTCGCCCAAGACGACGACCGGCATCCCGTCGTCTGCGTCAGCCATGCCGACGCCGAAGCCTACGTCGCGTGGCTGAAAGAGAAGACCGGCAAAGCCTATACCTTGCTGTCCGAGGCGCAGCGGGAGTATGTGGCCCGGGCGGGCAAGGCGACGGCGTTCTGGTGGGACGACACGATCGGGCCGAACCAGGCGAACTACGACGCGCGGACGGTGTACGAAGGCGGTGGCAGCAAGGGCGATTGGCTGCAGCGGACAGTCCGGGTCGACAGCTTTGCTGCCAACCCCTGGGGGCTTTACAACGTACACGGCAATGTATGGGAGTGGACCCTGGATTGCTGGCATCCCAACAACGACGGCAATCCCGGTGATGGCAGTGCACGGACAAAAACTGGAGATTGCAGTCGCCGTGTCGTCCGCGGCGGTTCCTGGTACGACTTTCCCCAGACCCTCCGCGCCGCCTACCGCAACAGGAACACCGCCGACTACCGGAACGACTACCTCGGCTTCCGTGTCGGGAGGACGCTTACCCCCTGAATCTTTACCTCTTTACCTCTCGGGGTCCAGGGGCGTAGCCCCTGGTCGCTACGGAATCGAGAGGTGATGCGATGGCGGACAATGCGAAGCGAACCGGTGCTGCACTCGAAGCGCACTACCAGTTCCTGCTCTGGCTCGGCCCGGCACTCGAGAAGTTCCCAAAGACCCACAAATTCACACTTGCCGATAGAATACAGAACCATTCACTCGATATTCTGGAAGCGCTTATCGAGGCAACTTATACGCGGGAACGCCTCGTGCACCTGCGACGCGCGAATCTGGGGATAGAAAAACTCCGCTTCTTGCTACGACTCGCTGCTGACCTCAAAGTTCTGGATAAGCGTAAGTATGAATTTGCGGCTCGAACGCTGGATGAGACCGGCCGCTCGGTCGGGGCTTGGACAAAGGCACACAATGCCGCGACGGCATGACAACCTGTTCGGCCAGATCGCCAACTTCCAGGCGCTCCATGCAGCCGCACGCCGCGCCATCCGCGGCAAGCGGCGCAAGTCGGGCGCCGCCTCATTCTTCGCCAATCTCGAAGCCGAGATCATCAACCTCGAACGCCAGCTCCGCGACGGCAGCTATCGCCCCGGACGCTATGCGGCCTTCGAAGTCAACGACCCCAAGAAGCGCATCGTTTCGGCCGCGCCATTCCGTGACCGGGTGGTGCATCATGCTTTGTGCGCCGTGATCGAGCCGATCTTCGAATCCGGCTTCATCGACAATTCTTTCGCCAACCGGAAGGGCAAAGGCACGCACCGGGCGATTGCTGCCTACGAGCATTATCGTGATCGGCATGCTTATGTTTTGCGCTGCGATATCTTTCGGTATTTTCCGGCGATCGACCACGCGCTGTTGAAGGCCGCCGTACGGCGGCGCATCGCCTGTATCTGGACGCTGGCATTGCTCGATATGATCATCGACCGGTCGAACGCACAAGAACCGGTGAACCTGTATTTCGACGGCGATGACCTGTTCACGCCGTTCGAACGCCGTCGCGGCCTGCCGATCGGCAATCTCACCAGTCAATTCTTCGCCAACCTCTATCTCGACGCCTTCGATCATTTCGTCACGGAAGTGCTGCGCGCGCCCTATGTCCGCTACGTCGACGATTTCGCGCTGTTCCACGATGATCCCGACGTGCTGGCGGATTGGCAGCGGCGGATCGCCGGGCAACTCCGCGGGCGCCGCCTGCGAACCCATCCGGACAAGACGTTCATTGCCATGACGCTCGAAACTACGCAGTTCCTCGGCTACGAATTGTTGAACGACGGCGGGCGACGGCTGCCAGAGGCCAACGTGCGGCGGTTCCGCAATCGACTGCGCGGGCTGCGCGACGGTTATCGCGCCGGCACGGTCGGTCTAGACCAGATCGAGCCCCGCGTGCGCGCCTGGATCGCGCATGCCGAGCACGCAGAAACCTGGCGCTTGCGCCACGCGATCTTCGGTAGCGGCCGTTTCGCCCCAAACCGGAGCCTGGAAGGCCCCTTGTCGCCGTGTCGTCCGCGGCGGTTCCTGGAACAACAATCCCCAGAACCTCCGCGCCGCCAACCGCAACAGGAACACCACCGACAACCGGAACAACAACCTCGGCTTCCGTGTCGGGAGCACGCAGATCGCCAGAGCCGGCGCGATCACGGTTTCGCCGGGCGAGCATAAATGCGTCCAGGGCCGTCCATGATGAGCACGGATGCGGGTGCGATCAAGTTCGCGTCGCCGCGCATGACCAGCGCAGTGCCTGTCCTGGGAGGTGAGTGAACTCCGACAGGCACTGCGATTCCACCGTACCAACTGGCACAGTCACCGACCTGGCGCTCTCGCGGGGACGTGTGATGGTGGCCCGGGTCGGTGACTGTCGCGGCCTGCCCCCCGCAGGTGTCGCCCACCTCTTGGGCGCGGGTCGTGGTAGAGCATCAGGCAGGAAGCGCAACCGGACCTGCACCATGCATGATGACGTGACGCCACTCGTGCCGCCCCCCGCGACGCCAGCGGCGCCGCCGCGGCCGGCCGATGCTGCGCCGCGATTCGTCACCGGTTCGATTTTTCGCCACCTGCTGGTGATGACCGGCACCGGCGCGTTCGGACTGATGGCGATTTTCATCGGCGACCTGGCCAACATCTATTTTCTCAGCCTGCTGAAGGACGTCGAGACCCTGGCGGCGGTCGGCTACGCAAGCTCGGTGCTGTTCTTCGCCACCTCGATCGGCATCGGCCTGTCGGTTGCGGCCGCTGCCCTCGTCGCACCGGCACTCGGCGCCCGCGACCGGGTCCGCGCCCGGCGGCTGTCGACCAACGCGCACATTGCAGCCGCCGTCGTGAGCGCGATCCTGGCCCTCGTGCTGTGGCTGCTGGTGCCCTCGATCCTGACGTGGCTCGGCGCCAGGGGCCGCACGCACGCGCTCGCGGTCGACTACCTGTCGATCCTGGTGCCGGCCTTGCCGCCGCTTGCGGTCGGCATGGCGTCTGGTGCCGTGCTGCGGTCGGTCGGCGACGCGCCGCGTGCGATGTACATCACGTTGGCTGGCGCCGCAGCCAACATCATTCTGGACCCAATTTTGATCTTCGGCCTCGGGCTCGGCATCCATGGCGCGGCGATCGCCTCGGCGATTGCGCGTCTGGTGATCGTCGGAATCGGGCTTAACAGCGTGATTCGCATACATGATTTGATGGCGCCGTTCGATCGCTTGGCACTTGTCGAGGATGCGAGGGCGATTGCGGCGATCGCCGTGCCGGCAGTGGTGGCGAATGTAGCCACGCCAGTCGGCAGTGCGTATGTGACTTACGCGATCGCACCCCACGGCGACGACGCGGTTGCCGGCTGGGCAATCATTGGACGGATCATGCCGGTCGCTTTCGGCGCAATCTACGCGCTGTCAGGCTCGATCGCCCCGGTGCTGGGGCAGAACCTGGGCGCGCGCGATTTCGTCCGGGTACGCCGTACCCTCACCGATGCGCTGCAGATCACGGTCGGCTTCACCGCGCTGGCCTGGCTGGTCCTGGCGTTGTTCGCACGCTCCCTGGCAGATGCCTTCCATGCGAGCGGGGCGGCCGCCGACTTGATCGTGTTCAACTGCCGCTGGGTCGCGCCATTGTTCGTTTTCCTCGGTGCACTGTTCGTCGCCAATGCCTGCTTCAACACGCTCGGCAAGCCCCACTATTCGACGCTTTTCAACTGGGGGCGTGCCACGGTGGGCACAGTGCCGTTCGTGCTGATCGGCGGCTCACTCGGCGGGCCCCAGGGCATTCTCCTCGCCAACATGCTGGGCGGTATCGTGTTCGGCGTGACAGCAGTTTTGCTGTGCAGACGCCTGATCGACAGTCTTGCAACCCAGAGCCTCGACGGCAGCGGTTTGCGCTAATCTCAAGGTGATGATATTCACGCGTATACTTTTTCATCCGTGCGGCGCTGATCGACGGAACTTGGGCCGCACGGCCGTTGATGGTGTGACGGCATTGCTGATCGTGGGGAGGGCGCCCTGGCGCCTTGTGGTTGTGAAGCAACTTGCGTCGATTAATGAGTGGGTTGCGGAGTTCCGTATTTTTCTGGTCGGACTGCCGCGATTCCAGAAGCGGATCGTCCTGGTCGTCAACGACCTGATTCTGCTGTCGACTGCGCTGTGGCTGGCGCTGAGCTTCCGCTATGCGATGCTGTATGTCCCAGATACCCTCGCACTCGCCTTGATCCTCGCGGTCGCGCCATTGCTGGGTGTTGCAACCTTTATCTACGGTGGCGTCTATCGCGTCGTCACGCGTTTCATCGGCGCCAACGGCACCTCGCGGCTGTTTCTGTATCTCGGATTGTCGGTATTGTTCTGGGCGCTCGCCGTTTTGATGAGCGGGCTGCAGGGAATTCCACGCAGCTCGATCCTGCTCTACCTGTTCATTGCCGCGGTCTTCATCTTCGGCAGCCGTCAGGTCGCGGCCTGGCTGTTGAAGGGGGCCGGGATCTCGCTGCTGAGCGAGCGCCAGAACGCAACGGCAGTGGTGATCTACGGCGCCGGGCAGACCGGACTCGAGCTGCTCGAAAGCCTGCGCCGGTCCGGTGACAGCCGCGTGGTCGGGTTCATCGACACGACACCCTCGTTGGTCGGCCAGTACATCTCGGGCATCAAGGTCTACAAGCCAGAAAAGCTCGGCTACATGATCGACCGCCACGGCATCAAGTGCGTCTACATGGCCCAATCGCTGGCCACGCGCCGCGACCGGGCCGAGACCCTGAAGTGGCTGCAGACGTTTCGGATCCGCGTGCAGATCCTGCCCGCGATCGCGGATCTGGCGTCGGGGCGGGTGAGTGTCGGCTCGCTGTGGGCGGTTGCAGTTGAAGACCTGCTGGTGCGCGATCCAGCGCCTGCCGACCCTGAGTTGCTGTCGCGTGCCGTCGAGGGCAAATGCGTGATGGTTACGGGTGCGGGCGGATCGATCGGCTCGGAACTCGTGCGTACGCTGGTGCATCAGGGACCACGCCGTATCGTGCTGTTCGAACTGGCCGAGGCAGCGCTCTATGAGATCGATCTGGAGCTGCGAGAGATTGTGCGCGAGCTCGATACATCAAGACCCCGACCCGAGATCATCGCGGTACTTGGCTCGATCAAGGATGCGACGCTCGTTGCCGACACGATCAAGCGGCACCGGGTCGAGACCATTTGCCATGCGGCTGCCTACAAGCATGTGCCGCTGATGGAAGCCAATATCGTGACCGGGCTCGACAACAACGTGTCTGGTACTGCTATCCTGGCCAATGCGGCGCGCGCACTCGACGTCGAGCGCTTTATTCTCGTGTCCAGCGACAAGGCGGTGCGCCCCGCCAATGTGATGGGCGCGTCGAAGCGCCTGGCCGAACTCATTCTGCAGGCCCATGCTGCCGATCCCGAGTGCCAGTGCATCTTCACGATCGTGCGTTTCGGCAATGTGCTGGACAGCTCCGGGTCGGTCATGCGCCGCTTCCGCAAGCAGATCGCCGCCGGCGGACCTGTCACCGTCACCCACCGCGACGTGATCCGCTACTTCATGTCGATCCCAGAGGCAGTTGAACTCGTGCTGCAAGCGGCAGGCCTCGGCACCGGTGGCGACGTCTTTGTGCTGGAGATGGGCGAGCCGGTACGCATCGACGATCTGGCCCGCTCGATGATCAAGCTCGCAGGCCTTGAAGTGCGCGACAACAGCAATCCAAATGGTGATGTCGAGATCGTCTATAGCGGCTTGCGGCCTGGCGAAAAGCTCTACGAGGAGTTGCTGATCGAAGGCGCCATGACCGCCACGGTACATCCGCGCATCCTGCGCAGCGCGGAGCCCTATTTGCCGGGCGACACGTTGAAAAAGGAGCTGGAGACGCTGCGCCGGGCGATGGCCGCCAACGACACCGGCGCCGTACATGCCTTGCTCTCGCGCGTCGTCGAGGGCTACCGGGGCAATGAGGAGCCGGCGGTTGGCGCGGGAGCGCCTGCCGCTGAAAAGGCCGGGGCCATCCGGGTGGCGGGTTCCCGCACGCTGCATTAAGCGTGGGTATTGGTTTCGCGATGTCGCGTCGCACAGTGTGCCCGTCGGCGCGCTGTGATGGGACTATGCGCGGACGTTGCCAGAATTGGTGCATCGCTCGCGACGTTCCGGTGCGTCATAGAGGTTTGGCCGCGGCGCCGATGTAGTTCACGTCGGTATCGCGGCTAAGCGACCACTGGTCGGTCAGCGGGTTGAACACCAGTCCCTGGCAGTCCAGGGCCTCGAGGTTGGCGGCCCGCACATGGCTGTCGAGTTCAACGGGCGTGATGAACCGCTCCCAGGTGTGCGTACCAACCGGCAACCAGCGCAGAACGTATTCAGCCCCCACGATTGCCAGCAGATAGGCCTTTGGCGTGCGGTTGATGGTCGAGAGAATGAGCAGCCCGCCAGGCCGCACGAGGGTCGCGCAAACCTTGATGAACGCGGCAGGGTCGGGCACGTGCTCGACGACTTCCAGGCAGACGACCATATCGAACGTGCGGTTCTCGTCGGCCAAGTCTTCCGCGCTCACAGCACGGTAGTCGATGACGAGACCCGTTGCCTTGGCATGCTGTCGTGCCGCGCCGATGTTGGCGTCGGTCGGCTCGATCCCGGTAACGGCCGCGCCCAGCCGGCTGAGCGGCTCAGCAATCAATCCGCCACCGCAGCCGATGTCCAGTATCGACAGGCCGGTCAGGGGTTTCATGCCCCGCAGCGGCAGCTTGAAGTGCCGGGTTGCGGCGTCTCTGATGAAGCCGAGGCGCGCTGGCCCGAGTTTGTGCAACGGCTTGAACTTGCCGTGCGGGTTCCACCAGTCGTCGGCGAGACGAGCAAAGCGCGCGATCTCGGCCGGATCGACGTTGGCATCGGAGTTTGCATGCTGTTGCGCCATCATCGTCTTTTGAACCGGCGCCGCACAATCGTCAAACGTCGTCGCAGGCATGTTGCCGGGGCGGACCGATCCCGTTATGACTACGCGCGCAAAAGGGTAAATCTGGTGGCCCGTGCGCTGGCGTCCGTCGCCATGTCGTTCACGGGCAGCCAGTTTGCGTTTCGAACGGCTGTCCATGCGGCATGCCGGCCACGCCGCCCAGGGAAAAGATCTATGGCTGTTGTCGTGATGAAATTCGGCGGCACCTCCGTCGCCAACGTGGAGCGCATCAAGAACGTCGCACGCCATGTCAAGCGCGAGGTCGACGCCGGCAACCAGGTTGCTGCCGTGGTCTCGGCCATGACCGGCGTCACCAACCAACTCGTGTCGTGGGTCCGCGAGACGTCGGTCTTGCACGACGCCCGCGAATACGATGCGGTGGTTGCCTCGGGCGAGATGGTGACGGCTGGACTGCTGGCCATTGCGTTGCAGTCGTTGGGCATCCAGGCGCGCTCCTGGCAGGGTTGGCAGATCCCGGTTATCACCGACAAGTCGCACGGTTCAGCGCGCATTACGGGCATCGATGGCGAGCCTTTGCGCCAGCGGCTCGCGGCGGGCGAGGTTGCCGTCGTGACGGGCTTCCAGGGCATCGAGCCCGAAAACAACCGGCTGGCGACGCTGGGGCGCGGGGGCTCCGACACCAGCGCGGTTGCTTTGGCCATCGCGCTCAAGGCGGATATCTGCGACATCTACACCGACGTGGATGGCGTCTACACAACCGATCCACGTGTCGTGCCCAAGGCCCGGCGGCTGCCGAAGGTCTCCTACGAGGAGATGCTGGAAATGGCCTCCCTCGGCTCCAAGGTGCTGCAGACCCGCTCGGTCGAACTCGCCATGGTGCACCGCATGCGCACCCGCGTGCTATCGAGTTTCGTGGCGCCCGACGCCATGCCGGCGGTGGGCGGCAGCAATTCCTGGGAAGATATCGGCACCATCGTTTGCGATGAGGATGAGATCGTGGAACAGCAGGTTGTGAGCGGGATTGCGTATGCGAAGGACGAGGCCAAGGTCACCATTCTGAAGGTTGCCGACAAGCCGGGCATTGCCGCCCGCATCTTCGGTCCCCTGGCCGAGGCCAATGTCAACGTCGACATGATCGTGCAGAACCTGTCGGCAGACGGCCGCCACACCGACATGACCTTCACGGTGCAGGCATCGGAATTGCCGCGTACACTCGAAGTGTTGAAGGGCACGAAGGCCGACATCGGCTACTTTGACGTGAAAAGCTCAGCCGACGTCGTCAAAGTATCCGTGATCGGCGTCGGCATGCGCAGCCATGCCGGCGTCGCCGCCATGATGTTCAAGGCGCTTGCCGACAAGGGCATCAATATTCTTGCGATCACGACGTCTGAGATCAAAATCAGCGTCTTGATCGATGCGGTCTACGCCGAGTTGGCGGTGCGCACCCTGCACACCCTCTACGGCCTCGATAAAGACTGAAGCACGGCAGAGTGGCGGCTTGCAGCCCTGGCGGACACGGTCCGGGCTGCCGCGATGAACCGGCCCGGCGATCTGACCTGAACAGCGTCTGGTCACGGGCCACTGATCTTAACTCCGCTGATCGGGCGGATGGGCGAACGGCACGCGATCATGCAGACGCGACGCGGAGATGAACCGCGCACCTCGTCGACCGAGCCGGCGCTGCGTGTCATCACGCGGCGCTTGCGCGAGATCATGGCCGCGTCCGGCGACGGCCAATCGCGCCTCGACCAGATCGTGCGACAGATCTCGGGTCTCATGGTCGCCGAGGTATGTTCGATCTACCTGAAGCGGCAGGACGGCTCGCTCGAGTTGTTCGCGACCGAGGGCTTGAACGCAAGTGCGGTCTACACCACGCGCATGAAGCGCGGCGAGGGTCTTGTCGGGCGCTGCGCCGAACTTGCCATCCCGATCAACGAGCCCGACGCGCAGAACCATCCGGCTTTCTCCTACCGGCCCGAGACCGGCGAGGAGATCTACCATTCCCTGCTGGCCGTGCCGGTCGTGCGCGGCGGCACGGTCTATGGCGTGGTGGTGGTGCAAAACCGCACCCTGCGTGTCTACAGCGACGAAGACGTTGAGGTGCTGCAAACGACGGCCATGGTGGTCGCCGAGCAGATCGTTTCCGGTGCCGTGGCCGGTGCCGGGTCCGCCCTCGACCTTGGTCGTGCCCAGTCGGCCGCAATCAAGGGTGAGCCGATCTCGGAAGGCATCGCGCTCGGTCACATCGTGCTGCACGAGCCGCGCGTCGTTGTGACCAAACTGCTCGCCGACGATCCGGCTGCGGAGGTGTTGCGGCTCGATGCGGCGGTCGCCAAACTGCGGGCGAGCCTGGACGAGATGCTCGGCCAGGAAACGCTGGCGAAGGCGGGTGCGCATCGCGACGTGCTCGAAGCCTACCGCATGTTCGCCAACGACAAGGGCTGGCTGCGCCGTATGCGCGAGGCGGTCAAGGAGGGGCTGACCGCCGAAGCGGCGGTCGAGCGCGTGCTGAACTCGACGCGCTCGCGCATGTTGCGGCAGAACGATCCCTACTGGCGCGAACGGCTGCGCGATCTCGATGACCTCTCGGATCGCCTGCTGCGCATCCTGGCCGGACGCGAGAATGCTTCGCGCGAGAGTTTGGAACTGCCGATCGACACCATTCTCGTCGCGCGAAACATGGGGCCGGCCGAATTGCTCGACTACGACCGTTCGCGCCTGCGCGCGCTCGTGATCGAGGACGGCAGCGGGCAGAGCCACGTGGCGATTGTGGCGAAGGCGCTGGGACTGGCCGCGGTCGGCAACGTGAAGGGGCTGATCGAACGGGTCTCGACGGGGGACGCGGCCATCATCGATGCGGAAACCGGTGAAATCCACCTGCGGCCGCCGGCCGAGATGGTTGCGGCCTATGCCGACAAGGCGCGCTTCCGGGCACGGCGCCAGCAGCAGTATCGATCGCTGCGCGACCTGCCGGCCGTCACCAAGGACGGGATTGCGATCGACATGCGGATCAATGCCGGACTGCTGGTCGACATGCCGCATCTGGCAGAATCGGGCGCGGCCGGCATCGGGCTGTTTCGCACCGAACTGCAATTCATGGTCTCCGATACCTTTCCGCGCCTCGAACGGCAGACGCTGACCTATCGCCAGATCCTGGAGGAGGCGGGAGACAAGCCCGTCGTATTCCGCGCGCTCGATATCGGCGGCGACAAGACGCTGCCCTATTTGCGCCAGCCGAAAGAAGAAAATCCGGCAATGGGCTGGCGGGCGATCCGCATGTCGCTCGACCGGCCGGCCCTGTTCCGCACCCAGGTGCGCGCGCTGCTGCGGGCGGCGGGCGGGCGCACGCTGAGCGTGATGGTGCCGATGATCTCCTCCGTCGCCGAGATCGACGCCGCCCGCGCGTTGATCGAACGGGAACAGGCGATCATGCGTCAGCGCGGGGGCTGGCCACCGCCGACGGCGGTGCGGATCGGCGCCATGGTGGAGGTACCGAGCATTCTGTTCGAGATCGACGCGCTGATGGCCAGGGTTGATTTCGTGTCGGTTGGCAGCAACGATCTGATGCAGTTCCTGTTCGCGGCCGACCGCGGCAACGCGCGGGTCTCGAACCGCTACGACAGTCTTTCGGTGCCAGCTTTGGTCGCCTTGAAGCAGATCGCCGAAGCCGGTCGGCGCAGCAACACGCCGGTGACGCTGTGCGGCGAACTCGCCGGGCGCACCTTGTCGGCGATGGCGTTGCTCGGCATCGGCTACCGCTCGATCTCGATGTCGCCAGCCGCGATCGGCCCGGTCAAGGCCATGGTCCGCTCGCTCGATTGCGCGCGGCTGACCGAGCGCATGAACGAGTGGCTCGGCACTCGCACGGGCAGTCTGCGTGAAGATCTGCACCGCTTTGCCGAAGGCGACAGCATCGAATTGTAGGTTGGATTAGACCAGCCCTCTTGCTGGTCGTAACCCAACATCCCAAAGGTGGCGGTCAAAGTTGTTGGGTTACGGCGCGAAAGGGCCCCTAGCCCAACCTACGGACCACGACATCGTTTTTTGGATTGACCACCCATGATCACCGTTCCGCCAGAAAAACTCGACCGTCTCGTGCAGCGCTGGGAGGCGCTGCAGGGCGAACTGTCGAGCGGGCTGGCGCAGGCCACATTCGTTAAACTGTCGAAGGAGTTCGCCGAACTCGGTCCCGTGGTCGAGGCGATCCGGGCCTTGCGCCGCGCCGAGCACGAGGCGGCCGATCTTGTGGCCCTTGTCGTCGACAAGTCGGCGGACGCCGAGATGGCAGCCCTCGCCCGCGAAGAATTCGAGGCGATCAAGCCGCGCATCGCGCAACTCGGCCACGCGGTGACCCTGATGCTGCTGCCGAAGGATGCGGCGGACGAGAAGAGTGCCATTCTCGAAGTACGCGCCGGCACCGGCGGCGACGAGGCGGCGTTGTTCGCGGCTGACTTGTTCCGCATGTATACGCGTTACGCCGAGGCCAAGGGCTGGAGGGTCGAGGTGATCTCAATGTCGGAAAGCGACCTCGGCGGCTACAAGGAGGTGATCGCGTCCATCACGGGACGCGGCGTGTTCGCGCGGCTGAAGTACGAATCGGGCGTGCACCGCGTGCAGCGTGTGCCGGCGACCGAGGCGAGCGGGCGCATCCACACGTCGGCTGCGACCGTCGCCGTGCTGCCCGAGGCCGAGGAGGTCGATATCGAGATCCGCACCGAAGACATCCGCATCGATACCATGCGGGCGTCCGGCGCCGGTGGGCAACACGTCAACAAGACGGACTCGGCCGTGCGCTTGACCCACATCCCTTCCGGCATCGTCATCGTCTCGATGGAAAAATCACAGCACCAGAACCGCAAGCTCGTAATGCAGGTGCTGCGCTCGAAACTCTATGAGGCCGAGCGCGAGCGCCTCGCCAACGAGCGCTCGAGCGCGCGCAAGGACCAGGTCGGCTCTGGCGACCGCTCGCAGCGCATCCGCACCTACAACTTCGGCCAGGGCCGCGTCACCGACCATCGCATCAACATGACCTTGCACAAGCTCGACGCGATGATGGAAGGGGCGGTTCTCGATGAGCTGGTCGATGCTTTGACGTCGGATGCCCAGGCGAGCCAGCTCGCCGACATGGCGCGAGCGGGGGCATGAGCCGCGGGCAGACGTTCGCCTTCGATTCCAGCGTGTCGTGGGCCGGTGCGCGCACGGCAATGGCGCACATGTTCGCCGAGGCCGGGATCACCACGCCGGACCTCGATGCGCGCCTTTTGCTGTGCTGGGTGCTCGACGTGGATGCGGCAATGCTCATTGCCCACCGCGAGCGACCGTTGGGGGCCAAGGCCGCAGCCTTGACGACTGCAGCCAATCGCCGGCTCGCTCGCGAGCCAGTGTCGCGCATTCTCGGCGTGCGGGATTTCTACGGCCGGACGTTTCAGATTTCGCCAGCGACGCTCGACCCACGGCCGGACACGGAAACCCTGATCGACGCGGCACGCGACTACGTGAAGCGCCACCAACCGACGCTGCCGTTGCGCATCCTCGACATCGGCACCGGCACCGGCTGCCTGCTGATCACGCTGCTGGTCGAGCTGCCGCAGGCGACCGGTCTTGGTACTGATGTGTCGCCAGCGGCCTTGGCACTTGCCGCCGCCAACGCTGCCCGCCTCGGCGTTTCATCGCGAGCGCAGTGGAAACTTGCCGACGCCCTGGACGGCGTCGACGGCACGTTCGACCTGATTGTGACAAATCCGCCGTACATTCCAAGCGGCGTCATCCCTGGCTTGGAGCCAGAGGTGCGCCTGTTCGATCCGCTGGCAGCCCTCGATGGCGGCGCCGACGGCATGGCGATCTATCGATCCATCGTTGCTGGTATTTCACTAGTCTTACCAGAAGGTTGCGCGTTCTTTGAAGTTGGCCACGATCAAGCGGCTGCGCTGATCACGCTGCTGGAGGCACAGGCGACGGCCCGCCAGTGGCCCACGGCCGAGCAGCGACTGGACCTCGCCGGTCATGTTCGATGTGTGATGCAAATAACACGGCGTTTCCGTGACAAGAAAATCTTATTGGAATCAGAACACAGTCAGGATAAGGTTTGACCTGTCAGGAACATCGCAGTATTCGGCAGGAGCGGCACGGCCGCCCACGGAATGCGGGCCGCGGAAAACGCGGACACTTGGTCAGTGGCAAGCTTATTGGTTGCCTCGCACCGTTTTCGACCTGGAATGCCGAGCAGGACTACCGGCAAGCAGGGCGATTGATCGTCGGGATCTAGGAAAATCGAACGGCGTCAGGAAATTTTGCAAGCGACCAGATCGGGGTGGCAACGGTCATTCAGGGGTGATCGGCGCACGGTTCGGTGGGCGTGATGGCCGTCGCTGGGTTCGCGCCGAGGGCGGGTCAGGCATTGCTTTCGGGCTGGCGCGGGTGTGCGGCCTGGATTGGAATTCGCAAACATGGATAACTCGAACGTCGAGATTGGAAGCCTATGAGGCAGGGACAGCAGAACCGCAGGGGCCGCGGCCGTCACAACAATGGCGGTGGGCAGGGTAGCTACGGCGGGAACGGCAACAGCAGTCACAACAACAACAATAATAGTCGCAAAGGCCAAAACCCGCTCGCGCGCAGTTACGAGTCGAACGGGCCGGATGTGAAGATCCGCGGCAACCCGGCGCACATCGCCGAGAAGTACATGACACTCGCGCGGGATGCACACTCGGTCGGGGATTCCGTCCTTGCCGAATCTTACCTGCAGCATGCCGAACACTATAACCGCATCATCATGGCCTACCGCGAACAGCAGACGGGCGGTGAGGGGCAGGTGCGCCAACGGCCGCAGCACGATAGCCAGGACGGCGGCTCGGAGCCCATGGGCGACGACGATGGCGAGGGCAATGGCGGCGGCGACGTGCAGATCCGCGGACAGGAACCGCAACCCGGCATGTTCGACAATCCCAACCAGCGCTTCGCCGAGCGGCCGTCGGATCAGCCGGTGCGCGAGGATCGCGGCAATCGCGATGATCACCGCCAGGCCCGTGGCTACGAGGACCGCCAGCCACGCCGTCAGGATGGCAATCGCGATCACAATCGCGAGGGGGGACGGCGCGACCGCTACGAGGGCGGCAATCGCGGCTATAACGGCAACCGGGAGGACCGCCCACAGGATCGCAGTGACCGCGGCAATGACCGGCCAGAGCGGATCGACCGTCCAGACCGACCCGAGCGCCGCGACCGGTTCGATCGTCCGCGCACTGCGGGCCAGGGCGGCTACCAGGCGCCGGAGCGGCAGGCGGGTGACGGCCAGTCCCCGGATCGCCAGTCTCAGGATCGCCAACTCCCGGAACGACAGTATGCTGAGCGCACCGCCGCCGAGCGTGGGCCGGTGGAGTTTGCACCCGTCGATGTGCGCCCGGCAATCGACGTGTCGCCACCAGCGGCCTCGGCGATGGATGTCGCCCCCGTGGCCAAGGCCGTGGTGCATGATGAGCCGCGCGAGGCGCCGGTACCGCGTCGGCGTGGGCCGGCTGCGGATCGCTTCGCCGAAGGATCGCAAGAGCAGCCGGAATTCCTGCGGCGGCCGGTGCGCCGTCCGCGCCGCGAGACCGCTGCACCACCGGTCGATGCACCCGATGTTGCAGCCGCCGGTGAAGCGCCTGTCGGCAAGCCGGGTGATCCGCTCTGATCACGCGTTATCGGTCGAGGGACTAAAGGACTGTCACGGCGTCACCGTTCGAGATTTTGCCGTCGGTGGCGATCTTGGCGTAGATGCCGACGTCGGTGTGGCCCCAGGTGCGCTGCAGCAGTGCGGGAATTGCCATGTCGCGCGCCGCTGTGGCGGGATCGACGTTGGTTGCTTCACAGCGCTGGGTGCGCTTGAACACAGTCAGCTTGGCGCCACCGATGCTCAGATCCTGGTCGAGCCACTTGAACTCACTCCACGGCTCTACCCCGTCGAAATAGACATTGGCGCGGAATCGCAGCGGGTCGATTGGACGCCCGGCCACCCGCGCCAGGTCGCGCACGGTGGCGAGATTGATAAGATGCAGGCACTTCACCGGCACGTCGGAGAAGCTATGCCCTTGCGCTGCCACCACGCGGGGCGCGCCGCGCAAACTGTCCTTCATGTAGGCCGCCATGAATTGCTCGATCATAGAGCAGCCGAGTTTTGCGCGTAAATCGCCGCGTGCGACCTGCTTGCCCGCGCGCAGAATGGTCAAAGTGTGCGTCGCATCATCGAAACGGCACTCGAGCGAAGCCAGGCGCTCGTCGCGCATCAGCATCAGAAAGCTGACTTTCGGCAGATGCCGCGGCTTTTGCGGATCGAATCGTCCCGGCCCGTTCTCGATGGCGTAGGCTCGGTCGAACGGCACCGTTTCGCCGGCGGTCAGCATCACGCGGGACAGTGCTTCTGGCGACAATCCCTTGACCGGGTACCGATAGAGGCTGTGCACGTGCGGCAGGACGGGATCGGTCATGGCGAACTCCTCATGCGGCGGTTATCCGCTGCGGGTTGGACGTCACAGTGCGTCGAGCGCAAGCCGCAAGCAAGCGGCCGGACACAGCACCAACCTGCCGTTGCCCGCATTCGATTGCGAGGGCGTGGGAATAACAGTTGATACCGCCCTCACGGCACCAGGCGGGCAGTCGGGCGCATCAAGCTGTTTTCTGCCAATTTCAGATTTATGTGTGGCCTGAGAGCATCGATCGTGACGCAGCCGTGCCTTCCCATCTCGCGGCTCATTGATTATGGTCGTTGGGATTGTGCCGATCACCTATGCAATCGTCCGGGAAGGCAGGCAGCGGGAAACTCCCGCTCGTGCTTCTGCGTCCTGAGCGTAATGGGTATCGCGTCGTGGCATGGGGCGGGTGTCGTCCGGGAGTGGGAATGTGGCGATGAAGTGCAATCCAATTCGTTGGTTGTGGGGACTTGTGCCATTGCTCGCGCTCGGCGGTCTGATGCAGCTGAGCGGCGGTTTCACCAGGATCGAATCCGAACTGCAGCGCCAGTCTGAGCAGGCCCTCGCCGCCGCCGACCAAGGGTGGGGGCAGGTTGCATTTTCCGGGCGCGACGCCACCCTGACGGGACAAGCCGTTGACAACAGCGATCAGCTGCGTGCGGCCGGCATCGTGCGGTCAGTGACCGGCGTGCGCGTCGTCGATGATCAGTCGAAGCTGCTGGAAGAAGAGAAGAACTATGTTTGGGGCGCGCAGTTGCTCGCCGATGGCAAGCTGCGATTGTCAGGGTTCGTGCCCAACCAGGCGGCCCGCGCGGCAGTGCTTGGCGCCGTGAAGTCGACATTCCCAGGACGTGCCGTCGAAGACCGCATGAAGTTTGCGCGCGGCGCGCCGGCGCAGTCCGTGTGGGAAGGCGGCATCAACTATGGCTTGAAGCAGCTTGCCTCGCTCAAGAGCGGCGGTCGCGTCGATCTTGACGGCAACAATTTTCTGATCGAGGGCGAAGCTGCTGATCTCAACGCCTACAAGGGCGTGAAGACCGCGCTGCAGAGTTCGTTGCCACAAGGCGTGCGCCTGCGCAGCGACAAGGTGACGCCGCCGGTCGTGCAGCCCTATACTTGGTCTGCGAAGTATGCGGCAAACCAGGTGCTGCTCAGCGGCTATGTGCCCAACGAACGGGCCCGCGACGAGATTTTCGGCGCAGCCAAGAAGTCATTCCCGAAGGCGGCCGTACTCGACCGCATGCAGATCGCGGCCGGTGAACCCAAGGACTGGCTGCCCGGTGTCATTGCCTCGCTCACCAAGCTCAGCCGCACTGAAGACGGCATGGTCGACTTCCGCGATGCGCAGATGACCATCAGCGGCCTCGTGGCTGACGCAACGGTGGCTGAGGATGTGCGGCGCGCCCTGAAGAGCGACATGCCGGCGTCGATCCGAACTACCGACGCGCTGCGCATCAAGGAGGTGCCGCTCAAGGTCGTCGATCCGTTCACCACGGGTGTGGTCGCCGCGAACGGTGTCGTGACCCTCTCCGGCTATGTGCCATCGCCGGCGGCAAAGGTCACGTTCGTCGATGCGGCGAAGCTGCGTCTGCCGGGCCAGCGCATCGAGGATAAGCTGGAGGTCGCTGCGGGTGCGCCGGACGGCTGGCAAACCTGTGCACTCGCCGGAATGCAAGGTCTTGGCCGCGTCGGTGCAGGTCGCATGCAGCTGACGGGCCGCGCGCTCTCCCTCACCGGCCAGACCGACAACGAAGCGCTGTCGCGGTCGATCGGCGGCGACGTCGGCAATGCAGCCGGGTCGTCCTGTGCGAGCGATGTCAAAATCGCGTTCACGGGAATTCCTGCGGAAGAATTGAAGCGTCGCGCCGAGCAGGCAGCAGCCGAGGAGGCAGCCCGCAAGGCTGCAGCTGTGGTGCCGCCGGCGCCAGCGCCAGTGGCTCCTGTGGCTCCGCCCCAGCCGTCACAGGCCCGAGCCGAGGCTGCGAACTGCCAGGCCCTGCTGACCAAGGTTCGCAACGAGGGCGTGATCAACTTCAAGCGCGCGAGTTCCGATATCGACGCCCAGAGCAACGCCACGCTCGACAGAATTGTATCGGTGATGGGCACGTGCAAGGCGGCCAAGATCGAAATTCAAGGGCACACCGACGCCGAAGGCACGACGGAGCGCAATATCAACCTGTCCACTCGCCGTGCAAACGCAGTGATGACCTACCTGACGGCGGCGGGCGTCGAGCCGGCACGACTCACAGCCGTCGGCTTTGGCGAGCAGCGGCCCGTGGTGCCAAACGACACCAAGGAAAACATGGCGAGGAACCGACGCATCGAATTCGAAGTGAAGGCCGAGTGATCCGCGCGCAGCGCTGACTCGAGGCTCGGAGTGTGTGATTGGAACCTGTGATACGATCGTCGACCGCAGACGGGCCACTTCACGGACCAGATTGCATCGGGATCGGATCGCCCAGTGTCCAGCCAGTTTAGAAGCAGTAAGTATGAGGAGCTTGTGACGCCGTGGACTATCTGCTGATGAAACTGCTGTGGTACGTGGTGGCGTCCTTCCTGATCGGCGCCTTCGTCGGCTGGTACTCCTGCGGCCGATCCTCGAAGTGATCGACGGGGGGCATACGCAATCACGCCGCGCTGCGCCGCGATCCCTGGCGAATGCAAACCAGCTGGCTGAGCCTTCGCACTGAACTCGCCTCGAACTCTAGTCGACTTGCACAAGTGAGTTGTGACCCATGACCACCTTGATCTGGCAATCCGCGCTGCTCCTGCTCGGCGCTTACTTCCTTGGCGCCTGGGTGGCGTGCATGATCAAGCGGTCATTCGGTGCCGACGAGGTGGCCGACAACATGGGGACGCGTGATGCGGTTGCCCCAGCACCGGTCGCTGCGGGCGCGGCGCAACCAGTGATGGCGCCGACCCGCCGGCCCGATCCAAAGCCGATCGCCATGGAAACGATCCAGCGGTCCGCGCCCCAGGCTGCCGCCGATGCGGCCAGTAAATTCGAAAGCACGCTGTCGACGCCGCCGCAGCCTGTGGCACGGCCGGCACCTATGCCAGCACCAGCCATGCCGGTTCCGATGCCCATGGTCGCAAAGCCGGCTGCACCGGCGCCGATAGCTCCTTCACCAATGCCGAAGCCGATGCCGGTACCCGCCATGGCGGTGCCCGCTGTGGCAAAGCCAGCAGCCCCAGTTGCAGCATCTCCGGCACCGATGCCGGTGGTCGCGCCCGCCATGCCGGCTGCAGCCCCCGCTCCCATTGTCGTCAAGCCAGTCGTTTCCTCGGCACCGATGCCCATGCCGGCGCCGGCGATGAAGCCAGCCGTTGTGCCCGCACCGATGGCACCAGCACCCGCCAAGCCAGCACAATCGGCCAGCCTGCCCGCAGCGGTCACTGCTGCTGGCTCTGCGGTCGTGGGCGGAGCGGCCATGGTGACACAACCGCCCGCACGCATGCCGACCGCTGCGAGTGGCGCTGGGCCTTCCTCGGTATCAGCACCTTTGGCGACCGTCGACAACCTGACACGGATTCGCGCCATCGACCCGATGTTGCGCACGAAGCTGGTCGACCTGGGCGTCACCAATTATCGGCAGATTGCAGGCTGGCTCCCGGGCGACGTGGCGCGCGTTTCCAAGGCCTTGGGCGTGACCGGACGGATCGAGCAGGAAAACTGGATCGAGCAGGCGCAAATCCTCGCGCGGGGGGGCGAGACAGAGTATTCGCGCCGCATCGATCGTGGCGAAGTGGTCACGGCGATGCCGACGCCTGGTCCGGGCATAATGAAGCCCGACATGCCGGCACCAGCAATGCCATCACCGGCCACGGCAGCGCCCGCTCCGGCGATCGCAGCGACCGCTGCAGCGGTGGCCATGCCGAAGCCCGCAGCCCCGCCCATGGCTGCCCCTGTACCGGTCGCCAGCCCTGAGGTCGCCGTGCGCGCGGCATTCGCACAACAGGCTAAACCGGCGATGATGCCGGCTGCCGTCGCAACGCCGGCCATGACGCCACCGTCGGTGGCGCCATCGATGCCCATGCCGGCCGTGAAGCCGCCGGCACCACCCGTGGGGATGCCCGTCACCGCATCCGCCGTCACCGCGGCTGTGCAGGCGGCTGTCAAGGCCACGACAATGCCCGCCGCGCCAGCTCCAGCTGCTGCCGTACCGGCTGCGATGGCACCAAGTCCTGTCACCCCGACCGTGACGACGATCCCGGTGCCGGCCACGCCAATGGCCATGCCGGGGATGGCTGCCGCCACCGCATCTGCGGCAGCCGCAGGAGCTGTGCCCGCCGCAGCCGCCACCGGCCGCGACAACCTCCAGCGCATCAGCGGCATCAATGCCGAGGTCGAGAAACTGCTCAACGTGCAAGGCTACAGCCGCTACGCGCAAATCGCGAGCTGGACGCCGGCCGACGCCACCCGGATCGACCGCATGCTGGGATACGAAGGTCGCGTTGCCAAGGAGAGCTGGATCGAGCAGTCGGCATTGCTGTCGCGCGGCGGCGACACCGCGTTTTCGCGGCAGTTTGATCATCGCGCGTCGGGTGCCGGTGCGGCTGCCGCGGCAAAGGCTGCCAGTGCAACGCCGGCGATGGCACCGGCTGCGGCCGCCGATACGCCACGCTTGAGCCGCCTCGCCGATTCGGTCCGCGACACGGCGGCACCGGCAGCTGGTGCAGCAAGCGAACCGTCGCCGCGGGCGAGCGACATGTCGTCTTTGCGGTCGGTCCGCTCTGAAGCCTACACACCTCAGGGCGGCACCCGCACGGGCCCGCCGGAGGATTTGAAGCGCATCCGCGGTGTCGGCGTGCTGATCGAGAAAAAGCTGCTGTCGATGGGCATCACCAGCTACGCCCAGATCGCCAACTGGTCGAATGCTGATGTCGATCGCGTCAGCAACGTGCTCGATTTCAAGGGTCGCATCGAGCGCGAGAACTGGATCGAGCAGGCGCGCATCCTGTCGGCTGGCGGCCAGACCGAGTTCTCCCGTCGTGTCGACCGCGGTGAGGTCGGGCACTGACGATTGTTTGGGGATAGGGGCAGGCCGGTTCAGCGGCCCAAGCCGGAATTGCCCCACCCTGGTCCAAGCTCCACATGTGGGTAGCCCGGGGGTCCCAGGTGTAGAGCCGCCCTCACGCGTGACCGGCGTCGCTCACGAGGTGCGATATGTCGATGCCGATGCGCGCCAGCGCCTGGTTGTACTTCAGATCGACATCGCGGCTGAAGACGATGTCGGGGTCGGCCGGACAATGTAGCCAGCCGTTGTGCTGCATTTCTGCCTCGAGCTGACCCGCACCCCACCCGGCATAGCCGAGTGCCAGCATGGCCTTGTCCGGGCCGGTGCCCTTGGCCATTGCCTTCAGGATGTCGATCGTTGCGGTCAGGCTGATGCTGCTGTCGATCGCCATGGTGTTGGTTGCCGCGAAATAGTCGGCGCTGTGCAACACGAAGCCTCGTTTGGTGTCGACCGGGCCGCCGACATGCACTTCCTTGATCAGGATTTCCGGCGGCACGGACTCGGCCGCATTCTTTGTGACGATGCCCAGCTGCTGCAGCAGCTGGGGAAAGCTGATGTGGCTCGCACGCTGGTTCACGATCAATCCCATCGCGCCTTCGGCCGAATGGGTGCACACATAGACCACGGAGCGGGCAAAGCGCTTGTCCGTCATGCCGGGCATCGCGATCAGCAGCTGGCCGTCGAGGTAGTGCGACTTGGCTGCACGGGAAGAGGAGCGCATTCTTGCACCTTTGATCGGCCGTCTTGCGGCGCGTGGCGCGGGTTTGGGAGCCTTGGTCATCAGGAAAGTTTAGCGCGCGGCACTGCGGTTGGGAAGATGCGGGTTGCCGTCGGCACCGACGCGTCCTGGCCACGCCGAGTGTACGGCCTGGCATTTTCCGGCTATCAAGGCTGCGGTACGAATCGCGGGAGCATGCAGCATGGCGGACCAGGGCGATCAACGCGGTGGCCTCAAGTACAAGCGCCTGTTGCTCAAGCTGTCCGGTGAAGCCCTGATGGGTAAAGGCCAGTATGGCTTCGACATGGGGGTGGCGTTGCGCCTCGCCGGCGATGTCGCCGAAGCCAATCGCGCCGGCTGTACGATCAGCGTCGTGGTCGGCGGCGGCAATATCTTCCGCGGCCTTGCAGGTGCTGCCCGCGGCATGGACCGGGCGACTGCCGACTACATGGGCATGCTGGCAACCGTCATGAATGCGCTGGCGTTCCAGAATGCCCTCGAGCAGGTCGGGGCACGGGCCCACGTGCTGTCCGCCATCCCGATGCCGACCGTGTGCGAGAGCTATGTGCGGGCCAAGGCGCTGCACCACCTGGAGCAGGGACGCGTGGTGATTTTCGCCGCCGGCACCGGTAATCCCTTTTTCACCACTGACACGACAGCAGCCCTGCGCGCGGTCGAGATGGGGTGCGATGCTGTTGCAAAGGCAACACAGGTCGATGGAATTTACTCGGCTGATCCCAAGAAACATGCTGACGCCATCCGCTATGAACGTCTGAGTTACGCCGAAGTATTGGCGCGGGACCTGAAGGTGATGGATGGTGCTGCGATCGCCCTTGCCCGCGACAATCATCTTCCGGTAATTGTGTTTTCGATCGATGAGCCGGGAAACCTCTTGAAGGTCATCCGCGGATCGGCTCGGGCAACCGTCGTGTCTGATTAGGTCTGAGGTTGTTTTCAGCCCCCTCGTCTGGCGCTGCAGTGTGCAGCGGGATGCGGTGATCAGGAAAACAGCAAAAGGAACTACGTGCCATGGCTGCACCTGCAGCGTTCGACATCAAAGACCTCGAAAAGCGCATGCGTACAGCATTCGACGCCTTGAAGCGGGAGTTGCAGGGTTTGCGCACGGGCCGGGCCAGCGCGAATCTGCTCGATCCGGTAATGGTCAACGTCTATGGCCAGCGCATGCCGCTCAATCAGGTGGCAACTGTCACGACGCCGGAGGCCCGCATGATCACGGTGCAAGTTTGGGATAAGGCGTCGCTGCCCGCCGTCGACAAGGCGATCCGCGAGGCAAATCTTGGTCTCAATCCTCAGACCGACGGCACCCTCATTCGGCTGCCGATACCGTCGTTGACGGCCGACCGGCGGGCCGAACTCGTCAAGCTCGCCCGCAAGTATTCGGAGGAGCACGGCAAGGTGGCCATCCGCACAGTGCGCCGCGACGGAATGGATTTGCTGAAGAAATTGCAGAAAGACGGTCATATCAGTGAAGACGAGAGCCGCAAGAACTCCGACAAGGTGCAGGAGTTGACCGACCGCATCATCAAGGAAATCGATGCGACGGTTGCTGCCAAGGAAGCCGAGATCAACAAGGTCTGATACGCAAAGCCATCGAGCCGCAGCGTCAACCGAACCGGAAAGTCCCGCCTCCTTGGCCGAAATCGAGACACAGACCGCACCAACCGGCATGCCTGCCTGGGAGCGTTCCGATGTGCTGCAGCGCCCTGGCCTGAAGCCGCCGCAGCACGTCGCGATCATCATGGATGGCAATGGGCGGTGGGCCAAGGAGCGTGGCTTGCCGCGTGCCGTCGGCCATGGGCAGGGTGTCGATGCCGTGCGCCGCACGGTCCGCGCCGCTATGGAACTCGGCGTGCGGTATCTGACGATCTACAGCTTCTCTTCGGAGAACTGGTCGCGGCCGGCCGACGAGATCGACGATCTTATGGGGCTGATCAAGCGCTTCATTCGCCGCGACTTGGCGGAGCTGCATCGCAACGGCGTCGCCATCCGGGTGATCGGCGAGCGCGGCGATCTCGAGCCCGAGATGCTGGGGCTGATCGAGGAAGCGGAGCGACTGACGGCCGGCAATACTGCGCTCAATCTCGTGGTCGCCTTCAACTATGGCGCGCGGGCGGAGATCACCAAGGCGGCGCAGCGGTTGGCGGCGAGCGTGCTGAACGGCGAACTGCAGGTTGGCGATATCAACGAAGTGCGGCTGGCCAACTGCCTGGAGACGCGCGGCATCCCAGATCCCGACCTGTTGATCCGCACCAGTGGGGAGTTGCGCCTGTCGAATTTCCTGCTGTGGCAGGCGGCCTACACCGAGTTCGTGTTCATCGACAGCTATTGGCCCGAGTTCGGCCGCGAGTTGCTGAGCCAGGCGATCACGGAGTTTCACGCACGAGACCGCCGGTTCGGCGGTTTGTCGAAACGGTCGACAGCGTGAGGCTCGCTCCTGATGAGCGTTGAGAAAACCCAGCCAACTGTCGGCACGCCGGGCGCGCTGCGGGAGGGGGTAACGGGCAGTATGGCAGACCTTGGAGTTCGACTGTTGTCCGGAGCGGCGCTGGGCGCAGTCGGGGTCGGGCTGCTCTATGCCGGCATCTGGCCTTTCACGGTGATGCTGCTCATTATCGCCTTGCTGATGACGTGGGAGTGGGGCCACATCGTGCGCGGGCCCGACATCGACGCCGTTCTCATCATCCACGGCGTGGCCGTGATCGCAGCCGCACTGCTGGCCGCGGCCGGCTATGCGGCGCCGGCACTGATCGTGCTGATTGCCGGCACCCTGGTCGTGATCGCCCTGCGGTTCGGTGAAAACTCGCGACTGTCTGCAGTCGGCGTGCTCTACGTCGGCCTGCCGGCAGTGGCGCTGATCGCACTGCGCGGCAATGCGATGTTCGGGTTCCAGGCCGTGCTGTTCATCCTGCTCGCGGTCGTAGCCACCGACACATTTGCCTACTTTGCCGGCCGCGCGATCGGCGGGCCGAAGCTGTGGCAGTTGATCTCGCCGAAGAAGACCTGGGCCGGTCTCGTCGGCGGCGTGATAGGTGCAGCGCTGACGGGCTTTGTCTTCGCCCTGTTCGTGCCGGGCGCGGTGCCGGTCAGATTGGCAATCATCGGCCTCGTTCTCGGCCTCGTCGCGCAGGGTGGCGATCTCGCAGAGTCGGCGCTGAAGCGGCATTTTCACGTCAAGGATGCGAGCCACTTGCTGCCGGGGCACGGCGGCTTCATGGATCGCATGGATGGTCTTGTGGTGGCGGCGATCGTTGCTATGCTGATAGGTCTCGCGGGCAACATCTATGCGCCGGCGCGTGCACTTCTGCTGGGGTTTTAATGGCAGCGCAAAGAGTTTCCGTATTGGGCGCGACCGGGTCGGTTGGCACGTCGACGTTGGACCTGATCCAGCGCACGCCGGACGCATTCGAGATTATAGCCCTGACCGCGCAGACGAGCGTCGACAAGCTTGCCGACACGGCAATTGCAACGCGTGCGAAGCTCGCTGTGATCGGTGATCCCGCGCACTACGGCCATCTGAAGGAGCGGCTCGCCGGTACGGGCATCGAGGCTGCGGCAGGCGCGGAAGCGCTGGTGGCGGCGGCCCGCGTGCCAGCCGACTGCGTTGTCGCCGCGATGATGGGGGCCGCCGGCCTCAAGCCCGCATTAGCTGCCGTTGGCCAGGGCCGTCGTGTCGGCCTCGCCAACAAGGAGTGCCTCGTTACGGCAGGCGCGCTGTTCATGGCGGAGGTCAAGCGCTGCGGCGCCGAACTGGTGCCCGTCGACAGTGAGCATTCCGCAGTGCTGCAGGCGCTCGGCAGCGCCGAGCCGGCGACCATCGAACGCATCGTCCTGACGGCATCGGGCGGGCCCTTCCGTACCTGGGACGCGGCGCGACTGGCGAGCGTCACGCCGGCCCAGGCCCTTAAGCATCCGAACTGGGTGATGGGCCGCAAGATCACGATCGACTCGGCGACGATGATGAACAAGGGTCTCGAGCTGATCGAGGCGTTCCATCTGTTTCCGGTGACGGCCGACCAGCTCGGTGTCCTGGTGCATCCGCAGTCGATCATTCATGCCCTTGTCGAGTATTGCGATGGATCGGTGATGGCGCAGCTCGCCAGCCCCGATATGCGCACGCCGATCGCACTGGCCCTGTCGTGGCCCGGTCGCATGCAGGCACCAACCGCCAGGCTCGATTTGGCCAAGATTGCCACCTTGACCTTCGAAGCCCCCGACCGGGAGCGATTTCCAGCCATTGCCTTGGCTGAGGCTGCGCTCGTGAGCGGCGGCGGCGCAACCGCCGTTCTGAATGCCGCAAACGAGGTGGCGGTTGAGGCGTTCCTCGCCGGTCAGATCGGATTTCTCGACATCGCGGGCACGGTCAGCCGTTGCCTGGACAAATTAGACGGCGATCTTAAATGTTCGGATACGACCTCGGTCGACGCGATCCTGGCTGTGGACTCGCGCGCCCGCAGATTGGCACGCGACGTGATAGCGATGAATGGCTGAGTGCTGCGTCGGTCTGCCGTCGACCGCCAAAGAAAACCATATGGGACTTAGATAGATGAGCCTTATCAGTAACTTGGCTGGTGGTTTTGGCAACCTGCTGTTTGGCTTGTGCGCCTTCCTGTTCGTGCTGTCCATTGTCGTCTTCGTGCACGAGATGGGACACTTCCTGGTAGCCCGCTGGTGCGGAGTGAAGGTCTCGGCCTTCTCGCTCGGGTTTGGGCCAGAGATTTACGGCTTCGTCGATCGCCGGGGCACGCGGTGGCGGTTCGCCTGGGTGCCGCTTGGCGGTTACGTCAAATTCATGGACGACGAGAACGGCGCCAGTATGCCGTTGCAGGACAAGATCGCCAAGATGACGCCGGAAGAGCGGGCTGGTTCGTTCCACGCAAAACCCCTGTGGCAGAAGGCGGCCGTGGTTGCAGCTGGTCCAATCGCCAATTTTATCCTGGCGATTGCGATTTTCGCACTGTTCTTCATGACTGTTGGAACCTATACGGCTCCGCCCCGTGTCGATACGGTCTTGGCGGGCAGTGCCGCGGAGCGGGGTGGTTTCCAGTCAGGTGATCTCATCGTGTCGGTGAACGGCCGGCAAATCAGCGCGTTTCAGGAGTTGCAGCAGAAGGTGAACGACCACGTCGGCGCGGAAGTGCGTTTCGGCGTCAACCGCGGAGGCACCCTCATCGAGCTGAAGGCAACGCCCATGCTGGCAGAGGTCAACGATGGTCTGGGTGGAAAGGCCAAGGTCGGGCAGCTGGGCATCACGCGCCAGAACCGACCGCAAGATATCGAACACAAAGTATTCGGTCCGCTTTCAGCCGTTGTCATGGGGGCTGAGAAGAGTTACGGCATCGTCCGTTCCACCTTCGCCTATCTGGGCAATGTCATACTGTGGCGGCAGCCAGCAGATCAGCTGGGCGGACCTGTCAGGATTGCGGATGCATCCAAGAAAATCGCAGCACTTGGTCTTGATCAGTTAGTCCACTTCATGGCGTTCATTTCGGTCAGTGTTGGCTTGATCAACTTGTTTCCTGTGCCGATACTGGACGGGGGGCACCTCACTTTCTATGCCATCGAGGCGATCCGCGGCAAACCCCTGAATGACGATACCCAGGAAATGGCATTCCGGGTCGGCTTCGGCTTGATCATGGCGCTCATGCTGTTCGCGTTCTGGAACGATCGATTTATTCTGTGGGGATGGTTGCCCAAAATGGGGTGATTTTTTTCCCGAATTCGGCACGAAACGCCCGTCGAATCGAAGGCTGTGAAGCATTCTTGCCACTTCCAATGACGTTGCTGAATCGTTAAACCTCAATTGTGCCAGACGTGTAGAGGCAGGGCGCTGCGGAATGTAGCTCTTGTCGCTGGGGAACACGTTGGTGATCCGGTAGTCCTTGATACCGACAGGGACTGCCGTTGTTCTGGGGGACTCGGTTCAATTGAAGGGCAGACGCAGGTATGCCTCCTACAAAGTTAATCGTATTGCAGTCGTTACGCCTGTTATTGGCGTGCGCTGCGGTGACTGGCGCGCTCGGTGGCCTCCAAGGGGTCACGGGTCAGCCTCTGCTCACCACGACTGCCCAGGCGCAATCGGTGATCCGCGATATCCGTGTGAGCGGTAATCGGCGCGTCGAGCCGGAAACGGTTCGTTCCTACCTGCAGTTCTCGGTGGGTGATGCCTACGACGCCGGCAAGGTGGATCGTTCGCTCAAGGCGCTGTTCCAAACCGGGTTGTTCTCGGATGTTCGCATCGATCGCGACGGAGCTGGCGTCCTAGTCACGGTCGTCGAGAACCCCGTGATCGGCCAGGTGGCATTCGAAGGTAACAGTGAAGTCGACGCCGCCGCCCTGACGGCCGAAGTACAACTCAAGCCCCGTTCGGTGTACACCCGGGCGCGCGCACTTGCAGACGTGCAGCGCATCCTCGACGTTTATCGCCGCCAGGGTCGGTTCGCCGCCTCGGTGGAGCCGAAGCTCATCCAACTCGATCAGAACCGGGTCAACCTGGTGTTCGAGATAAATGAAGGCGGGGCCACCAAGGTCCAGAAGATCACCTTTGTCGGCAATCGCGCATTCAACGACTCGCAGCTGCGTGACATCGTTTCGACGACGCAATCAGGTTTGTTCGACTTCCTGAAGGGGACGAACGTCTACGACCCGGACCGGGTGAACCTGGATAAGGAATTGCTGCGCCAGTACTATCTGAAGAACGGCTACGCCGATGTGCGGGTCGTCGCCGGCAATGCGGAACTTGACCGTGGCGGCTCAGGCTTTTTCATCACCTATACCATCGACGAGGGCGAGCTCTACACCTTCGGCGACGTCCGCATCGAGAGTGCGCTGAGTTCGGTCAAGCCGGAACAATTGCGCGGCGAACTGCTGACGATCACCGGCAAGGTTTATAACGCCAGCCTGATCGACAAGACGATCGAGAAACTGACGTTGCAGGTATCGGAGCAGGGTTATCCATTCGTGCGCTTGCGGCCACGGGCCGATCGTAACGAAGCAAGCCGCACCATCGGGATCGTGTATACGATCGATGAGGGGCAGCGCGTCTACATCGAGCGGATCAATGTCGCAGGAAATCTGCGCACGAAGGATTATGTGATCCGACGCGAGTTTCGCCTGGTTGAAGGCGACGCCTTCAATCCGCTGATGGTGGAAACCGCCAAGAAACGTCTGCAGGGGCTCGGTTTCTTCAAGACCGTTGAGATCAAGCGTCGTTCAGGTAGCGCCCCCGATCGGGTCATCCTCGACGTGGAGGTGTTGGAGCAGCCCACGGGTGAGTTGTCCTTCGGCGCCGGTTACTCGACAAGCGAAGGCGTGATCGGTGACGTCAGCATCACGGAACGCAATCTGCTCGGCAACGGACAGTTTCTCCGGCTGAAGCTTGGCGGCTCATTCGAGCGCTTCCAGGTCGACCTGAGCTTCACCGAGCCCCGCTTTCTTGATCGCAATATCGCAGCTGGTTTCGATCTGTTCCACAAGGACGTGAATGCGCTGTCCACGTCGTCCTACAACAGTCGGCGGTCCGGCGGCAGTCTGCGCCTCGGCTTCCCGCTGGCTGAGAATATCTGGATTACGAACAACTACACGCTCTCGTATGATGATATCTACGAGATCGATGCGAATACCGCCTCGTTTGCTGTGCGTGAAGCGCAAGGTGGTGCTCTGACATCGTCGATCGGTACAGCGTTGACATTCGATACACGCAATAATCCACGGAACCCAACGCGTGGTGTTTATCTCCAGGGTGGTGTGGATTTCGCAGGCGCAGGCGGCGACGTGCAATACACCCGCTTGCAAGCCGAGGGGCGCGCATATTATCCGATTACCGAGCAGTTTACGTTTGTTGGTCGCGCTATCGGGGGCCACATCGAGGGTTGGGGTGGGCAGGATGTGCGCTTGCTCGACTTGTTCTACAAGGGTGGCGAGACCATCCGCGGCTTCAATCGCTCGGGTGTTGGTCCGCGTGACGCTGTGACGGGCGATGCGCTCGGCGGCAAGACCTTCTGGGCGGCGACGGCTGAAGTTCGCTTCCCCTTGCCATTGATCCCGGATGAACTTGGGATTTCGGGCGCAGTGTTCGCAGATGCGGGTTCCGTGTTCGGTGCCGGTGGCGGCGCACAGCGGGTCAACAATCAGTGCGAGACCCGTAATCGCCTGCTGGGTGTCTGCCTCCAGGATACGAGTTCGATCCGCAGCTCGATCGGTGCCAGCATTCTGTGGAACTCGCCACTTGGACCCTTGCGTCTCGACTACGCTTACGCTTTGACCAAGGAAGATTTCGACAAGACCCAGGTTATCCGGTTCGGCGCGTCCACACGTTTCTGAGACAAACGCACCGTCGGCAGACTTCGGAAAGGGCGGGTGCCAACCCCGCCCTTTTTCGTTTGCGGAGTGAGGCAACGTTGGGGCTAATAGGGTCTGGCAGGGGTTAACTGAGCGCAGGCGATGACGATGGAGCATCCTGGTTTTTTCGAGACAGCTGGGCCGTTCACACTTGAGGCGGTCGCTCGCGCCACCGAGTCGCAGGTAGCGCCAGGGGTCGATGGGCAGCGCATGATCTGCCACGTGCGGCCCCTCAGCGATGCGGGGCCGTCGGATCTGTCGTTCCTGGACAACAAGAAATATCTGCAACAGCTGGCAACGACGAAGGCCGCTGCATGTCTGGTGCAGCCAGCATTCGCCGATCGGTTGCCTGCCGGGAGTGCTGCCCTGCTGACAAAGTCCACCTATCGTGGATTTGCGCTCGCATTGGCCCTGATCTATCCAACGTCCCTGCGCCCGCGTGTCTGTGCGCCAGGGGCGCGCAGTGCGGTCGATCCCACGGCCAGGCTGGAGGAAGGGGTTGAAGTGCAACCGGGCGCGGTGATCGGAGCTGAGGCCGTGATCGGCCGTGGCACAGTCGTGGCGGCCGGCGCAGTCATCGGCTATCGGTGTACGATCGGGCGCGACTGTTTCATCGGTCCGTGCGCGACCGTCACCCATGCGCTGATCGGCGATCGGGTGATCTTGCATGCGGGGGTGCGCATCGGCCAGGATGGTTTCGGCTTTGCCATGGGTGCCCGCGGGCACCTGAAAGTGCCGCAAATCGGTCGCGTCATCATTCAGGACGACGTCGAGATCGGGGCCAATTCGGCGGTCGATCGCGGCGCCCTTAAGGATACGGTGATTGGAGAAGGTACAAAAATTGATAATCTGGTACAAATCGGGCACAACGCCATTATCGGGCGGCATTGCGTGATTGTTGGACAATGCGGGATTTCCGGGTCTACTGAGTTGAGCGATTTTGTCGTGATGGGCGGACAGGCTGGGATCGTGGGCCACGTCAAGGTCGGCAAAGGCGCGCAGATTGCCGGGGCGAGCCACCCCAAGGACGATGTGCCGGCTGGCGCCCGGGTGATTGGTACGCCGGCCAAGCCGATACGGCAGTGGATGAAAGAGCAGTTGACGCTGAGCAAACTCGCAGCAAGCAGCAAGTCACCTGCAGCCGATACCGACGAGTGAGTAGCGCATTTACGGACGGACGATGAGCGAACAGATGAATGACGCCGGCTCGACACCGCAACTGGCCACCGCCGATATCGCGCGGTTGATGAAGCTGTTGCCGCACCGCTACCCGTTTCTGCTGGTCGATCGCATGTTCGACATGGATCGCGACGTATCGGCGGTCGGCGTCAAGAATGTGACGATCAACGAGCCGTACTTCCAGGGGCACTTCCCTGGCTTTCCGGTGATGCCGGGTGTTTTGATCATCGAAGGGCTGGCGCAGACCGCAGGCGCACTTTGCGTGCACAGCCTGGGCGAGATCTATAAACCCCAGATCGTTTATTTCATGGGGATCGACAACGCGAAGTTCCGCAAACCGGTGTTGCCGGGCGATCAACTGCATTATCATGTGCGCAAAATCCGCAGTCGCGGTCGGGCCTGGCGCTTCTTCGGCGAAGCCAAGGTCAACGGCAACGTTGTCGCGGAAGCCGAAATCAGCGCCATGATCGTGGATCCCGATGCCCAAGCAAACCCGAGTGGTTGACCGCCGGATTCATCCCAGCGCCATCGTCGAAAGCGGGGCTATGATCGGGGCCGACGCGAAAATCGGCCCGTTCTGCATGGTCGGGCCGCAGGTCACGCTCGGCGACGGATGCGAATTGATCAGCCACGTCGTGGTCGCTGGCAACACCCGGATCGGCGCGGCCACGCGCATATTCCCGTTCGCCTCGATCGGACATCAGCCGCAGGATCTCAAGTACAAGGGCGAACCGGTCACGCTGACGGTCGGGGCCAATTGCACGATCCGCGAGGGCGTCACGATGAACCCCGGCACGGCGGGCGGTGGCAGTTCCACGACAGTTGGAGATGGCTGCGCCTTCCTGGCCAACAGCCACGTGGGCCATGACTGTGTGGTTGGCAACCACGTGATCTTCTCCAACAATGTCATGCTGGCCGGCCATTGCGTGGTCGGCGACTATGCGATCATCGGCGGCGGTGCTGCCGTCATCCAGTTCGCCCGTGTCGGTGCGCACTCGTTCCTGGGCGGCATGTCGGGCCTGGAAAACGATTTGATCCCCTATGGCATGGCGATCGGCAACCGGGCTTACCTGTCTGGTTTGAACATCATAGGCCTGCAGCGCCGCGGCTTCTCGCGCACCGATATCCACAGCCTGCGCCGGGCGTACCGACTGATGTTTGCCGCCGAAGGCACGCTGCTCGAGCGCGTCGAGGATGTGGCGAGTGAGTTCGGCGACCATCCGATCGTCCAGGAGATCGTCGCGTTCATTCGCACCGGCGGCAAACGCTCCGTATGCACGCCGCGCGATGGACATGACGGCTGAAAGTCCGCTGACTGCAGGGACGCACGCGCCGCTCGGCATCCTGGCCGGCGGCGGTGGATTGCCCGAACAGATCGCCCGCTCGGCGATCGCCAGTGGCCGCTCCGTACACATCGTGGCGATCGAAGGCGAGGCGGCGTCGGCCATCACGCTCTTTCCCCACACCTGGGTGAACTGGGGCAGCATTGGCCGCATGAGCACCAGTTTGAGGAGTGCCGGCGTCCGCGACCTGATCATCGTCGGCAGTGTCACGCGGCCTGATCTGCGCAACGTGAGGCCGGACTTCGGTCTGGTGCGTGCGCTCCCGACCATTTTCCGCCTGATGGGCGGCGGCGACGACCACGTGCTGCGCAACGTGGTGCGCTTCTTCGAGGCCCAGGGCTTCCAGGTGCGCGGCATCGCTGATGTGGCGCCGGAGCTCCTGGTTGCGACCGGCGCACTGGGGCGGATCGTGCCGACGCAGCACCAGATCGCCGACGCCGCCCGTGGGTTTCAACTGATCGAAGCGCTCGGCGGCGCGGACGTCGGTCAGGCGGTCGTGATGCGGGAGGGGCGGGCGCTGGCCATCGAGGCGGCAGAAGGTACCGACCGCATGTTGGCACGGCTGGGTGACGGCGGTGATCGACGCGCGGCCGGCGGGGTGCTGGTCAAGGGACCGAAGCCCGGCCAGGAGCTCAGGATCGACCTGCCGGCCATCGGGCCGCGCACGCTGCAGCTGGCGGCTGAGATCGGGTTGGCCGGCGTCGCCGTCGCGAGTGGCCGCGTGCTGATCGCCGAGCGCGACGCCACCATCTCAGCTGGCGACGCGAAGGGCTTGTTCGTTGCCGGCGTTGATGTTCCTCACGGCGCCGGCGCGAGCAAAAGTCCAAGGACGCCCGCCCTCGCGCCTGTGACGCGTGACGTGCCGGACGAAGCGGGCCGTCGCGACATGGCGCGGGCGCTCGGCGTACTCGTTGCAAGTGCCCCGTTCGCGGCCACGGCCGGCGTGGTGGTGGTGCGCCGCCACGTCATTGCCATCGAAACCGGCGAGGGGCTGATCGCGATGTTCGCGCGCACGATGACGCTGCGCCAGTGGGGGGCGACGGTGCGCTCGAAACGGCGGGGCGCGCTGGCGTTAGCTGCGACGTGCCGCGATGCCGCGACCCTCGATGCCGCGTTACAGGCTGCCGCGGAAGCCGGTCTGGCCGGCGTTGTCCTGTCATCTGGATTTGCCGCCGAACTGGTAGACCGGGCAGCGACCATCGCTGGGCCCCTCGGGCTCGCCGTTGTCGAGGCCAAAGGGCCGTGGCCGGAGCAGATGCTATGACGCGCGCCATAGTGAACCGTCCACTGAAGCTGTTCGTCGTTGCCGGCGAACACTCGGGCGATGCGCTCGGCGGCCGGCTGATGGCAGCGTTGAATGGGCAGGCGTCCGGCGCCATCACCTATGCCGGCGTTGGCGCCGAGGGCATGGAGGGGCAGGGGCTCAGCTCGCTCTATCCGATGGCGGACGTTGCCGTCATGGGACCGCTCGCGATCCTGAAACGGCTGCCGCACATCGTCTCGCGGGTGTACCAGACGGTCGACGCCGCACTCGCCTTTGCTCCCGACGCGGTCGTCATCATCGATGCGCCCGAATTCACCCATCCGATCGCCAAGCGCATTCGCAAGCGTCGACCGGCGATCCCGATCATCGACTATGTGTCGCCGTCGGTATGGGCCTGGCGTCCCGGTCGCGCGAAAAAGATGCGCCCCTACGTCGACCACGTCATGGCGCTGTTGCCGTTCGAGCCGGCCGCCCACGAGCGGCTTGGCGGGCCGCCCTGCACCTATACCGGCCATCCGATGATCGAGCGCCTGGCGTGGATCGCGGGGCTCGATACCGCCCCGCTGGCGCAGCGCCTCGGGCTGAGGGATGGCGAACCGCTGCTGGTCGTCCTGCCCGGCAGTCGCACATCTGAAGTCGCCCGCCTGCTGCAGCCGTTCGGCGATGCGGTCGCGAAGCTGAAGGCCATGGGACACACCTTCCGCGTCGTCATTCCGGCGATGCCGCATGTGCGAGCCCAGATCGAAGCGGCAGTTCGCGCCTGGCCCGTGGCACCAACCCTTCTCGACGGCGACGAGGACAAGTTTCGCGCCTTCAAGCTCGCCCGCGCGGCGCTGGCGGCATCCGGCACGGTCACGCTTGAGCTCGGGCTGTCCGGCGTGCCGATGGTGGTTGCCTATCAGGTCGACCAGATCGCGGCCCAGCTCAGGTATTTCATCAAGGCGCAGTCGATCGTGCTGGCGAACCTCGTGATCGAGGAAAATGCCTTTCCCGAATTTGTTCAGGCTGACGTCAACGGCGACACGCTTGCAGCCAGCCTCGCGCCGCTGTTGGGTGACACGCCAGCGCGGGCAGCGCAGCTGGCAGCCCTGGCCCGCATTCCAGCGCGCCTGAAGCTGCCGTCGGGAACGCCGAGCGAGGCGGCCGCCGCCATCGTGCTGCGGTACGCGGGGCTGTCCCTATGATCAACGATCATACGCTCGCGCGGTTTGAGCCCCTGGGCGGCGATCTGCTCAAGCCGATCTATGCCGACTATTCCTTCGCCAATATTCCAGCGACCCTGCATTATCTGTTGACCCGCGAGACCACCGGCCCACTGCTGCCGGCGGACTGCTTCGGCGGCGCTTATCCGGCGCCAAGGACGGTAGTGCTCATTCTGCTCGACTGTTTTGGCTGGCAGTTCTGGCAGCGCCATGCAAAGCGCTCGCGCATCATGCGACGGGTGATCGAGCAGGGCACACTGACGCCGATCTCCGCGCTGTTCCCTTCGACCACGGCGGCCTCGATCTCGACACTCAATCTTGGCTGCTTGCCGGCGCGCCATGCCGTGTACGAATGGAACATGTATGTGCCGGACTTCGGCGAGACCATTCAATCGCTGGCCTTCTCGACATTGGGGCGACGCGCAGAGTCCTGCAGTGTGAAAGGTTATAATGCCGCCGACATGGTGATCGAACACGAGACGGTCCACCAGAGATTGGCGCGGCACGGTGTGCGCTCGATCCAGTTGTCGCACCGCAGCTATGCCCGATCCCCCTACAACCGCATTGTCTCAGCGGGAGCCGAGGTGATCTCGCACCGCACGTTTCCCGAGGCGTTGGTGCGCCTGAGGCGCGTCCTCGCCACCCCGCGCAAAGACAAGGCGCTGATCACTCTCTACTGGGCAGGGCTCGACACCTCAGCCCACGAGTTCGGTCCAGACTCGGCCGAATTCGAAGCGGAAACTGTTAGCCTGTGGTTGACGATGGACGCGCTTCTGGCTGAAGTGCACAGCCCTGACACGCTGTTCCTGTTCACGGCCGACCACGGCCATGTGGGTGCAGATGCGGCCGATACGATCTTTGTCAACGAGCGCTGGCCTGAGATCAATGGGTGGCTCGCCATCAGCCCGACGGGGCAAATCATCTGGCCGAACGGATCGCCGCGCGACATGTTCCTGCACGTGCAGGTCGGGCGTCGGGCCGACATGCACCGCGTGTTGACCAACGGGCTCGCCGGCACGGCCACGGTGATGACGATCGACGAAGCACTTGGCGCGGGCTTGTTTGGACCGGAGCCGATCATGCCGGAACTGCGCCGTCGGCTGGGTGATCTGCTGGTCTTGCCGCACCTTGGCTATTTCGTGTGGTGGCGGGAGCCCGAGATCATCGGCAACCGATTGCACGGCCACCACGGCGGGCTGACGGCCAAGGAACTGGTCACGGTTCTGGGTGTGGTGACGTCGGTGGGCTGCGACGCGTCGTCGTCAGCCCCACCGACGCTGATGTAGGCCCTTACGAGCCGACCCGGGTCCAGGTCGTCGTCTTGCACAGCACAACGGCGGTGCAGCCGGACAGGTCGATCGAAGACTTGCTCTTGACCGAAAGCGTACCCGAGTAGGTGCCGCCGTCGGCGCGGTTATACAACTGCCCCTTCCACTCGTTGGCGCCGGTCTTCTTCGCGCCCGACATGATGACGAGACCGACGATGGGGCGCGTCTTCTTGGCGGCATCGGGGTTCTTGTCGTCGGTCTTCTGGCCGTCGACGACCTTGGAGATCTTGGCGCACAGGCCGTCTCCGCACTTGTACATTTCGACGTGGCTGCCGTTCTCCGGATGCCGCCAGGTGCCGAATGCGTCTTCCGCGGTCTGGGCGGTTGCCACTGTTGCGGCGACACCGATCAAGGACATCGCCACGATCCCGTAGAGCACATTTCTCATTAGCGCTTCTCCCACCACATGCATTTTTTGAGCGGGCCGACGTTTCGACGACCCGTAGTGCCAGCAAAGTGTAACATGAACTTCCGTCATGGAAAGTGGTTCGTGCCTTGACCGGCGCTGAACAGCCAAGCGATTGCGACTTTGGACGTCGGTGCCCCCTGTACGGCAGGGCAATTCAATTCACGACCTCATGACCAGGCGGATCGCAGTCCATTTGCTTTCGGCGAACGCTTCGCGGGCGTCGCGGGGCTTGTGGCCTCGACGCCGGATGAGGTTCAGGGTTGCGTTGCGAATGTCGGCGAGGGCTTCGGGGG
>JAKFWF010000028.1 GCA_021730785.1 Hyphomicrobiaceae bacterium
CCCGCAAGGGGCGCGCAAGTGCAGTGCGCGTCCTTGACCGCCGCCCGTCGCGACGGCCGACGCTCTGCCAACAGGATCAAGCCGCCATCCGACCACCCAACCACCCACTCAGTTCAGCGAGGAGGCCGTATATTTCGACGCCGGCAAGGTGGCGATCGATGACAAGTGGGGGCAAATTCCGGTTCCGGACATGCCAGTGGAAGAGGTCATCCGACGGGTGGAGACCGCTGGCGCCTGGATCATTCTCAAGCATGCAGAACGGGAATCGGCTTATGCCGCGGTTCTCGAACAATTCCGTGAATTCGTTCATTCGATCGCCGGGCCCGAGGGTGCCAAGCAGATCCTCAATCCTGAAATGTTGATAATCATTTCCTCGCCGGGCCGCTTGACGCCGTTTCACTTCGATGCGGAAATCAATTTCCTGGTCCAGGTTCGCGGCCAGAAAGAGGTCTGGATCTGCGACCCACAGGACCGCTCGGTTGTCTCGGAGATCGACATCGAATCGTATTATGCGCGCGGCAAAGCGTCCGGCACCTATTCGCCGGAGGTCGAACACAAGGCGCGCCGTTTTACGCTGCAACCTGGAGAGGGAGTGCACATTCCATCGCATGCAGCCCATTGGGTCAAGAACGGCAAAGACGTTTCGGTTTCACTCAGTTTAAATTTTGAGTTTCCGCAGTGGAAGTACAAAGATTCTTACAAGATGAATTACGAACTGAGGAAACTTCAGCGGTCGCCCAATCCGCCGGGCCGCTCGGAACTGACCGATCGTGCCAAATCGATCGGCTTTCGCCTGTTGTCGAAGTCTCGAAGCATTCTCAAGATTCCGAACGATTGAGCGTCGCGGGGCCGGCTACTCCAGCGGCTCAGCCCCGAGGCGTCGCAGAAAGGGATATCGCGCCGGGCTGCCGTCCGGCACCGCCGGCTTCACATTGAGCAGGTGCGCCGCGAAGAACGCCACGATGTGATCGTCGAGAATCGCCTTGACTGTGGCTGCGCGCGGCAGCTTCGGCCAATGCCTGAGGTACTTCCGCAAACGGGTCCAGTCATCGATACTGTCGGTGAAATCCGCATGGTCGGAACCCTCGATCCTGAAACGCAGGGCATCCGGCCGCAGGCGCACCTGGTTGGCTTGGTGCGATTGCTCTTTCAGATTGAGGCCGGCAGCTGCCCGTTCCTCGAAGCGACTTGAACTCAATTCTGCCGGGGTCGGGATCGATTGGGAACTGCTGAATACCAGATAGGGTACCGGCACGGGACGTTCTGCTGCCTCGCCGAACAACCACCCGTCGAGATTGACCACCGCGGTGATCCGCTGGTCGCTCGATGCCGCCCCCACAGCCGTGGCGCCGCCGAAGGAAAAACCCATTATCCCGATCTTGTGGACGTCCGGCGTGATCGAGTTTGGTAATTCGAGGAGACGGGGGTTCGATTTCAGAACGTCCAGAATTCGCGCCAGAATTCGCGCACCTATTTGGACCCGCCTCGCGCCGGATTTCAATGTGTGCTCATAACTCGTCTTGTCGCCGATCTCCAACCGGGCGACACGCGCCGCCTCGTCCGCCGGATCGGCATAGGGCTCGTGCCAGGCGATATCGTCAGCAGCGATAACCAAGAGGCCGCGGTTTGCCAGCAATAATGCCAACCGTTCGTTCACGTTGCGCGGGGTCACCCATCCGGGCAATTGAAAGACGATCGGTATTCCCGCTTCAATTATCAGACCTTGCACCGACGGCGACTGCCGATACCAGATATCGAGCGTCACGCGCCGCTGTTCTTCACCTGCCTCCGTTTCGGGTAAGGTGACGGTGACGATGCTATGCACTACTGGGGCGCCGAGGCGTGAACCAAGCATCAAAACCAGGCCTGCGAAGATCACTGCGCCCAACGTTGCCACGGCTGACCAATAGGCAGTCCGCTCCCGCCGGGAACTATGCCACCAGGGTTGGACGTGCGTTTGCGGTATCAAATCTGATCGAGAAAATTGATGATGTTGAGGACATTGGGCTCGCGAAGCATGGTCAAGTGATCGCCTGGAACGCGGACAACGGCAACGCCACGTCGCGCAATGCTCCCCCAGCCCAGCGTCGGGTCGACGTCGAAATGGGCTTCGCTTTCGGATCGAAACAGGATGATCGACCCATCAAAGGGCGTTGGAGAATAGGTGCGCATAAGTGTCGTCAAATGCGTCAACTGCCGATCCTGAGGCGAGGGCGGAACGACTGGTGCGGCGGACATCGGCTTCGTTTGCAGATTGCGCCACAGACGGGACGAGCGCTTCGCAGCGGAGGACATCACTTTACGGAAGCTTTGCCCGCGCAATCTCGATGCAAGTTCATCCTGCTTTTTCAGAACCTCGAAACGTACTTTGTTGGCAAACGACATTGTCTTGTAGGCAGCCGGATTCGGCATATCGAGCAGGATGACACAGGGCATCTGGCCGTCTGCGTCGGACAGGATGGAGGCCAATTCGACGGCCACGAATGCGCCGGCAGAATAACCGCAGATTCGATAGGGCCCGCGCGGACGCACCGCTCGCACCTGCTCGGCATGGAACCGGGCGAGTTCGCGGTAGTTGCTGATCGCGCCACCGTCGAGCTCAGGGGCGGCAAGGGCATAGAGTGGCTGCGATTTCGACAGGCCTGCGGCAAGGCTCATGAAATGAAGAATGTGGCCACCGACCCCGTGGATGCAGAACATCGGCGGCTTCGAGCCGGCCGGCTGGAATTCGACCAGGGTTGGCGACCTGACGGAACTATCGGGGTTGGCCAGAACCTGTGCCAAGGCTTCGACGCTCGCGGCATTGGCCAGCTGCGAGATGTTGATCGACAACCGAAGCTCGGCAGCGATGAGCGCCACCAGTTCGGCTGCAAGGATCGACTGTCCACCGGCATCGAAGAAATTGTCATGAACCCCGATGTCGGGCCTCTTCAGGACGCGCTCGAACAGTTCGACGAGGACGGTCTCGACGCGGTTTCTGGGGGCCTGATAGGGTGGTGGGCTCGACCGGTCGCCCGCGGAAGTGGCCGCGAGTGCGGCACCGTCGACGAGCTTCGCCAGCGGAGCGGAGATATCGGCCACCATGGCCTGGAGAATGGACAGGTAGGCCGCCAGCGCCGCCTCGACTACGACCGGTGCGACGCGCCGCGGATCGTAGTCGCACTTCATCTCGACAAAGCCCGGCCGCTCGATCAAGGCAATCTGGAATTCATACGGGGAGCCGAGTGGAACCGGGATAGGTGAGACGGCCAACGCCCGCGCTTTCTGGTCCTGCAGGAAGGCCCGCTGATATGTGAAGTGGAACTGGAACAATGGTGTGCGTCCACCAACCGAGCGCACGTCGATCTGTCGATAGACCTCGTCGAACGGGTAGTCCGCATTGCCGGTCGCGTCCATGACCGTTGTATGCATCGCCCTGAACGCGTCACTGAACGTCTTGCATGTCCCCAGGATGACGCGGATTGGCAGCGGCGCCGCGAAGGGACCGACCACGGTTGCCGTATCGTCTCGCCGGTTCGCATTGGGACAGCCGAAGATGACGTCGCCGTCCGCACCAGCAAATTGCCCTAGCAGGACCGCAAAGGCGGTCGCCGTGAGGACGAACGGCGTCGTTCCTTCCGATCTTGCCAGGGCAAACAGCCCGGTGGAAACTTCCGCGGGAAGCGAAATTGAGGCTACCGCTGCGCCCGGACCTTCAGCAGAGCCACTGCGCTGCCGAATTGGAAAATTGGCAACCGGCAGCGGCCCCTTCAGCTTGTCTTGCCAATAGGCGAGCTGCCGCCCGGCCTCGGGGCTATCGAGCCACTCCCGCTGCCAGGCGGCATAGTCGCCAAAGTGCAGCTGCGGACCCTGCGGCAGGGTCGTGCTGCCCGCCGACAAGGCATCATAGCTCTCCCAGATCGCGCGCATCAGCAGCCCAACCGAATGACCGTCGGCAACCGCGTGGTGCAACGTGATCGCCAGGACATGCTCCTGATCCGAGATCTCGAACAGGCGCGCCCGCACGCCAGGCCGGTTCGCCAGATCAAACGGCTTGGCCGCTTCCTCGGCGAGCAGCGCCTGCACACTGTGCTCTTGCTCGGCCGGCGTACTGCCTTGAACGGTTGATCGTTCGAGTTCCAGATCGACCGCCGGCGCAATCACCTGCAGCAGTTCGCCGTCCTGCTCGTGGAAGGTCGTTCGCAGCGCTTCATGCAGGCCGACCGCGTGTGCCAGGCTCTGCCGCAGCAGCCCAACCGACAGTGCTCCTTTGATCCGCACGTAAGCTGGCAGATTGAAGGCTGCATCCGCCATGCCAGCGCGATGGAGCAGCCAGTAGCGCCCTTGGGTGATGCTGGCCGGTATGGCGACGACATCGCCGGTGGGTGTTGTTGGGGGGGGCGGCACCGAGCCGTCGGCTGCATCCCGCGCCGTTGCCGCTTTGCTCGATACTGCACTTGGCGCCGCCGCCGCTGGTGTCGTGTCCGGAGCCGTTCGACCAGACAAGTCCACAGTTGGATCACTGGCAAACGTCGCCAGCGACTGCTCGATGTCATCGAGGATTGATTTCACCCGCGCTTCGCTGAACAAATCGGTTTTGTATTCGATCGACAGGCGCCAGCCGGTTTCGCGCTCGATGAGAAAGATATAGAGATCATGCAGCGCCCCTTGCGATTTGGACGGCAGGGTGCGCAGCGAAGCTCCGTTCATGTCGTGAACCAGCGTATTTGGGCCGGCAAAGGCGCGCTGGCAGGTGAACATCACGGAAAATGGCGGATCGGGCAGGGATGCTGCACCGAGCCGCAGACCCAGTACTTCGAGTGGCACATCCGCATGGGCGATCGCTTCGTGCAGGCTGGCGCGCACTCGCGCCTCGAGACTGGCATACGTGTCGCCCGGTTCGACGTGAGCAGTAAGAATGGCGCAATTGAGTGTGGGACCAAACAGCGTCTCCAGCTCCTGTCGCCTGCGGTTGGCGAGCGGAATGCCGAATGAAACGTCGCGCCGCCCCGTCTGCCGCCACAGTGTAGCGGCCAATGCACTTGCCGACGCGGCAAACATCGTCCCGCCAAGGTCGCCGCTCACCTTGCTGAGTTTTTTTGTGACTGCCGTCGGCAAGGCGCGCGCGATAATGTCACTCGTCGTCGTGCCGCGGGCAATGGGCACGCGGTCGGGTGGCACGTCGAACCGGCGATAGCCTTCCAGTTTCTTTTGCCAGTACCGTACCTGATCCGCGGTCTCGGGCACAGTGAGCTGGTCATCATGCCACACGAGATAGTCGCCCAGCTGTATGGCGAGTTCCGGCAGCACTGGGGACGTACCACCTGCCAATGCCGTGTAAGCGGCCGTCAGTTCACCGCTGAGCAGGCCGATGGACCAGCCGTCGCAGATCACTTGGTGCACCGTGAGCGCCAGCAGATGCCGCTCGCGTTCGAGCCGATACAGGCGCGCCCGCGCGAGCGGGCCATGCACCAGATCGAAGCCGGTGCGTGCTTCCTTCAGACATCTGCGATCGACTTCAGAGTCGCGCTGCCCGTCGGGGATCCAGGACAAATCCTCGACCGCAAGCCGGATGCTGCCGTGCGCAGCCACGATCAACATCGGCTTGCCGCCGACATCGCGGCAAACGGCACGCAGCCCTTCGTGGCGCGCCGCCAGCCGTTCGAACGCTTGCGCGAGCACGGTCGCGTCGAGCTGGCCGTTGATCTCCCAGCGGAATGCGCCGTTGTAGATCGCCAGGCCAGGTTGGGCTTGCACGGCGTGCCACATGCGCGCCTGCTGCGGCGTCATCGGGAACGCATAGACGCCAGCGTCGTCAGGCAACGGCGGCGTGGCCGGCAGCGATTGTGGAACGATCATCTTGGTCATGCATTGCGTGGCCGTCGCCACGTTCTCCGCTACTGAGTCAGTCGGAAGCGCTGCCGCACAACTGGCTTGATGGCCGTGAATGCCGGCTGATCAGCAGCAGGCGTTGCTTTCATTTCGGCAATGATTTTCCGGATCGTGCGCTGTTGCAGCATCATGCGCGGCGTCACCGGCAAGCCAGTCTTCTGTGCGCGCGAGGTGATCTGGAACACGCGCAAGGAGTCAGCGCCGAGTTCGAACAGGCTGTCGGTCGCGCCCACCTGCGGCACGGCCAGCGCCTCGGCCCAGATCCGCGCCAGCAGTTCTTCTTCCGCCCCGGTCGGTGCCTCGAAGTTCGACGTCGGTGTCGACCTTGCCCAGTCGGGTGCCGGCAGCGCCAAGCGATTGATCTTGCCATTGGGCGTCAGCGGATAATGCTCGAGCTGAAGGAAAGCGGCCGGGATCATGTAGGCCGGCAGTCGCGACTCGAGCGCCGCGCGCAGGTCGGCCGACGCTGGCACCTGGCCGTCCTTGCCGATCAAGTAGGCAACCAGACGCTTGTCGCCCGGCGCATCCTCGCGCACGATCACGACTGCCTGGGTCACGCCCGGCTGACTACTGATGGCCGCTTCGATCTCGCCCAGTTCGATGCGATACCCGCGCAGCTTTATCTGCGTGTCGAGGCGCCCGAGGAATTCGAGCGTGCCGTCGGCCCGCCGGCGGACCGCGTCTCCGGTCTTGTAGAGCCGGGGCGACAGGACGTCGGGGAGCGGGTTCGCGATGAAGCGCTCGGCTGTCAGCTCCGGTCGCTTGAAGTAGCCTGCCGCCAATCCGTCGCCGCCGATATGGAGCTCGCCCGGCACGCCGATCGGCACCAGTTCGAGACGCGCATCGAGCACATGGAACTGCGTATTCGCGATCGGTGCACCGAGCGGCACCGGCTCGGTACCGGCGGTGACGCGCGCCGTCGCGGACCAGATGGTGGTCTCGGTCGGGCCATACATGTTCCACACGCTCACCGACCGCTCGGCGAGTGCGTTCGCCACGTCGCGCGGGAATGCCTCGCCGCCGCACAGGACCTTGAGGGCCGGCGTGCCGGTCCAACCCGCTTCGATCAGCAACTGCCAGCTGATCGGCGTCGCCTGCATCACCGTCGCGCCAACCCGTCGAAGCTCCGCGAGGAGGTTTGCCCCCAGTTGGGCGTTCTCGCGGCTGACGATCGCGAGCGTGGCACCGGCATGGAGCGGCAGGAACAGTTCCAAGCCGGCAATGTCGAACGACAGGGTGGTGACTGCGGCCAGCGTGTCGGTGTCGGTGAGGCCGGGCGTCGCCTGCATGGAGCGCAGCAGGTTGACGACCGAATGATGGCGCACCTCGACGCCCTTTGGCTTGCCGGTCGAGCCCGACGTGTAGATCACATAGGCCGTGTCCGCTGCTGTAAGCAGCGACGTCAGCGGAGTGACCGTCTCGACTTCGATCGGCCGGCGGTCGGCTGCGATGTCGAGGACTTGCGCGCTGCCGAACGACCAGTTTTTTGCAAGGTCGCCGCCCGTCACCACCACGGCGGCCTCGCAGTCATCGAGTATGAACCGTACCCGGTCGGGCGGATAGGTCGGGTCCATCGGCACGTAGGCGCCGCCGCATTTCAATACGCCGAGCAGCCCGACGATGATGTCGAGACTGCGCTCGATGAAGATGCCGACCCGTGAGCCGGGCTTCACGCCCAGTTCCCGCAGGCGAAGCGCGAGGCGGGTGGCGCGGGCATCGAGCTCCGCGTAGGTCAGCTGCTGATCGCCGAAAATGACGGCGGTCTTGCCCGGCACACGGCGCACCTGTGCCTCGAACAGGCCATGGATCGTTGCCGGTTCGGAGGGAAACGCGACGTGCGTGTCGTTCCACTGGCGAACCAGAAGATCGCGCTCGGTGCTGGTCAGCAACGGCAACCGTCCGACGCTCGTTTGCGGATTGCGGGCGACACCCTGCAGCAGGGTTTCATAGTGACCAAGCCAGCGCGCGACCGTTGCCTCGTCGTAGAGGTCGGTGTTGTAGTCGCAGTCGATGGTCAGGCCGTCGGCGCTTTCGATGACGTTGACGAACAGATCGAAATTGACGGCAGCCTTGGGATTGGGATCGATGCTGCACTGCAGCCCGGCGAACGTTGCCGCCCCGCCCACCTGCTCGAGGTTGAACTGGATTTCGGTCAACGGCAGGCGCGCCGGGTCGCGCACCACCTGCAGCTTCTGCACCAGCGTCCCGTAGGTATACGACTGGTGCTCGTAGGCATCGAGGACGGTGCCCTTGACGGTGCTCAGCAGTTCGGAAAAGTCGGCTTCGCCGTCGACCAGCGTGCGCATGGGCAGGAAGTTGACGCAGTGCCCGACGAGGCCGCCGCCGTCGAACTGGGATTGGCCTGCAACCGGCACGGCAATGACCACGTCATCTTGACTGGTCAAGCGATAGAGCAGCGCCGTCAAGCCGGCCAGCAGGGTGACGAACAACGATGCGCCATTGCGAACGCCGGCCTGCTTGATCGACCGGTAGACGTCGCCCGGAATGACGAGCCGCCGCGTCGCACCGGCAAACGTACGCGCGCCCTGCCGTGGCCGGTCGGTCGGCAACTCGATCGGCAGCGGCTTGTCGCGGAAGCGCTCGAGCCAATAGTGCTCGGCATCGCTGGCACCGGGCATGCCGCGTTGCACCGCGAGGCCGCGTGCATAGGCGCTGAAAGCGGTCGCGACATCGAGGTGCGGCGCTCTCGCTTCGCGCTGCGCGGAATAGAGCTCGGCCAGGTCCTCGACGATGACGTTGAGCGACCAGCCATCGCAGACGATGTGGTGCACAGTCAAAATCAGCTGATGTTCGTCGCTGGCGCGGCGCACCAGTTCGGCGCGCACGAGTGGGCCTTCGGCAAGATTGAACGGACACCGTGCGTCGGCCGCCAGCAGATCGGCCACGGCCGCTTCGCGATCCGCGTCACTGAGGTCGCTGAAATCGTGCATCGCGACATCGAGGGGACGCGCTTCGTGGATGCGAAACAGCGCCTGCTCCATGTCGATCGTGCCGCGCAGGGCTTCATGGCGCACGATGATCTCGTTCAAGGCGCCGGTCAGCGCTGCCACATCGAGCGAGCCCTTGAAATGCACGCTGACCGACTCGTTGAACGAGCACGAGATTTCATCGCCGAGGATCGCCGCCAGATAGATTTCCCGCTGCGGCTCGGTCAGCGCGAATGCCTGCGGCAACTCCGCGACTGTTGCTGCAACGCTCGCTTCGGCGGGCAGGGTCCAGCCGGCGGGCGGCGCCGAGAGCAGGAAGCCGGTTCGGCGCATCTCACCGGCGGCATAGTCGAATGCCGCCAGAACGTAGGCGAGGTCGGCGTCCGAATGCGCCGTGGTCAGGAAGCTCGGGAACCCTTCCAGGATATGCACGCCGCGCTCGCGCATCAGGAAGTAGAACAAGCTGGCGTAGCGCTCGTCTGGGGGAAACGCGAAGAACATGACGCTGCCGAAATTGCCAGCGCGCGTTGGAATAGCATAACGCTCGAAGATCGCGTTGATCGACGCGACGAACGCGCTCGTGCGCGCGTTCAGCTGCTCATGCAGCTTTGGCCCCTGGTCGCGCAGGTATAGCAACACGGCCTTGACGGCTGCGAGCGTCAAGGGGTGACGCACGAACGTGCCGGCGAAGAACGTGACACCGACTTCGGGCCGCGAGTCGTCACCAAAGCGCCACGTGCCGCCATCGAGGATGTCCATGTAGGCAGCCTTGCCGGCGAGAACGCCGACCGGCATGCCGCCGCCCACGACCTTGCCGTAGGTGACGAGGTCGGCCCTGATGCCAAACAACGCCTGGCAGCCGCCGGCATGGACGCGGAAGCCCGTGACCACTTCGTCGAAAATGAGCACGGTGCCGGCGGCCTCCGTGATCGCCCGCAATTCGCGCAGGAACTCGACTGGCAGGAAGCTTGGCCTGCGGCTCTGCACCGGCTCGACCAGCACGGCGGCCAATTTGTCGGCATTGGCCCGGATCCAGTCGAGCGACTGGGCCGATCCGTACTCCAGGACGACCATATTCGCTGCGCTGGACTTCGGGATGCCCGGTGCGATCGGCGTCGATGCCGGTCCACCGTCCGGCCCACGTGCGCTCTTCACCAGCACTTCGTCGAACATGCCGTGGTAGGCGCCGCTGAAATAGACGACCTTGTCGCGCCCCGTCGCCGTGCGTGCAATGCGCAGCGCTGCCATTACCGCTTCCGACCCGGTGTTGCAGAACGTCGCCCGCTCGTTGCCGGTGATCTCGAACAGCAGGTCTGCGACTTCTCCGGCGAGCGGCGACTGCGGGCCGATCTCGAATCCCTGGCCCAGTTGTTCGGCAAGCGCCGCCTCGATGAAGTCCGGCCGATGGCCGAGCATGATCGGCCCGAAGCCGTTCAGCAGGTCGATGTATTCGTTGCCGTCGAGGTCCCACAGCTTCGAGCCCTTCGAACGGCTGGTGACGATCGGATAGATCAACTCCTTCCACTGATCGCGGAAGCCCGATACGGCGCGCGGATCGGCCAGCGCCTTGCGTGAGCGCTCCGTATACGCCTTCGACTTGGCGGTGCGCTGCACGAATCGCTCGATCAGCGCATCCAGATGGGCCTGCTGGCGGGCATCGAACTTCGCTGTCGTGCGCGGCGGCAGCGGCTTGTAGGGGCCGGTCTGCTTGGCATCCCCTTCCCGCTCCTGCGGTTTTGGCAGCTGCACGGGCATCAGTTTAGCCTGGGGTGCCGGCGGGTCGGAAATGTTCGCGGCCGCGATCCGAACGGCGGGGGACCCCGCAGATTGAATGACGGCCAGCTGCCGGGCGAACACCTGGTTCATGATGTCGAGCTGGTCGCGCATGAGGCGCTCGATCGCGGCGCCGCCAGTCCCTGCCACCGGCAGCGGCTGCGCCGGCGATGCCGCGTCGACAGTCGGGGCGGCCAGCGGAGCGGGCGCAACCGGCGGCGGCGCGGCGGCGACTGGGGCGAACTTGTCGGGTGGCAACGTCGCATCGAGGTGCTCGCTCAGCGCATCGACCGAACTCAGATCGCCGAGCAGTTGCCGGAACGTGATCTTGACGCCGAACTTGGTCTGCAGCCCGCGCACGACCTGGGTCAGGAACAGCGAGTCGAAGCCAAGCTCGACGAAGGTCGCGTCGACTGGCTGACCGGCGAGACTGCTGCCCGACATCTGCTCGAATAGCGCGACGATCTCCTGGTGCAGCACTGTTCGGCGGCTGGGCAATGGGGGCGTCTGAAGGGTCATGGGAACAGGTCCCGGGCTGGAGAGCAACGTTGGTACTTCGGGTAATGACTTCTGAACGGGGAGCAGCGCGTCGGGCTCGCGCACAACAGCATCGACCCAATGGCGCTTGCGTTCGAACGGGTAGGTCGGCAGCGGCACCTTGCGGCGTACGCCAGCGGCAGCACCATGCAGCGCGCGCCAATCGACCGCGCACCCGGCGGCCCACACCTGGCCAACCGCGTCGAGGAAGCCGGTCGCCGCATCCGATTCGGCGTTGTCTGGCAGCGAGGCGACGATCACCTGGTCCTTGGTCGTACCTGGATGCTGGCGCGCCAGGAGGCCAAGCGTCGCGCGTGGCCCGGCTTCGATCAGAAGCGCGTCCGCCCGCCCGCGCAAGTGCTCGATCGCCGCGCTGAACCGCACCGTCTCGCGCAAGTGACGGGCCCAATAGTCGGCACTCGTTGCTTCGGCGTCCGACAGGGGATGGCCGGTCAGGGTCGACACGATCGGCACCTGCGGCGGCGACAACTTTACAGTCGCGACCAGCGCACGGAACGGAGCGATGGCACCGTCCATCATCGCCGAGTGGAACGCATGCGATGTGGCCAGCCGGCGGTGGGCAACGCCGTCGCGGGTGAGATCGGCCTCGAAGCGCTCGAGGGCACTGGTCGGCCCGGCCGCAACGGTGAGGCTCGGCGCATTCACCGCGGCGATCGACAATTCCGCCGGCAGCCGACTTGCCAATTCTTGCTCGGACAAGCGGACCGACGTCATGGCGCCGGTCGGTTGCGCCTGCATCAGATCGCCCCGCGCGGCGACGAGTGTCAGCGCGTCTTCGAGGGTCATGACGCCGGCAATCGTCGCGGCCACGAACTCGCCGACGCTGTGCCCGACAAGCCCCTTCGGCGCGACGCCGAGCGACATCCACAGGCGTGCGAGGGCATATTCGATCGCGAAGATCGCCGGTTGCGCGAGCCTCGTCTGGTTCAGCTGCCGGGTGGCATCCTCGGTCTGGCCGGATGGGGGAAAGAGGACGTCGCGCAGATCAAGACCGAGCAGAGGGCGGAGGATTCCGGCGCAGTGGTCGACAACATCGCGGAAGCATTGGTTGCTGCGATAGAGGCTACCGCCCATGCCAACGAACTGCACGCCTTGTCCAGGAAACAGGAACTGCGGCTCGGGCAGCCCTTTCGCCACCGGCCGTGCCCGCGAGGTGCTCGACGGCGCGAGCAGCTGGACCGCCCCGGCAACACTGTCGGCTGCGACTGTGCGGCGCCAGGCGAACGCGCGGCGCCCGGTCTGCAGCGTCCAGGCCACGTCGGCGAGAGTGGCGGACGGCGTCGCGAGCAGATGTTTGGCCAGACGCGCGCTCATCGCCTGCAGCGCCGTTTCGCTGCGTGCCGAAAGCGGCAGCGGCTGGACGCCCGACGGACCCGTTCCCTCGGCCGCCACGGTTGGCGCCTGTTCGAGCACCACATGCGCATTGGTGCCGCCGACGCCGAACGCGCTGACGCCGGCTCGCCGGGGCGCCCCGGCCGTCGTCACCCACGCGGTGCGGTTCGACACGACACGGAACGGGCTGTTGTCGAGATCGAGGTTCGGATTGGGCGAAACGAAATGCAGCGTCGGCGGGAACACGCCGTGGGCGACGATATGCGCCGCGTTGATCAAGCCGGTGACGCCGGCTGCGGCATCGAGATGGCCGACGTTGGTTTTGGCCGTGCCGAGCGTGCAGTACTGACGCTGCGTAGTGTGGCGACGGAATGCCTGCGTGAGTGCGGCCACCTCGATTGGATCGCCGAGCGGCGTTCCCGTGCCGTGCGCCTCGATATAACCGATCGTCGCGGGATCGACGTCCGCCATGGCGTGCGCCGTCGTGACGACATCGACCTGGCCGGTGACGCTTGGCGCCGCATAGCCGACCTTGGCCGAGCCGTCGTTGTTGACGGCAAATCCGCGGATGACGGCGGTGATGTGATCGCGGTCGGCCAAGGCGTCGTCCAGCCGCTTCAGCAGGACGGTTGCTACGCCGCTGCCGAACACGGTGCCGGTAGCGCTGGCGTCGAAGGCGCGGCACGAGCCATCGGCCGAGGTCATGCCGCCTTCCAGATGCAGCGTGCCGCGCTTCTGCGGGAAGGAGATCGAGGCGCCGCCGGCGAGCGCCATGTCGCACTGGTAGGTCAACAGCGCCTGGCAGGCCTGGGCGACAGCGACCAGCGACGTCGAGCATGCCGTGCCGAGCGTGATCGCCGGTCCACGCAGATTGAGCTTGTAGGCGACCTTCGTCGCCAGAAAATCGAGCCCATTGCCGACCAGCTCGGGAAAGCTGCCGACCTGATATTCGCTGGTAAAGCGGTCGATGAAGCCGGGCTGGCGCGCCAGATGACCGAGCAGGTAGGTCGGCACACTTGCGCCGCCGAATACGCCGATCGGTCCCTTGTAGTCGATTGGATCGTAGCCGCCGGCCTCGCACGCTTCCCAGCAGCATTCGAGGAACAGACGGTGCTGCGGGTCCATGACCCCGGCATCGCGCGGCAGAATGCCGAAGAATTCCGCATCGAACAGATCGGCGTCGTCGAGAATGCCGCGTGCCGTGACAAGGTTTGGCGGCGCCGGCGATCCGCCATGCGAGTTCTGATCGAGGTCCGCCGCCGCGAACCGCGTTATGGCTTCGACGCCGGCCAACTGATTGGCCCAGAATGCGGCAACGCAAGCGGCGCCCGGAAACCGACCGGCCATGCCGATAATGGCAACTGCATTCTGGGGCGTTTCAGTAGTATTCATGGAACAACCGCAAAAAATAAGGGGGCCGCTTTTCGCTCAACCAATCAAATCCGCTTTGCAACAGGCCGTCGCGCCGAAAATGCCGCGCGCTGGCGATTGGCCCGATCATCGGTCGGGCCAGCAGGAAGCATGCCAGATCGTGCGTTTTCGGACAATCGGGCCGCGAGCTTGCGAATCGTAGTGCATTCCAACAGCACGACGACAGGGATTTGGCGGGCGAGCGCCCGTTCCAGCTCGTTGCCGGCAGCAACCAGCCGAAGTGAATCGCCGCCCAGGTCGAAAAAATTGCGATCAAGGCTCACCGACGGCACGCCCAGCGTCCGCTGCCAGACGCTCGCAATGGTCGCTTCGAGACTTGCTCGGGTCGGATCGCTGGTGGCGACCGCCCCCGCATCGCGCGCCTGCCTGGCGAATGCGTCCTTGAGCGCTGCCAGAAGTCGTTCCCGGTCGATCTTGCCGTTGGCATTCAACGGGTAGTCCGCGACCACTTCGATCAGCGCAGGCACCATGTAAGGCGGCACGCGCTGACGCAGCCACGCCTTGAGTTCATGCGCGTCGATCGCAACACCTGATTGCGGCTTCACGGCCGCCAATAGATGTCGGGCGTTGAGGCCTTCCCGTTCGACGACGACACAGGCCTGCAGGACCTGCCCATGCATCTGAATCGCGAGTTCGACCTCATTCAGCTCGATCCGGAAGCCACGCAACTTGATCTGGTTGTCGGTGCGCCCGAGGAACGTAAGCGCGCCGTCCGGCCGCAGGCGCACGCGGTCCCCCGTGCGGTAGGCGCGGTCAGTTCCGCCGACGCCATCGTCGATCATGAGAAACGTCTCGGCCGTCAGCGCCGCGTTGTTGAGATAGCCGCGCGCCAGGCCATCGCCGGCAACGAACAGCTCCCCCACCTCACCCGGCGGCACCGGCCGCAGCGCCTCGTCGAGGACGTAGATCCGCGTGTGCGAGATCGGCCGGCCGATCGGGACCGGATCGGCGATTTCGCTGCCGGCGTCAAACACATGGCAGCAACTGAACGTGGTGTTTTCGGTCGGACCATAACCGTTCGTCAGCCGCAATTGCGGGTGCCGCGCGAGCACGCGGTTCACGTGGCTGGCCGACAGCACATCGCCACCCGCGATCAACTGTCGAAGCGGCGCCAGATCGTCGAGACGCTGCTCCACCATGGTGTGGAACAAGCCGGCCGTCAGCCACAGCGTGGTGACGCGGTGCGCACCGATCGCGTGCCCGAGATCAGCGAGACTGGCGTCGCCCGCCGGCATCAGCGCGAGTTTGCCGCCATTCAGCAGCGGGCCCCAGATCTCCAGGGTCGAGGCATCGAAGGACACCGGTGAAAACAGCAGGAAAGTCTGGTGCGGACCAAAGTCGCAGTAGTTCGTGTTGCGCACCAATCGTACGACGGCGCGGTGCTCGATGCAGACGCCCTTCGGCCGCCCGGTCGAACCCGACGTATACATTACATAAGCTAGATGCGCGGCCGTTGCTGTTTTGGGCGGCTTGAGGTTCGACGGCGCTTGGGCCACGTCCGCCAGGGTAACGGCGCGCGTGCCGAGTGCCGACAGATCCAGTCCCGCGACCGGCTGGTCGAGGATCGTGAAGCGCGCGCCTGCGTCGGCGATCATCTGGGCGATGCGATCCGCCGGAAAGGATGCCTCGAACGGCACGTAAGCGCCGCCAGCCTTGAGGATCGCCAGAAGTGCGACAATCAGATCGGGGGATCGCGCGAGACCGACCGCCACGGTTCCTTCCGGCTCCAAGCCGAGGTGCAGGAGATGAAGTGCAAGTGTATTCGAGCGATCATCGAGCTGCCGGTAGGTCAGTTCCCTTGCACCGGACACGACCGCCACCGCGTGCGGCGTTTGTGCCGCGCAGTCCTCGAACAGATCGACGATCGAAGCGTTCCGCGGATAGGCATCGCTGGAGATCAGGCCGCTGGATGATCCGGAGTTCAACATGTCACCTCCCCTGCTCTCTCCAATGCAGCGGCCGCCCCCCGCCTGTCGGCCAGCCGAGTGATCGCATGGTCCAACGTAACCCCATCGATGGTCGCTGGCGGACCGTCATGGACGATCGCGCCCACATACCCTGCGGCCAGGTCCAACGCGGCAATCCGCCAGGTCGGCTCGACACCGCGCAGGAACGCTGCAGTCTCGCCCGGCGCACAACTGACCGAAAAGCGATCGAGCTCGATCGACAGACCACAGCCGATTGCCTTCACGTAGGCTTCCTTGCGGGTCCAACAATCGAAGAAGGCTTGCTGCCGCCGCCCGTCCGCAAGGCCCGCGATCGTGGACCGTTCGTCGTGAGCGAACAGGCGGGCGACGCATGCTTCATCGACATCCGGACGGACCCGTTCAATATCGACGCCGATGCTGCGGTTCGTCGCGAAGGCGATCACCGCGAGGTCGGCCGAGTGGCTGACGTTGAAGGCGAGGCCCGTACCGGCATGCGGCATCGCCAGTGATGGCTTTCCGGCTGACCCATAGCTGAATGCTACCGATGCGGGTGCCAGCCCGAGTGCCGCGCCGAGCAGCATTCGCAGGGTCCCGCGGCCGGCGATGTAGTGCTCTCTGTCGCGGGCAAAATGGAAGCGAGCCGCCCGCGCCTGCTCGTCGGGCGACAGCATTTCGGCAAATCGCCGCACCTCATCCGCCGGCCGATCGAGGCGGACGACAGCCACGAGTATGTCGTCGCCTTTCAGCTTAACTGCCGTGGTCGGCATCACGCGCCGCTCCCCACCGGCATCGCGACCATTGCCTCACTGCTGATCTTGCGGGTGCCGATGCGCTGAGCCGGCAGGCCCTGGTTGATGCTCCAGGCCGTCAGATCGTGCGCCGCAAAACTGGTCGCGGTCAGCACGGCGCCGGCGCCGACACGGACGCCTGGACCAACCATTGCCTTGGCGCAAATCCAAGCGCCATCCTCGATCACGATCGAACTTGTTACGAGGTCGAAGTTCGGCGAAGTCCAATCGTGGCTGCCTGTGCACAGGTAAGCGCCTTGCGAGAGGCAGCAATGGGACCCGATCGCGATCTGGTCGAGATTGTCGATCCAGACATCCTCGCCGATCCAGGCGTGATCGCCAATCACGAGCCGCCAGGGAAACTTGACCCGGACGCCCGGCTTGATGACGACGCCGCGCCCGATCCTCGCCCCGAACGCGCGCAGCAGGACGCGGCGATGCCAGCTGCCCGGCAGCCACGAGGCGACCAGCAAGGCTTGAACGGTCAGCCACACACCTTCGACCCAAGCCGGTCGACCGCGTTCGAATTTCTGATTGTGAAACCGGTCGAGTCGCACGCTCATGCTACCGCGCCTTCCAGCGACTGTCGCTCGGCGAGCACCGCTTCGTAGCAAGCGATCGACGCCCTAGCAGCAGCGGCCCAAGTAAAGTGGGCTTGCGCGGCCGCGCGGCCGTTGCGGCCCATCTGACGTGCTGCTTCAGGCCTGGATAAGACGTCCAGCATCGCGGCCAGCAGTCCAGCCGCCATGCCCGCCTCGGGCACGACGAAGCCGGCCTTGGCAGCCTCGATGGTCGGCCAGATATTGACCTTGTCGCTGATGATCACGGGGATGGAGAGATGCATGGCCTCCGCCACCGCGATGGCGAAGTTTTCCTGATGTGAGGGCAGCAGGAACGCCTCGGCGGATGCAAAGGCGCCCCACTTCAGCGCGCCCTGCACCTGGCCGGTGAACAGCACGTCGTCGGTCAGCCGCAGCTCGGCTGTGCGTGCTTTCAGTTTGGCGACATACTCGGCCTCGCCCGCCCCCGCCGCGACCAGCATGGCGCCCGGAACCGCGCGGATGACTTCGGGCAAAATGTCGAGAATGCGCTCCAGCCCCTTCTTGGGATGCAGGCGGGCGAGAAACAGCAGGCACCGGCGCCCCCGCGTTTGCGGGTAGGCATTCAGGAACTGCTGCAGCGCGTCGATCATCGTGCCTGCGGGTGGCGTTTGCGCGCCGAGCGGGAGAATGGTCGCTGGTCCAAGCCATGGCAGCATGCGGCGGGCCAGGGTCTCTTCGAGTTCCGTGGTGAAAAGCACCCGGGTGGCATGGCGCAAGGTGTGGTTCTCGACCAGCGCCAGATAGGCACGTTTGCGGAACGCCCTGACGCCGAGAGAATAGGGATCGAGCATGCCGTGCGGCATCAGCACGTAGGGCTTGCCATGGGCCTTCGCTGCCTGCCGCGCGATACCATTCAACGGGTGCCACAGCGTATGCAGATGGACGATGTCGGCGTCCCTGACGCCGGCGCCGATCGCGGCTTCGGCTCGGGACGAGGAGCCGAGCAGTCGGGGCCGGTCGACGGGCAACACCGTCACGTCGATGTGGGTTCGAAGCGCGCGCTGCAACTCGCGACCGTCATCATCGCACAACTGCGCCGTCGTGATGCAACGTGCCCCCCAGCCCAGACGTGCCTGCCCAAGGCACAGCTGCTCGACCACGACCGGTGGCCCGCCGGCGCTCGGATGCATGTAAGGCGTGATGTGCAGCACGTTCATGCGACAGCGGATTTTTCGCGAACAGACCCGCCCACCGCCGCACGGTACAGATCGAGGGTTTTCGCGGCCATGACGCCGAGACCGAAACGCTCACGCGCCACGGCTGCCGCCGCGAACCCCATGCGATGGCGTAATGCTGGATCCGCGGCGAGGCGCGATACCGCTTCGCGCCAGCGCGGCAAATCATCGGGCGGACAGACGAAGCCGTTCACACCATCGTTGATCGCTTCCGGCATCGCGTCCACGTCGCTGACGATGGCCGGCAACCCGGCCCACATGCCTTCCAGCAGGGCAAGCGGCAGCCCTTCGAATTTGGACGGGATCAGGAAGATGTCGAACGCCGGCAGCCTCCGCGCCACATCGTTGCGCCACCCATCGATGTGCAGCAGGGCAGACGCGTCCTGGCTCGCCGCGTGCTCTTCCATGGTGCGGCGCAGGGCGCCATCGCCGATCCACACCAGTTTCACAGGGATGTTGTCAGCCTTGGCCGCGGCCGCAATGGCGAACGCAAACAGCGGGTTCTTCTGCTCTTCGATGCGGCCGACGCAGCCAAGCACGACTTGATCGTGCGCAACGCCCCATTCGCTGCGCACCGCCGATCGTGCGGCCACGGCCTGCCCGTCGATCACCGGGCGGACGCCGTTGTGGACCACATGCAACCGCTTGGCGATGTCCGAACCGAGCCAGGCCGCGAGATCACGCCGCGCCTGATCCGCGACGACCACGTGGCGAGCCTTGATGCGCGCGAACAGCTGCCAGGTGACGAGATCGCGCACAACACCGAACTTCGCCCCCAGCGATTGCGCCGCATGCGTCACATGGATCGTGGTCAGATAGGGCACGCGCGCGCGCTCGGCGGCGAGGACCAGATCGAGCCCGTCTTCGGCCACCTGCTGATTGACGTGCACGACATCGGGCGCAAGGGCACCGATGAACTGAGCCACGCGCCGCTGTTGGTCATGGTCGGCGACCGCGCCCAGTCCACGCGAGCGGCGATCATAGGTGTTGCGCAACGGCAGCCTATGGACTGTGCCGTAAGGCTCGATGGCGGCTGCCAGTTCGTCCATCACCGGCGCCGTGCTCATCAACACACCGACCCGGTGTCCCAGGCCCACGAGCCCCTCGGCCAAGCGCGCGAGATAGATTTCGCCACCGCCCCGCGAACCCGAGCTCGACGAAATGAGTAGTACGTTCATGGCGTCACATCGTGCCGCAACACTTGGCGGCTCAAGTCCGCCCAGCGATCGACCGCCGTATCGAGATCGAATGCCTGGGCCATGGCGGTGGAGGCAGCCGCGAAGGCCAGACGGAGATCCGCCGAAGCGGCGAGGCGGCGCAGGGCACCCGCGAGCGCGCCCACATCGGCTGCGGGCACCACGAAGCCGTTCACCCCATCGACCACCAGATCATGGGCAGCCCCGACGCGGTCCGACACGATGACCGGCAATCCCGCGCCGACCGCCTCGTTGACCACCACGCCCCAACCGTCGTGACGGCTCGGCAGCACGAACATGTCGGCTGCAGCGAATACCTCGGGAAGCTCGGCCGGCTGTCGAAAGCCCAGGAACACGACCCGGTCCTTGAGGTCGTCAGGAACTCCGGCTGCGATCGCCGAACGCAGCGGTCCGTCGCCGAGCAACAGCAGCCGAAGTCGCGGTCGCTCCCGTGCGATCTGCAGGAATGCCGCCAACAGGATATCGATGCCCTTGCGTTCGATGAACTGCCCGCTGAACAGCACGTCGATCGTCTCGCGCCGCGCCCCGGCCGCTGCCCGTCTCGCCGCACGATAGGGCGCGAGGTCGCAGAAGTAGGGAATGTTGAACACCGGCTTGCCGGGCAACGCGCGCTGATACACGGGCACGGCCCATGTGCCGATGGCGGCTATTGCAGTGGCGTCGCGAAGCGGTCGCTGCAGGACATTTCGAATCATGGTGCCAACCCTGCCGCGCGACTGGAAGCCAGGGCGCTCGCCCCAGAACACCCACGGCCTCCGCCTGCGCGTCAGATGACGCATGGCCACCTGCGCGGTCGGCGCCGAATAGTCGCTAACGATGTGCAAATCGGCATCGTCCGCATCGATTGCGCGCATAATGCCCGGGTTCCAATGCGCCGACGCGCCGAGCCATTTCAACGTCCGGCCCGGGAGTACCGACTCGAACGCTGTTGCCGGCGTCGCCAACCACCTATGGTCGCGCGACGTCATCGTATAGTAGTGCACGCGCACCTCGAAGCGGCCCGACGCGTTCAACGCTCGAAACAAATCCCGCTGGTACGGCGAGGGAAGCACTGTGAGAAACGTCAGGCGCAGTTTCGGGCTGGCCGCATTCCCGTCCGGCCTGGCGCCAGGCGGATTCGTGGTCAAAATCGATCGCTCTCTCAACACGTGACCTCCCCGATCTGCCAAACAATCATTGCCAGCGATCTCACAAACCTACCGGGCCAAGCCCCTGACGCGTTTCGGCGGACCGCTGCATGGCATTGGCGTCTTCCCGATCCGCCCCAGCAGATTGAGCGCCGTACTGCTGCTGCCGCGATTCCAGGAACAATCGCCCGTAAAACCACAGCGCGATGGCCGGCAAGGTGGCCGGGACCACCTGCAGCACACTGCGCATCGCCAGGGCAAACGCAACGAACCCGGACAGATACAGCAGAACCGCGAAATCGTTCCGCAAGTCGACGCGGAAGGTGTCCCACCAGCGACCGAGAAAACCGAGAAACAAGCCGCAGATCAGCACGCCGAACAGGCCGCCCCCGATGAACGCTTCTCCCACGAACGTCGCCGACAGCGTCAGGCCTTCTGCACCGAGCGCTTCCTCGATACCGGTCGACAGACCTTCCGGCTTGCCGGGCCACAGGGTCCGCGGAATGGGCTTGGTGAGGGCGTGATAGGGAATTTCCAATCCAAGAAAACTGATCGGATCGGGGAACAACTCCACCAACCGGCTGATATTTATAATATTATTGTCAATAAACAATGTTTCGAATTGATTATCCTCGATCGAAAAATTACTCAATCCGACGTTTCGGAATTCGAGCATCAAGATCGTCGCCGCGACAGACACCACCCCAAGGACGCCAGCCGACAGCAAGGCCCGCGACAACGTCATCGTTCTGTGAAACAGGAAGTAGCCAACCGCAAAGGTCAGTGCGGTTGTCAAAAAACTGCTCCGCGTCCCGCCGGCGAAGGCCCGGAACAGCGTCAACAGAAGGATCGCGACCACCACGATCAGCTGCAGCGCGGAATAGTCCCGCCACCTTGCGAAGATCATACCCGCGATCGGCGGCAACAGCGCGATCAGCAAGGCGAATTCGCCGAGCAGCACCGTCCAATCGCCCAGGCGCCCCCGGCTCCACGGTTGGCTGAACCGCGGGCCGGCGATCTGCTCGATCAGAGTTATCGGGTTGAAGTCGACGGCAATCAGCATATTCAAGTAGCCGAAAATCGCGCACAACAAGTAAAGCGCAAAGGCAGCTCGAGTCGGCATCACCGGCAGCGTCCGCATCAGATCGGGAGTGGGTCGATAGAAATGCCGTCCCAAGGTCAGGCCAGCAAAACCCACCAATACCGCTTCAGTTCCAGTGGCTGCCGCCCTTGAACTGATCACGAGTTCGAAGCTCGGTTGCGGGAACAGGAATTCCAGAAGCGTCAAAAGATAGAGGGCAATGAGCATCAGAAAATCAACCCGGACCACATTACCGGCTCGATCGAGCGCCTCAATCGCCACTGCGATCAGAATGCCCACCCCGACGATGTAGGCCGTGGTCGAGAAAATCGTATTGGGATCGGCCGCAGGCAACAGCACATATGCCGTGAGATAGCTCACCAGCAGCACAAGCGTCGACATCACTGAGGTGGGCATCTGCCGGTCTCTACCAAACTTCAGCTTGCCAAATTCGCTGCAACAAATTGAGCCCTGCTCTCGACCAGCTTTGACAGAACAACATCCGGCAAAAACCCACGGCTCCTCACCACTGCCTGCCGGGACATTTCACCCAGAGCTTCGGGATGCTCGAGACACCACGAAACAGCGTCGCAGATTGCGGGCGCTGTAACCGCTGGCAGCCTCAACCCGTTCCGCCTGTCGATGACCACATCACCGCAGCGCTGCGAGGCGATGACTGGAAGACCTGCCGCCATGGCCTCCAACTGGGTGAGCCCGAAGCCATCCGAGATGCTGGGAAAGAGGAAGACGTCGGCGTCCGCGTAGTGCCGGGCCGCCTCGCTCCTTGGCACTGCTCCACGCCAGCGGATCTGCGATGCCGTCGACAGTTCGGCCGGCAACGTGATCCCTGGCGGCCCGATGAACGTAAACTCGACCGGTTGGCCGGCCAGTCGGCGCGCGGCTTCCACCGCTTCTACAATCCCCTTGCGGATGATCAGTGATCCAAGGAACAGCACGCGCAGCGGCCGGGCTGGCGTGAACCCTGATGGATACTGGCGCGGCGCCGGCGCAAGTCCAGCTGGCGCCTCGTAGCACAGGGGAAGTACTTCGATCTTTTCGACGCCAATGCCCTTGGCGAGAAGCGCTTCCCTCGACCACGCCGAATTGACGATGATGCGATCAGCGATACTGCATTCCTGCCGCCAGTGCTCCCAGTACCGGGGCGGGACCGGCTGCCAGTCCGGCTTGAAGTGCTGTCGTCCTGCAACCGCGCCAGCGACGATGTCGTCTTCGAGCGGTCCGGGATCGATCTGGCAAAGCACCGTGCGCGCCCCTTGGCTCTGCGCGTACTGAAAGATCCGCCGCGCGGCATAGCTGTACGCCATCACGGTTGGTGCTGGTCCGCCGGCACTGTGCAGAAGCGCATGATGCGACAGGGCTGCCACCACGCGATCCTGGAACCATTCATTGCGGGCCATGATGCGCGACCATCCCCGGTCACGGGCCCAGAACCGCGCCTTGGCCTCGAAACCCAGCAGCGCTGCCGTGAAGTGATGAACGGTGGCAGCCGCCAGGGCCGGATGAAAGCGCTCGGCGAGCCGTCGCGAATTGACCAGGCGAGGCGTTGCCGGATCACGCCACGCGTCAGTCAGTAGCGCCTTGAGCCGCCCCTGTCGATGCAGATGTACTGGGATCGCATAGTGCTCGCGCGCGCCGAGCTGGCAACAAATCCAGTCCCTGTCCGGCGACTGCAACGTACCAGGCGATCCGTTTGCAGATCGGCTCATGGCCCGGCGCCGTGGCTGCTCGCACGCTCGCCACGCCGCAGCGCGCGCACGATCTGCAAGGTCGCCGGCTTGACCGGGCGGCGAATGGCACGATGGCGCCAGAGTTGGGCTGGAATCGCCAGAATTCCCCTGATCACGCCCTGTCGCCGATGATTGCGGATGAGCCACGTGATGCGGCTGGCGACCTGCAGCAGGCCGATGCCGAAGTGGCTCCAGGGATACCGCGCATAGGCCAGCAGGGCGAGGTTGGAAATGCTCGCAGCCGTCACCTCAGGCTTCGCATGATGGGTGAGCATCGTCGCATGCCGAATACGAAGGTCATGCGAATGCAGCACCACGCCGCCGCCGTCATGAATCTGCAGCGTCAGGTCCGCTTCCTCCATGCCGTAGGCGACGGCCAAGGGCACATAGCCGCCGGTGGCGCAAAAAGCTTGTCGGCGGTACGCGCACCCGCAGCCGATGAAGTCGGCAACGATGATCGTGTGGTCACTCCGGGCCACGATCGACTCGCCATCGTGAAAGATCGAAGCGACGACCACGTGGGCTTCCGGATGCGTCCGAAAGAGCTGCACGACAGCGGCGAAATAGTCGGCATCAACGGGAAAGGAGTCATCGTCGAAGCTCGCGATGATGTCGTTGCGCGCCGCAGCGACGAGCCGGTTGCGACCACCGCCCGGACCCATCCGTTGGTCGCTCCGCAAGATCCGCGTCTCCGGATGCGCCTTCGCTAGCGCCGGCCCGCTCACGTGATCGCCCGCATCGATGTGAACAATGATTTCGTCTGGCGCCGGCACGCAGGCCTTGATCCTGTCGATGGTCGCCAACAGCCGATCGGGCCGGTTCCAGGTCGGGATGATCGCCGATACCGCAATCGTCCTTGCTGTCGGCTGATCGTGCCGGGTTCCGCCCGCCTGCTCGAGAACATCCGACATCAGACCTCCGCCCGGCGTGCCGACGTGCTTGCCGCCACGCCAGCCACCACGGCGCCCGCCGGAACCGATTTCGTCACGATGGCGCCGGCAGCAACAATGGCACCGGTGCCGATGGTCACTCCCTTGAGAATGATCGCCCCGGCGCCGATCCAGACGTTGTCTTCGATCACAACGGGCGCACTGATCAAGGGTTGCCCGCTCACCTTGGTGCCAGGGGCGCGCCCGTGATCATGGTCGGTGATGTAGCAGAACGGCCCGATCATGCAGTCACGCCCGATGCGGATGCTGTCCGAGGCATCGAACATCGTCATGCGGTTGCAATAGGTTCCAGCGCCGAATTTCAGCCGCGGCACATTTCGACGCTCACCCGTCGTCAGCAGAACGACCCCCCGATCGAGCGCCACGCCATCCCCGAGTTCAATATCCCATGGGTTGCGTGGAACTTCGATCGCCCGAACCCAGCAGCGCCGACCGATCCGCATACCAAGCACGCGCAACCGCACAATGCGCACCCGCATGGCAATGGCGCCGGGATAGCGGATGAGGCGGTTGGTGGTAACGTCGGTTGAGTTTTGCATATTACCGAACAGCGCGATCAGACGGCAGCGAGACCGACTTTCCCGGATACGAAAAGTTTGACTTTTCACACCCGTTGGGCCAATGGCCACTGCAAATGAACATTTTTATGGAGCCTTCCCGCATGCGCAAGTACATTCAAATTGCTTCGCGCACCACATCATTGCTGATGAAGCCCGGTGGATTTAACCAAATTGCCCGCCGATTGCGCACCATGGCACTTGAACGATATTACGGAATCGAAACGAACAAGGTCGTTTACCTGTCTGAACTTGCACTCGATCATGCGGAACGACGTGAATATGCGCCGGTCGATTTCAATGATTTTGATACCCTATTGGCAAGGCTTACAGTCACCAAGGAGCAAAACATCTTCATAGATTTTGGCTCTGGAATGGGGCGGGCCCTGGTTCTTGCTGCCCGCGCGCCATTCAAGAAAGTAATCGGCATTGAACTCTCCGACGATCTTAATGATATCGCACGGAAGAACATCTCCCGAGCCATGCCACGCCTGCGTTGCAGGAACATTGAAGTCGTTTCGATCGATGCCACCGAGGCAGAGTTTCCAAATGATCCAACTGTGATGTTCTTCAACAACCCATTCTCTGGTGAAATATTGGATCGCGTCCTGCAAAACATTCGTCGTTCACATTCATTGAATCCACGATCAATCACAATCGTCTGCAATCTGCCGGCAAAAAGTGCGTTCTATGAGCAGATTTCTAAAGTCGAGTGGCTCGATCACAAGGAAAGCATGACATTGAGCCAGGGCGCGCGGATTGGGCTCATTTATGAGGTGAAGCAACGCGGCCGTGGACTTGCCGCTTGACAAAATCGCGCAATTCCCTGCTGCCGGGCACCCCTGCGATCAGTCGCCGTACAGTGCGACGAAACCGCAGTGGCCCGGCCAATTCAACACTTCCCGATGCAATCACGCGGTCACCAGTTTTGAGTTGCTCCTTATATCTCTGGTCGCCCTTGCCAAAATCGATGACCGACGGCCGGCCTGCGCCCGCACTTTTCAACATCTGCACCAGCAGACTCAAGCCGGTTGAATACTTCGCAAAATCACGATCATAGGCCGGAAACCAGTAGTGCCACGCGCCCTGGGATGCGATTCCCAGATGCCCTGCAACTGGCTTATCTCCAGCATACAGCATCGACACGCATCCAGTTAGCTCAGCCGACCTGCATGCGGCCAGATTTTGCAGCGTCCGCCTGATCCAATCTGCTGCCAGCACGTCATCGACCCCCGACACATTGTATTGTGCCGATTTCCACTTCAACACAGTCTCAAAGTCCTGCCGAGCATGACTGTCAACATCGAACCGCAAGGGGCCAACGTCGCGTGAAAGTCGCCGCTCTTTCGTGCCGCATTGACTGAAAATCTGGGTGCCGGATGTTTTCTTGGCCGCCACATAACTTTCAAACCCGTTCGATACGTCGGCGAACGGTGACGTCTCGGTGACGCGGTGGTAGCGGCTGAATGCAGTTTGGTTGGCAAGCAAGTGATCGAAATCCCAGGCCACCAAACGGCATGCCCTGAGAAGGTCCGGGACATGAATTTCGAGTTGCGGGTCGGCAATCAGGCCGTGGAAATCCGACAGATGCAGCCCGATGGCTCGGCCAATCCGATCCAGGCCGCAGTGGAATGGCAGGATGCCGACGACCGCCGCCCCCTCTTCGATCAAGGCGATTTCGACATCGTCGCGAGCGTTGCCGACCGCCACGGTAAACTCAGGCGCAAAGAACGGACTGCCTAGTGCCGGGTCCCGGCTCTGCAGGCTCTTCCAGCGGGCCAGTAAGCCTGCATCCAGGTCGCTTACTTTGACAACCCGAAATCTCATGCCGCTACCGCGGCTTTGGACGTTTCAGGATCCAGCGGGATGCCGTTTCGCGATCCACTTTCGCCAGCAACCCGATCCCCAAGCACAAGTGCCACGGCCCTGGTGCACGAGTAGACAAGGAAAAATTCCTCAGACCGGATCGATCGGCGCAGCAGATCGGTATCGGGGTGACTGCGACCGAGGATCAACTGCCGGATCGTGCGGCGCAACAAGTCCAGCCATGCCTTTGCTAGGGGGCGTGCCTCACCTGCGATTGCACGCAGATCGCGCATGCCCTCGAGCGCACAATACTTTCGCGCCATCTGCGCAGGCGTCAGAGACTGGCAGAACACTGCATCGGGCATCGGTAGCGTCCTGCCGGCCATATTGGGCACCGGCGCCGGCCCACCTGCAGGCCCAAGCGGATGCGCTTCGGAAAAGTACGGATGCACGATGTAGAACAACAATTGTCCATCTCTACGCTTGGCACGCAGCAGCGCCTCACACACCGCTTGGGCCGTGGCAACGTGGTCGGGATGGGTTTCGATCCAAGGACACGGCGCCACGATCACGTCTGGCTTCAGCCGCTCGATGACGAGGACGAGATCGTCGACCAGGGACGTCCAACTTTTCACGGCCTGTCTCGGAATCCAGTCCGGATTGAGTGCACGCAGGCGGCCCGGCAGGCGCTCAGGCGCACGATCTTCGGGCCGGCCTTGTTCACCAGCACGACGCAGCGCAGCCAATTCCCCATCCGGATAGCACAGGTTGCCGATCCTGCTGGATGGGATGCCCGCGATCAGCGGTGCTGCGAGGCTATCCGCCACACGGACCTGGGCAACGTCCGCCCGCGGCAACGGCTCGCGGCCCAGATTGGTCGAATAGGGCTTCGTCGTCGCATCACCTGTGGTAATGGTCAGAACGTGGGCTTGATCAGCAAACGCCTCATAGAGACCATAGGCGGCGATCTCGGCATCGTCGGGATGCGGCGCAACTACCAGAATGGCATCTTCGCGAGCGATCGCCTCCCTAACCAGATGCAATCTGACCCAGCCGGACGACCACGCCAGATGGCGCCCATGCAGGGCAATTCTGCCGTCCGACGACAACAGCTGCGGCAACAGCGCGGTCAAGGGGATCAGGCGGCGTCCCCTTGTGCCGCGCTCGATTGGCATGCGAAGGCTGCCGTCGCCTGCGGCCAGTGCGAGGCAAGGGTCGAGGTGCTGGCCAAGCATCGTCGACCGGAAGTCGAGTTCTATGTAGGCAGCACTCGCGGAGTGCGCCATCGGCGGAATTCGAACGAACTCCGACGTGCACCTGACGGCGATGACCTCAACGCGATCCGCAAGGCAATCCGGCACCAGATCCTGACGTGGATCGTAGCCGATCAGGGCGACATAGCACCGGGCGCGAAATCGCAGCACCAGCGCACTTGCGATGCCGGCAACGCCGAAGGCAGCGAGGATGAGGAACCACAGGAGAGCACTCGGAAAATCGATCACGCGAGCCCCCGCAGCCACCGCACTGCGCTAAGCAGGGGAAACCCGAGGAGGTAGCGCCACCGGCCGAGCATCAGATGCCAAAGTCCGGTGGACCGATAAATGGCCCAGGCGGTGCCGACGGCCCCGGCGTCCAGCAGTTGCAGGCTGGCGGGCCGCGTATGCTGAGTAATGATGCTGCGACGATCACGAGCGCGCGCGCGACCGCCAGGATAAACGCCGGCCTGTTCGTGTTCGACGAGCAGGCGTGCGCCTGCTGCCGTGTTGCCGACGTGGGCGGTGGCACTGGCCGAATGGCGGCGCCAGCCAAGGGTCGCTGGCGCCAGGATCTGGACGAACCCAGCCGCCGTGCCCATTTTCAGGATCAAATCGTGATCTTCGCCGTTGAGACGTCGATCAGTGAACCCGCCTGACTTGATGAGTACGTCGCGGCGGATCGTGGCCGCACCCGAGCCGACGTAGTAGCCATGATGGCACGCACTCAAATAATCATCGAATACTTCTGCCCTGAGCGGCTCGAGCATAACGTTCGCGAGTTCGGCTTCGTCGCGAAATTCACGTATGAAGCCCGCAACAAGCGCCGGATTATTGTGATTTCTTATCATTTCGTGAATGACACGCAGCGACCATGGGAACCAGCGATCGTCGCTGTCGAGAAAGGAAACATACGTTCCCTTCGCGACTGCAATCCCTGCGTTTCTTGCGGCACCTGAGCCGCGATTGGACTGCCGCACGATCCGAATGCGTGAGCCGTAGGTCTTCAGGAGTTCGGGAGTGCCATCCGTCGATCCATCGTCGACGACAATCAGTTCCCAGTCCTGGTAGTCCTGCAAGAACACGCTGGCAAGCGTGCCTGCAAGGTAGTGGGCCCTGTTGAAGGTTGGAATGACGACCGAGATTTCTGGCATCGGGGTGGTCAAATTTAGCCGTGGCCAGCCCCAGGCATCGCGTTGTCCGGGCCACCGCTGGACATGCGTTGGCTCATATAACGTTTGGCCTTGAGCATACTGGCAGCAAGGTGCGGTGCGCGCTCCGCGATGCCGTAGGACACCCTCAGCTTCCACGACAGATGCGGCATCGCCAAATCGCGAACGCGGCTGTAGTGCTCGGCATCGCCGCAGGTCATGGAAATGCCGAGCGCGCGGCGGCACTGTCGCGCGAGATAGCGCAATTGGGCTGGCCCGGGAGTGGCGCCAAGGTTTCTTGTCAGTGTCCGTAGATAGAAGTAGTCACACTCGAGCTCGGCTCGGGATATGCTATTGGGTGTATTTTCTCGATAGCCTGCGGTGAAAGCCGTGTCATAGGTCCACCCGCCGCCACTGATCATGCGCAACCATAGATCGGTATCATGGCGCCGTTTCTGGCTGGGATCGAACAGACCGGCATCTAGCACTGCGTTGCGATTATAAACGACTGTCGAATGGCCGAAGTGAAATCCATTGCTGGCAAGATGAAAGAAATCTTCGACGTCGAGCGAATGGGCGGGGGCCGGGAGCTTGCAGTGGTGCTCATCAGGGATCGCTAACCGTTCCGATTGCAGGCCGATCCAGTGATGATTGCTCATGTAGGTCCGATCGCCACTTTTCTGCAGCAACTCGCGGGCCCGCGCCAGGTGGTTAGGGTACCACACGTCGTCCGCATCGAGCAGGGCAATCCAATCGCCGGTCGCCGCGTGAATGCCGATGTTACGGGCCGCGGCCGCATTTCGAGCACTACACGACAAGAGCCGCGTCGCGCCTGAGCTGGCCCGAACGATCCCGGCCGAACCATCGGTTGAGCTATCGTCGACGACAATGATTTCATGCGCTGGAAACGTTTGCGCATGAACGCTGGCCACCGCGGCGCCGATCCATCTCTCGGCATTGTGGCAGGGAATGACGACGGAAAACTGCATGGGCGGAGCTACGACCTCGCGGGGGCGGCAAGCAGCGCCGCTGAAGCGCTTTGTCGGTTGATCGACATCGCTTGCGAATACGCAGCACGGCACTCTTCGGCAATCAGCGACCAATCGCACGCCGCGCGCCAGCTCCGAGCCCGCTCGTAGCTTGATGGCACGTCGAGGGCGTCGGCCAGTCGGTCAGCGAAATCCGCATTGAGTGATTTGAACCGATGCACCGAGCCGTCTGCAGCCCCAAGATCAACGGTGAACAAGCGAGACGGTATCAGAATCGGCAAACCCCACGACCGAGCCAACGCCGCTCCGCCGGATGTCAATATCCGCTCGTAGTTGAACACAGCGACATCGGCGGCCGAAAGCCACTTGCACAAATAGTCATCGCTGACCCAGTCCGGCCGCAACATGATGCGCGGATCGCCTGCGATGGCACCCTTGATGCGGTCGAGGGTTCGCGTCTCGCTGACCCGCCCGATAATCGCCAAGGTAACGTCGACGTTATTTTCTCGCCACCACCTGATGACTTCTTCCTGCCCCTTGTAGGGTTCGATGGCACCGAACATCAGGGCGATTTTGCCGGTCGGCGGCAATCCGAGCTCGGCGCGCGCCTGCGCTTGCGGCACCGGTTGCCCCAACGTCGACGACAGATCGCCGTGCGGGATCACCAAGACCTTGGCCGGGTCGAGATCGTAGGTTTGGCACAGCAGCTCCTTTGCTCCCGTCGAATGGGCGAGCACAATACGCGACGCCTGATAGACCGTGCGCATGTTCCGCGCGGCGGCCGCATCATCGCGATTGTGGGGCAGGAGATTGTGGGCGGTCGTGACCAGCGCGGCGCGGCGCGTTGCACGCCGCAAATCGAATGGAAACCGGATCTGGCGGAAGTGGTCCGACACCTGACCATGCTTGGCAAAATATGCCTCCGGCCAGTGCAGATGGAGAATGTCGCAAGGGCCGGCCGCATCAAGCCCACGCGATAACGGCAGGATGCGCTTGTAGCCATTGGGAAACACCACGTCCACGTTGCGCTTGGCCAGCGCGTCGGCCAGCAGCCGCTGGTAGGGCACGCCCCCCCGCCAATCCGGTGCGAACAGGACGCGCATCAGGCGGCCGACCTCGCCAACAATCCGCCCTTCACGAGGACAGGGATCGCTTCGTCATACATCAGATGGCGGATCGCACCGACATAATGCCGGAACGGGCGGTTGCCGATACCGCGCGTGAGCCTGAGCGTGTAGTCCGCAGGCAGCAGCTCAACCCCATGCTTGCTGCTGCACAATGCGTACAGCGTCTGCTCGATCCGCCAGAAGTGGCCATTCGCGACCTCTGGAACCGCGAGAAAAGTTTCGATCCAGTCGCGGCGGATCGATTGGCGATGGACCAGCCCGAGGCCGCTGTTGATGCGGGGCGCGAGCGTGACGCCGCAGGCTGCATCCAGTTCCTCGACCTCGGCCGTATAGCCGTTGGCCACGTCCTCATTGAAGCTGTTGCGCTGGTATGACGGGTCCTCGATCCGCTGCAAAAGCGCATCGGGGCAGCGGAAGAACACGAGATCGCTGTCGAACAGCAACATGCGATCGCCTTCGAGGTAGTGCACGAAATCGAATAGCTTGGGCGCCAAGAGATTGGTTTCGCGGAACCGCCGGGCTCTTGGATACTGCGCCAGCGTCGGTAAGACTTCGGCGTCGGCGCGCGGCCGGTCGATCAGACGGCCGTCGGGGAAATGCTGTGCAATCGCGCGGCGCGCCTCGACCGGCAGCGAACCGTCATCGTGGATGCACAGCGCATAGCGCCGGCCGCTGTTTTGGTAGAAGGATTTCAGCGACCAGATCAGATTGAGCCAATCGCCGGTCGACGTCAGCACGTGCAGTTCGCAGGTCCGGTCCTTCAGGCCCTCGAGCGGCGCGCTGGATAAGATGCGTGGACGAACGATATCGCGATAGTAGGCGGTCCGCAGGCCGTGACGGAACCTCTGCCGCAGCTGCCACAGCATCTGGCCAGGCGCCAGCTGGATCATGTCGCACCGCCTGGCACGGCGTGCCCACCACCAGCCTTCATGGCGGCCAGCCGCGCCTTGAACCCGCGCGCCGCCAGCAGACGGGGATGCCGCAAGACACACAGGGCAAGACCGGCCATCCGGCTGCTGCGCGAAGCACCTGCAGCCACGAGCCGTTCCACTTCGGGCAGGAATACAGTTGAATACTGCCAATCGCCCTGCAACCGGCGGCGCTTGGCGCGATCAATCGGCACGTTCGCATCCCACAAATAGCCGCGCAGCTGCACCAGCATTTCAGCCGCCGATTGCTCGGCATTACGCGACTTCTGCTGCTCCCAGAGCCGAAAGTTCGCAAGCGTCCGATCAATTTTGTGCGCGCGTCCGCCGGCCGCGAAGATCCGAACCCAGTAGTCGTAGTCCATGACGTAGTGCAGGCTCTCTTCGAATGAACCGACGCGATCGGCGATGCGCTTGGTCCAGAACACCTCTGGCTGCACATAATTGCGACGCTGCCACCAGACGCCCCAGACGTCGAGGACGTCCTCAAGGTTCGCGATATCGCCCTTGAGCACGGCACCGGTGGCTTGGCCCGCACCATCCATGATGGCGCAATCGCCGTAGATCAGATCCGCTTCCGGATGGGCGAGCGCCGCCTCGGCAACCGCGTGCAAGGTTCCGGCGCTGTAGGTATCGTCACTGTTCAGATAGGCGCGAATTTCACCGGTTGCGCGCGCCATGCCCTTGTTGATCGCATGCGTCTGGCCACGGTCCTTCTCGCTCACCCAATGGGCAAGGTGGCGGTCGTAACGACGCAGGATTTCGGCCGAGCCATCGGTGCTGCCACCGTCGATCACGATATATTCGAGGTTGGCATAGCCCTGGTCGAGAACCGAGCAAATGGTCGCCTCCAGGTACTGCGCCTGGTTGAAGCTCGGCGTGACGATGGAAATCCTGGGGGTTGGCACTTGGTTATCCGTACCTGAAACGTCGCAAATTATGCGCAACCGGACCACTGCCGACATTGGCTCGAACTACGCACCTTGCGAATGGCATCTGGCGCACTATTCAGACAATGCCATGGATGGCGACTCAGCGGGCGCATTTCTCATCTGTCCCTGCCATGGCAGAACGATGCCAAGCAGTGATGGCCTCTTGCTAACATAGAACGGGGAGTCGCTGAGACCTCCCTGGATCTTGAATACGACGCTGGGGCAATTCGAACCCGGCTCCAACAGCCACTGCTTGTTGTGGATCGAAGCAAAAATTTCTAGCCGATAGGTTCCCTCGTTCAAGGTTCGCCGTGGCAGCGTCGCCTGCAGCTCGAAAGCGCCGCGAGTCGGCTTCCACCACTCCGCTTGCGGCACGTCTGTATTATAGGATTGAATAATATGGTCACCCGAACTCGTAAATAAATCAAAACCAAAGTTCAAAGCTGGATCGGGATGTTTCAAATATCCTTTAATAATAATTTTTATATTTTCTGCATTCGAGAAAACACCATCCGCCACGTGCTGCTCGGCAGTGCCTTCGACCACGACCCTCGTGAGGTCGAAGTACGCGTTGGCCGCAACATTGTTATCACCTTGCCACACCGCCTGCACGGTCGCGGATTTGGCGCCATACAGGTACTCGCCGGTGGCAATCGCAACATCCGAGCGCATGGGCGCAGCACGCCCCTGCGTCAGCCACAGCACCTTGGAACACATCCGCTCGACTGCATGGATATTGTGGCTGACGAACAGGACGGTGCGGCCGTGGCCGGCCACATCTTTCATCTTGCCCAGGCACTTCGACTGGAACTCGGCATCGCCCACCGCAAGCACCTCGTCGACGATCAGGATCTCCGGTTCGAGGTGCGCGGCGACCGCGAACGCCAGCCGCACATACATGCCGGAGGAGTAACGCTTAACCGGCGTGTCGATGAATTTTTCCACGCCGGCGAAGTCGACGATCTCATCGAATTTGCGGCGCACCTCGGCCTGCCGCATGCCGAGGATGGCGCCATTGAGATATACGTTTTCCCGGCCGGACAGTTCGCCGTGAAACCCGGTGCCCACTTCCAGTAAGCTGGCAACCCGCCCGCGAATCGTCACACGACCTTCAGTGGGTTCGGTGATCCGCGACAGGATTTTCAGCAGCGTCGATTTCCCGGCACCATTGCGGCCGACGATGCCGACCACATCGCCACGGCTGATGTTGAAAGCGACATCTTTTAGCGCCCAGAATTCTTCGGTCGATGCGCCGACGACGATTTGCTGATTTTTCGCAAGCCTGGCGATTGCACGTGTCGCGCCCCGCACCGTGTCGCCAACAACCTCACGGAACGACATATTGCCATCACGCCCCGCACTATGGCCGATCAGATATTTTTTGCCGAGCCCGGCAGCGCAGATGACGACATCGCTGCCCATGTCACATCACGTCCGCGAACGCGCGTTCGGTCTTGCGGAAATAGGCAACGCCAATCGCAAGCAGAGTTGCCGAAATCGCCACACTGAGGACTAGGCCTGGCCAGTAGATGGCACTGTCGCCGCCCAGAAGGCACCACCGGAATCCGTCGATCACGCCGACCATGGGATTGAGGCTGTACCACAACCGCCATGCCTCGGGGACAACGCTGCTGGAGAAGCCGACCGGCGAAATGTAGAGGCCGATCTGGACAATGAAGGGGACGAGAAATCGGAAGTCGCGATACTTGACGTTGAGTGCTGCAAGGAGAAGGGCAGGCCCTGCGCTCGCCGCTACACCCAGAACAATGAACAGTGGCAGCAGAATGATCTGCCAGCCGGGTGCATAGCCAAACCACAAATACAACGCCGCAAGGATCACCATGCTCACCGCAAAATCCACCAGGGCGACGATGGCCGCGGACGCTGGAATGATCAGGCGGGGAAAATAAACTTTGCCGATTAGATGGGAATTACCGACGAGACTGTTCGAAGCGTCGCCAAGAATGCTCGCACAGAGAAACCAGGGCAGGGTGCCGGCGAACACCAGCAGCGGGTAGGGCACGCCAGCGACACTCGGCAGCTTCGCCAGTTGCCCGAACACCACCGTGAACACCACCATCGTGATCAGCGGCCGAATGATCGCCCAGGCGAAACCGATCGCCGTCTGCTTGTAGCGCACGCTGACATCGCGCCACGCAAGAATCGCAAACAACTCACGATAGGTCCACAGATCGCGCCAATAGTTGGTGTCCGTGCGCCCGGCTTCGAGAATGATCACGCGAGCAGACTCTGCAGCCGCACCAGGCGCACTGCGACCCGGACCTGAGACGTCCGCAGCGCTGGTGCTGCTGGCCGCACTCATGATCGATCGACGTCAGTCAACGGTTTTGATTGGCTGGCGGCCGACAGCCTGGCCTGCGTCGAATTCATGTCATTTCTTTCGCGTGTCATCACACTCGAATCAGCCCGTCCTAAGCCACTTTCGCAGTGGGTAATGACAGCAGTTCGTCGAAGTAGTCGATGGTCTTTCTCAAACCGACATTCAGTTGCACCTTCGGCCGCCAGTCAAGCTCCGCCACCGCCCTGGTGATATCCGGCCGACGCTGCTTGGGATCGTCCTGTGGCAAGGGCTTGAAGGTCAACTTCGATTTCGAGCCGGTCATTTCGATGACATGCCGAGCCAGCTCCAGCATGGAGAACTCCCCAGGATTGCCGAGATTGATTGGGCCAGTCACACCCTTCGGGGTGGCCATGAGGCGGACAAAACCGTCGATTAGATCGTCGACATAACAGAAGGACCGTGTCTGGCTGCCATCGCCGTAGATCGTGACCGGCTGCCCTTTGAGCGCCTGCACGATGAAATTCGACACGACCCGTCCATCGTCCGGGTGCATGCGTGGCCCGTAGGTGTTGAAGATGCGCGCCACCTTGATATCGAGCGCATGCTGACGATAATAGTCAAAGAACAGCGTTTCGGCACAGCGCTTGCCCTCGTCATAGCAGGACCGCGGGCCGATCGGGTTCACATGCCCCCAATAGCTTTCCGGCTGGGGATGCACGGCCGGGTCGCCATAGACTTCCGATGTCGAGGCCTGGAAGATCCGAGCCTTCAGGCGCTTGGCCAGACCGAGCATGTTGATCGCGCCATGCACCGACGTCTTGGTCGTCTGCACCGGATCATGCTGATAGTGGATGGGCGAAGCCGGACACGCCAGATTATATATTTCGTCGACCTCCACATAGAGCGGAAACGTCACGTCGTGCCGCATCAGTTCGAAGCGCGAATGCCCCATCAGATGCTCGACGTTGCGCTTGGCGCCTGTGTAGAAATTATCGACGCACAGCACATCGTGTCCAGCGGCGATCAGCCGGTCGCACAGGTGCGAACCGAGGAAACCGGCGCCGCCGGTTACGAGGATCATTTTGCGTTCTGACATCTGATGTCGTTCCATCCGACCGTGGTAATCACTAAAATTTGGCAATGCCGCCAAAGCTACCGCACTCCGGGTGACCAGCCCCAGAACCGCGCCTTACAAATCCAGAATCAATAACAATCACCAGACAATCTGCAGGCACTGAACTACGCAAGCCAAGTTCAGCAAGAATTGGGCCATTATCGATCTAAAGGTGTCGCGAAATGCCCGGCATTATCGAGTCGACCGCCTGCTGCCGCGTATTGCGATGCAAGTTGCGCAAATCATCCCACGCCTCCTGGATGGCCTTGCGATCAATTCGCTCACCATAGAGCACGACCAGAACCGTCTGGAGCGCGATCCTCAGGTCCAACCAGAAGCTCGCGTTGCGCAGATACCAGAGGTCCAGCGCCAGCTTATCTTCAGGCTGAATTCCCCTACCGCCCTGCACCTGGGCCCACCCGGTCAGACCGGGTCGGATCGAAAGTCGGGCGTGGCTGTCTTGCGGTTGATCGACGGGCAGCAGCGGTCTTGGACCGACGAACGACATGTCGCCCCTCAGGATGTTCCAGAGCTGCGGAAGTTCGTCCAGTCGCGTTGCCCGCAAGAACCGTCCGAACCTGGTCATGCGCTCGTCGTCGGTCAGCCACCGGCCGTCGCGGAGCTGCGGATCCTTCATGGAGCTGAATTTATAAAGCTTGAATGGCGTGCCAAACAGACCCGGTCGCTCCTGCCAGAATATCGCCCGACCGCCGATCAGCAACCGCACCAGGACGCTCAGCACTGCGATCACAGGCGCCAGCAGGATGATGAGAACGCCAGACAGCAGGGCGTCGAAGCCCCGTTTCAGCACCCAGTAAGGACCATGCAGGCAGGCCACATACTCTGGGTCGAGCGAGGCGCGGCTCTGGTCGCCGGATGGCGGCCGTGGGCTCTGGCCCTGCGCCCCTTGGTGCTCATCACCGGCGCCCTCAATGCCGAGCAGGTGCGGCAGCATATCGACCCGCATGTTCGATTGCTGGCTCAAAGTACGAATGTCGTCGCGAACCGCCTCCGGCAGCGTTTCCAACGGCGTCGCCAGGACCAGGCGATTGACGAACACGCCGTGCACTGCCAGTTCACCGATCAGCGTGGCAAGATCGACCTCATCACGGTACACTTTGACGCGGTGCAACCGGACGTCACCGCCCCCCTTGTTGGGATCGAACACCGCCACCACACGGCAGTTCGTGGCGCCCGTCTCCTCGACCGACTTGATGAACAGGTCGGTAAGGCTGTTGAGGCCGATCAACAGCACGTGCGATTGCAAGACTGCTCGCGAAGCTGCGGCGTCGGCGGGATTGGCTCGCAGTTGGCGCAGGTAGCGTAGCCTATAGGCGACCCTCATACCCACCATCAACCAGATGGTTACGCCGAGGTGCAGCAACGGTATCGACCGCGCGATGCCCTCCATCCGATTGTACACGAAGGAAAAGGCGGTCGCGGTGAACACGACGCAAACGGCGGCGACGACGATACGCAGGTAATCACCCAAGGCGCTGAAGCGCCACAGCGAACGGTCGATGCCGAGAAGCTCGATGATCGCCACGGCAGCGACAGCAGACGCGAGCATGTAAGGGAACAAGCGTTCGACCTTATCCCACTCGATGTCGAGATTATCCCGAAGCCCGATCGCAAGCACAGCTGCGGTCACGACCATTAGAATGTCAACCACCAATACAAAAACGCGGTTCATGTTAATATTCCTGTACGCAATATGACAGTTACAAAACTAACGCTATGTTGGCCGCACTATTACTTTACGTTCAAAATAGAGGCTGGCTTTCATACTTGATTTTTTGGCAGCTCCGATATCTTAACAACCTGTTAACAACCACGTGATGTGCTATCATACAACCGGTGAGTACGCAACAGCAGGGTCCGCCCCCAGCGGACATTTCTTTGCCGCTTGACCGCATGCGCAAACGGCGCTTGCCCAGGTGCCGGCGAAGATCGACAGACATGCCGTTGCGAGCATTAACATATTGATATTTTTATACATTCTACTTGTCGAGCACTCGTCGCTCCGTTCAAAATCGTTTGACGCTTCGCCATGCGGCAATCGCTTGTCGAGTGTGCGTTTGCCCGCCTCGGCAACAGTCAAAAGCACAATTGCAAGGCATTAACCATAAAGATCGACACTTACGAATCCGCTGGCCTGCGTGCTGCTAGAATTGATCTGGTATCGGGAAATGGCTGGCCCGAAAGCACTTGGAGCGCCACTCCACATGCGCCTCGTTGTCGTCATCGCGCCCACTGCTCTGGCCCCGGACGTGGACCAGGAGTAGGGGTCAGGACTTGCCCAGGACTTGAGCAGCCTCGGCGAGCGCCGCAATCAACGCACCTTGGGTGACTTGCGCGCCTTCGCTCGCCGCAATGCGCTCGATCATGCCATCGCGCGGGCTGAGCAGCACGTGCTCCATCTTCATCGCTTCGACCACCGCGATCTTGTCGCCCTTGGCGACCGGTGCACCGGCGGCCACGAACACCCGGGCCAGCCGCCCGTTGATTGGTGCGCGGATCACATCAAGCGACGATCCGTCAGCGATGTCGTCGAGATCGTGGGTCGGCCAGCTGACGGCGTAGCGCACACCATCTGCGAAAGCATAGACGCTACCTGAGGCTAGCGTGGAAAATACACTTTCGCCGACGTGATGGGGACCCACGCCATCGATTGTCAGGCAGTCCGGTTCGATCCAGGTGACGGCAAAGGTCTGCGGCACGCCGTCCACCAGCGCAGGAATCCTCTGCTGACGCCGAGGTCCCAGTTGGAATGCGTCGGCCGACGACCAGGGATCATCGTCCTTGCGACCGCGCATGGTCGAAAGCAGAACTGCCATTCCGTCGCCAAGTCCGTACTTCAATCGCTCCGCATCAATGTGCGTGAGCCCATTGAGGTCTCGGGCAATGAGCCCCGTGTCCATGGCGCCCGCCAGCACGCGCGGATGCTCGAGCAGGCGTTGCAGGAAGGCGCTGTTGGTCTTCAGCCCGAGGAGTTCGAGTTCATCGAGTCCATTGCCCAGGTGGTTGATCGCGCTCGCACGGTCGGCGCCGATGCCGATCAGCTTCGCGATCATGGAATCATAGAACGGCGACACTTCGGCACCGGACTCAATACCCGTCTCCAGCCGCAACACGTCCGATGGTGATGCGGAAAACCGCTCGATCCTGCCCACGCTCGGCATGAAGCCCTGGGCCGGGTCCTCGGCACACAGGCGCGCCTCGATGGCGTGGCCCTTCATGGTGATGTCGGCCTGGGACTTTGGCAGCCTCTCGCCTGCCGCCACCCGCAGCTGCCACTCGACGAGATCAAGGCCGGTGATCTCCTCGGTCACCGGATGCTCGACCTGCAGCCGCGTGTTCATCTCGATGAAGTACCAGGGCGCATCGGCCGACAGCTTGCCGCCCTCGACCAGGAATTCGACCGTGCCAGCCCCCGTATAGCCGACCGACCTGGCGAGCTTGACGGCGGCCCCGCACATCTTCTCGCGCAATTCAGCCGACATGCCGGGCGCCGGCGCCTCCTCGACCACCTTCTGGTTACGGCGCTGCAAGGTGCAGTCGCGCTCGAACAGGTGGACGACGTTGCCATGAGTATCGCCGAACACCTGCACTTCGATATGACGCGGCGCGATGACGACTTTTTCCACCAGAACAGCCGCGTTGCCGAAAGCACTCGAGGCTTCCCGCTGGGCGCTGTCGAGATGATCGGCAAAGGCGGCCTCCGCTTCGACGAGTCGCATGCCGCGCCCGCCGCCGCCGGCCACCGCCTTGATCATGACGGGATAGCCGATGCGGAGGGCTTCGGCTTTCAAAGTCCGCAGATCCTGCGCCGCGCCCTGGTAGCCCGGCACCACCGGCACGCCGGCCTTGATTGCGATCTCCTTCGCCGCAGCCTTGCCGCCGAGCGCACGCATGGCCGCAGCCGTCGGCCCGACGAAGGCAATACCGGCTTGTAGGCACGCTTCGGGCAGATCGGCATTCTCCGAAAGGAACCCGTAGCCCGGGTGAACGGCGTCGGCACCCATCTCCTTCGCCGCAGCGATGATCTTGTCGATGCGCAAGTAGCTGTCGGTGGCCGGCGACGGGCCGATGTGGACGGCGACATCAGCGGCCCGCACGTGCAGCGCCTTGGCGTCGGCATCCGAGTAGACGGCGACCGTCTTGATCCCCATGGCGCGCGCAGTGCGGATGATGCGGCAGGCGATCTCGCCCCGGTTGGCAATCAGCAGCGTTTTCAGCATGGGGCTCACCAACGTCTACAGCGCGGAACAGAAGCCATGATATTGCGCAACGACCGGCTCGCCGAACAGCCCGAAGTGGCGCGAATGCACGGCTGGATGGGCCTTGGCCTTCGGATCGAGGTCATAGACCGTCGTGATGTTGAGAAAGCCCTCGGCCACCACTTCCAGGTAATGGTTGGCATTGATCGCGCGCACCACCCGCAGCGTGCCGCGGCCCTTGGCGGTCACCAGTTCAGCCTTTTGCCCGTCGAGATCGATCGCCGCGATGTCGAAGGCGAGCGGTTTGGCAACTGTGCGCCGATACTTGGCGTTCGTGTAGCTCAACGTCGTGCCGGTCCTGAAGGTGCACGCGAAGCCGGTCGCCGTTTCAGCGGCTGACGCCTGTGCCGCTCCAAGGATCCCGGCCATCGCCGACAGTGCCAGCGCCATCATTCGAAGTTGCAAGGCTTATCTCCCAGCCGTGATCCTGGTCTCGACGTCTACCATCGAAGTAGGTTGCTTGGCACTGTGCAATCGGGACAGGGTGGGCAGATCAGTCCGCCGCCCGAGGAAATGCCATGACCGCCAAGCCGATCAATGCCCGTTGGAGCGAACTCACCACCACCGATTTCGTCGGCCTCGCCCCCGAGACGACAATCGTCGTCATGCCGGTCGCTGCGATCGAGCAGCACGGGCCCCACCTGCCGGTTGCCACCGACACCATGATCGCCGACGGCATGGTCAGCGAGGTTCTGCGACGGTTGCCACCGGAGTTGCATATCCTCGTGCTGCCGACGCAGACGATCGGCAAGTCGAACGAGCATATCCGTTCCCCGGGCACCCTCACCTTGACGGCGGAGACGGCGTTGCGCGCCTGGGTCGAGATCGGCGAGTCCGTTCATCGCGCCGGTCTGCGCAAGCTCGTGATGGTCAATTCGCACGGCGGCAACGTCGATGTGTTGAGCATCGTTGCGCGCGAGCTGCGCGTGCGGTTGCAAATGCTCGTGGTGTCGGCACAATGGAGCCGCCTCGGCCGCCCGCCAGGGCTGTTCAGCGAGCTGGAGCAGGCGGTCGGCATCCACGCCGGCGACATAGAAACGTCGCTGATGCTGCACTTTCGGCCCGATCTCGTGCGCATGGACTATGCGGCGAACTTCGCACCAACCACCATCGGCATTGCCCGGGAGTTCGATATCCTGCGCCCCACCGGCTTCAACGCCTTCGGCTGGATCGCCCAGGACCTGCACGCGTCCGGTGCTGCCGGCGACGCTTCGCGGGCAACCGCCGACAAGGGCCGCGCGACCGCGGAATTCCAGGCGCTCGAGTTCATCAAGCTGCTGCGCGACGTGACCCGCTTCTCGCTTGACCGGCTGGCATGACTTCACGTCGCCGGCGATGCCCGCGCTCAGCCACGGGCCTGCCCGGTCTGGAAGGTCGAGCCGAGCCTGGCGGCCGCGTCGCGCATGCGGGGCACGAACTTTATGGCCTGGTCGAGCGGCACGCGCGCTTCCGGCGCGGAAATGGCGATGCAGCCGACGATCTGGCCGTTGTCGGCGGTGACGGGCACCGCGACGCACACCACGCCTTCGATGAATTCCTTGTCGTCGATGCCGATCCGGGTGGCAGCGATCCGGTCGAGTGCGTGGGTCAGGCGCTGCGGATCGGTCAAGGTGCGCGTCGTATACCGCGCGAGCGGCATGGCCGCGATCGTCTGCGCGCGCTCGCGGGCAGGCAGCAGCGACAGCAACAGCTTGCCGATCGCCGTGCAATGGGCCGGCACGCGACTACCCGCTTCCAGCCGCAAACCGAGCGGCCATTTCGCTTCCACCCGGTCGAGATAGAGCACCTCGGATCCAACCAGGATGCCGAAATTGCAGGTCTCGCCGACCGACTCCGAGATCGACCGCAATATCGCGTGCCTGAGCGTGCGGGGGGCCGCCGCGCTGAGCGTGTCGAGCGACAGCTTGATCAGCCGCGGCCCCTCGATGAAGCCGCGCTTCAGGACATCGCGCTCGATGAACCCCATGTCGGCCAGCATGCTGGTGATGCGATGCGCCGTCGGCTTGGTCAGGCCGGACGCACGGACGATGTCAGCCATTGAAATCGGCTGGTGGCCGCTGGCGATGATTTCCAGGATCGAGAACGCCTTGCCCATCGCACCCGGCTGGCTGAGGCCGCGGTCGGCGCCCTTTCGCTCGCGCCGGGCGGCTTGCGGCGCGTTGGCGGCGGGACGCGACTTTGTGGCCGTCGGTTCGGGTCTCGAACTCATGGGGTGTGCTGCTTTGCTTCGATTGGTCTGGACACTTTCAGCAGTATGCGCCGCGCCGGCTGGCCACCGCAATCGTGCCGCCGCATTGCCGCGGTCCCGCATCGGGCCTGTAACCGGCGCTTAGCAGTATCAGGTCGCCTCACAACGGCACCCGCAGGATGGCGCGCAACCCGCCCATCGAACTCTGGCCAAGCGCAATGTCTCCGCCGTGGCTGCGGGCGATGTCGCGCGCGATGGCGAGCCCGAGCCCGGTGTTGCCCTCATCCTGATTGCGAGCGTGATCGAGCCGGTAGAATGGCTTGAACACGTTGTCGCGTTCCGCGGCCGGGATGCCGGGACCGTCGTCGTCGACCTCGACGCGCAGCCAGTTGCGTTCGGTGGCGGCGCGGATCACGATTTGATCGCCGAACCGGGCGGCATTGCTGACGAGATTGGTGATCGCCCGCTTGAACGCCTGCCGCTTCAGGGGAAGGATCAGATCGCCACGGCGCCGGCGCAGCTTCAGCTCGACCGGCTTGCCGTAGAACTGGGTCTCGTCGGTGACCTCCTCCAGCAACTCGCGCAGATTGGTTGGCTTGGCTTCCTCGCCGCCATCGCCGCGCGTGAATGCGAGATAATCCTCCAACATATGCTGCATTTCGTTGACGTCGGCCTGCAGCGCCTTGATCTCGGAGCGGTTGCCGAGCAGGGCCAGCTGCAGCTTGAAGCGCGTCAGAATGGTGCGCAAGTCGTGGCTGACGCCGGCCAGCATGGTGGTGCGCTGATCGACGTGCGTCTTGATGCGATCGCGCATCTCCAGGAACGCCTGCGCCGCCTGCCGCACCTCGCGGGCGCCGCGCGGACGGAACTCTTCATCGATCGGCCGGCCCTTGCCGAACGCATCGGCGGCCTCGGCGAGCTTGAGAATGGGGCGGATCTGATTGCGTAGGAACAGGATCGCGAGCGTCAGCAGGATCACCGACGAGCCGACCATGTAGGCCATGAAGATGTCGGAGTTCGAGGCGTAGGTCTGGCTGCGCGTCGCGACGAACCGCAGCGTCGCCGTCTTGAGCTTGACCTTGATCTCGACCAGTCTGGAATTGCCCACCGTGTCAATCCAGTACGGTTCCTTGATCTGCTTGCGCAACTCGGCCGCGATGGTGCGGTCGAGGAGCGCGAAGAAGGGACGCGGCTGGACTGGCGGCAGGTCGGTCGGCGGCAGCACCTGCATGGAGAGGTTGAGGCGATCGCGCGCCATTTCGATCAATCGGCCGTACTCGTCGTCCCGCGAATAGTCGTGGTAGATGTCGATCAGCGCGGCAATGTCGCGCACGGTCGCTTCGGACAGGCGCCGCGTCACCGCGTTCCAGTGCCGCTCCATGAACACGAAGGCAACGACCCCCTCCAGCAACACGATCGGCGCGATGATGATGATCAGCGCGCGCGCATAGAGCCCCTTCGGCACGAGTTCCGACAGCAGCACGACCAGATGGGTGCGCAGGCGGTTTCCCGCAGCCTTCAGCTCGGACCAGCGCGTGGCCGCCAGCTTGACCGGGATCTTGGTGCTGAGACTTTCGCGGACTGCAACCATTCGAACCCTGGGGTGACGTTTCACATTCGCCAGACATCCGCCATCGGCCGGCGCTTGTCGCCGCTGGCTTCAGTCCGTATAGAGGATATAGCCCTTGCCGCGCACCGTCTGCAGATAAACCGGGTTCGAGGGATCGGTCTCGATTTTGCGGCGCAAACGGTTGATCTGCACGTCGATGGCACGCTCGCTGCCGGTGTTTTCCTCGGGCGACAGTTCATGGCGCGCGACCGGCAGGCCGGCCCGTTGGGCGAACTGCCGCAACAGATCGCGCTCGCGTTCCGTGAGCTTGATCGTCTCCTCGCCCCGCTTCAACTCGCCGCGCCCGATGTGGAAGCGGTAATCGCCCATCGACACCTCGTCGCTCGCCGGCTGGATCGTCCGCCCGCGGCGCAGGATATTTTTCAGCCGCAACAGCAATTCGCGCGGCTCGAATGGTTTTGGCAGGTAGTCGTCGACGCCGGCTTCGAGGCCCTCGACCCGGTGATCCGCGTCCGAGAGCGCGGTGAGCATGAAGATCGGCACGTGCGACATGGCCTTGATGTCACGCGCGAGCGTGATGCCGTTGTCGCCCGGCATCATCACGTCGAGGATGACGAGGTCGAAGGCCAGCCCGCGCATGGCCGAACGGGCAGCGATCGCATCGCCGGCCTGGGTGACGCGAAACCCGCTTTCAGTGAGAAAACGCGCCAGCAGTTCGCGGATCCTGTGATCGTCGTCGACCACCAGGATGTGCGACGCGTTATCGGGCAACGGCTCTTGCCGGGGGCGTTCGGGAGCGAGAGGCATGGTCGTCTCCTTCGTTGCGCGCGTCGGCGCACTCATCGCACACGGGTTTCCGTCATCGGTCGGGACGGCGTCATACCGCAATCGGCCAGCATCTGCGCCAATCCAGCACGATCCGGCTGCGCGGTTAAGGCCAGTAGGAAGCCGAGCGCCGCCGCCTGCCCGGCGGGCTCGATCTCGCCTAGCGCTGCAGCGATCCGCCGGGTTTGCAGCGCCCGCAACTGCTCGGCGAGCTTGCGCCCCTCGAGCGTTGGATAGAGCCGCCGCTCGCGCCGGTCGGCGGCGCCCGCCTCCTGAACGATAAAGCCACGGTCCACGAGTTTCTTCAGCACCCGGGCCAGGCTCTGCTTGGTGATCCGCAGCGTCTCCAGCAGATCGGCGACGCGCAGCCCGGACCGCCATGTCACGAAGTGCAGCACGCGATGGTGCGCGCGGCCGAAGCCATAGGCCTCGAGCACGGCATCCGATTCGCTGGTGAAGTCGCGGTAGGCGAAGAAAATCAGTTCGACCACGGGTGTCAGCCGCTCCAGCGCCACTGCCGATGGGAGGCCGACATCCGGCGCCATCCGGTCGATTGGATCCTTGCTTGGACCCTCGCCTGAGCCCTTGGCTGTATTTATGTCAGTCATGTTGACTAATTAGGAGGCGGTTGTTACCCGTGGCAAGCCCCTAATTGCAATAGAAAATGGCCGGCGCCGGGAGCTTTTGACGCCCGATTGCAGCGCCTGTGCGGCGGAGACCCCCATGGCAGACCTGATCCCCTTCGATGATCGCGACGGTTACATCTGGATGAACGGCCGTATTTTGCCGTGGCGGGACGCCAAGCTGCACGTGCTGACGCACGGTCTGCACTATGGGTCATGTGTATTCGAGGGCGAGCGGGCCTACGGTGGCACCATCTTCAAATCGACAGCGCATTCAGAGCGTTTCCGCAAATCCGCACAACTGTTGGATTTTGAAATTCCCTACACCGTCGCACAGCTGGACGCAGCCAAAGCCGAAGTCCTGAAGCTTAATGGCGGCGGCGACCAGTATGTGCGCCCCGTCGCCTGGCGCGGCAGCGAAATGATGGCGGTATCGGCGCGCAATAACAAGACCCACACGGCGATCGCCACCTGGACCTGGCCCTCCATGTTCGATCCGGCCACCAAGATGCGCGGCATTCGCCTCGACATCGCCGATTACCGCCGCCCGGATCCAGCTTGCGCGCCAACTGCCTCGAAGGCCGCCGGCCTTTACATGATCTGCACCATCTCCAAGATGCGTGCCGAAGACAAAGGCTATGCCGACGCCCTGATGTACGACTGGCAGGGCCGGGTCGCCGAGTGCACGGGCGCCAACGTGTTCTTCATTAAGGACGGCGCGCTGCATACGCCGATCGCCGATTGCTTCCTCGACGGCCTGACGCGCCAGACCGTCATCGCCATTGCCCGGCAACAGGGCATGACGGTTGTCGAGCGCCGCATCATGCCCGACGAACTGCCGGGTTTCACCGAATGCTTCATCGTCGGCACCGCGGCCGAGGTAACACCTGTCTCCCAGATCGGACCGCACAACTACCAGCCGGGCCGCCACTCGGAAGCCCTGATGACGGCCTACAGCGCAGCCGTGCGGCCAGCAGCCTGACGTCATCGCCGTCCGCCAAGGGCCGGCGCGCCAAGCACGCGCTGTAGCATTCGCCGATCCGCATCCACGACCATCGCCGGGCGTCGTGCGGACTTGGCACAGTCCTGGCTGGAACGTTCAGTCGGGTCGCGCGAAACTAGAAATTTCCGAAGTCCATCTGGACCCTCGGCACGAGTTCAACTTCACTCTGCGGGTGAAGCTCGAAGGGCATTCAGCTCATTGGGCATCCCGACGAGGGCCTCACCCCTCGACCCATCAGTTGTTCGATCAATAGCAGGAGCAGGGTCGCCAAAGGTCTGTGGCGGGGGCAACGGGCGCAGGCCCCTTGGCTGCGGTGAAGCGCGCCGTCGGCCGGTTTCAGGCTCAGTCCTGTAGCGGTGCGAACGCTGTGCGGATCGCGGTTTCCTCCAGGTCCTTGGTGATGAAGACGATGCGGGAGCGGCGGTCAGCGGTTGGCCAGGCCGGCAGCTGCTCGGTCGGATAGAACGCCTGCGCCACACCGTGGATGACGATCGGCTGCTCCTCGCCGGCAATGGCGACGATCCCCTTCATGCGCAAAATCTTGGCGCCATAGACCATCCGCACGGCTTCGATGATGCCCTCGAGCTTGCGCCCGTCGAGGGGCGCAGCGAAGGTCAGCGCAAACGAGTGAATGCCGTACAGATGCCCTGACGGTTGGACCATGTGATGCTCGTGCGTGCAGCCGGCGCCCTGGCATGCGTGCGGGTGCATCGCTTGGGCCCCATACCCATCGGCCGCCAGCCAGGCGGCGGCGTCCCGGCCACTGGCCACGATCTCAGTCGCCCCGATATCGAACAGCAGAGCCGGATCGATGTTGCCCTTAACGGCCACCGTCAGCTGCGCCGATGGATTGAGCTCGCCGAGCAGCCACTCGACCTGTGCGGTCTGCTCCAGCGTCACGCGGTCGCTCTTGGTGACGACGAGGCGGTCGGCAAGCGCAATCTGCCGCGCCGGCTCACCATGCTCCGCCAACTGACGGCAGATATGCTCCGCATCGACCGTGGTCACGATGCCATCCAGCCGATACACCCGGAACAGATCACGATCCGTCAACAGCGCCCGGGCGATCGGCCCCGGATCGGCGAGCCCGGTGGTCTCGAGAACCACGCGGCTGATCACCGGAATCCGGCTTGCGAGCATGTCTTCATGCAGTTTCAGCAGTGCTGCGGCGAGATCGCTTTGCACCTCGCAACACACGCAGCCCGAGGGCAGCAGAACCGTCGCCTCGTCGATCCGCTGGCCAACCGGCCGGATCAGTGCGTCGTCCAGGCCTACCTCGCCGAACTCATTGACTATGACGGCGGTTCCAGCCATCGCTTCAGTGGCGAGCGCCGCCTTCAGTAGCGTGGTTTTGCCGCTGCCCAGAAAGCCCGTCAGGATTGTCAGTGCGATTGGCAGTTTCACGGGTTTGTCGCTTTCACCGGCAGTTGGCACGAGTCCTGGTGCTTGACCCGTCGCTGGGGGCCTATTCCACGCCCAGCCAGAACACGCAAAACCGAGAGTGGAACATGAGCAGACAAACGCGCGCATCCCGATCCGAGTCGGAAGCCGCTGCCCGGCAGGCGGTCGTAGCTGCAGCGCGCGCCGTCGCCAGCAAGGGCCTGTCGCCGGGGCGTACCGGCAATGTCTCGCGGCGGTGGCGTGATGGCATGCTGATCACGCCGTCCGGCCTGGCGTTTGGCGGCATCGACCAGTCGGACATCGTCTTTGTCGATGTCGACGGCACGCCGTCTGGCGCAACCCGACGGCCGTCGAGCGAATGGCGCTTTCACCTTGCGGCCTATGCGGCCCGTCCCGATCGGGGCGCGATTGTTCATACGCATTCCCTGCACGCGACCGTGCTCGCCTGCGCCCGGCAGCCCATTCCGGCCTTCCATTATATGGTCGCGGCGGCCGGTGGCGCCGACATTCCCTGCATTCCCTACGCAACCTTTGGAACCCCGCAGCTGTCGGCGCTCGTCGTCGCGGGTCTCGCCGATCGGGATGCATGTTTGATGGCCAATCACGGGCAGATCGCGCTCGGCGCGGACTTGGCAACCGCCCTCGAACTCAGCGAAACGATCGAGGTGTTGGCCGAGCAGTATTACAAAGTTCTGACGCTTGGCGTCCCGCATATCCTGGAGCCCGCCGAAATGACAAGCGTCATCGAGAAATTCAAAACCTACGGACAGAAGGCCCAAGGTTGAGTTTCCTCGGGCCAGCCCTGACCCTGTTGCTGTGACGCGCACTGCCATTTTCAAATCCTCGACGTCCTCACGATTTCCTGCGGTGCTCGCCCAAGCGCGGCATGATCTCGACGAAATTGCAGGGACGGTGCCGGTTGTCGAGCTGCCACTTCAAGATGCCGTTCCAGGCGTCCCGGCAGGCGCCCGGCGAGCCCGGCAGGCAGAAGATGAAGGTGTCGCCAGCCACCCCGGCACAGGCCCGCGATTGGATGGTGGAAGTCTCGATCTTGGCATAGCTGATGATGTGGAAGACGGTCGCGAAGCCGTCGATCTCCTTCTCGAACAGCGGCTTCACAGCGTCTGGCGTCACGTCTCGGCCGGTGAAACCAGTACCGCCCGTCGTCAGGACGACATCGACCTCGGGGTCAGCGATCCAGGTCTGGACGCGGGCACGGATCAACGCCACGTCATCCGTCACGATGGCGCGACCAGCCAGCACATGTCCGTCGGACGCCAACATGTCCGCAAGCGCCGCACCTGACTTGTCGTCGGCCAGCGCGCGCGTGTCGGATACCGTCAAAACGGCAATTCGGACGGGAATGAAAGGGCGCGATTCATCGATCCTGGGCATGGCGGCTAACCTTTTGAGTTATCGAGGGCGGTTCTGACGGCCAGCAGATCCTGCCAAGCCTGCCGTTTGGCAGCAGGAGTGCGCAAGAGGTAGGCCGGGTGCAGCGAGGCCATTGTGCGCAGCCGTGTGCCACCGACTTCGATCGTGCGCCAGGTGCCGCGCACCTTCATGATGCCCTCCGGCGTATCGAACATATGCTTGGCCGCCGCACCGCCCAGCAGCAATATGACCTCAGGCGCCACCAACTCGATCTGTCGTTCGAGGAACGGTCGGCAGATCTGGCCTTCCTGAGTGGTCGGTGTGCGATTTCCCGGTGGCCGCCAGTACACGATATTGGTGATGTGCGTGGTCGCTTCACCATGGCCGATTGCCGCGAGCATCCGATCGAGGAGTTGGCCGGCAGGCCCGATGAACGGCCGGCCGGCAATGTCCTCATCGCGCCCTGGCGCCTCGCCGATCACCATGAGCCGGGCGCGTTCGGAGCCGCGAAAAAAGCATAGGTTCTTGGCGGTCGCCTTCAACCCGCAGCCATCGAACTCTTCCAGTAGGCGACGCAAGCCGGCAAGCGACTCTGCCCTGGCCGCCTGATCGCGTGCGCTGGTCGCCGCCTCGTCTGGTGGAGCGCTCGGAAACCGGCGGGGTGGCACTGCAACATGCTGATGAGCGGGCGCTGCTGCGGCCTGCGGCAGCGGTGCTGTCGCTGTGTCCCGCCGCGCCGGGATTGGCGGCTTGAAATCAATGGATGGTGGTCTCTCACGCTCAGCCTGACGCTCAGGGTATTGAAACCCTCTGCCCGGTCCCGCAGCACCACGGCCCCGCCAATCGACGGGAACTTCATCGATGACTTGCGCCACCCCCATGTCGCGATACCACTCGAGAAGCGACTGGCACTGGTTGGCCAGATCAGCTCCATCCCTTGCCGCCAGCATTTCACACGCCTCCCGCACCGTGGCTCGACTTGATGCTGGCGCCGCACCCAAGGCTGCGCCGGCGACGACCATGCATCTGGGCAAATGGTGGAACGCCGCCTATACTAAAGTTCAACAATCGACCGGGATCATGCCCGCCCCAGGGGTAACACGAACGTTCATCGCTCGCGAGGATCTGTGCATGATCGGGCCCGTCAACACCCTTCCTATGGCGTTGTTTGCCTTTTGCCTCATCATCACCGTAATGGCCCATGCGCTGGGGTTTGCGCTGCCCGCCATGGCGCATTCCTGGTATCCGCACTATTGCTGCAGTGATCAGGATTGCATGAAAGTCGATTTCATCGAACCCGTGGACGGCGGCATCTACATGAGCGTCGGCGCGCTTCGCGTATTCGTCCCCGAGGCCATGGAAAAGCGGCCGTCGCAAGACAACGACGCCCACATCTGCCTGCTGCGCACCCAAAGCGGCCGATACAGAGTGCGCTGTGTCTTCCTGCCCGGCATAGCATAGCCAAGAGCATGTGCTGCCAGCACGAAAATGGCGCCTGTGTTTGGGTGAACTGGGCAAGTTCCTGTTACCTGGCATGACGGTCACTCCCAACTCGAACCGGCGGCGTGTTGCTGAAATAGCTCTTGCGCATGTGACGCCCGCTGAAAAAGACATTACATCAAAAATTAGAACTTTACAAGAACAAAATTAGATTTTATAGTGCTCATCGTTGGTAGCGTCGTTGGAGTATGTGACATGCGTTCAATGTTCATCACCTTGGGTGCTCTCGTCTCGGCTGCTGGATTGGTCTTGAATTCACTACCTTCCGTGGCCCAGCAGGCAAGTCCAGGGGCAACGATCCAGATCATCACCCCGCTTTACGCCTATGGTCCACCCAGCGAAGACATACAGCGCTTTCGACCGAGGTATGATCGCGGTCGCTATGCCGAACGTCGCAGCTATCTGCCCCGACCATATGATGGTTCGCAATACGGGCAGCCCTACGCGCGTTACGATGTGCGGCGGACGCCGAGATCCGCCTATCGTAGGCTCACGCCCTATCGCTACCCCGCCCAACAATATGCGCGGGGATCGGCCGAGAACCGCTTTGCGGCACGTATCATCACGCCGCAATGGAACGGGCAATGGCGCAGTGTCAGCCCCATCGGCAAAGCCCAACCGTACTAGCAGCAAATTGCAATCCCGCGGCCGTCATTCCCACTCGATGGTGCCCGGGGGCTTCGACGTGATGTCGTAGACGACGCGATTGATGCCTTTGACTTCATTGATGATTCGAGTTGCGGTGCGACCCAGAATTGCATGATCGAATGGAAAATAGTCGGCAGTCATGCCGTCGGTCGACGTGACAGCGCGGAGGGCACACACATGATCGTAGGTTCGACCATCGCCCATGACGCCGACCGTGCGCACGGGCAACAGCACCGCAAACGACTGCCAGATCGTATCGTAGAGACCAGCCTGGCGGATCTCGTCGAGAAAGATGGCGTCGGCCTTGCGCAGCGTATCGAGTTTGTCGGCCGTAATCGCTCCAGGGATGCGGATCGCCAATCCTGGGCCAGGAAACGGCTGGCGGCCGATAAAATGAGCTGGCAGCCCGAGTTCACGGCCCAGTGCGCGGACTTCATCTTTGAACAGTTCCCGCAACGGTTCCAGCAGCTTCAACTGCATCGCCGCCGGCAGCCCGCCGACATTATGGTGCGACTTGATCGTGACCGACGGTCCACCAGTAAACGACACGCTTTCTATGACATCTGGATAAAGGGTGCCTTGGGCAAGAAACTCGGCATCGCCGAGTTTGCGCGCCTCCGCCTCGAAGACATCAATGAAAACTCGCCCGATCGTCTTGCGTTTGGCCTCGGGATCAATGACGCCATCGAGGGCAATCAAAAAGCGTTCACTGGCATCAACATGGATCAACGGAATGTTCGACGCTCCGCGAAACAAGTCGACCACTTCGCGCGCTTCGCCGTTGCGCAACAACCCGTTGTCGACGAAAATGCAAGTGAGTTGATCGCCGATCGCTTCGTGAATGAGCTTAGCAGCGACCGTACTATCGACGCCGCCCGAAACCCCACAAATCACCTTCGACCGACCAACCCGCGCCCGAATGCGGGCGATTTCCGCAGTGCGGAAATGCTGCATGGTCCAATCACGGTCGAGACCTGCGATCTTGTGAACGAAAGCGCCAAGAAGCGCTGCTCCCCGCGGCGAATGCACGACCTCGGGGTGGAACAACACGCCGTAGTGACGCTTCGCATCGTTGGCAATCACAGCGTAAGGTGCATTGTTGGAAACGGCAACAGCGCGGAAGCCTTCAGGCAAACTCGTTATCTTGTCGCCATGGCTCATCCAAACATGGTCGCGGGTGCCTTTGGGCCAAAAGCCTTCGAACAAAGGACAGTCGTCGATGACTTCGATTTCGGCACGTCCAAACTCAGCCGCGTGCCCCCCTTCGACACGCCCGCCAAGCTGTGCCACCATGGTTTGGTTGCCGTAGCAGATGCCGAGCACGGGAAGTCCGCAGGTGTACACCGCGACGGGCGCTGCAGGTGCCTCGTCCCAATACACACTGCTGGGTCCACCCGAAAGAATGATGGCCCGTGGCTTCAGCCGCTCAAGCGCTTCTTCGGACTTGTTGTACGGTACGATTTCAGCGTGCACCCCGTGTTCGCGCACGCGCCGTGCAATCAGCTGAGTGACCTGGCTGCCGAAATCGATAATGAGGACGGTGTCTGGCATGACCTAGCCGATACGCGATCGCGGCAGCAGGCACAACCCTGGCCTGCGACCTGGCGGCGTTTCCAGCTGGAAAACTCACAACCAGTCGGGTATCTGGTCGAGATCGAGCAACGCTTCGAACGTCTGGCGCGGTCGCACCACAGCAAACCGTCCGCCGCTGACCAATATCTCTGGAACAAGTTGGCGGGAATTATAAGTGGACGACATGGTCGCACCATACGCGCCGGCCGTCATGATGGCCAGGTAATCGCCAGGGCCGGAAACCGGCAGTCTGCGCGCAGCCGCAAATTGATCGCTCGATTCACAAATGGGTCCAACCACATCGTACGGCCTGGAACTGACGTCAGGTCCCGGTTCGGTGACCGGCCATATGTCATGATACGCATCGTACATGGCAGGACGGATCAGATCGTTCATCGCCGCGTCAACTATGACGAACGTCTTGTGCGGCCGCGGATTGTGGCGCACGACACAGGTGATCAGCACGCCGGCGTTGCCGACGATGAGACGGCCGGGCTCGAAGCCAACCTCGACATCGAGGTTGCCAAGAACACGACGCACCATCGCGGCGTAGGCCTGGATCAGATCCGGTCCATGGGCGACGGCTTCGCTCATTTCGTAGGGAATGCCGAGCCCGCCGCCCAGGTCGAGCCGCGCGACCCGATGCCCGGCGCGGCGCAAGCGCACCACCAGATCAGCCATCCGCGCGAATGCAGCTTCGAGATCGCCGAGGTCGCGGATTTGGCTGCCGATATGGACCGCCAAGCCGCACATGTGAAGGCCTGGCATGCTGGAGGCAGCGCCATACAACCGCTCGGCATCGGACATGCTCACACCGAACTTGTTCTCAGTGGAGCCCGTCGTGATCTTGGCATGTGCGCCGGCACCGACATCCGGGTTGACCCGGATTGCCACGGCCTGCCGTTGGCCATTGGCGGCAGCGATCCGGGCCAAGGCATACAGTTCGCCCTCGGTCTCGATGTTGATCTGGTAGATGCCTTGATCTACGGCGAAAGCCAGTTCACGGTCGGATTTGCCGATGCCGGAGAACACGATCTTTCCAGGCGCAATGCCTGCTGCGAGCGCCCGGCGGATCTCACCCTCGGAGACGGTATCGGCGCCGGCACCAAGCTTCGCCAGCAGACGCAGGACAGCAAGATTGCTGTTGGCCTTCATCGCGAAAAAAATGTGGGCCTCAGCGCCCAGCGCCTCGGCAAACAAACGGTAATGTCGCTCGATCGTCGCGGTCGAATAACAGTAGAACGGTGTGCCCACTTCGTCCGCAAGGCGCGCCAGATCTACGGCTTCGGCATGCAGAGTGCCGTTGCGGTAGGCGAAATGGTGCATCGATGGTTAGTCCTTGGACACGGCCTTGATCGCGACCGACAGCTATCGGATCAGATCGTCAAGGATGAACCCTTTGTGCGGCTTCGGCGCGGCTGACTGGGCTTTGCCCTGGCCGGAATCAGCCGAAGCAGTGGATTGCCCTTCCGCCTTGGCGTCGCGCGGCAGCTCCAAAGGACCTTTGAGCCCGCAGCCAGCAAGCATCGCTGCGGCGGCGGCACCAATGGCCAAGACTTTCACAGCGTCGCGCATGGAGCCGACTTTCCAACGTTCTACTTGCAATCCCGAGTGCATCTACCCGGTCTCGGCAGGCTTTTCCAGCTGCAAAATCCACCGACTTGCCATTTCGGTGACATTCTGTGGCGCAGTTCCCCCATAGCTGGTGCGGCTCTTTACCGAATTCTCCGGACTGAGCACATCGAAGATCGCCGAAGTGATGCGCGGCTCCACCCTCTGCATGTCGCCCAAGGACAGGGCTTCGAGATCGACGCCCTTGCCTTCGGCTGCCGCAACAATTCGCCCGGTTACGTGATGCGCTTCACGGAAAGGCATCTGCAAGGTGCGAACGAGCCAATCGGCAAGGTCGGTCGCCGTCGAATAGCCGCGGCCGGCGGCAGCATACAGGATATCGACACGAGGCTCAAGGTCGTCGACCATTCCGCTCATCGCATCGACCGAAAGGCCGAAAGCGTCGAGCGCATCGAACGTGACCTCCTTGTCTTCCTGCATGTCCTTGCCATAGGTCAGCGGCAGCCCCTTCATGACCATCAAAAGGCTCTGGAAGGCGCCGGCAATGCGGCCGATCTTGCCTTTCACCAGTTCCGCAGCATCTGGGTTGCGCTTTTGCGGCATGATCGACGAGCCGGTGGTGAAACGGTCGGACATGCGGATGAAGCTGAACTGCGGTGTCATCCAGATGACGATTTCCTCGGCAAACCGCGACAGATGCATGGCCGAAATCGATGCCGCAGCCAGCACCTCGAGGGCAAAATCGCGATCCGAAACGGCATCCAGCGAGTTGGCACTCGGCCGATCGAAGCCGAGCGCGCGAGCCGTCATGTGGCGATCGATCGGAAACGATGTGCCAGCCAATGCCGCGGCGCCCAGGGGACATTCGTTGAGCCGTGTGCGGGCGTCGGCCAACCGGCTGCGATCCCGCGCCAGCATTTCGACATAGGCCAGCAGATGATGACCGAACGTGACGGGTTGGGCTGGCTGCAGGTGCGTAAAACCAGGCATCACCGTACCCGCATGGGCGAGCGCCTTGCGGGCCAGGGCAAGCATCAGCCGGCCCAGTGCTGCATCGAGGCCATCCACGCGGTCACGAATGTACAAGCGGAAATCGAGGGCAACCTGATCATTGCGCGAGCGCGCCGTGTGCAGTCGGCCGGCCGCCGTGCCGATCAGATCGCGCAACCGGCTTTCCACGTTCATGTGGACATCTTCCAGGCTGCGCGACCAGACCATTTGCCCGGCAGAGATTTCAGCTTCGATCTTGCTCAAACCGTCGATGATCGACGTCGCGTCTTGCGCCGTAATGATGCCTTGCGCCGCCAGCATGGCCGCGTGGGCCTTGGACCCGCGAATATCCTGGGGGCCGAGCACCTTGTCGAAGCCGATCGAGGCGTTTATCTCCTCCATGATCTGGGCGTGCCCCATTTCGAACCGGCCGCCCCACATCTTGTTGGCGGGTTTTTCGGTCATCGGGAACTCCAGCTTTCGAGCGGCCGTGCGATTGAGTGCGGCGCAAATGGTGAGAGGACCTTGGCGGCCATGGCGAATTCACGTTGGTATTGGCGGATCGCGCTCGCCTTGGCAATGGCGGTGCCTGGATTGATTGGATTTGGCGCGGCCTATGTCGCAGCCAGGGTCGCTGACGATCGCCGGCCGCCCATCCCGTTCGCCGCCACACTGGAGCAGGTCGCGCAGGCTGCCGCTGCGCCAACGCCAGCACCGGCGACGGCGACGATCAACCCGCTGCTGCAAGGCGACATGGTCAAGTTCGTCTTCAAGAAAGAGCCCGAGCTGGTGCCTGCCGTCACCTTTGTCGACGGCACCGGCACGGCGCGAACCTTGTCCGATTTCAAGGGCCGCGTCGTCCTGCTCAACCTTTGGGCGACCTGGTGCGTGCCCTGCCGCAAGGAGATGCCGGCGCTCGACCGGCTGCAGGCAGCGCTCGGCTCCGACAAATTCGAGGTTCTGGCCCTCAGCGTCGATCGCGCCGGGGTCGACGCATCGCGCAAGTTCCTCGACACGACCAAGGTCGCCAACCTGAAGCTGTATGTGGACCAGACTGCAAAGATGAATGGCGTGCTGAAGGTCTTCGGCATGCCGACCACCCTGCTCATCGATGCCGAGGGCCGCGAAGTCGGGCGCCTGACGGGGGAAGCCGAGTGGGATTCGCCAGAGGCGAAAAATCTCATCGCCTCGATCTTCAAATGATCGCGGCGCAAAACTACTCAGCCCCGCCGTTGACACGATCACACCCGCGCGCAACAACGCCGGCTGCAAGGTGCACCCCGCCAATCGAACGTCGAACCACTCCTGCGACAAGGTTTCCTACCCATGCCCCACAGTGAATTGCAAAAGATCATCGAGGATGCCTGGGAGGCGCGCGACAAGATCAATTCCAGTACCCAAGGCGCCGTGCGGGATGCGGTCAACACCGCGCTCGGCCTGCTCGACAGCGGCAAGGCTCGCGTCGCGGAAAAGGTCGCCGGCTCGAACAAGGGCGAGTGGGTCGTGCATCAATGGCTGAAGAAGGCCGTGCTGCTGTCGTTCCGGCTGAACGACATGACGACGATCGGCGGCGCCCCGGGCGGGGCGAACTTCTGGGACAAGGTGCCCTCCAAATTCAGCGGCATGGGCGAGAAGGACTTCAAGGCCGCGGGCTTTCGCGCCGTGCCGGGGTGCGTCGTGCGCCGCTCGGCCTACATCGCCCCCAATGTGGTGCTGATGCCCTCGTTCGTGAACCTCGGCGCTTATGTCGACAGCGGCACCATGGTCGACACGTGGGCGACGGTTGGCAGTTGCGCGCAGATCGGCCGCAATGTGCATCTGTCGGGTGGCGTTGGCATCGGCGGCGTGCTGGAACCGCTGCAGGCCAATCCGACGATCATAGAGGACAACTGCTTCATCGGCGCCCGCTCGGAGGTGGTCGAAGGCGTAATCGTGGGCGAGGGCTCGGTGCTGGCAATGGGCGTTTTCATCTCGGCCTCCACCAAGATCATCGACCGCAGCACGGGTGCCGTCCACATCGGCCGCGTGCCACCCTACTCGGTGGTGGCCTCCGGCAACCTGCCAGGCAAACCCCTGCCCGATGGCTCACCCGGCCCCTCGCTCTACTGCGCGGTGATCGTGAAAACGGTTGACGCGCAAACGCGCTCGAAGACTGCCATCAACGAACTGCTGCGCGACTGATGCGGCCCCCGTCCCCAGGCATGGCACAATTCGCCAGGCTCGATGCGGCAAAGATCGTTCAATCGATCGATCAGCTGACTCGCCGCATCGAGGAACGATTTCCAGGCGCTGGCCTCGCCAAGGTTTCGTCCGAGCTGACCGGCATCGCCCGGGACACCAGCGCCCGCTCCGCCGTGATCGCGCAGCCGGCGATCTTCACGCGCGCACTGGTCAGCGTGGTGTTCCTGTTGGGATTCTCGCTGCTTGCCTACCTCGGCTACCTGATCCTGTCGAAGACCAAGGCCAGCGACGACCTGTTCGGCACTATCCAGGGCATCGATGCGGCCTTCAACATCGTGGTGCTGACCGGCGCGACCCTGTTCTTCATGTTCAGCGTGGAGGAACGCGGCAAGCGGCGGCGCGCCCTGCGGGCGCTGCACGAATTGCGCTCGATCGTACACGTGATCGACATGCACCAGCTGACCAAGGACCCGGGCTCGGCCGTAACCAATGCCACGCCCTCGTCGCCGAAGCGGATGCTGACGCCGTTCGCCCTCACCCGTTATCTCGACTACTGCTCGGAACTGTTGTCACTGACGGCGAAGGTCGCAGTGCTCTATGCCCAGAGCTTCCCCGATCCGGTGGTGACCGAAACGGTCAACGACATCGAGCGGACGGCGGCGAGCCTCAGCCAGAAGATCTGGCAGAAGATCATGATCATCGAGGCCGGCATCCGCCACCACGAGGTGATGGAGAAACTTAAAGCGCCACCGACCGCAGTTGCAGCCGCTGCCACGTCCGATGCGAAGCAGAACAGGTGAGCGGACACTCAAATTCCCAACAGGGGCCGGGCAGTGTCTCGACTTGCCGGGCCATCAGATGCAGGCAACCCGCATACCAGGCGGGCGAAAAGCGTGGCGCACCCCAACCCGCTTGAATTCTTTAGGGAATTGCTCGACACGATCCCGCATGCATGCATGCGATCATGAAATTGCAACCCAGTGCCTAGGCTTAAAACATCGTCATTGACGGTTGCATCGTGTGACGCATCAATTTTTCAATGTCTATGGTGTATACTGCTATGTGACTCGAACAATGGTGGCGTATGATGCGGATCAACAAGACATTATTGGCGGCTGGCGTTTTACTCGGCAGCGTCAGCGTGGCTCAGGCCCAGTCGGAACCTGTGGAAATATGGCAAGGTGCCTATCTCGGCGCCCAGGCTGGTGGCAGCTGGGGTAAGTTCTCGTTCAGCGGCATCGACGTCGACCAGAACAACGGGGTGTTCGGCATCCATCTTGGCTACAACTGGCAATTCGGCAATGCCGTGGTTGGCATCGAAGGCGATGTCGAGGGTCGGACGGGTCGGACCACGATAAGCGGTTTCGGAGCAAGTCTGGAGGCGACCACTCCAATACTCGGCAGCTTCCGTGGCCGCCTCGGCTACGCTGCGGGGCCCGTACTGCTCTATGGCACGGGCGGCGTCGCATTCACCGGCGTAAAGCTCACTGCATCTGTGCCTGGCATTTCCGCAAGCATATCGGACACCGCTACAGGGTTCGTCGCCGGCGGCGGCATTGAATACAAATTCTCGCAGTCGCTCAGTGCACGCGTCGAAGGGCTCTACTATGGGTTCAAGGACGTATTGAAGAACGATCTTGGCCCTGGCATCGACTACAATACCACCACGATCCGCGCTGGCATCACATACCACTTCTGACTGACCGGCGGTCTCGTTGGCCCGCGATGCACGGGGGCATGTCGGACAACTTGAGTTCGGACCGGCTGAAGCAATGCCTTCGGCCGGCCTTTCTGCATCCGAGCCATGTTCTGATCAATTGCCGCCGGTTCTCCGGCCTTGCTATTGGCCTGACTGGAGCGTACTTATACAGATATTAGTCAGGGAACGCGATCTGCACGCAAGCGAAACTGGCATGGTTTTGACGAAGGACCTGTATTGGTTCAGGACGCAGGAGTTTTCGTTCGCATGCCTCGCAAATCCCTACGTCCGATTGTATTTGTGGCGCTGGTGGCACTCGCTTCGACGGCGCAAGCACAGTCGGGTTCCGCACCGATCTGGCAGGGCGCCTATCTGGGCATCGGCGCGGGCAGCCACTGGGGTAAATTCACTCAAGCGAACCTTGATGGCGATGCAAACGGCTTCGCGATCAGTGGCTACGGCGGCTACAATTGGCAGATCGGGAATTTTGTGTTCGGCGCCGAAGGCGATATCAACCGAAATACCGGAAGGTTTGAGCAACGGGCGACGTTCGTTTCGCGCCGTTTCGGCTTCGGCTCTACGACCACCGAAGAATTGTCCGCTGCGTTCGTCGCAAGCCTTCGCGGGCGTGTTGGCTTTACCATCGGCTCGACGCTGATCTATGGCACGGGTGGCGTGGCCTTCGCCAAGATTGAAGAGCGAGCTTCGATTTCGGCCTTGCGTCTGTTGCTCCCGCCACTGACCACATCTGCTACGGAACGCAAGGAAATTGACACGGGCTACGTTTTTGGCGGCGGTGTCGAGCATAAATTCACACAGACATTGAGCGGTCGGGTCGAAGCGGTTCGCTACAATTTCAATGACCTGTTCGCCACCACCGGGTTCGATTACAAAACAACCACGGTCCGCGCCGGCTTGACCTATCACTTCAACTGATTGCCGCCACGCCCGCCCCGCGGTGGGGGTAGGCATATGCACGTCTTTGCGCTAGGCCGTCTGCGCTCCCCGCAACCGGCCCCTGCAAATGCTCAGCACCACCGACCCGATCGCCCTCGCCCAGGCCTTGATCCGCTGCCCATCGGTGACGCCGGCGGATGCGGGCGCGCTCGGCGTGATCGAGCGGGCGCTCGCAGCAGCCGGCTTCTCGGTTCACCGCATGACTTTCAGTGAACCCGGCACGCCCGACGTTGAGAACCTCTATGCGCGGATCGGCACCAGGGAGCCGAACTTGTGCTTTGCTGGCCATACCGACGTAGTGCCACCCGGCCTGGACAGCGCCTGGCAGCACCCACCTTTCGGCGCTGCAATTCACGACGGCAGTCTCTACGGCCGTGGCGCCGTCGACATGAAGGGCGCCATTGCCTGCTTCATGGCGGCAGCACTGCGCGTGCAGGCGAGCGGCGCGTTGCCGGGCTCGCTGTCGTTTCTCATCACCGGGGATGAAGAAGGGCCATCGATCAACGGGACTGCAAAACTGCTGGACTGGCTGGCCGCCCGCGGCGAGAAACTCGATGCCTGCATCGTCGGTGAGCCGTCGAACCCGCAGGCGCTAGGCGACGAGATCAAGATCGGCCGGCGTGGTTCGCTCAATGCCGAGTTGGTGGTTTCGGGCAAGCAAGGGCACGCGGCTTATCCGCAGCTGGCAGAAAACCCGGTTCCGAAGCTCGTGCGCCTGCTCGACCGGCTGGCGTCGCAGACGCTCGACACCGGCACCGCCAAGTTCGAGCCGTCGAGCCTGCAGGTCACCGTGATCGGCGCGCCAAACAGCGCAACCAACGTGATCCCGGCCGAGGCGCGCGCCAAATTCAACATCCGCTATAATGATCTGTGGCGGCGACCGCAGCTCGAAGCGTGGGTGCGCTTGCAGTGTGAAGCTGCCGCCGAAGCTATCGCCGCGCGCTGGACCATCGAGTTCTCAGGCACCGGCGACGTGTTTTTGACGAAGCCAGGCCCCCTGGTCGACACTCTGGTGCAGGCGGTGATCGCGGAAACAGGCCGCACGCCGGCCCTCACCACGGGTGGCGGCACGTCGGACGCGCGCTTCATCCAGGCGCACTGCCCCGTCGTCGAGTTCGGCCTCGTCAACGCGACGATCCACCAGGTCGACGAGCGGGTGCCGGTTGCCGATCTGGTGCGCCTGACGGCGATCTACGAGCGGTTCATCGCCGGGTTCTTCAGCCGACCCGGTTGAGGATTTCGAGTGCGGCTGCATGCACGCGGGCATCGCCAGCGGCAATCACGTTGCCGCCGCGCGCTGCCGAACCGCCTGACCAGGACGTGCAGACCCCGCCGGCGCCTTCGATGATCGGAATCAAGGGGGCGATGTCGTAGGACTGCAGTCCAGCCTCGACCACAAGGTCCACGTGGCCGGCGGCCAGCATGCAATAGGCGTAGCAGTCACCGCCATAGCGGGTGCTGCGGGTGGCGGCCCGAATCGCCTCGAAGCCTGAGCGCTCGGCATCCGTTTTGAATAGCTCCGGCGCGGTGGTCATGAACATCGCCTCGGCGAGCGCGGGACACTTGCGTGCTTTTAGGCTGTGCTCCATGCCATCGGGCCCGCGGAACATGGCAGCGGTTTCCCCCGACCAGAACCGCTCGGACGTGAATGGCTGGTTCATCATGCCGAAAACCGGGGATTCGCCGTGTACGAGCCCGATCAGCGTGCCCCAGGTGGGCAACCCCAGGATGAACGCCCGCGTGCCGTCGATCGGGTCGATGATCCAGCGATACGGCGAGGCCCCTGCATGCGCCCCGTACTCCTCGCCTTCGATACCGTGTTCGGGCCACGCCCGGCGCAGATGCTCCAGGATCGCCCGTTCGGCGGCGCGGTCGGCAACCGTTACGGGGTCGAATTTGCCCGCCTCCGCCTTGTTGTCGATCTGCATGGCACATCGAAAATGCGGACGTATCGCCTCGGCAGAGGCAGCTGCCAGAGCGTGCGCGGTGGCCAGCAGCGCGGCGTGCGGAATCGTCTCAAGTGCCATGGCAGTTCGCGATCCTGTTCGAGTCAACGGCGATGATGCGTGAATATCACAATGTAGCGCGTCCGCAACAAATGACATGTCATGTGGACACCCAGTCCATGGGGAACTTGCAGTTCGCGGCAAATTCCATCAACGTTCAGAACAGCCGCAGGTGGTCTTCATCCCGGCTCCCGACTCCCATTTTCGGGTGAATTCCTCCCTAAACTTTTCGCCGCTCGCTCGCGAGCGGCCTTTTTTTTGCCGGTTACACCGAATGCACGAAAATTGGTACCGCATGGGAGGCAATGGATCAAAAATCAAGCAGGATGCTTCGCAAACCTGTTCATGCTGCTCTGCAAAAAACGCAGTTGCGTTTTGTGCACCGCACCCTTAATTGTCTGTTGCGGCCTGGGGGAGATTTTCTCGCCTACCGCAGCCCTCCTTGGGCGTTTCCTCCCTAGACTTGGGGCCACCTTCAAAAGTGGTCCCCTTTTCTTTTGCAGCATCGCCACGCTCTCGCGGCGCGGCAACTGGGCCTGCCGGTCATTCCGCCGCCATGCGCCCTGGAAACACCGTCGACAGATCGCGCATCATGCGCGCCGCAGCGCTCGCCAGTCCGGCGCGCAGCTGGTCGAAGGACGGCAACGGGTCCAAAGTCGCCTCATCGAGATAGAGCGAGCGATTGATCTCGATCTGCAATGCGTGCACGCCGTCGTAGGGACGGCCGTAGTGCTCGGTGATGTAGCCGCCGGCATAGGGGCGGTTCAACTGCACGTTGAGCCCCAGCGCGCTGAGTGCCTCCCGGGCAGCCCTCGTCACGCGCGCATCGCAGCTCGCGCCGAACCGATCGCCGAGCACGATATCCGGCCGATTGCCCGAGCCCGGACGCGCCATCGACGTGGACGGCATGGAGTGACAGTCGACCAGCACCGCAGTACCGAAATGGCGGCGCGTCGCCGTGATCAGCCCCTGCAGCGCGGCGTGGAAGGGCGTATACAGCAGCTCGATGCGCTGCAGCGCGGCGCCGAGACTTGGACGGCCGTCGCGCGGATAAATCTCCTCGGCATCCGCCACCACCCGCGCAATCGTGCCGAGCCCGCCGGCGACGCGCATGGACTGACTGTTGGCGAACGGCGGCAGCGGCCCCTCGAACAGCTCGGGATCGAGTTCGTAAGGCTCACGATTGACGTCGACGAAGGCGCGCGGGAAACGCGCGGAAATCAGCGGCGCACCCAGTGCTGGGACGCCCGAAAACAGCTGGTCGACCAGCACGTCTTCCGACTTGCGCAGGGCGTGCCGGTCGAGCCGGGCAGCGGCAATGAAAGCGCGCGGATAGACGGCACCCGAATGCGGCGAGCAGAACACGAACGGCACGCGCTGTGCATGGGGGGCCAGGATCTGGAACGGAGGGGTGAGTTCCTCCAGAATCGATTGTCGCTCGGCCAGCATTCAGCGGGAATCCGTTCTCATGGAGCCACACTGTGCCAACCCCGCGCCTGTGTGTCTATGGTTGTTCGCGACGAGAGCCCTCCGCCAAATTTTACTCCTGGGGAATTCATGCGTCGTTTACCAAATTCGCATCACAATAAACTGGCGATCACCGGGCAGAAGCACTAAGCGTGTCCGGAAAAAGGGGTGCTTGATTCCATGACCACGAACCCGCCTCCCTCGTTTCCGGCCGAAGCGCAGGTTGCGCGCATTCTCCTGGCCGAGGACGACGAATCGATGCGCGGCTTTCTCGAGCGCGCGCTGCAACGGGCCGGCCATCAGGTCACCGCCTTCGCCAACGGCGAAGAAGCGTTCGAGTGCCTTAAAACCGAGCCATTTTCTCTGCTCCTGACCGACATCGTCATGCCGCGCATGGACGGCATCGAACTCGCCCGCCGCGCGAGCGAGATCGATCCCAAGCTCAAGATCATGTTCATTACCGGATTTGCGGCGGTCACCTTGAATAACGACCAGACGGCGCCGAAGGATGCGCGCGTGCTGTCGAAGCCCTTCCACCTGAAGGACCTCGTGCGCGAGGTTGATCGCCTGCTGACCGGCTGAACCAGAAATAATCTGCAGCCGTGGCCAAAGCCGTGCTTGCCACCGCTGAACCCGGTCAGTATAGGAAGTCTCCCGTTTCCGCTCCCCAAAGGGCGGCATGGGCGCGTAGCTCAGCGGTAGAGCACTACCTTGACATGGTAGGGGTCACAGGTTCGATCCCTGTCGCGCCCACCACTTTAACCCCCTGTAACTCGGGGGTTTTTTCTTGTTCAACGCCGATGACCACATTCGAGGTGATTGCTGGTTGTGTGTCATTCGTGTCCCCGAGCAGCTTCGCCCCGAGATCTGATTGGATCATGTTGGCGAGCCCTCGTTCCTGGTGACCATAGGCTGCTGATACAATCTGAATGCCGGACCAGCCGCCAGAAACCATCACGGTCTGAAGCGTGCCGCCGGAAGCAAGTATCATGCCGGCGAACGCATGCCGGCCGCACTTGTGCGAAGAAAGATACCTGATGCCCTGACGGGCACATGCGCGCTCAAGCGCTTGATTGACGCTCCACCGCGCCGCATAGCCGAATACCTTGCCGCCGGGCTCGGCCACCATCTGCCGCATCATGTGCAGCAGCGCTGGCGCCACGGTCACTGTCCTGGCGTTGCCGTTTTTGGTGATGCGCAGCGTCACGTCGCCGGTCGCCCAGTTGACATCCGCTTCCAACACCCGGCAGGCCTCGCCGACCCGGGCGCCAGTGGATGCCAGGAACATGACGACAGTTACTATCCGCTGGTTTTCGTCGGCGGCGAGCCGCAGCAGCCAATCCCGATCGGCGTAATCGACCGCTGGCTTGGTGCCGACCGTCGGCGGCTGAAAACGCAGATGCGGGCACATCTTGAGCTTGTCGGCGCCGTAGTTGATCAAGGCGTTGAGCGGGGTGTAGAGTTCGCGCTTACGGGTGCCGGGCTCCTTATGCCCGTAGTGCTCAGTCTCAAACCGGGCAACATCCTCGTGGCTCAAATCGACGACTTTGGTGTCGCCGAATTTCAGAATGATCGGTCTGAGGTAGCCGAGATCAGGGCTTCTCCAGTCGGGTATCGACTTGCGGCGCTCCTTCTGCTTATCGGCCAGTCGGTCCATATACCGCTCGGCGACCTCACCCACCGTCGCCAACTGGCTGCGTGGCGTCTTCAACCTTTCGGTCTCAACCCTGATCTTGTCGGCAAGCCATTCTACTGCATCAGGTTTTCGAGTTTTTCCAGTGCTCTCGCGGATGCCGACAGTTCCCCACGGGGTTTTTTCGTAGCCTTCGACCTGCCAGATCTTGCCTTTTCCACGGGTATAGAGTCGGAACGGCATTTGAGTGTCTCCACGTAGTCGGCTAGTTGCTCTTCACTGAGCCTGATATTGTGCCCATTGAGGTAGCAAAGTCCAAGCCGGCGCACCTCGGACCGGAATGCGCGCTCGGCCTTCTTGACTGGCAACCGCCCCAAGCACTCCGCCACGGTCAGATATTTCGTTTGCTCGGTCATGGTTTCACCGGTTCCACTGCTGGAATTGGCTGGAATTTTACTGAAATCACAAAGCGATAGACGCAGTTGTGCCGTTGTTTGTTGATGTCCGTCACGCTGCAAGCTCCAAACTGGCGACTCCGGCGAACCGCACCAGTTCTCGCGCCCAACGCAGTTTTGTCCGCTCGACATACCGGTCCTTGATCTGGACGACGGGGTCTAAGTCGCGCGCAGTGATGACGCGGGCACGGGTACGGCCCAACAGCAGCGGGTGCTGCTCGCCAGCCTGGTAAACCCGGATGACATTGGCATCGCGCACGATCTGCTGTTCTTCTCCGGCCGCCATCGCGAGGGCGAGCCCGGTCAGTTGATCCAGGGCTGGCGTGTCGTCAATGTAGAGGCACAGATCGGCGAGTCGCTTGCCGCCGCGCTCGGCCAGTGTGATGTCGAGTTGATGGGCGCCGATGCCGGCCAATGACCCGCCACGCTCGATCAGAAGATCAAGCGATGCACCTTCGAGGCGGACGGTTTCGCCGCGGGCGAACTTCGAAACGTCTGACGCCGGCAGGACGCGAAGCGCCGTGCGCAGCGCTCGCTTCACCACGCGCCGCCTGGTCGAGATCTGCTTCGGCGACAGCGTGAAGCGTTTCAGTGGGCAGCCCCGCTCTTTCCAGAACGCGCGTTCGTTCAACTGCCGTGCAATGATGCGCTCCGCCTCGATGCGCTGCCGCCAGCGGTCGACGATCTCTGTGCTGTCATCCGTCATCTCGACCGCCGCCAGTATCCGCCGCGCGTCGGCGGCGAATGTCGAACTCTCGCGCTCGGCCGCAACCTTGCGGCGCATGAATTCTTGGGTATGGATGAGCGCCCAGACCTTCCGGAATGGACGGCCATCGGGATGAAGGCGGGGCTTTGCAAGCCAAGGCTCCAATGCACCGCCGGTGGTCTGATCCTCGAAAGAGGTGCTGGCGTAGAACCACGCCAAACTCATGGCCAGCCGTTCAAGCCATTTGAGCCGCAACGTCGAGACCGCGCGCCGCTCTGCCACGTCTAGCCCGGCGATCGCTGTGTCGGCGAGTACGGTCAGATCGGCAGCAAAAGTTCGTTTACCAGCGAGCGTGCCAGTTCTGGGATGACAGCGGCGCTGCTCATAGGTCTCCATGTCGTCGAACAGGCGGGCGGCATCCGCATGTGGTAGCCGGGCCAGGATCACGATGTAAGTGCCCTGGTCGATCAGGTTGTCGTCGCATAGCGTATCAAGAACGACGTAGGCGTGCAGCGGCAGGGAAAGAAGCTCGGTCACGGTCAGCCTCCCCGCCGAGGTGCAACGCCGACAGTATGGTTATCGGCGACTTCGCGTGGCGATTTGGCACGCCGCACACTGCCGCGCGCGAGCGGCTGGGCTGGCGACGGCGCCACATCACCGAGCCCGTCCGACACGAACTTCGCCAGATCGGCATCCGGGATCGACACCGCGCGCGCCGCGCGCGCCTGCTCGGCACTCTCGACCTTGATCGGCTTTTTGCGCTTGTCGGGCTTGCCGGCCTTCGTCATCGGCACGATGAAGAACGACACGCCGGCCGCCATCTTCTTTTCGATGATCGCCATCATGGCTTCGTCGTTTTCAGGCTCCCAAGTAATCGAGGTGTCGCCGGACTGGTTGAGCATGGTAAGTGAACGGGTGATCATGCCTCCGCCTCGGCATTCTCTTTGGTATCCGCCGGCAGCCGAACGGCGTGCTTGTCGTCACGTTTCGGCATCCTCATTGGCATCACCAAGCCATCGCCGCCGTCGAACTCAAACCGGTGTGGAGCGCCGTCGAACGGCCGTAAATCAAGCTTCAAGCCCGGCAGCGTCTGAAGCTTTGGGATGACCTCGTCAGAGAAGAACAGTCCGGGCGCGATCTCGATCGGCAGGAGCTTGTAATCATCGACGATCACACCTTCGCCGTCGCAATCTTCGCACGGTATAGCGTCGGCGTGATCCTTCGCAATGGACGGTTTGCCGTCGATGACCATCACGTCGAGAACGCCTGACCCATCGCAGTGCTCGCACTCGCATTCGTGGCCACAGGCATAGCAGTCGGTCTCGCCTTGGCCTTGGCAGTGCGAGCACTGCTTGATGTAGCCTAATCCATCGCAGTCCTTGCACGGCCGCAGCGGCTTCGGTCCGCGCGGTGGCACCACTACGGCTGGAAACGGCTGCATGTTGACCGCTGGCGCCGTACTCGACATCAACTTCTCGAAGTCAGGCCCTTCCTCGTTTGTGACGTCTGCAATCCGCGGCACGCGCACACCGATGTAGGCGTCGGTGGCATAGGTGAAATCACCTCGCGAGAATGGGGCGCGCAAATAATATCGCGTATCTTTGTCGCTGCAAAACTTCTGCAAATCGGCTGGCGTCATGGTTGCACCTCGTTCCAAAAGTCCCGGCGAAACCGCGCACACACACGGTTCCGCCTTCCCCGCCCCGGTCTTATTCCGCTGCGACGAGCTTCGCCGGCGGCGCCAAGCTGCGCTCGATCGCGGCCATCAGCATCTGCGCGGCTGGAATTTTGGTCGCCTCGATCTTCTCCATCACCTTCCGCGCAGCCTTGAGCTTCGTCTTGCCGTCGGCGGTGATGGTGACCCGGTAGGCCCGCGCGTCTTCCTTGGGGCGTTTCCGGGTGACGAGGCCCTTCTTGTTGAGCCGGCGGACGAGATCCGACAGCGTCGAGCGGTCGACGCCGGTCTTGGCGATCAGTTCGGTCTGGTTTGGGGAATGGGCGCCGAAGTCGACGATCGACTGCATGACGAGCACCTGCCGCGTCGTGACGTCGAGTTCCTTCAGGCCCGCCATGTGCTGGCCTTCGACCTGTTGCAGCATGCGCTGCAGTTGTTCTACGAGCATTTTTTTTCCTTCATGGTTCACGGGATAAGCTCCCAAATTATCAAACGGCGGCCGGTCTTCTCGCGACCTATTCTTCGGATGTGGCCGGCCAACATCAGTCCGTCGAGAACCTGCTTTGCCAAGTTCGGTGACGTGTCGAGCTTCTTGGCGATCGCCACGGTCGGCGGGAACGGATTACCACGCGCGATTTCCACCCGGATAAAGCAGAGAGTGCGTGTCCGGTGGCTGGTCAAAGCCCATATCTTCGGACGCTCCTGCTGTACGCTGTATGTTTTGCTCGACGCCCACACGACGAATCTCCTTTCAGCCTTCCGACAGTCGATTGTAGACAAACTTCAACTTCCGAAACCGCGCGAACTGTGCCGGCGGCATGTATCGGCCAGCATCCTTGATCGCCTGCATTTTCCAGAGCTCTTGCGCGACCTCACCAAGCGACATGTTCTCGACCGGCTTGAACGACTGAACCTCGCCGCCAATGGTCTCGACTTTGTACTCGCGCGCCGGCGCCCGCTTGCCGCCACGGGCAAAACCGAGCCCGCCACCGCCATCACGATATCTGCTGTTCACGGCCGCACTCCTTCCGCTGCTGAATTCGTTTCGTTCTGGCCTTGTTGCGAGCCCTGGTCCGACCACGGGCGACGAGCGTGGCGCGCTCGGCGGCGAGCAGGACTCGGCGCTCGTCGATCGTCTTGATCTCCTTGTCGAGCAGTCGCACCCGCGCTGCTTCGTAGGGGTTGAGTTCGGAGTGCCAATCCCAGACCTGGTTCGTCATAGGTGACCGTCCTTCCAGGCTTTGCGGAAGTCCTCGACCTCGCAGCGAACATCGCTCCAAGCCCACCAGAACGCGCGTCCAAATTCGATGACGAGGCGGGAGAAGTATGCCCACAGCAGGATCAGCGGGAATGATATCGTCGTTCCCAAGAAGGCAACGCGCTCCGGCCATGGTCCGTTGCGGCGGATGAGCTTTGTCATGGCTTGTTCTCCCAGTGAGCGGCGAGCACACGTTTCATCTGTTCGTTGTCGCCGGTTACGCCCCACAGATCGGCGGCCAAAAGGTGCGGATCGATCCCGCGCGCGAGAAACCACGCCTGCTCGTTGCGTGATCCGGCACCATGGGCATCGTCGTGGTCGGCACGGCAGACCGGAACGGTGTGCTTGTCGGTCGAGCGCAGCCCGCCGCCAGCCTCTCCCGTGCCGCTGCGCAAGTGGTGTGGATCGTTCGGCGCCGGCTTGCGGCAGACGCAGCACGGCAGTTGCCGGATCAGCGCCAAGTGCTCTTCCGACATGCCCGGGCGTTTCTTGAAATTCTCCGAGTTCTTGTGCGGCTTCTTCGCCCCGCGGACGCGGAAGTTGGCAATCTTGCGTTCACCGAGATAAGCCATCATGCGGTCTCCACTTTGCTGACCAGCAGATCTTCGATGCGACAGCCGATGATGTGCTCGATCTCGCCGAAAACCTTGTCCTTGATCGGCCGGAAATCGAGTTCATCAAGGGTGTCCCAGTCCATCGACTTCGGCACGAATGCCCGCATCGCCGGTCCACCATCGACGGTGCCTTGGCGAACGAAAGCAAATGTGTCCTCGGACCTGACGCGCTCGATCAGTTTGACGATTCCTGACACCGCCGCAGCATCGACAACGGCGTTGCCACTGAGCGGAAAGTCGAACACGTCGCAGTAGCGCACTCGGCATAGCAGCCACGCCCGCAGCATTTCTTCATCCCCGTCGGCGGGGTGTGGGTCGTGTCCAGGTGGCCAGTGTTTCAGGGCTTTGGCGATGACCTGGAAAAATGTCTGATGCGTCTTCGGCATCCGTGGCCGGCTGATCCGGACCGATAGGATGGTTTCCGGCGGCAACGCCAGAATGCGTGCTTCGTCATCGGCGCCCACCGGTAGTAGGGCGCGGCCCGATCGCCGCATCTGGATTGCCGCCTTGGCCATCAGACCCGAGCCTCGATACGGGCGACGCGCGGCCAGGCGGCCGGTTTGCGCACGTTGATCGGTGCCACTTCAGTGGCGAGACGAAGCCCCCGACGCGCGCAATCGCGATCAGAGTCACGGCATGTGGGTAGCACGTCACCTTGGTCCGCATCTTGGTGATGGTGGTCGGCGACAGGCCATACCGCCGTGCGATCACTGAGGCTTTGAGATCGCGCACGGCATGGAGTACCTCGAACATGAGGCGATCCAATTCTCTGCGGACGAGGGTGTGCTTTTTTCACGCTGGTACTCCGGTTGATGGAAAGTTGGTTCAGTCTTCGTCGGCCAGGATCTCTTGAGCGTATTCCTGTGCAGGCCCCGGAAGCCGCGTGATCGCGTCGGCGCGGTTTTCGCGGAGGTCGATCAGATCCTGATCCGAAGCGCATAGCCGACGCTCGGCGCGCAGATCTTCAAGGAAGTCGTGCACTTTGAGTGCGTTGCCGTCTTCCCTGGTGTCGTCAACTTGGTCGGCAGCCGCTGTCACCGGGTCTGATACGGTAGTGACAGCCGGTGTCTCGTCTTCCTCTTCGGGGATGTCGGGCGCCACTGCATGCTCGATGGCTTTCGATGGCGCTGCTGGCAGCCGCGATAGTTGGCCAGATTGCCACTGCTCAAACTCGTCGTAATCCATCACACCGGCGAAGCCGATCGAGTAGCGGGCGCCTTGGGTCAGCGTGCGGTGCCGCAGCATCCGGCGCTCGGTCTTCAACCACGGCACCGAATTTCCTTTGCACTCCGACATGTACTCGGTGACTTTGGTCGGACGCGACCGGTCCTTGCGATAGATGATGATCGTGCACGCCGTCATCTTGCCGTCTTCGTCGATGTGATCCTCGAACTCCATGCCGTCGAACTGCGGGTGCTTGTTGAGTTTCTTCACCCAGCCGTCGACGCTGACGATCGGCTGGATGATTCCGCTCTTCGTCCGCATGAAGTAGATTTCTTTGGTCAGCGGATTGAGGTCGTGTTCATTGGCGACCACGAGGCAGGAGATCAGTTCCTCTCTGCTGCAATCCGGCTTGCCGTCCTTCTGCGGCATGGCGACGGCCGCCATGGTGCGCTCGAACACATCGGCGGCAAGCCCGTACTTGCGCGACATGGTCGCGAGCAGACCGGCCTCTTGCGGTGCGAACCTAACTGCTGCGGTCGATGTCATGACTGCCCTCGGGCTTTTGCAATAGCGGCATCGATCTTGGCGCGCGCGACGGATGGAATGCCGACATTGCCGTTCATTTTGTTATCGGTGTCGGCATCGCGAACCATTTCCAGAGCCTCAATGAGGTCTGGCGCAGCGGTTATGAGTCGCGCATTGGCTTCCGCTTCACCTTGCGTTCTGGCTCGCATGCCGCAGTGGGCAATGCCGCATCCGGCATCTTCCCATCCGGGATCAATCGGACCGCCGACGCAAACCGAATTTATGAGAAACCAAGGGCCTGGGGTATGCTCGCTCATGCCAAAGCCCTCTTCGCCCGATCTTTCAAAACCCCCAGCACAACATGCGGGTGTTCACGTTCAAGCCAGTTGGTATTGCGGTCGATTTCGAGTTCAGCCCGCCCTTTGGCGATGGCGCGGAACTCGCGGTAGCGTCGAAACCATTTCATGGCCCAGCTCCTGATTTTGGTTGTCGGCCCTGGTCGCGTTCACTTCGGCGATTATCTTGTTGGCGTCGCGCATCTGCATGTGGCATTTGAAGGCGATCTCGGTTGCCGGGTGACCGCCGAGCGCCAGCCACTTTGCAGCCATCAAGCGCGGATCGAAGTAGCTCATTCGCCAGCATCGACCTTGGTCAGATGCAGTTCGGAATTGACGTAATTCCAGACGCGTTCGGCCGTCAGCGTCTGATCCCTGGCCTTGCCTAGGATGGCGAGCACGGTGGCTAGCGCCTCGGTGACGTTCTCGTTCTCCTTGATCAGTGTCGCGATTTTTATGTCGCGCCGTCTGATCTCCCAATCCAACTTGTTTGGCATGACGCTCACTCCGCAGCTTGTTGATACGAGAGGGTGCAGCCAGGAAACGCCGTTTTGGCCTTGGCGGCTGCATCCGCACGCTTCTGGATGAGCTTGATCAGATCCTGATCTTGGATGCTTGCGAGGTAAGCAGCGGCCTTGGCCAGATCGGTGATCATGGCAGTTGGCGCCGCTTCCTTCACCGACCGGCGCGCTCCTTGCGTGCCGATCATCACCTTCGGCACCGAAGCCAAAACAGGGGTCGCCACTGGTGGCAGTGGCAGTAGCTTCGGTGCCTCGGGTAGTGGTGATGCCAGAGCCGCAACCGGGTCGACCTTCATCAGTTTGGCATGCTCTGCCTCTTCGGCGGCGCGCTGTTTGGCAACGGCCTCGTTCGCAATCCGGGTGGCCTCGCGTTGCTTATCAAGCAACAACTGTGCTTCAGCCGCAGCAGCGGCGCGCTTGCGCTTGGTCTCGGCCTCAGCCCATGCGTCGATGATGACCGTCATGGCGTCGGATTGAGCTTTGGCACCGGTAACGAGCGGCTTCCAGCGGTTGTCGATCTCTTCAAGCAGGGCTTCGAGCGGCTTCTTTTCCTCGCGCCGCTTCAGATCTGCATCTTTTCCGGCCGCCGCGATCCGCTTGCGCCAATTCTCGGCCTTGTGCATTTCGAGTTCGGTGGTGATCTTGTTCTTGGCGTAGTAAGCCTTGGCCTCGACGATATCGCTGTCGATCGTCACCTTGGTGTTGCGGAACAGGACGAGCGCCAGCGCATCAGATTTCAGTTCGGCGAAACTGGCTGTTTCACCGGAGTTGTGGCCTGGAACTGAGCCGGCAGCGGCTGGAACTGCCGGTTCCGGCATCGATTCCAGTTTGAGATCGAGTGCAGGAGGTGCCGTCAGCTTGGCGATCCGCTCATCCTCGGCCTTCTTCGCAGCAGCCTTCACTTCCTTGTCGGCGACGACTTCCGGCTCGTCCGGCCATTTGCCGTTGGCCTTGTGGAAGTCGCGCTCGGCCTTGGTAATCGCCTTGGCGCCAACCCAGCGCTTCAGGATGTAGTCCTGATCGACGTTTTGGGTGTGGTCGAGCAGGCCGGCGAGTTTCAGGCCGGGCTTCCAAGTCTGGACTGGCACGTCGCGGTTGTCGTCGTAGAGCCATATTTGCAGCGGCTTATGGATCGAGCCCGCGCGCTTGTTCGACGGATTGACATACCCGGCCCAGACCTTCCACAGCCCGCACTGCGGATCCTCGTCGTGGCCATGTCCGCTGTCCTTCACGCTCGGGAACGCCGTCGGTAGGATGACGGTCGGCTTGCTCGGGTCCGGTTTGATCGCGCGGTTCCAGGTGGAATAAACGGATTGTCCGGTGAGGTCTGACATCATGGGCTCCATCAGTTCGGGAATTTGTTCGCAGCCTTGCGGGCTTCGATGGCTTCGGCTTCGACTCTCGCAGCCGTCCACTCGGTGCCGCCGATCGCCGCCATCTTCAGGCGCAGCATCGTCAGGTTGAGTTGCATCTGATTCATCATGCCGGCGCGCTCGCGCTCGGCGTTTGCAGATTGGATGTCTGTCGGCTGCTTCGGCCGGTCGCGGAACGACTTCAGCCGATCGGCGAACTCGCCTTCCGGTAGCGGGCTCGGGACTGGTGTCAGGTGCCGGCGCTTCATGACGCCACCGCCAGCGGTTCAGCCCACAGCGCGTCGATGTCGCGGCGGTGCGTGGTCAACAGCCACAGCATCAATGGATCGTGCATCCAGTGACCAGCAGAAAGGGTCGCGCTGCTGCCGTCGATGCGGTGGATCATAATGCGGCTGACGGTCCAATAGGTGCCACGGTCGGTCTTGCGCCAGACCGTTTCGGCCTCACCCAAGATTAATGCGAACGGCAGTCCATGAAGCTCTGGGCAGTAGCAGAACTGGAACTTCATGATTGATCCCCCCTCGAAGGTGGCGGACCGGTGCTTCCCGCAAATCACCGGCCCGCTTTGGTCCTCAGCGCCCCCGATGTCTTGTGCTGAGTAAACCCATCTTTTAGAATATCGCAAAGGTTGTCAACCAAAAACTTTCCGAAATTCCAAAAAGGACTTCGGCCGCGGTCTGACAGATGTCAGTTTTGCACATGATATTCATGGGGCGCTAAGGGGGGGGGAGCGCTTGTCAGCGCCGGAACTGACGATAAACGCCGATGAGCACGCCGACCACGGTGATGTTCGGGGCTGGGAACTTGGTCGATTTTTTCTTGGTGCCGTTGATGGCATCGGTGTCGAGCCAGACTTGCCCTGCAACAATTCGCACGCGCCTGGCGCTGTTCTCAACGAGGTCGGCTTTGCTCGTTTTTACGTGGACGATGTCGTCGTGGACGAGATTGTCATCCGGTCCGAGTTGGAAAAAGTGACCGTACTCACCGACGAGCAGATCAGTCACGTCGGCCGAGCCGACGAGCATGGAATACTGTTTTCGATCAGCATAGCGGGGATCAGGCGCCAATGGAAAAATGTGCTTTCCAAGCGGCCGGGTACTGACGCCGGCCTCATTCCACGATCCAGTCATCAGCACCCCCACTACATCTACGATTTGGTTGTCAGTGTAAGCTGATAGACCATGGGTAGGAAGGGGTAGTCCTAGGTATGCTGCAATATCCGGCAGGGTCGCCGCCGGAATCTGCTGCTTGCCCTGGACCATGAGCGTGATCGCGGATGGTGACTTGCCTAGGTGTCTAGCCAGTCCAGACCTGGTCTTTTTCGGACCAAGTCTATCCAGGGCATCGCTGAGCCATTTTTGATACATGGCTCTTGCTATGCCGTGAATCTCCAGCCCCCTGCCATCCCAGAATTCACAACGTGCGATTTGTGTATCGCATAAAGCCGACATTGACAATCATTTAGATTTTCGGCAAATCTTGTCACCATGTCGAACAGCGTCACACAGCTCGAACCGGCCAGATCGATCCTGCTCAAAGTGGGAGCGGCTGTCGTGCCGCATGTCGCTGAGCACTTTTATATGGTCGCTGGCATTCGCAAGATCTGCGAGTTGACCGGCCGAAAAGAGGGGTCCGTCTACCGATGGATGTATCCAAAAGAGCGCGGTGGAGCCGACGGCTGGGTGCCGCCGGAGGATGCCGTGATCATACTTGGATGGGCTGTGGATGTCCGAGCGGACATCGACGCCGAGGATTTTCTGCCGCCGTCGAAATCGAAAGCGGTAGGAGGGGTGAAGTCGAGGGTGAGGGGTTGTCAGCACGTAGGCTGATGCAGGGGTAGGCTTTCGTTCCGCGTAATGAGCCGCCAAAACCGTGAAAGCGGGAGAGCGACCATGCGCGGATTTTTGCGCTCGAAAATTTCGAATTGGGTTGGCGCCTGGGGGGTGCCTGCTCATGTTAGGACCGAGTCGAGAGATGGGCGTCTCCGCGACTCGGCCCGTTGGATTCCTGATCCGGCAACTGAGATCACAAAATGTGATCTGTCGCCGGACTGTGACGAACTCACTGACCTGCTGCCTAGTCGTCTCGATCAGGAGCGGCGCGCGGACGAACTCGGGATCACTCTGCCGTCGTATCGAACCTATGCCGATCTGGATCGTGCGACCGCCGCCATCAGAGCCCAGTTCGAAGTCGAAATTGCGGCGCCGGTCATCGGTGTCCTGCCCGATTCGCATCTGGCATCGGCGCTGCCGCCAGAAATGGCCGCACAACAGTTCGTCGATTGGCTGCGCGCGCGCGCCGAATATGGTCCGCTCGGCGACAAGGATCTGATCCGGCTCTACTCCGAGCACTGCGCTGAAATCCGCGTCGAGGAAACACCTCAGAACACGTTGCGGCCAGTGATGAATCGCTGCCCCGGCGTGTTCAAGCGTCAGTTTGATCTGCGCGGAGACAATGGCCGGCGCGTGCGCCCGTTCATGTGGGAGATTTCTGCTCCCACCATATCGAGAATGGCGGCCTAAAAGCAAAACCCCGCGCCTGCCAGGGCACGGGGTTTTCCGATGAACCAGTCTCGCCCTCCGCCAAGAGCAAACGAGACGCAAAGAAGTGACAACCACGAACATGTATATGCCCGATCAGCGCGATCTCGTCAACACGGAATCAACAGGTAGTCCAGCGGTTTCTACACCGCACAACATCGAGGCCGAGCAGGCTCTGTTGGGCGCGATGCTGCTCAACAACGAAGTCTGGGATCGGCTACCACCGATCGACGCGGTGCACTTCTACGATCCGCTGCACGGCCAGATCTTTACCGCCATCATCGAACGGATCAAGTCGGGGAAGCCAGCCGACCCGGTGACTCTCGGCCCGGCCTTCACCAAGCATCAGGCGATCAACGAATTCCTGACCGTGCCGCAGTACCTCGGCCGGCTCGCCGCCAGTGCGGTCAGCATCGTCAATGCTGTCGACTACACCCGCGAGATAACCGAGCACGCCGCGCAACGCCGCATCATCGACGTCGGCATGCGCCTCGTCGAGCAGGCGAGCGATGGTGTTCCGTCAAAAGAGATCGTCGAAGAGGCAGAGAGGTTCCTACTCGACGTCTCCGAGGCAGGGGGTGCCAGTACGTGGCAGACGTTCAAGTCAGCCGTTTCCAGCGTCATCGAGGAAGCCAACGACGCCTACCGACAAGGCGGACGTCCACGGGGCATGTCGACCGGTCTGATTGATCTCGACAAGAAGCTCGGCGGCCTCGTCAACGGCAACCTGGTCGTGATCGCCGGCAGACCTGGAATCGGCAAAACTGCACTTGCTGTCAATATCGCATGGCATCTCGCCAAACTGTACCAGACGTCTGGCGGCAAAGAGGGCTGTGTCGTCCAGTTCGATTCGATGGAAATGCAGGCGCGCGAGCTCGCCGGCCGGGTGCTGGCGACTGAGTGTGGGATACCGGCGAGCCGGATCGCAACCGGCGACGTCGATGACCGCGAAATCGAGATGGTCAACCGCACCGCGCTCGACATTGAGGCGACGCCGCTCAACATCGACGATGCCGGCGGCCTGACGCTCGGCCGACTGGCGTCGAGAGCGCGGCGGATCAAGCGCAAAACCGGGTTCGGGCTGCTGGTGATCGACTATTTGCAGCTGATCATGGGGTCGAGCGGCAATTCAGGAAATCGAGTGCAGGACGTGACTGAGATCACGGTCGGGCTCAAAGCGCTGGCCAAGGAACTGAATGTTCCGATCATCGCGCTGTCGCAACTTTCCCGCAAGGTCGAAGAACGCGCCGACAAGCGCCCGCAGCTTTCCGATCTTCGCGAATCTGGCTCGATCGAGCAGGACGCCGACGTCGTGATGTTCGTGTTCCGCGAGGAATACTACGTCGAGCGCGAACGTCCAGGCGAGGACGATCTATCCAAGTTTTCCGACTGGCAACGCAAACTTAGCACGGTCTCCGGCCGCGGCGAAGTGATTCTCGGCAAGAACCGCGCCGGCGAGTCCGGTGTGCTCGTTCCTGTCGCCTGGGATGGCCGACTGACCAAGTTTTCAAATCTGACGTCGAGGGGGTTTTGATGACAGGCGCTATCGAGAACGAGGATGGCCCGCGTTGGGATGCTGACGATCCACGCGCTGCCAGTCACCCTGGGCGGAACGGACGATATCGCCAATTTGGTGCCTGCGTGCGCTTCGTGCAACGGGAAAAAGGGCGTGAAAACCATGGTCCAGTTTATCGGCAATGGGGGTTATAATGCGTCTTGATCCAGACCACGTTCAAAAGCTGTCTCGTGCCATCGAAGAATCTCCGAATGGGCCGGAGGTGAAATTCGACTTGGCGTTCATGAATGAAGCCAAGCGCCGCCTGTCGCTTTGGGAGATGGGTCTACTCACCCACGCCCTGACGCGCGCCAGCATCGCAAAGCGCCGCAGCGTCGAGCAGCGCGCCCTGCTGGCGCTGTTCGTGCACGATGGCGGTGAAGCAACATGACCGACCTCATCGGACACAATAATCCGCCGATCGAGACGGCGGCTGATCTGCCGTCTGGAATGCCCAAGATGCACTACTTCAAGTGCGACATTGCAGCGGCGCGCAAGGCAACTTTCGACAAGCCGCTGGACGTGCGCGGTGCGTTCTGGTCGGCAATGCTCGCCATGTACGAGTACATGGAGCCGCTGCCAGCCGACGACAGCATGGCGCAGATGCGCCTGGGCATCAAAGACGTGCGGACGTATCGCGCCGTCAAGAAGATCATGCTCAACCTCGGCATGCTCTATCAGCTGCCGAGCGGCCGGCTATCGAATCAGCGGTTCGAAGACGAGATCGCAGCCTATGTAACTGAGTTCCGGAACCGCCAGGAGGCGGCGAAAATCCGTGAAGAGAAGGCACGAGTTGCAAGGGGCACTCGGGGGAATCGACCGGGAATCGACCGGGAATCGACTTCGAATCGACCTCGAATCGACCTCAAATCTCCGGCCAATCGACCACCGATTGAGGATCGATTGAACGTCGATCTTTCCAAAAAAACCAATGAAAACAAGGGGGACGCCACCACAATTGTGCCAGAGCACACACCACAAACAGACCACGAGGCGCCGCTACGCGCGCGCGTCTTAGAGTTAGAGTTAGACTCTAAAGGTAAGAAAGAAAGAGAATACGCCCCCCCCCACACCACCCGTATGCCGCGGCGTGACGATCGTGATCTTCCGCCTGTGGACGTGTGGGTGTGCCGTCCCGGCGAAGAAGAAATTCAGCCTGGCCTGTTCGTAAACTGCAATATGATCAGGCACCGCGGGTTCACGGTGTCGATTGACAGCGTGGCGATGCAGTTGGCCACCGCTAGCATCGGCATTCCGAAAGAGGACGTGCCGACAATAGCTCGCAACGAGTCGATCGCTCAGGCCATGCAATGGGCGGCGGACTACGATGCTGGCCGTCAGTCCAACATCCCGACGAACACCGCGAATTATGTCCGCGGTGTCGTCATCGCGGCCCAAAACAAAAAGGCCGCCCACACCAATTCTATGAGCAAGTCGACGCCATATCGACCGAGCTCGTACGGCCGGGAAAAGCCAGACCCGCAAGCCGCCGCACTCGACGCTCTCGAAGAGGTTAACCGCCGCAAAGAGGCGAAAAAGGCTCAGGCCGATTTCATCGACGGCACGTTCACGAGGATCGACCGATGAGCAGCAACATCACGACGTTCAAGCCCGGTGCGCCGCTTGCGAAGCCGGTCGGTCCGGTCATTGAAAGCGCTGAAATGGTGGCGTTCGTGGCGGCCGAGTTGCCGCCCAAGCTCGCCGCTGGCGCTTCGCTGGCGGATTGGCTTGAACGCACCGAGCGCAGCATCGGCAAGCATCCCCGCGCAGTGCTGGCGGAAGCGGCGGAATCAATCACTTCGGTGTTCAAGTTCCCGCCGACCAAAGCTGAGATGGTCGACCACATCCTTGATGCCTATCAGCGGCTCGGTGTGGCGCTGTCAGACGATGCTAAGCGGCACCTGTCGTACCGCAAGAAAATGCCGGCCCGGTACACGCTCAACAACGACGGCATCAAGCGATTCGCCGATGACGCCAAGGTCACGCTGGTCGGGTTTTTCACCGTCCAGGGACCGCAAGCAAACATCATTTTGGACAGGCTTAATTCGGAAGGCTGTGACGCAAGGATCGAGGACGTCGAGAAGGCGATCGGCCCGGTCGTCAAGGCTTTCGACGGTCGCGAGAAGGTTTCCGGCGACGAGGTGCTCGAACGGTTCCGGTCGGAGACGATCGTGCAGACCGCCTATCGGCTGCACGGTGATCCGGCGCAGCAGTGCGGCGGCACGGTCGGTGCCGTTGCCCGGCGCTCGAAGATGTTGCCGCTGACCTCGACCTGGCTGGCGGTATCCGAGGCGTTCACGAACTCGATGCGCGACGCCTATCCGTTCGCCCGGCTCCGCGATGACCCGCACTCATGGGCCAACGCGATGAAGGAAGCTTTCCTCAATGCGGTTCGAGTTGCCGATCACGCCAAGTACGGGATCGGGCTGCAGCAGGAATCGGAAGCGCTGATCCAGCGCACGATGGCCGATTTCAACGTCACCGGCCGGTCGGAGATCGCCAGGGCGCTCAAATTCCAGTCGCGGGCGACACCGACCAACATCGCCGTCATCGAGGTCGCCGAAGGCCGTCTCAGGGCCGGCGAGACCGTCGGCACCGTGATCACCATCGACGAAGAGTCGATCATGCTCGACAGCCTGGACAACTGCGCTGTGGCACGTCGCAAGGTCGAGACGTTCGCTGCGAAAATCGAAGCGGGGATCAAGGAGGTTGGGCAGTGAGTTGGAACGACGAACGAATCGCGTTGCTGGCTAAGTTGTGGGCAGAAGGCTTGAGTGCGAGCCAGATCGCCAGCCGACTGAAGGGCGTCAGCCGTAACGGGGTGATTGGCAAGGTTCACAGACTCGGACTGCCCGGCCGGGCGAAGACTTCGCGGATGAAAAGCCATCGGCCGCGCAAGATGCGCACGACGGCGCCGAAGACGCAGACGGCACAGCAGACCATGTTGAAGCCGCCGTTGGCTGGGTGGCGCGCATTTGCCGCCCAGAAACGCCTGGGAAGCTCACAGGAGCCGAAACTCGATGGTCCCCTACAAATCGTCGAGGAACTAGACATCCCGCTCAAAGAGCGCCGTAAGCTCGTGGATTTGACCGATAAGGACTGCAAGTGGCCGATCGGTGATCCTCAACACGACGATTTCCACTTTTGCAACCGGGATCGGGTGCATGGAATCGCATACTGTGAGCACCACGCGCGACGGGCATATCAGGTGCCGCCGCCCCTGAAACCGCGCATTCCACCGGCTTTCAAACATGAAACTCCGGTTCCAGCCAAGCAGGAGCGGGAGGACGTGGCTTGAGCGACCGCAATCAGCAGATCATCGAGGCTGTGTCGGCCGGCAAGAGGCCGATCGACGTCGCCGGCGTGCTCTGGCGCCGGCGGCAACGAGCGGAGCCGAAGCCGCAGCGCGAGCCGTTCCCTACTGCGGCAGAGATCGCCGCGAGAATGATCATTGACGGCGCGACCGTCGAAGACGTCATGGCGCGTTTCGGTTGGACGCGGCGCCACACGATCAACATGATCGCTCGTGGCCGCGACTACGACGCGTTCCGAGCGCAGCAACGAGCCAGGAGGATGCGGGGATGAGCACCGCCACCGAAGCTGCTGCGATGCGTGATGCCGGCGCCAGCATCGAAGATATCATGATAAAGTTCGGGTGGGCGCGGACCTACGCCTACAACCGGATTGCTCAAGGTCGAGGCGGCAATCAGAAAGAAAAACGCAGGGCTGCGTATGCAGCGCGCAATCGCGAAATTGCTGATGCGGCGCTCGGCGGCGAATCATATGTAGAACTCAGCAAGCGTCACAATATGAGCGTGCCAAGTGTGGCGCGTGCGTGTCACAGTGCTGGTGTGCGCGTGTCACAGGTGCCGATTTTGGTTGGCCGGCGTCTTTCGAATATCGCAAAAGCACAGGTCAGGGCATGGGCTGATCCTGAGAATCGGGCCCGTCGTATCGCCAGTTTGCGTGCAGCCGCGTCTCCGGCTTTGAGAATATCGAAACAGCGTTCCGAGTAAGTGGCGCGGCCATCGGCCGGCGCACTGATTTTTGCGTAACGGCGCGTAGATGCCGATCAAACAACCGCCAAGAAGGGATAACCAATGACACGTACCAAGAAGCTGCTCGCCGGATTGGCAGTGGCTGCCGCGTTCGGAACTGCATTCGCCATTGTCGGGCTCGCACCTGCAAAGGCTGCCGATCTCGGCGGCAATTGCTGCGCGGATCTCGATGAGCGCGTTGCCGAACTCGAAGCGACCACGGCCCGCAAGGGCGGCCGGAAGATGAGCCTCACGGTGTTCGGCCAGATCAACGAGTCGCTGCTGTGGGTCGATGCTCCCGGCAACACCAAAACGACGATTACCGGCAACGGCAATTCGCAGACGCGGTTCGGGTTCAAGGGCGAAGCCAAGATCGGCACCGGCATGACGGCCGGTTACCTGCTCGAAATCGGCACGGCGACGGCGAGCGATACCGGCGTCGTCGGATATGGTCTCGGCATCCGTCTTGCCGGTGGCATCGGCTATCGCAAGGAAGACGACCTCGCCAATCCTGGCAAGAAGTCGGCGACCGTCAACGGTTCCGGTTCCCTCGTGCACGTCGAGACCGGCCTGTTCGTCAACGCCAGTTACGGCGCAACCGCTTAGACGACGCTGCCGATTGCCGACATCAAGGCGACCCACATCCAGGCCGGCATTGAGCGCAACTGGTTCGGCTTCGGCATGGTCCAGGGCATCGATGCTGCTGCGATGGATCTCTACATCGGGGCTCGCAAGTACAAGGACTTCGATATCCAGGCTGTGACCGCAGGCGCGATCATACGCTTCTGATCCAGTTCGGGGCGGGGGAGAGTGATGGGCGCTACCGGCGAAATGTTGGTAGCGCCCGTTTTTGCAAGTGGAGATGGCAGTGGCACATGACATTCCAATCGGTAGATCAGCATTGCTCAAGAGCGCGTTCGAAGCCGAGCCAGAAGCGGTTTCGCATCCGTCCCACTACGGCGGAAAAGACAATCAGTATGAAGTTATCAAGGTGCTGGAAGCGTGGCTGACGCCTGAAGAATTCGCCGGCTTCTGCAAGGGAAACGTAATCAAATATCAGGCGCGCGCTCGAATGAAGGGCGGCACACAGGATATCTCGAAAGCGGCATGGTACGCGAATCGTCTCGCAGACTTCGAAACACGGCGGGCCAAAGCGTGAGCCACCAAGTCATCAAGATCCGCTGCCCTCACTGTGACGCTCAGTTCAGAGCCGATTTCGCTCCTGAACGTCGGATTTGCGACTGCCCGAGGTGCCTTCAAGGCGTGATCAAGTCGCTCAATACAATTGATAAACCAAGAGGTGTGATCTCTTCGGAGTCGACGCAGCGGCGGAGGATATCGTGACACTGAAGTCGGCATCGGTGATGGACGACGCGCTTGCGGTAGTCGCAATCGTCGGTCCGCGTCGAGGCCGTGGGTCACGTCAGAAGTGCAAGTGCTGCAAAAAGCTGGTGACGCATCAGCTATTCGCGAACGGGATGTGCATGGGCCTCGCCGGATGCGAACTTCAGGTGTGGAAAGACAAGAGGGCGATCGAGAAGAAGCGGGGGTTCAGGTAATGTCGATGCAAACCACCGACCCCTCTCAATGCATGGTGTGCGGCAAGAACGGCAGCAGCACTGCCGGTCCCTGCCACCGATGCCTGCCAGGTCTGTGGGAGCGTTTCGATATCGAGGTGTGGAGCGGTTGTTTGGCGTTCGACTGCACACCGATCTGCAATGTCAGAGGCGGACATGAAAGCCATCAGCATTCGCCAGCCCTGGGTCGCCGCAATCATATCCGCTGTGCCCGGCAATGGCATCGCTGCCGCGCCAATCTCGTCGACTGCGTAACGAAGTCCGACTCACCATGGTTCTTTGGTCCGTATGGGTTCGTGCTCGAAGACGTATCTCCGCTGCCGTTCGTACGTATGAAGGGCGAGTTGGGGATCTTCGAGGTGCCAGAAAACGTGTGCGCGGCTTGATTTTCGTTTTGCGATTTTCTAAAAGGTGTGGGATAGTGTGTTCGGATTCGCGTTCCCCGCTTCGGTTCATGGCTTCGACATGATCACCGCCGCTGTGTGATCAGTCATGATCTGCGTAGCGGGTTCCTATGTTCTGTTGCGTGGGTGTTCTTCGCCGATGTTGTCGGCGCTGGCAATTTGTCGTGTCTGGGGCTTTGCGGGAAGCGGAATGGGTGCGCAGATCGACATCGAGGAAGCGATAGCGGCAACGGTCTCGACGTTCCTCGACGGACGCGTGACGCTGCACAGTGGCGATTGCTTGGCCGTCATGTCGAGCCTTCCTGAAAATTCAGTCGATGCGGTAATCTGTGATCCGCCGTACCATCTTCATTCCATAGTGAAGCGATTTTCAAAGACGGGGAGAACCGATAGCACGGCAAGTAAGTCTGGGCCGCATCAGCGGACGGGAACCGGCTTCATGAACAAGACTTGGGATGGTGGCGACATAGCTTTCCAAGTGGACACATGGGAACGAGCATTCCGCGTTTTGAAGCCGGGCGGGTACATTCTGGCTTTTTCCTCGAGCCGCACATTTGGGCGCATGTCCGTTGCTATCGAAGACGCTGGCTTCATTACACATCCTATGGTCGGCTGGATGTTCGGGCAGGGCTTTCCCAAAGCGCACAAGGTAGCGCACCCAGATTGGAATGGATGGGCCTATGGCGGCCAAGCTCTGAAGCCTGCGTTCGAGCCGATTTACATGGGGCAGAAGCCATTCAGCGAAAAGAATGGGACACTGAATGTTTTGCGCTGGGGTGTCGGCGCACTCAACATTGACGGCTGTCGCGTGCACGTTGATGGGGGTGAAGCGCACGAGCGCGAAGGCGAAACTAGCCAAGATCAGCGGTGCGACGAAAACGGAGCGGTGAACATTGCCGCCAAGCCTGGACGGCGGTACAAAGTGAAGCGCCTGATTTCAGGCGCTTCACTGAACAAGACCGGTGGCAACTGGCGCCCAGAAGATAGCGACGTGTACTACGAAGGCACACTGAAGCAGGGCAGACACCCTGCCAATTTGATGCATGATGGTAGCGCGTGCGTCGTTGCGATGTTCCCGAATTCAGATGGGCAACAAGCCGACTTGAAGGGTGATGAACCAAGCCGACCAGCGCTCAATGTGTACGGTGAATACAAGGACAGGCGGCAGTTTGAAGCGCGCAATGATAGCGGTTCTGCCGCTCGCTTCTTTTGGTCAAGCAAGGCTGCAGCCGATGACCGTCTTGGGTCCAAGCATCCGACGGTCAAGCCGATTGATCTCATGCAAGAGCTTGTGCGGCTGGTGACGCCAAAAGGCGGGACCGTGCTCGATCCGTTTTCCGGCACAGGCACGACAGGTGAAGCCGCATGGCGCGAAGGGATGAAGGCAATCCTGATCGAGCGCGAGCCGGAATATCAGGCGGATATCGCACGCCGGATGCAACTCGCCACGCAGCCGACGAAGCGTGCGGCTGTTGCAAAGTCCAAGAACCAACTCGACCGTCCAGAAGACATGCCGCTTTTCAACGTAGGGGAACCAAAATGACCGACCAACCCGCACTCGTACCGGTGGCGAGAGAGATGATGGATACATTCCTCTGTGCGGTGAAGTTCGCACAGCACGTCATCACCGTCGCCAGAAACGGCGAGCATATGGAGCCGTCTGAAGTGCTGGCGCACGCCCAGGACTTCGGGCTGCAGACCAAGCGGCCGATCACCGACGAAGAACGGTCGGACCCGGTGCGGCTGCTGGAACTGCTCGGCATCGACGGCGGCTCGCTGCGGGTCGTGGAATTTTCGGCAGGTTTCGCCGACGTGCTGGGGAGCTTCACGCCAGACGAGGATGAACCGCAGGAAGCGGCGGAATGAACGTGCGCCGGCCAGACGTCATTGATGCGCTGATGTTCCTGCTTATCGGCCTCGTCATCCTGATCATGTGCTCGCCAGCAATTCTGGCGTTCCTCATACATAGGTTTGCCCCATGACAACACTTCAAGCCGCTGCACAAAACCAGCTTCGCCAGTTCGTCGAGCAGATCGAAAACCTCGAAGAGCAGAAGGCCTCGATCGGCGCTGATCTGCGAGATAAAATGGCGGAAGCCAAATCGGTCGGCTTCGACGTCAAGGTGCTGCGCCAGATCGTGCGCTTGCGCAAGAAGACCCGAGATCAGCGCCAGCAAGAGGAAAGCATCCTGGCCGTTTATATGCACGCTCTCGGCATGACGCCGATGGAAGAGCACATCGCCCAGTTGGCGGCACGGGAGATGGCCGACGCATGATGAGCCCGCACATCAAGAACCTGCATCCAAATCTTCTCCAGCTGTCACCGCAGATGCAGCGCGTTCTCGATTTCGTTGACCGGGAATTGTCGGAAGGCCGGACATTTCCGGCACCGGCAGCAATCGCCCGGTTCATGGGATGGAAGACGGCAGACACTGCCAAGGACAGCCTGCAAAAGCTGCGCTGGCGCGGGCTGGTGTGAGTGGCTGCCGACTACTCATGGCAGCGGGTGACAACAAAACCAGACGGGGGGTCTGAATGCACAATCCACCATCGATCGAGGCGACACTGACGCGCGGCGAGCGAGCGGCACCGTTCGCGCTGTCTGAAGAATTCGAGACCATCACCGGTCCGACCTGTCTCGACCTCGATATCGAGGAAAAAGACGACGCCATCCTTTTCGCCGAGACCGACGTCGCCAGCGGCTACACGCTGCGCGTCGGAGATCTCGCTAACCGTCGGAGCAAGCACAATGCCTAGTTTCGCAATGTGCGCCGACATCGGCTGCGACATGCGGTCGGTGTGCCGACGCTACCGGGCACGCTCGAACGCCGACCAGACGCGGTTCGACCCGAGCCCGCGCGAACCGCAGTGGACCAGTTGCGAGTATCTCGACCCAGTAACCCACGCCACCAAGGCCGGCATGCGAACCATGGAAGAAATTGAAGGCGAGGCTGTGGCGTGAAAATCCATGTCGTCTCCGACATCCATCTGGAACTCGGCCACATCCCGCATCTGCCCGGCGGCGATCTGCTTTTGCTCTGCGGTGACACCGTCGTTGCTTACAAGCTGGCGCATGACATCGACGGCCATGCCGGTGTGTGCGAGACCTTCTTCACAAAGCAGGTTTCGAAATACGCCAGGATTCTGGTGCTGATGGGCAACCACGAGCACTACCACGGCGTAATCGACGACACGCCGACGATCTATCGATCGTTTTTGGCCGAGTTCGCGCCGCACGCCCGTCTGCTCGACAACGATGTTGAAGTGATCGACGGCACCGCCTTTGTCGGATCGACGCTGTGGGCTCCGTGTCAACGCAACCGTGAGCCGTGGGTCGAATCCTATATCGGCGATGGCATGAACGACTTCCGCCTGATCAAGACTCTCGATGACGCGGAATCGTTTCCAGGCGTCCGCCGGTTCACTACAGCCGACGCGCGGGCGCGGCACAAGAAAGCAGTGGCTTGGATCAAGCGGATAGTGAAGAAACACGGCCGCGTAGTGGTGATGACGCATCACGCACCGAGTCTCGCTTGCAACACCAAATACAAAAGCAGCGGTCACCCGAGTGGCGATGTTCTGACGCCAGCATATTGCTCCGATCTCGAATCCATCATGCACCTCAATCCGCACATTTCGCATTGGCTGCATGGTCACACGCACCATGACACCGACATTCTGATCGGAAACACCAGAGTGATGTCAAACCAGCACGGATACTGGGGGCATGAGTATATCGCGCGCAATTTCGACGCGGCGCGCGGCGAGTTCGAAATCAAGCAAGAGGTGATGGCGTGAACTTCAAACAGCAACTCGCCGATCTGATCCGCCGCGCCGAAGACCCCCGCCATCAACTGATGGTCGGACTGCTGCACGCCGTGTCGATCATGGAAGACGCCAACCGCCGCGGCGCGGAAGAGGCGGCGGCCTACCTCAATGCGCTGATGAACCCCAACGCAGCCCCTAGACCATTGAGCGAAGCCGAACTCGACGCGCAATTCCGCGGCAACCTTCCGAGGCACTGAACCCGTGAGCAATAGCGCCGTCATCCCCCTGCCTTCAGGGCGGGGAGCGATCACCCCGCCCTGGTACAAAACCGAAGACATGCCACCACCCTACACGGTCAACGTGAGGGTGATGTGGGATGGTCGTGAGTTCGTCGCCCGGCGCGGACGTCATCCGCAGACCGGCAAAGACGTCTGGGCGGCGGTGAAGGCTGGCGGGCAACTGGAAGTGATCGGTGAGATCGGCGGCAGCTTTGAGCCGAGCCTTTGGCAGCCGCTGTTTCCTGACAAGTGGGCCGGCGTGCTACCGGAGCCGGTGACGCTGGCCGAGACCGGTCGCATGGTGGCGGAAAAAACCCGGTTCCTGGCCGTCGACGAGGCGACTTCGGAAGAGCTTGCAATGGAGATGGAACGCGACCGCGAGGCGGCGCGCGTGCAAGCCAATCCACATGCGTTCCCCGTGAAACGTCATGTTTCACAGTTCTGGCGAGACATCACCCAGATCCGCTACGAGCCGCCTGGATCGGTAACGAAACGCAACTGCGAGGGCCGGGTGCTGCGCGCGGTGTCGTTCTGTGGCGGCAACAAGTTCGGCGGCATCAAGCGAGCACTGTCGGCTGATGCGTGGTCGGCGATCGCCGACGCGCACGCCAAGTGGCTCGAAGCCTTCGAAGCGCTGCGTAAGTCTGCAATCGCGGCCGGCCGCCCGGTTCCGGTGTGGGACACCGATGAAACTCGCAATTTCATGCGGCCACTGCCTGAAGACTTGAAAGATTTCGATTTTGCCATGGGCCTTTTTACCGCGCTCAATCCGGTGGAATTCTGGAAAGACGGCCGTAAGGCATGGGCTTTCAACAGGGCTCAGAAGGTAGTTTTCGCCCGTTCGCTGCCGAAGCCGCCGACTTTTGCTGATCTCGCAGGCGAGTACAACATCGGCGACAGATCGGCCGCTGCTGGCGAGCAACTCTATGACCGCGCGATCAATCAGTGCGTCGCCGCTGCCAATGGCAAGCGTATCCACGCCAAGCCCGTGGTCGATCAGATCGCAGCCCTGAAAGAGCGCAATCGCGCTTATCGGAGGCAGCAATGAAGGATGATCTCACGCTCGAAAGGCTGCGTCAGCTTCTGCTCTATATTCCTGAAACCGGCAAATTCATTTGGCTGACTTCTGGGAAAGGGAAGCAGGCATTCGCCAAGGCTGGACGTATCAATAACGGATATCGAAGCATCAAAATCGATCAGACTGTGTACTACGCCCATAGGCTGGCGTGGCTGTGGACGCACGGCGAGTGGCCAACAGGCTACCTCGACCACATCAACCTTGATCGTTCGGACAACAGGATTTGCAATCTGAGGCTTGCAACGCACTCGCAGAATTCATTCAACCGTAAGCTGCTCAGTAACAACAAGAGCGGTTTTCAAGGGGTTTGCTGGATTAAGTCAGCCAAGCGGTGGCGAGCCAGCATTCGGACCAATGGGCGTCGTATTAACCTTGGTCAATTCCGAACTTTGGAAGAGGCCAGCGCTGCTTATAGAGATGCGGCTGAAACGCATTTTGGCGACTTCGCAAACAAGAACTCCGTTGCTCGCAAGGAAAGCGCGCGATGAAGATATCGAAGCGTGAAATGGATATTGAGTTTCGAGAGATCGAAAGACGGTCCAATGGAGCAAATGCGGCAAGGCGCAATGCCAAGGCGAGTCTGGATTTTGTGATGGTTTGTTTGGTGGGCTACGAGCGGCCTATGCCGATGGCGTTCCATGACAACCAGGGCGCGATCGCGGTTCGCGTCCACACCACCAAGCCCGGCAACTATCGCGGGCTGATGAAGAAGCTGCAGGCCGAGCAGGCGCTGTGCCGGCTGAAAAGGTGGGGCCACGTTTGGGTCGGTTCTGACCAGCACGCCAAGCGCCTGAAAGGGCGTCTCGACGTCGGCCTGATCGGCAACGCAAGCCAGGAACTGCTGGAACACTGGAAGGATCTGGCCGACCCGGAACTGTTCTGGCCGATCCTGCTCGACCAGGCGGTGCAGGAGATCCGTGCAGGCGGAGAAAGCATCGAATTCTACGATGACGATGACGTCGAGCGCGCGATGCGGTCGAAAATGTTTGGGGGGCAGCATGCGCGATAGGCGGATCGGCATATTCAAAATCTCCTTCGACGCCATCAACGATCGTCCCGACGAGGTTCGCCGCATGCTTGCCGGCGTGATCGTTGTCCGTGCAGAGGCGATGTTTGTTGGCAACGAGATTTCATACGTCGGGATCTGCGACCAGTTTGAACCGGTGGAGCCTGGGGCATCGTGGCCGCAATACACGGCGGTTGTCGAGGGCAATGCCATGTCGTGGAGAAAGCTGTCGTGAGCAAGTCGACTTCCGAACTGTTCAAGGAACACGTCGACGCGCTCGTGGCGCTCAGCGAGGGCGGCGATCTGATGGCCCGCAAGAGCCTCGCTTGTCTGTCCCTGCTCGCCGAGGGCTGGCGCTACGGCGATCCTGATCCTGTTGATCCGCCTGATGGCGGTGGTGAAGAGGCTGACGACAACGTCATCCAATTCTGGCCATACGACGCATGTTATTTGAAGAGGGCGGCATAGCCATGTACCAGCACAAGCCATTCACCGGCGCCGAAATGGTGCGCGGCAATATCGATATTCCGCAGTCGATCAAAATTCACGTCAGCGGCTCCGTCGACCCGCACTTTGGCGTCGGCTGGTTCGATCCGCCAAAAACCGTGCTGCGATTCCAGCGCCTGCCACATGCCGGCGACCTGCCGCTGCCATCCCGTGCCAAGCCAGGAGATGCAGGGCTTGATCTCTGCTCGGCAGTCGATGCCATCGTCCACATGCCGGATGGTGTCGCGATGATCCCGACAGGCTTCGCGATGGCGATACCTGCCGGTCACGTCGGTCTGATCATGCCGCGCTCTGGACTCGCGACAAAGTACGGCATCACACTGGCGAATTCGGTCGGGGTGGTCGACTCTGGATACCGCGGCGAAATCATCGTCGCCTTGAAAAACGGTGGACCGAGAGATTTCAAGGTTCGCCGGGGTGAGCGAATCGCGCAATTGCTGGTCATGCCTTTTGCGATTTTCGAAAACGTCGAGGTTGAAGCCCTGGACGAGACCGAGCGAGGGCAAGGCGGGTTTGGCAGTACCGGGGGGTGACAATGTCGAGGCTCTACGAGGACGTCATTGATGGCTACGGCATCAAGCGCCGCATGTCGAAGTCGCGCGACGGCACGAAGTGGTTCGGCTCGATCAGCTTCGTCGATCCCGACACCGGCAAGGAAGAGCCGATGTGGATCACGCTTCCTTCCGACGTCGTCCGTCTTGCGAATTCAGAAAAGGCCGCGTGACATGGAGCTTCTCGCGCTCGCCTCGTTGTGCCTGGCCGCGTTCGGTTTCCTAGAAATCTTGATCGCAGCCAAGTTGCGCCGCGACGCCCACGCGATCGCCGATGATGCCGCGCGCGACTACTCCGATCTGGTCGTCGAGTTCGAGCGTCTCGGCAAGGTATCTGCCGCGCTCGAAGCTGATCACGCCAGTTGCGTCCACTCGCTCAATACTTTCGTCGAGCTTTGGAATGACGGGCTCAATGACCGGGCCGTCGAAGTTCTGAAAGCCGCTGGCTTTAGGATGGCGTCATGAGCACGGTCAAAAATGGACTGCTTCCGCAGTACGCCGGCACCACATGCCCGTACTGCAACGGCACCATGGACGCCACGTTCTGGCGGCAGCCGACGCGCGAACACGTCATCCCGAAGTATCGCGGCGGACCAGATCGCTTTGCAGATCTGGTCTGTGACCTGCTTGGGGTGCCAGCATGACTCTCAAATGCTTCAAGGTTGAAGGCGAAGGATGCGACGCCGAAGACATCCAGATCACCTTCGCCAAGTCGTCGATCGAGGCCAAGCGGCGCTGGTCGAACGAGCATTGGGACGGCGAGACGATCTCAGGCATCAGCGCCCAACGGCAGCCGCATTGGGACCAGCACGCGCCTGGGCCGGTGCCGGCGCTCGAACTGATCGATGCGGGTTGGTATTTCGAGTGCCACGGCTGCCGCACGCAGATCAGCAACAACTACATCGGCACGACTGAGCGCAGCGGCTTCGATGAGGATGAATTCGCGCTTGATAGCGAGTACGGGCCTGATCTGACGATTCCAAAGATGCAGCCGGTCGAGCTCAAGCATCAGCGCGTGTTCTGCACGCAAGCCTGCTGCGACCGTCACGAGTTGGAGCGCAGCCGCATCAAGCGGATGACGAGCCGCGCGCTCAAGGTGATGCAGGCCGCCATACTCAGGCGATTCCCGACTGGCGTGACGTTCCACGACAAGGACGCCGGCTACTGGTCACCGCACGTCTCGGTATCGCGCGGCAATCACGGCTATCTTCTGATCAACGCCGTGAATGTGACCTTCCTCGGTCCAGGGTTGAAGCACGGGGCGAGCTTGCGCAGCAACGACGACAAGTGGCGTTACGCCCGCGTCAAGACCGACCGCTGGTCACGCTCCTATGGTGACTACCGTCTGAGGCCATTGCCGCTGTCCGAGCGCACGCGCGACACGGGATATTCCGTTGCCGGCGGTGACCGGGAAGTCTTTGAGGCATGGGCCGCCAAGGTGAAGGAGCCAGCCTGATGCCATCCTTCCACCCACTACCAAACCCCGTAAAATGAAGGCTTCCAGCCCCTGCCATAGCAGGGGAGATGAAGCAGATGGGCTGGCACTGTGATGAAGTTTGGCGAGGTATGTGCTGGCATTTCTGCGGCTTCACTGGCATGGGCGCCACTCGGCTGGTCGGCGGCGTGGTTCGCCGAGGTTAATCCGTTCGCCAGTGCCGTCCTGAAGCATCACCACGCCGACGTGCCCAACCACGGCAACATGGTCAAACTGATCGATCGCCTTCTGACCGAGCCATCGGATGACACCGCCGACATATGGGGCATCGACGCTCTGATGGGAGGTTGTCCGTGTCAAGATTTTTCTATCAGTGGTCTCCGGGCGTCTCTGTCCGGCGACCGTGGCAACCTCACCCTCGAATTCATAAGGCTCGCCGATGCAGTTGACGATATTCGACGCGCTCATGGGCTTGCCCCCATCTGGATCGTCTACGAGAACGTGCCCGGACTCCACAGCGTCGCGGACAACGCGTTCGGTTCCTTCATGGGCGGATTGGTCGGCAGTGATGCAGCCGTCAAGCCGCTACCAAAGCGCGGATGGACCGGTGCTGGTGTGGTTTCTGGACCCCGCCGAAGCGCCGCATGGCGGCTCAGTGACGCCCAGTACCACGGCTTGGCCCAGCGACGGAACCGCATCTTTGTCGTCGCTGGCGGAAGTGCTGGAACATGGGGACCACCTGACGCCCTACTGCCTATCATCGAAAGCATGTCTTGGCATTCTGCGCCGCGCCGAGAAACGGGGAAAGAAGTTGCCGGCAGCATTGCAGCGCGCACTAAGGGCGGCGGCGGGGCTGGACAGGCATTCGGCGGAAACAACTCGGGGGGGGCAATTGAAGTAGCGACTGCCTGCAACGCCAAGGGCGGCTCCGGCCGCATGGACTTCGAGACCGAGACTTTCGTCACGCACGCACTGAAGGCTGAAGGATTTGACGCATCTGAAGATGGCACGGGACGAGGGGTTCCCCTCGTCCCGATGACGATCGGGGCACTGGGGGCTAGCATGGGCGGCGTAAGCGGAAAAGACAGTCCACTGATTGCCGGCACGATCGGCGCCGGCAAGAAGTCGGCAACATCTGGCACGACGCAGGATGCGTTCGCCGGTCTATTGGTGCCGGTGGCCTTCGACGCAACGCAAATCACGAGCCAGGACAATCGATCAAACCCACAGCCGGGCGACCCATGTCATCCACTGGCTGCCAAGGGTCGTCCGCCAGCGATCGCCTACCGCACGACTGGCAACGATGGCTGCTACGAGACCGGTGAAGTGGTCGGCGCATTGAACACGGCGACCGATCAGAACCAGTCGGTGGTGACGACACCGACGGCGGCTGTGCGCCGATTGACTCCATGCGAGTGCGAGGCACTTCAAGGATTTCCGCGAGGTTATACCGACGTGCCGTATCGGAAGAAGAAGGCAGCCGATGGCCCGAGATACCGAGCATTGGGCAACAGCATCGCCGTACCGGTTTTGCATGCGGTAGGGGCTGGCATCGAGCGGGTGCGGAGGCAAAATGATCCGTGTGGTTGACGTGGAATCTACAGGGGTGGACCACACCAAGGACCGAGTAATCCAGATCGGTTCGGTTGATCTGACCAAAACCGGTGTGATCAACATCCAGCAGACGCTGGTTTCACTGCCGGAAGGAATGACGATCCCATATCAAGCCAGTGCGGTGCATCATATCACCGACGGCGACCTAGCCGGCGCCCCGCCGTTCGAGCAGGCGGTCGAGTAGTTCAAGGGGGCTGACTACTACGTCGCTTTCAACTCAAAATTCGACGCAGGCTTCCTTTCAGATGCGCTCGGCACGAAGCCCGAGCAATGGATCTGCGTCTACAAAGCGGCGTTGCGGGCGTTTCCCGATCTCGTATCGCACTCCAATCAGGCGGTCCGCTACATGCTCGGCGAGATTGAGCCTTTCGGTTTCACCCGAGCGGAACTGCCATCCCATGCCGCCGCTTCAGATTGTATAGTCACCGCAGCGATATTCCACCGGTTGCTGAAGACTGAAGGGGTGACGTTTGCGCTGATGAAGCAGTGGAGTGCGGAGCCGGCGCTGTTCACCGTGATGAACTTCGGCAAGCATGCCGGAACACGATACGATCAGATCCCGGCAGACTATCTCGAATGGATGATCAAGCAGCATGACATGGATGAAAGCAAGAAGTTCTCGGCGCGGTACTGGCTCGATAAGCGCGCGGAAAAGTGATTTCACGCCGTGGAACTACAGTTCCACGGTGAAACTGCGGTCCCAGTACGCTAAAAGTACGCTAAACCAGATGGGATTTTGGCGTCGCAGCGTACTTCAGGCGAAAAAAAGCCCGACACGCGTGAGCGGCCGGGCGGGAAGTCCAGGGAGGAAACGCCGGATGAAGGGCAATTAGTGAAACTACGTGGTTCGTTCAGTTTCATGTTGGAATTCCGGTGCGACAAAATGGGATCGAGGCTAAAAAAAAGCCCCCGGCGTTTCCGCCGAGGGCTCTGTAGTCCAGGAAGTCACGACGCTGCCTTCAAACGACGCCAGCTCGTGGTGCGCGACAGGTTGGGGAACGCCTGCTGTACGTCCTTGATCTGCGGGTCGCGACCGTGTTTCACGCGGTATGCACGCACGAATTCGGTCGGGTCTTCCACCGGCAGTTCGGCCGGCGGCAATGGCTCCACATCGTTTGCTGGCCTTGCGGCACGGCGGTGGTTGATCTTGGCTGACGTGGCGAACCACACCAGTGCCCAGATCACGATGTCGAGCCCGAGCCCGAACGACAGAACGGAACCCTTTCGGATCGCCTCGGCAGATATACCAGTCTGCGCCAAAGCCCAGGCCCAGACCTCGGAGCCGGTGTCACCCAGCTTCGCTGCCGGTGCGCCGCCAAGCTCCTTGCGGAGCGCGTCGACGCGTGCCTGCCGTTCCTTCTCGGTACGCTCCCAGCCCTTGCAGTTGTCGGAATACGAAGCCCTGGCGCATGCTGCCTTGGCATCCTTACCCGCGAGGTCGAGCCGTTCTTGTGCACGGACGAGCTCGGCCTCGAGGAGCTTGCGCCCTTCGCCCGACTGCTTCGCCTCTGCGACCTTGACTTCCTTGATCTCGCCCGTGCGACCCACCGTGGCAGGGAGTGAGTACGCCAGAAAGGCGACGAAGGCGACGAACAGCGCCATCGCTATGCCGCGGGCTTTCGACCGCAGCGCGCCTTCGATGAACACTGGGAGAAGTGCCAGTGTGATCATCGCGAGAACCATGCTGGCTTTTGTGAACGGCGAGCCACCTTCAGTGTATTCCAGACCGCCGACAATCTGGAGCAGCAGGAGCACGCCGGCCAGAGCCATTGCGCCATACTGCGTAACCGTGGTAGTTGTCTTCATCTGCTTTTTCTCCTCCAGGGTTTTAGCAGACACAATTCGGCCCGTCACGTTTGCCGCGTGGCGGGCCGGCGCGCTTTTGGAAGCACGCACGCCGAAGCCCGAGTCACGCTTTCGCGCGCCCGGGCTGGTATTCATTCGTCGATGTAGTTCACGATCATCCCGATCATGCCGATGGTTATCCCGACGGCACCGAACGCGTAGAGGATCGAGTGGAGCACGAGTGCTTCCATGTGTTCTCTCCAAGGTTTTGAGGTACGCTCACACTCCGAGCGTTTGCCGCGCCCGGCCTGGCTGAGCAGGCCAACCGCCTGTCAAGGAATACTTGACAGGCGGGTAGGCTGATCAGATCCGATGAATGTAGGTGTCGTCGATCTCGTCACGCACGACTATCGAGGCGAGATACCCCTCTGGACGGGGCACCGTGACGTGCAGGACTGAGATGGTGATGAGTTCCCCACCATACTCAGATTCGAGGCGATCCACTGCGGTTTGTCTGTCGACGTCGCCGCAAATGTTCCCGACCTCGTTCGTGGCCAGATAGAAAGTCTGCTGCATTTGCTGCCTCCGGTAGCCTCTCACGCACTCAGCCCGACGCACGATTGCTCGTGGCCGGGCTGGGGGTCACATATTCGTCGCTTCAGATCTCCTCACGAATTCCTGTCCCGCAGCCAGTCCAGTCCTAACAAAGCCAGGAACAAGGCGGCAGCCCCTAGACTCGAGATCCAGAGATTGCCGCCTATCGCCCATCCAAGAGCGAGGCCGACAACGGCTGTCAGGGCCATGAATGTGATATTGACGATTGGCATGGTAGTCCTTTCTGGTGGCCAAGGGGTGCCACCTACGCCAAAGCCCCTGTCACCGGTTGTCTGGTGCAGGGGCTCCAGTTGCTACTAACGACTTAGGCCCCGGAACACCTTGCGGTGCCGGGGCCGGTCGTCACTGCGACTTCGTTTCGAAAGACACTTCAGCAGCCTTGCGGCAGAGAGACAGGACGCGTCCGATTTCGGCTTCATCCTGTCCGTTCTCGACTTCTCGCCAGCCAGCAGGAGCCTCAAACACAACGTAACCACTGCTGTTCGAGAACGGCAGTTGTGTTACCTCGTGTTCGCGATCCTGGCTGCCGAGCTCTCGGTCAATGGCGGCGCAGGCTTCAACCGGGCTGTCGGCGTTGACTTCGCCCCAGACAAATCCGCTGTTGTTGTCGATGAGAGCGTAGTGGGTCATGATTTATTCTCCATTTGCTTCTAACGACTACGGCCCGCTTGCCGATTGCTCGGGGTTGGCGGGGGTAGTAGGCTCATCAGTCGGGGTTTCTCATCCCCGAGACCGCCCGATATTCAGGGCGGTTTCGCCTATAAAGTTGTCTTTCGTGACCATGCCCACTGCCAAGCCTCTTTCGCCATCATACAGAACATGACCGCGTTGAATGCGGCAAGTACTTTGAAGAAGATCGAGTGGTCCCAGGCTATTATGTGTACGGCCGTTGCTATGGCCACGATGAAAAAAAACGACATCGTGGCTGCGATCACGTAGCGCATGCTGATTTACTCCGGTTGGCGTTTACTTGGCTCATCAGCGGCAGTATCTCTCTGCCGGACACGGTGATTTGCGCCACCGTGTTTCGCCACTTACGCATCTTCACTTTCGAGAACCGCATCGGCCCATTCGTCGAAGTTTGCATATCCACTGATCAGCATCGCCGACACGATCAGGTTGGTGCTGGGATCTAGTCCAGCACGCCGCCCTGCTTCGGAAAACCCCATGTCGTAGCGGAAGTACTTACCGTTCCAACTCGAATCCCTGATCGCGTAGGTGTCCTTGATAGCCTGTGCGAGTTCGCGCTTGCCTTGTGCGTTCATATTGCAGTCTCCGTTGGCTCATCAGACCAGCAGTCAGCTGGTGACCGACCAAAGCCGGTTTCGCCATTTGACGCGACCGGCATATACCGCCGGAATTCCCGAGCACATCCCCAATGCCATTGAAGAACGGCATAGCTTCGCCATTCCCTGCTTTGGGGTTGTGTTCGGCTTTCAAGGAGTCCCGTCCTTCGGCTTGACCATCTCCCACCATGCTCCCGGCATCTGGTCCGGGGTGCCTCGTCGGCTTGGTCGCCAATTGCTTTCGACCATCTTGGGGGTAGCGGGGCCTCACGGTGGAAGGTGAGGCATGAGGGGCTTGATCACGTCTTGATAATGTAAATATAGGATATCTGCGTATATACGTCAAGGGGCGACAACAGATTATTGTTCACTTTGTCGTGACCATACGTGACTATTGACGTGTGTCTGTGGCAATGCTACGTCAGATCCATGGAAAATCGTCTCGCCATTGGCCTTAAATTGCCTCCATCGCTTGTCGATAGGCTTGATGACGCGCGCAAGCGAATGCCGGCGCCCCCAACCAGAACCGCATGCATTGAGGCGGCGATTGAGCAATGGGTTGCGCAGTTTGAGCGCAAGCGAGAGAGGGTGAAGCCATGACCATGCGAACCGCTACACAGTTCAAAGCCGAGTGCATGCGCCGTCTGCGCGAGAAGTATCCAGAGCCAACACCGAAAGACCAGTGGATCATTATCTGCGGCGACTGCTTCGATCGTGGCAAGGACGCTGCGCTTGCAGATCATCATGCCGGCTTGAAGCCGAACTGAGGACTTGGAATGGCCAGACAACGAGAGACTATCGGCACCGTTATGGCTGTGGCTTTCGGAGCTTTCGCAATGGCGTGTGCTGGCAATGAAGGGTCGGTGACGGCATGGGTCGGAATTTTCGCAGCATTCGCCAGTGGCGCAATATGCGCAATACCCCCATGACCGCGCTTCGCCAGTTCCTCGCCCGAGCGATCGTGATCGACTACATCATCTATCGAGACCTTTGGGACAAGTACGTTCTACGGGTGCCTAAACGGAAAATATCCCGGCCACGCGCCAGAGATGGGTCTCTGCAGGCGTGGGTGAATAAGAATTGGATGTGAAGTTTATCGAAGTTATCAAAAAAATCATAACTTCGATAAACTTCACACGCGACGTTGAATAAGCTGTGAATTATTGACGCGTTTGCAGGACGCTATCGGTCGCGCCGCCTGCTAGCGCAAGAGGCTCGCACTATCAGCGCCACCGACCTCGCTACACTTGGCGCCGGCTCCGCGCCGGCTGCGACATCTTGTCATATGTCATTGTCTGCTCTTGCGGTGTGGCCGCGCCGCATGTATCCCTAGACCTACAGTCACACACTGTGCCTCGATATCGGGGACCGTGATCTGTTCTGGCGCTTGTCCTAACGACAACAGCGCGTAGCACCACGCAGACCCCAAAATCTACGGTTGCTCAACGCCTGTAAGTCTAGGCTTTTGCTGGTATTTTTGCCCTGATATCCAATCGTCAGGAGCATTCAAATGGCTTCCTTCAGACGCGCATCGCTTGTTTCTCAGCCCATGACCGACGAGGTCCGGTGGCTAGCGGAACGCATGCGCTCAAGCTGGCCAAGTAGCATCTGACTCTCGATCTGTTCCATCCCCAACGCCTCGGGCTGCGTATCGCCCGGGGCGTTTTTCGTTCTGGAGCGCCCCTTGCTCAACGAATTAGTCATCCTGTTCGTGATCGTCCTCGTCGCCTGTTCGGCGATGAACGCACGAGATCCCTTCGATGGCATGTAAGTGTGCGGAGATACGTCGCGATCTCGGCTCTGCCACCCGTCGCGGCTCGCTCACTGACGCGGCAAGGGCTGCCGGTAATGGTGCGGTCGAAATGCTGAAACAGGCGAAGACGCTGGCACCCCCTGCCGTCACTCGCATCATATCTGGCAGGCGCTGACATTAACGTCTTCCCCGCCCTAAGGGTCGGGGTTTCTCGGATAAGATTAGATGACAGCCGAATCCGATAAGCGCGATGACAAGAAGATTCTGGCCCCGGTCGGGGCGCTTTTCGTTGGCATGGTCGCCGCGAAAAACCTCGCCAAGCAGGGCGACGATCGTCCGCTGAAGGCGATGGAGCGCGCCGAGCGGCTGCGCAAGGCTGGCGCTCACGAGACGAAAATCTACGCCGAAACCAACAAGATGCTCGCCAACTCGCCCTATGCCGGCGTGAGCTACGGTGCCGACAAGAAGCCGCGCTTCGAGATCAGCGATCACGATTCGAAGTTGCGCGCAACAGGTTTGCCGTCATCCGGCCGCGGCCACATGGGCGACCTCGTTGCTCACGAGACCTACTTCAAGGCACATCCTGACGCTCGCCTGCTCGAAGTCGAGAAGGTCGACGGTCGCGGTGGGAGTTATGACGGCCGCAAGATCACCATCGGCGAGAACCAGTTCGCTCCCAAGCGGCTTATGGGGCGCCCGGTGGCCAAGCCTGCTGCGAAGGGCGTTGCCCTGCATGAACTGCAGCACCATGCCCAGAGCATCGAGGGACATACTCCAGGCGGCTCGCCGAACGATTTCAGGAACCGCGTTTCCGATCCTAACATGCGGACCGCCCTCTACAACTCGCTCGCCGGCGAGGTCGAGGCCGAGAACACCCGCAAGCGCCAGATGATGACGCCGGCAGAGCGCCGGGCAACCCATCCAGACAAGACCGCCTCGTTGCCGCGCGCCGAGCAGATCGTCACCGATCAGCATGGTCGAGTGCAGGAAATTTTCGATCCCAAGTCGATCAAGGTCACCAAGATTCATACTGGCGCTGCGATCAAGTTCGACTACGACCGCGATACGGTCGCCGATTTCAAGAAGCAGTTTCCCAAGGCTAAGTGGTCTCAGGACACCAAGACTTGGCACGTGCCAGGAAAACTCGCTGGCAGTCGCGCCGATCGGTGGCTAGCAGCACAGATGGACACGGCTGGCAAACTCGCCAAGGCGGACGCCATTGCCCGTGATGCAGTTGCGTTCGACGGCGCTCCGAAAAGCAAGTACGTGCGACCGTTACCGCAAGGATATCGCGTTCAAACCGGCTACGATGCCGATATCGTCAAAGCGCTCAAGGCGATCCCGGGCAGTTCGTGGGAGGCGCAGAGCAAGACGTGGATGATTCCTCATCGCAGTGCCAACGAGCTCAAGGCGGCATTGCCAGCGATCGAGCATCTGGCCGACAAGATCGTTGCTGAAGAGAAGGCAAAGCAGGGTAAGCGGGCGGCCGATAAGGAAACTCAGCGCAAGCAATGGGCGGCCGAGCGCGCTGCTTCGACTGCGGCCCGCGACACCGAGATGGCCAAGGTCCGCGCTTCTCGAATTGCGATTCAGGGCAGCGATAACGTGAAAATCGGCGACGCCGTCATGCTGGGTGGCAAGGTCGCCGTTGTCGAGAGTTTTGGCAAGGTGTTTCGTACTGACGAAAGCTTCTCGTCCTTGCATGGTAGCCGTTGGCTTGGCCAAGAGGGCGAACTCGCCCGCTACGCCTACACTAGAGAAGCTACGCCGACCGAAGTTGCGACGTTTCGTGCCAAGGAAGCTGCGGCGAAGGCAGAATCAGAGGTCAGAGCGCGCCTGCACAAGGCAGCGTCAGATGCGAAAGCCAGCATCGAGTCCAAGTTCGCCGAAAATGCTACACCGAAGCGGAAGTTTGCTGCGATCCCCCAAGGCGAAACGCTGGCGCATTTTGGACGGCAGAACGCGATCTATGGCGGCGGCACAGAATACCGCCTCAGCGCTGACGGCAAGACGATCTGGCGCATCATGGGTAATGGTGCTGATGGCGACAATTGGAGCGCCAACAATGCCCCTGGCTCGATCCTCAGCAAGATCAAAGCAACCAAAGACGCCGTATCTAAACTTCGCGCGCTCAACGTGATCGAATCGAGCGGCCTGCGCGGGACGCAGAACCCGGATAACCTTCGCGCGATACTTGAAGGCAAGGCGGCGCGTGGCAAGCAGACGGTACGCATCCAGGAGATGGTGGAGCCGCCCGACATCCGTTCCTCTGGCAAGCGCCACGCCATGGCGATGTCAGAGGCGAAGGCCAAGGCACCACAGCAGAGCACACTCACCAAGCCGACCCCGGGCGCGAACCTTGTTCAGCGCGGAGTCGAGCGTCCGAACCAGTCCAAGCGCTACGTCACGCTCGGAGATGGCCGCAAGGTTACGCTTGGCCAGTACACCGAAGCCTGGAAGATGGCTAAGTCGCTCCCGCCGTCGACCAAGGTGCGCGGCTCGCCCGATTCCCCCTTTCGAGACGCCCCCAACACGGCAGGCGATGCTGTCCAGCAATTCCGCCGCGCGCTCAACGACAGGATCAACCAGAAGACCCCCGGCTTTGAGCAGGGCCGCAAGTGGGATCAGACTTGGCAGAACGACGCCCGCCGCCTCGCCGAGACCCTGAAGATGAAAAGCGAAGTTCCAGCCGGTCAGGCACACCCGGTTGACCTTCGCGCCAAGATCGCAGATCGTCTTGAGCCGGGCACCAAGATCCCTCCCGCCAAGGGGACACGAGTCCCAAGAAAACTGATGGGCCTTCTGGCACCCGTTGCCATCGGCGCGGCAGCCCTTGTCGCCATGAACGAGAGTGCCAAGGCAGGCGAGACCGGAATCAGTCAGGCCAAGGCCGGCGCGATCGAGGCTGGCAAGGGTGTCGCCGTCATGGGTGGCTTCGTTGCTGGTACTACGCTCGCCACCAAGGGGCTGCTCAAGGCCGGCATGAGGCTCGCGACCGCTGTTCCCGTCGTCCAGGCTGCAATGATCGCTGGTGGAGCCGTTTACGGTGCTGCTACCGCCAAGCCAGGCGAACGTCTGAAGGGTGCCGCCAAAGGCGCTTTCGACATGAGCCTGCCCGGTATGGTGGTCAACACCGGTATCGCCGCCCACGAGGCCTACAAATCCACCTCGGAGCGCATCGGCGCCGCACCGTCGCGCCTGAACGTGGTGCAGCAGTCAGAATTCGCGGCCGCCAACGCCGCCTACAAGTCCAAGCAATCAGGTCCAATCGTTGTGAAACAGTTCGAACGGACCCACCGCTTGCCTTCCGGTCAAATGGTTACTGAGATCATCCCAACTCACACGCGCAAGCGCGCCTGATATGGAGACATAGGCGATGGATTTTAAAGTCTGGTACGCTGCGGCACAGTTTGGAACATCGGTGATGCTGATCATGCTGGCTGTACTGCAGGTTGCACGCTGGCGGAACGCTGACCGTTACGGTCATCTCGTCACAATAAATCCACACACAATGGTGCTCTACGCCTCGCTGCTGTTCGTGGCCGGTGTCAAGCAGTTGATCTGGACGGTGCGCGGCACCATCCGCGCCGCCGGCATGATCGATCACGGTCTACTAGACCCCTCCCCTGTGACGATAGTTTTAAATATTGCAATGGTGGGGATTGGCGTTGCTATTTTCTGCGTAGTTGCCCGCACTAGAGCCGAGGTGCGAACGATCATAGCATGCGCTATGTGTCTCGGCGTTGCAGCAGTTCTTGTTGGAAGTTATCATGGATGACAAATTCAGGCGCACGCAAGCCATCTCTCAATGGGTGGAATGGCGAAGACAGAACCCTGACCCTATGGGTGGCAGTGTTCGGAATCGATGGAACGAATGGCCTCAAGGGCACGACCAAGGAGCACGCCAAGGCGCTGAAGAACCTTCAGGCATGGCAATCGAATGTCGACAACATCCTATCCCTGACGAAGTGGGCGGCTCTAGGCTTCGCCAGTCTCAGCGGTTTTCTGTTCACCGACACCTTCGCGAAGATATTGAAGACAGTGCTCATAATGACAGGAAACAAGCCATGACCAATGACTACTTATTCATTCTAGCCTGCTTTTGCAGTGTCGTCTTCTTTTCGGCCACGGTCGTCATCAAGACGATTGATCTCGCTCGTGCGGATGAGCAGAAGGTGGAAGTCCGTGCAACACAGCCTAGACAGTAGAACAAGATTCTACATTACAACGACCCAGTACGAATAGAATTCCAACTCAACAGCCTGCAAGGACGCCAGCGTCAACCCGATCTTCACCGACGGGCCCATGATGCCGTTCTTGGTGAAGGCCGCGACCCAGTAGGAATAGAAAACCACAAACAGAAGGACGAACCCCCCGGCGCTTCCCCCACGCCGATGACGGTTTCGAATGGAGACCACCAATGGCCAAGATCAACGGCCTGACCAAGGCACAGCACAAGTTCGTGGAGCACTACGCTCTCCATCGCAACGCCGCAGAGGCATATGGTGCCGCCTATCCCAAGAGCCGAAAGAACGTGGCGCAATACAGGTCCAAAAAGGGTCGAGCACTCCTGAAAAAGGGGCTAATTAGGGACCGGCTCACGCAACGCACTGAAATCGTTGAACGAAAAGCGAACGAAATGTTCTCTATTACAGCCCATACAGTGCTGCAAGAGATCGCAGCGATGGCGTTCGCGAATGCAGACTCGTACTTCGAGTGGGGATCTTCCGAACGCCCGGCTTACAAGAGAAACGGTGACCCGATTATCGATCATTCGACCGGTGAGCAGCGCATGGACACCGTGCCGTATGTCCGGATCAAGCCGTCAAGCGATCTGACCCGAGTGCAGAAGGCCGCGATCGTCGCGGCAGAGGAAACGATCTCAAAGACTGGCGATCGCGTGATCTCGGTGAAGCTCGGTAACAAGCTTGGCGCGCTCACCAAACTTGGCGATCACCTCCGGCTGTTCTCCGCCCCGGCTGATGGTGGCATGCCAGCAGGTGCAATCATCAATGGCAACGTGACGGTGAACAACCTGACCCCGAAGGACGTTGCCGGCATCGACGACAAGCGCGATGCGCTGAAAGCTTTCGAGGCGATGCGGAATCGGGCCATAACGGTCGAGCCTTCACCGACAGGATGATGCGTGCTCTGGCCCCCGAGATTTCAGGCTGAACTGGCAAGACGACTCGACCTGGAACTGGCGATCAGGTCCGACCCAAAAATGTTGGCGGCGGCGAAGCTGTACTACGCCAACGGTGCCGACGGGCTCGTGGCGTTCGTCAGTGACTGTGTGTGGGTGACGGAGCCGCGCAACGCCAACAAGGGCGAGCCTACCCGCATCCCGGTGGTGCCGTTCCCACGACAAGCCGACTTCCTTCGGTGGATGGTGGAGCGGTTCGAGACGCACACATCGGCGCCGGTCGAGAAGAGCCGCGACAGTGGCGCTACGTGGATGGCGGCAGCGTTCGCGGTTTGGCTGTGGCTGTTCTATCCCGGGTCCTCGATCGGGTTCGGCAGTCGTAAAGAAATGCTTGTCGACCGCTCCGGCGACATGAACTCGATCTTCGGCAAGGTCCGTGCGATCATCGACCAGTTGCCGAAATACATGGTCCCGGTCGGGTGGAACCCAAAGTCTCACTCGAACTACATGAAGATCCTGAACCCGGAAAACGAGGCCGTAATAATCGGTGAGGCTGGCAACAACATCGGCCGCGGCGGTCGAACGTCGGTAACGATCATCGACGAAGCGGCCTTCCTTGAACATCCGCAACTCGTCGAAGCGGCTCTGACCGCCAACACAGACTGTCGCATCGACATATCGTCGCCTCGCATCGGCACGGTGTTCAACGAGTGGCTCGCCACTTCGACGCTGAAGTTCATTTTCGACGTCGATGAGATCCCTTGGCATACCAAGGAATGGAAAGAGCAGAAGGAAAATGACCTGAAGGCCAAAGGGCTTGGCCATCTGTTCGCGCAAGAGTATTTGCGCGATGGGTCAGCCGGCATCGAAGGTCAGTTGATCCCGGCCGCATGGGTTCAAGCCGCGATCGACGCCGACAAGGCGCTCGGGCTCATCCCCAAGGGCATCAAGACGGCGGCGCTTGACGTTGCCGATGGTGGCCAGGACCGCAGCGCGCTCGCTCATCGTCACGGACTGCTGTGTCGCGACGTCAAGACGCGCGGTGACTGCACCGCTGATGTGTCTGGCACATGGGGGCACGGTCTCGCACTGCTCGCCGGCTGCGCATCCCTTCGATATGACAGCATCGGTGTCGGTGCCGGCGCTGGCGCCATGATCAAGCACAAGAAGGACGTCGCCTGCACGGGCTGGAACGCTTCTGGATCGGTCGTCGATCCGTCACAGGTCGTCGAGGGCACCAGGATCAAGAACGAGGACTTCTTCGCTAACGCCAAATCGCAGGGCTGGTGGTGTCTGCGGTCGATGTTCTATGAGACCTATAAGGCCGTGGTCGAGAAGAAGCCATACGACGTCGAGAAGATCATCAGCCTGTCGAGCCAGATCAGCGAGCTTCGTGAGCTCAAGACGGAACTGTCGCAGGTGACATACAAGCACAATCCAGCCGGCCAGGTCTTGATCAACAAGGCACCGGATGGCACGCGTTCGCCGAACCGGGCCGACGCAGTCATGATCTGCTATGCGCCGTTCGCGCGCGGTGTTCAGGTGCTCGGGATGTTCTAACCCGCTGATGTGACAATTCTTTCCCATGTCAAGCCTTGACTTCCATGTCGCGCCGACGTAGCCAGACAACGTCGCAGTGATTCGCGCGCATGAATTCGTGCACCTTCGACAACCCCAAAATCCGGTGACACCTGATGTCCGACGCAGCTTCCAAGCCGCGCCGCTCGGTAGAGCGCGCAAGCCAAGTGCTCGACCGCGCCGCCCGCATGTCGTCGTTCAAGCCGGGCTTCCTCGATCGCCGCCTGTTCGATACGCAGATGCGGACGCCGGGCAAAGTCGATGCCCCGTTCTCGATGAACTCGCTCGATCCGAAGCTGCTCAAGGCGCGCGGCGAGCAGATGATACCGATCGCCAAGGTCCGGTCGGAACAGCCCACGGTCTCGCTTGCCGGCGCCAAGTCGAAGCTGACCAGCCCAACCGGATCGTCGAAGTTGCCGCTGATGGTTCAGCACAACGGCACTTATTGGGTGGCGGACGGTAACCACCGTGTCACCGCCGCACGCGCGCTCGGCGAAACCCACATCAGGGCTCAAGTCGCCGACCTCAATGCCCAGATCAAAGGGCCGCTGATCAAGCCTGGCACTGTGGGCAAGGGTATCGGGATGGCCGCCAACATCGCCGGGCCCGTCGCCGTTGCGGCGAACGCCACCATGGCGTTCAAGGCTGCACAGAATGCAGGTAAGTCCGACGCTGCCGCGGCACTCGATGCCACGTTCGCCGGCACCCGCACGGCAGTCACTGGCATCGCGATCGGTGGCACGGTCAAGGCGCTGGCACAGGCTGGCGTCAAGGGCGCCACACTTCTCGGCCGTGCCGCCGTGCCGCTCTCGATCGCAGGTCACGCCGCCGCCTACGGCATCGCTGCCGCCCGTCGTGGTGAAGACGGCCTCGGTGTTCTTCGTGCAGTTGGCTGGGGCGCCATCAACGGTGCCGTGCCGATCGATCTCACCACTCAGGCCATCATATCAATGCGGTCGCCGAAGTCGCAGGCGAGCGCCGCGCCTGCCGGCGGTGACAGCCGCATGTCGGCCGCGCAATCGAAGCAATTCGCCGAGGCCAATTCCGCGTTCATGACCGGCCAGAGCCACAAGATCGGCCAGGCCGAGCCTGACAACGGCAACACCAAGCGCGGCACGCAGAACGCCGCCAACATCGAAGCGATCAACAAGGGCCGCGCTGCCCGCGCTGCCGCCAACCAGACCTGATCGGATCAGATATGACCGCAATGACCGCTACGGCAGCCCCCGCTGCCGCCTGGACGCTTGTCTACACCGCAGCCGGCGCCGTCACCATCAACGCGCACAACCCGAGCCAGAGCACGAAGCTGCGGGTTCGCATTGGCGCTGCTGTCGTCATCGGCGACGCGCTAACCGCCGCATCCATCATCCTGCAGTGCGAGGACACCAAGCCTTACACGCTCGCCATCGGCGACAAGGTCATGGTCCAACCGGTCGGCCCAGATGCTGGCTCCGTCCTGATCTGGGCCTGATCGGCACGAGGGACACAGCAGATGTCGACAGCATGGTCCCGGTTCCGCGCCGGATTTGAAGGAAAGTCGTACGCTCCGGCGCCGCTGTCAGCACAGTCGTCTCCGATGCAGTACCTGACATCCCTGTCGGGATCAACGATCACGCCGTATCAGGCATGGATGCTCTACAAGAACGTGTCGGCGTTTGCCAAGGTCGTGGATCTGATCGCCGATATCGTTGCTTCTCTGGTTCCGGTGGTGAAAGAGAACGGCAAGATAGTCGACGGCCATCCGGTCGCGCTGTTTCTCGCCCGTCCAGGCTTCAACCGCACCCGTCGGCGCCTGATCAAAGAGGCGGCCGTTCAATACCTCGTCACCGGAACCGCCTACTTCCACAGCTACGGCGAGATCAACCGGCCGCCGATTGCCGTCGATATCCTGAAGAGTCACTTCATCACCAATACGCCCGGCGCCGACATGTGGCCGATGATGATGAACTACTCCGAGGGCTCGCGGAACGTCCGGTTCGTCCGCGACGAGAACCCCAGGGACTTCCGGTTCGTCGACAGCCAAGGCGCGCTGGCCGAACTGGTGTCGGTCTACGACATGGACGGCGATTTCAGGGGCACCGGTTTGCCCCGCTTGAACGCGATCCGCACCGACGTCGAGCTGCGCATGAAGGGCATCCAGCACAACAATTCGATGCTCGACAAGGGCGCCCGCATGTCCGGCATCCTGTCGTTCAAAGAGTCGATGACGGAAGAGCAGGAAGAGCTCGTCCGCAACATGTTCATGCAGCGGGCCACCGGGGCTGATAACGCCGGTGGCGTGCTTGTGACATCGGGCGGCGCCATGGAATTCCAGCAACTGTCGCAGTCGATGAAGGACATGGACTTCGCCAATCTGATCCAGATCGTCGAGGATGCGATCGTCACCCGCTACAACGTGCCGATCACGCTGTTCCGGATCGAGGCGCAGACCGACAACAACTACGATACGGCGTGGCGGGTGCTCTATGACCTGTCGATCCTGCCGTGCTTCCAGATCCTCTATTCTGGTCTTGGTACGATGTTCTCGAACCGGCTCGGCGTCGACATCGAATTCGAGCACGACGCCTTGACCAATGGCGTGCTCGCCAAGGCCGCCGTCGACCGTGCGCGCGGACTGTTCGGCTCGAACCTCGTCAGCCGTAACGAAGCCCGTCAGATCACCGGCTATGAGCCGGTGCTGGGTGGCGATATCATCTACGGTTCGGCCGGCACGGTGCCGCAGGGCGAAGACCTGTTCACCGGAATTGATGGTTTACACGCCGAAGGTCCGGGCACTGCCGCCCCGATCGTGCTGCATCCGCAGTCACAGCAGACCCAGATCGAAGACGACACGGCCGAGAAGGCGGACCTAGTCAAGAAGGCGATCGACCGGCTGTCGCTCGTGGTCGACAACCTCACACAGAAGCGGATGGCTGATGGACAAGCGTGACGTCGAGATTGCGGCCGGTGGTGCGGCAGCAGGTGCCGGTGGTTTGCTCGGCTATCGTGCGTGGCGCAGTTCGACTGAGCGGGATCTGCTCGACGGCAAGGCCGTATCGCTGAAGCGGCTGGACCCGCGCAACATCTCGGTCGACCCCGACACGTTCCAGTTCAAGAGCGGTGGCGATGCCAAGGGCGTCACCGATCGGCTGAAGAACGTCACCAAGTGGAACCCGACCGCTGCCGGCAAGGCGATGGTGTTCGAGAAGGCGGATGGCACCCACGTCATCGCCGACGGCCATCAACGCCACGGGCTGGCAACGCGCTTGGCAGGGACTGGCCAGAAGATCGCGATGGATGCCATCGTGATGCGCGAGAAGGATGGCTGGACAGCAAAGGACGTCCGCGCCTACGCGGCTATCAAAAACATACACGAGAGTTCAGGCCAGAGCCTGGACATGGCGAAGGTCGTTCGCGACCGCCCGGACCTCGTGAACGGCTCGCTGCCGCTGTCGGACTCGAAGGTCAAGGATGCAATGAGCCTGTCGAAACTGTCCGATTCCGCTTTCAAGGCGGTGGTCGGTGGCGTCGTCAAGCCGGAACATGCCGCCGCGATCGGCGAGCAGGTGGTGGACAAAGGCCGGCACGAGGGCCTGATCAAGGAGATGGCCAAGGCCGAGATCCAGAGCGCGCAGCACGCACGCCTGTACGTCTCGCAGGCGATGGCCGCTCCCCAGCACACGGAATCGAACTTCTCCCTGTTCGGCGAAGAGACCAACACCCGTTCACTGCTGAAAGAGCGGGCGCAGGTGCTCGACAAAGCGCTGACCGCGCTCAAGAGCGACAAGCGCATCTTCGGTCTGTTGCAGCGTGAGGCTGGCAACATCGAGTCGGTCGGCAACAAGTTGTCTCACGAGGCAAATACGGCGAAGGCTGAGGGCGCCGGCCAGACGGCGGCGCTGATCGAGAAGCTGTCGACCAGCCGCGGCGCGGTGTCGAGCATGATCGACCAGGCGGCGAAGGCGGTGGTGGAAGGTAAGAAGCCGTCTGCGGCCGCTCGCGCTTTCATCAAGCAAGTTGGTGACACCTTGAAGAGCGGCGGCATCAACGCCCTGATGAGCGACCAGCCCCGAACTCAGGAGATGATCGGCTTCGGCAAGAAGGGCGGCACTCCGCAAGTGTCGGCCGGGGAACTCGCGATCGCCCGCGAGAAGATCAAGGGTACGAGTCCAGAAGCGATGGGGAAGTGGGGAAAGATCCTCGACAACATGCCGGGCGACAAGAAGGAATCGGCACGTCGGGATAGGGTCAAGGCTGAAGCGGCCAACAAGCAGAACCCGGTGCGAGTTCAGCGGATGGAAGACCCCAAGGGCAAGCAGGCCGGCATGTTCGGCGAAGCCACGATGGCCGACAAGATCGCGGTCGCCAATCGTGCGATAGACGCCAAGGGCCGCACTGGCGATCCGATGAATGAAGGGCTGTTCGGTTCGGGCAAGCTCCAGGCCGACCTCGTCGATATGGCGAAAAAGCAGCCCGAGCGCGGCGTTCACCTCGCCAACAGCCTCGTGCCTTGGAACCAGAACGCCGAGGCTGCGAAGATCTCTGGCATGTCCGACAAGGAACTTGCCCAGCTAGAGCGCACCAACAGTTCCCGCGCCACGCCGAATGTGGCCGCACGTCACAAGCTCGCGGTTGCCGAGATCGAAGCGCGCAAGGCAAACCCTGGCTGGTCAGACTCCGCTCGTAGCGCATCAGCAGAGGCGAGGAAGGCAGACATGAAGCCGGAAGCGCTGACACCAGCCGAGATGAAGACGCTCGAACGCGCGATGACCTCTGGTCGCGGCGAAAAGGTGTCCAAGCAGCACGCGGCCATGATCGCACGCGCATCGAACGAACAGGTCCTCGCGCTTGACGACAAGGCGATGGCTGCTCGCCGGGCAAATGCGGTGTCGGATGCTGATTTCAATCGCCTGCAAGACTTCCGTTCGCAGTTTCGAGAGCACGCCAAGAAAACGTCCAACACTGACTTCAACGCCTCTATTGGCAGGAGCGAACCCGCAGTGGCAAAGAACCCCGTCTCCGAGGCCGAGCGCGCTGGCCGCATCAACCGTCTCCAGAACCGTGCTGGTGCTGGTGGGCTGAGCGGCAAGGAAGCTGAAAAGTATGTTGCTTCGAACCTCACCAAGCTCGAAGCGCTTGATGCGCAGCGGGCGGGAACTACTGCACAGGCACCAGCCGCTCCGAAGGCAGCCGCGAAGCCGCGTGCTGCTGCCAAAAAAGCTACACCTAATACAAACAGTCCGCACACTGTCACGGCATCGGATTTCGACAAACCGGCTGCGAAGGCTGCTCTCGAACGCCTGAATGGACTCAACAAGTCGCAGTTGAGCGACGTTGCGAAGGAGATGGGGGTAATCCCCGGCAAAACCGTGGCCAAGACCAAGATTGCGGTCGGTCAGGAGATTCATCGCCGGTCGCATGCGGCGTTCAAGGGGCAGATGGCTGGCCAATTAGGCGGCGCCTGGGGCGGTACGAGCGACGCCAGCACGGACAAGGCAGTGTTGGCTCAGAAACAGGCGCGCGCTGCCGCTGAAGCAAAGTTGCACGCTGCGATCGATAGGGTCGCACAATCGCCACTGGAGACTTCCGGCCTTCGTGGTACGGCGAACGCTGCGAACCGTGACGCCATCATTAAGAACAGGAAGGCAAACGCAGCACCGAAGGTGTCGCGGTCAGACATCCTGAAGATGGCGAATGACGGTATTCCAAAGGGGCAGCCATCTTCGGAACTCTATGATCGTGCGCTCAAGGCCAAGCCCACCAGCGCGCTTGATCGCCTAGAAGCACGTCAAGGAGACTTCGCAGGGGCAGAGAAGAAGCCGACCTCCGGCCTTCGCGGCACTCAGAACGCTGCGAAGCCAATGGACGCGCCAACCGGACAACCATCTGCGCCTGCGGCCAAATCAGGCAGCAAGAAACCCGGCGGCGGCAGAGCACTCGGTCTACTTGCGCCGGTCGCACTAGCTGCTGCTGCCCTTGTTGCAGCCAATCGGTCGGCAGAAGCAGGTGAATCGAAGACCAAGCAGGCCGCGGCAGCGGGTGCCGAGGTCGGCAAGGGTGCTGTTGTCATGGGCGGCTTCATGGCAGGCACCGCAGGGGCAACGGCTGGCCTCCTGAAACTCGGTGTGCGTGCGGCGACCGCAATCCCTGTCGTCCAGGGCGCTCTGATCGCCGGCGGTGCGATCCATGGCGCGATCACGGCCAAACCCGGCGAACGCTTGGCCGGTGCGACCCGGGGCGCGTGGGATATGAGCCTGCCTGGCATGGTCGTGAACACCGGCCTTGCGGTCAAGGAAGCGGTCGACTCGACCAAGGCTCGATCGGCGGCCCCGGTCAACGGTCGACTGGCGGCAGATCAGCAGAAGGCTTTCGCCAGCGCCAACATGAACTACCACGCCAAGGCGGCGGCTGCTCAGAATGACGACCGGGTGAACCATTCCAAGGGCTGGTCGAATGAAGCCCGCATCAAGGCATATCAGGCCAAGGCCGAGAAACGCGGCTTCGACCCGAAGAACGTCCCCTACGGTGGCAAGCAGTCGGAAGGCCCATCGCAGTGGGTGTCCAATCCCGACCTGAGCAAGAAGCGCAATTGATGGACCCGATGCTGGCCGCCAAGCTCGCGCTTGAGCAGGAGGTGGCAGCCCCCCTGTTCACGGCCTGCTCGCTCTACATCGCAGAGTGGCGCGACTATCAAGGGAACCTTCCCTACTTCGCCCGTCTCCAGCACACGAGCGCGATAGAGGCTATCCTGACCCGGCACTATGCCCGGGTGGTGATGGTGGTGACCGGACGCAAGCCAGACCAGGAGGGGCGCCTCGAAGACGCAGCCCTCAACTACCTGCACGCCCAGCGGCTCCAGACCCGAGCCCGCGAGCAAGCGGCAATGATCATCGCCGGCGTCGACCGTGAGATCGCCAAGGCCCGCCTCTCCGTCCAGGAGGGCAAGACCGAAGACATCCAGATGGAGACGAAGGAGAGCTTCGTCACCTTCACCATCCGAATGGCGACCTCGTTCATTGAAACGGCGAAGAAGGCAGTCCAAGCCCTCGCTGCCAAGATCGGTGCGATCGCCAACGTCCAGACCCAAGGCCCGGCAGAAGAGGCCGTGATCGAATGGGTCGACGACAACAAGGACGCCGACAGCACGATCTTCAACGTATGGGTGACGATGAAGGACGACAGAGTGCGCGATTGGCACTCTGAGGCGGAAGGCCAGGAGCGCCGGCTGAACGTTCCGTTCGACGTCGGCGGCGAGCAGTTGCGCTATCCCGGAGACGCAAGCCTAGGCGCATCACTCCGCAACTTGATCAATTGCCGGTGCAGCCTGAGTTTCATCGCGGTCGATGCCAACGGCAACCGGCGAGACTTGAACCTGCCGACGCCGCACGCACCGACCCGCTCGACCCGCACCCCAGGCCAACCGCTGACATCTAACAACGGCCGGTTCCAACCGACCGAACTCGTGACTTTGAACGGCACCACACGGGCGCGGATCGTGCTCGGCGACGGCAAGACCTTGGCCAATTTGAGGCAAGTCAAGCCAGACACGGTTGTCATCAGCATCAACCGCAAGCCGATCGCCCGGGCGACATTCAAGAACGGCAAGATCACTTCGATGCAGGTCGACCCGAAGCACCAGTCTCAAGGCATCGGAGAGATGATTCGTCGATCAGTCGCCAATTCGTTCAACCGCGGCAACCGATAGGTCGCTCATGTCGAAAAAACTCTTTCACGACCAAGTCGACAGCTTCTTTGCAGGTTACCGGAAGCGGACATCTCAGCTGACACCTTAGCCGTCTATAGCCTTCTTGGTTGTGCGGGAGCAGCACATCGAAAAAAGCGCTGCTCTCGGTAAACTTTTTGCCGTGGCGCGCTATGAAGGTTTCTAGTGTCGGGATCACGACTTCGTAGCCGATTACGCGGTGAACCTCGGCCCTGACCTTCTCGGCTTCAAATGCTGTCATGTGCCCGCGATCTCAGGTTTGGTACTGGCTTCCCAAGCCTAGCATGGCAACTAAACCATCGCAATTCCGACTTTTACTAACCCGTCGCGCCTCGCCAGCGCCGACGGTCATTCGCGTTTTGCGCGGCGGCGAAGCGCGATCACCACACCAAAACCGAAAGAGGAACTGCCACATGGCACGCAAGATGTTTGACACTTGGTCCGGCCTCAGCGGATTCATTGAGGAAGGCGAGACCAAGGCTATCCGCGAGGAAGAGACCTGCTACCGCCTCACCGGGTACGCTGCGACCTGGGACAGCGACAAGATCCGCGACCAGATCCAGCCCGGCGCCTTCAAGAAGAGCCTTGAGCGCCGCGTGGCCGAGGATGACGACGTCCAACTCTACTACAACCACAAGACCGACGACGTTCCGATCGGTCGGATCGTCAAGATTGGCGAGGACCGCAAGGGCCTGCGCTACGAAGCCGAGATGTCCAAGGATGACGAATTCGTCGTCAAGCGGATCGCGCCGGCCATCAAGAGCCGGGCTCTCAAGTCGAATTCGTTCGGCTTCCGCACCATCAAGTCGTCGCCGCGGCAGGGTGGAGGCCGAGTGCTGCACGAGCTCGAACTGATCGAGATCAGCGTTGTCAACACCCCTTGCAACGCGCGGGCGAACATCGAGGGCATCAAAGGCTTCATTGGCTTCCAGGATCTCCCGGTCGACGCCAAGACCAGCGCCTGGGACGCTGCTGCTGCTCTCGCCCGTATCCGTTCGCACTTCGGATCGAACACTGACGAACTCAAGAGCGCGTTCCTCTTCGTCGATGAAGAAAAGTCGGCAGACGAATGGGACGCTCGCCTCCTGATCGCAGATATTGTCGACGGACGCCTTGTTGCGAATCGTGTCGCACTATACAAAGCGAATGCGGCGCTTTGCGGCGCTAGAGGCGGAGTGGTTCTACCAGAAGAAGTCGGCGATGAGGTCAAGAGACACATCGGTCGTTACTTCACACGGATGAGCATCGAGTCCCCCGTCGAGAAGTTTTCAGTTGTCGAGTATGATGCCCTGGAGGACGGCGAGCGGGAAGCTCGTCTTCGATCCCTCGGCCTCAGCCAGTCTCTGGCAAAGAAGTTCATTTCTGGTCACCGGGACGGTGATCGCAAGACCCAACGGGATGTCGGGTCGATCTCGGACGTGTCCGAGCTCTTCAACGCTGTACGGCTCATTAGCGCCGCAGCGGATGCGATCAAGCCTAAACCCCCCGCAACCGGAAAATGACATCCCATGTCTGCGACCCCAGACCTTTCGGCCGAACTGGCCAAAATGAACACCGAAGTGAAGAGCGCGCTCGCGCAGCTTCACGGCGCGGTTGACGCCAAGCAGGCAGAGACCGTGAAGAACATCGAAGAGAAGTTCTTCAAGAAATACGACGAACTCGCCGCCAAGCATCAGGACGCGATCCTGGCGCATGCCAAGGAGAAGACCGAGGCCGAAGAGAAGGCCAAGGAAATCCGCGCGATGTTCGAGAAGTCCGATGCCAAGTCGATCGACCTCGAGAAGCGCGTCAACGACCTCCTGATGACGCTGGCATCGGGCGCCAGCAAGAAGGACGCGGACCCGCGCGATACGGAGCACTACAAGGCGTCGATGGAGGCCTTCAAGGCCGACCAGAAGATGTGGGACTTCGTGGTCCAGAAGAACCACAAGATCCTGATGGATACGCCGGAAATGAAGACCCTTCGCACCGACGTCGGCGCCGCCGGCGGATTCCTTGTGCCCCAGGTCATGGACTCCGAGATCCGCAAGAAGATCACCGAGACCTCGCCGGTCCGCATGCTCTGCCGCAACCGGACGATCCCGAACAAGTCGATGGACGTGCCGATCCGCGACGTGCTGCAGTCGTCTTGGTACGAAGGCGAGGCCGAGCCCGCCCAGGACACCAACTCAAAGTACGCCCAGGAGCAAGTCACCACGTTCCGGCACACCTGCCGTGTCGACGTGACTCTCGACCAGTTGATGTCGACGCCGTTCAACCTCGAAATGGAGATCAGCTCGGACGCATCCGAGTCGTTCGCCAAGACCGAGGGCGTCAAATTTTTGAAGGGATCCGGCAACCGTGAGCCGCAGGGCATTCTGAAGGACAGTCGGATCGTGTCCGTTGCCACGGCGAATTCTGGTGTTCTGACATTCGACGACATCGCCAAGCTGATTGGCGAGTTGAAGAGCGGCTATCAGGGCGTCCTTGGTTTCAACCGTAAGACATTGGCCGGTCTGCGCCAGATCAAGGACGGCTACGGCCGTCCGCTGTGGACGCCGGTCACCGACGGTGCGCCCGCCGCAATCTGGGGCGAGCCCTACACTGATCGGATGATCGACCTCGACAGCTACAACGACGGCTCGGGCTCGAAGCCGATCGTCTATGCCGACTGGATGCGGACCCTCGAAGTTTTCGATATGGTCGGCATGATGGTCGTTCGTGACGACTTGACCCTCGCGACCAACGCCAAGGTCCGGTTCATCTTCCGCCGCTGGAACACCTCACGGGTGCTGATGCCCGAGGCCGCCAAGATCCTCGTGATCCAGTAACCGGCGCGCGGTCGGCTCAAACTGCCGGCCGCGTCCCACTACAATCTCATCCTATCATCAGGTCTACTGGAGAAGAATCATGTCTCTTGAATACGATCGCGCATCCCGCCAACGCGTTGTCCTCGGCACCGCCGCTGCGGTTGCCATGGACGGCACAGCCTTCACGCCGTGGATTGACACCGACGCCTACGGTGGCAAGTCCCTCACCATGATCGCCGTCATCTCTGCCGTCGCGGCCTACAGCGCCGTGTCGTGGGTGTGGCAGGAGTCTGAGGACAACGGCACGACGTCGAACGTGATCGATGCCGAGAAGATCATCACGCCGGCGCAGACGCCCACCTCGACCACGTCGCGCGTGTTCCACTCCGGCATCGTGTCGAAGAAGCGATACGTCCGCGCGGCCTTCAACGCAGGCGGTGCCCAGACCGGTCAGATCACCTCGATCCTCGACCATCTGATGTCAGACCCTGTATTCACGACCGGCGTCTGATGATCAACCAGTTCCCGCCGGGATGACCGGCGGGAACCTGTCAGGGGGAAACCGATGGCAACCTACATCCAGAGCTTTGAGAACAACCGCTGGTGCGTGAACAACGAGCCGCGCGAGATCCAGGCTGGCGAGGTCGTGGCATTCGAGTTGGCGTATGAAGCCGAGCATTTTACGACGCTGAGACGTGCGGGCCTGATCGGCGAGTTTGGCAGCGACGAAGAGGCGATGCGCCACCTCGAAGTCATTATCGCCCAAGCGGCGAAGCAGCAGGAAGAGGAAGAAGCGCGGGCGGCCGCCGCAGAAGCCGCGGCGGTCGCGTCCAATCCAGATCCACAGGCATCGAACGAAGCCAACGTCGTCGCGATGACGAAGAAGAAGAAGGCAACCAAGTCATGATGAAGCCGCCGAAGAAGGCCGAGAACAAGATGATGCCGCCATCGCACACTGCTGCACCGACGAAGGGCGAGGCTGGAAAGATCAAGGCCGAAGCCGCAAAGAAAATGACGGCTGCCGAGTGGGAGAAGTCGGCGACCGACGCTCGCCAGGATCGCGCCAACGCCAAGAAGGCCGGCATGACGATGAAGCAGTGGGAGGACAGCCCCGGTGACAAGAAGGCCGACGCCAAGGGGTTGAAGGCGCACAACGCCAAGGTCGCAGCCAAGGGCAAGAAGTGAGATGCCCAAAGCCCCGATCAAGATCAAGATCAAGAAATCGCATGAGGGCTTGCTGCACAAGAAGGCCGGCGTTCCCGAAAGCGAGAAGATCCCGGTCAAGAAGCTGGAGCAGATGAAGAAGTCGCCCGATCCGTCAACCCGGAAACAGGCGACGTTCGCTCTCAACGCGCGCAACTGGAAGCACTGACCCATGGCCGGCGTCGTCAAGCGAGGTTTGAGCCGAGACGAACTACTCGGCGACGGCACGCCTGCCTCTCCCCGTGGCCGGTCGATGCCACGCGACGACCGCGCTCCACCAGAGAAGTCCAAGACCTCCCGCGGTATCGATGCCGCAGTCGGTGGCGCGACGATCGCGGCGGCAGCATACGACGTCAAGCAGTATTCGGCACAGGCGGCTGGAGCCGTCACGGGGGGCGCTCGCAACGCTCAGAAGGCGGCAAAGGGTGCCGGCAAACTGGCAGCCCGTGGCGCATCCGGTGCTGCAAAGGGTCTTGGGATCGCAAATGCCGCAGCCAAGGCGGCGCAGAGCCCGGCCGCAGCCGTTGCCGGCAAGATCTTGAATTCTCCTCTCGTCAACGGTCTGAGCCGAGTTGCCCTGCCGATCCTTGCTGCACGCGCAGCCTACAATGCATATCAGGGCTATCAAAAGGACGGAGTAAGGGGTGCTGTTCTTGGTGCCGCTGATGCGGCGACTTTTGGATTGGCTAGTGTCGGGTTTGACAAGGCCAAGAGCGCCTATAACACGGCGTTTGGTGGCCCAAGCAATGGTGGACTAGATCCGACGGCTAAGGCTCTGGTCGAAACAACATCGCCAGGCAAGCAGTTTTCAGATCTTACGCGTCCGGCTTTTCAACCGCCGGGCGGATCTCCCAGGATTACAACGGCGCAGGCAGAAAGATACTCGGCCGCCAACGGCAAGTTTTCCGCAGGCGCGCAGGAGAAAGGTGAAGGCGACAAGCAGGCCACAGGCGGTCCTCGAGGGTTTGCCAACCCGGCGACGCAGTTCGCAGCACAGTCAGCGCGTGGCGTACGCAACATTTCGGATTGGGCACGAGATGGGGATTCCAAAGGCAAGCTATGAGCAGGCAAAAGGTAGAAGACAGTCAAGTTTAATATGACGCATAAGGATAAAGGAAAATGGGAAACAAGAGAAACACGGCCACCGGCACCAAATTCGATGGGCAAGCCTCCAGATCTAAAACAAGCCAGCGTTCCGTGGATAAAGGGCAGCGTGCAATGAAAACTGGGTTAGGCGTCGCAATTACAGGAACCGCAATCAAAGGGGTGGCAACTGGCGCCGGGCTTGTTGGATTGGCAACTGCGAATGTTCCGCAAGCCGTTCTCGGGTATTTGGGGAGGCAATTCGGGCATGGAATTAATGCTGCTGGAATGGGGATTTACAACGCTGGTCAAAGACGTGTGACTTTTGCCAATGGTTTGGACGGATTAGTTTCCAAATCTAATGGCAACTCTGCCGCACTTGGAATGCGTAGAATTCAGCGCGCCATGCCACAGCAGGAGTCGCGCTTGTCGCCGGCAGAACAATCTAAATTCGCGGCAGAAAACAAGGAATACGGTCAGCAGCATGTTGCCGCCGAGCCAGCCGACAAAGGCACTGGCAACAAGAAACGCGGCACTCAGAACGAGAAAAATCAACAGGCCATCATTGCGGCCCGCCAAGCCAAGGCTGCTGCCAACGGTGGTGGTGACAAGTAATGTTCTCCGCTCGCCCTCAATTGTCGATAGCACCGGCAGCGATCGTGTCATGGAAGAAGGTCTCCCAGGGCGACCCGTTGGCGGTGTCGCTCGACGACGTGAAGACGTTCGTCAATCGCCCGATCGAGGATACGTTCTGGGATGCTGAATATACGACATTCATCAAAGTGGCGGCTGCTGAAATCGAGCGCGTCGCTCGGATTGATCTGACGGCCAAGACCTGGGTCGGCACGCTGCCGCAGTTCTACGATCGCATCGCGCTCAACAAGCGGCCGTTCGTGACTGTCGATCGTCTGCAATACGTGGCAGCCGCTACCGGCGAGATCCTCGACGTCGACGCGACGATCTATCAAGCCCTGCCGATGCATCAGTTGTGCGGCATGCTGTTCCTCGGCGACGGTCTCCGGTGGCCAAACACGGCCCTTCGGATGGACGCGGTCCGCATCACGGTCAAGAGCGGCTTCGCAGTGACAAAAACGGATGAGGCTGCGGGTTATCCCGATCTGCCAGATGAGATCAAGCATGCGCTCTTGATGACGATTGCCGCGATGGACAACAAGCGTGGCGACGATACTGGCGGAGTTCGGGCAACGACGGTCTACGCGATGAAGAATGCCCGCGGCGGCTCGCTCATTCCTCCCGAGGCCAAGAGCCTGATTGCCGACTACGTCTACCGGTGGGTCACGGCGTAATGGGCAAGGGGTCGATCTCAGAAAAGCAGGTGACCATCGAAGTGGTGCGGCGCTCGCTCGTGGCGCCAGCGCCTGGCTCGGCCGAGGCGCGACACGACTACACGAGGGTGTTCCATACCCGAGCATCGGTCAAGTCGGCAGGCATGAACTCGGAATGGGCGATGGTCGACATCAACGGAAAGCGCCCGACGCACACATTTACGATCCGCTTCACGACGATACCATTCGACAGTCGCGATCGTGTGCGGGATGCGACCGGTCACCTGTTCCAGATCCTCAACGTCGACAACGTCGATCTGCGTAACAAGGAACTCCGCATCGTAACGTCCAACCAGGGTGATGAAAACACCCAGGCAGCAAGGTAAGTCATGGCCCGCACCTGCGACATCTTGTCATATATCGCGATCCGCTCTTGCGGTGCAGACCCGGCGCGGGTATGCACATCGTTAGGTTCCCCAAATGCGCTCGTGGCCGATCGGCTTGCGGGCGCATTGTCGTTTGAGGGGCTGTGATGGCTGGTGGCTTCTCCGAACAGGGCGAAGGCAAGGCACTGGGGTCGCTCCAGGGGCTGCCAATGCGGTTTCGCATCGGTGTGGCAGCGGCAGCCGACATGGTCGGCAAGGTCCTGGTCACGACCAACCGTAGCGGCATGGAAGCGAGCGGCAGCGGGCGGATGTATCCGAACCAGCCGCGGCAGTCTTCGGCACCCGGCAACTACCCGGCAGTGCAGTCCGGACAGCTGCTAGGCTCCGTCGACTATGCGGTTCAGGGCATGTGGTTGGAATTCGGCTCCAAGGGCGCTTTCAACAATGGCTTCGACTACGCCATCGCCCAGAATCAGGGCACATCGAAGATGGCGGCCCGTCCCTTCCTGGAATTGACCGTCAACAAGACCAAGGCCAAAATCGAGAGCATTCTCGGCGAAGTGGTCTGGCGCAAGACCATCGGCGGGTGACATGAAGATCACCCCCCTCGTCCTGCACGGCGGCGTCAATATCCCAAAGTGGACGTCTGTGTTCTCGGATCCATTCCCGGTGACGCAGATTTCTGTCGTCGCCAACCGCCAATGCACCATCACTTGCCCGTCAGCACACGGCGTGCAAATCGGCGACAAGATCGGGGTTTCGATCACCGACGCCAATACGCCAAACGCCATCACTGCGGCGGCAGTGCTCGGCAGCGGTGATGTTCTGATCACCACGTCCTTCGATCACGATCTGACGACTACGCCAGATCCTAACTTATCGGCCGCCTGGAGCCTCGTTTCCAATCTGACGGGGTTCTCTTCGAATTGGCTGAATGGCAACCGACAGTTGGTCGAGGTCCGATCGGCGCGGCAGTTCGTGGTTCGGCCCGGCAGTGAGATCTCAACGATCACGCTCACAGGTTCGGAGAAATTGCTCGAGCGGCTCGAAGCCGAACTTATTGGCTGGCATTCGGCAACCGCCACATCAGCGACAACGCTGACGTTCCGCACACCAGACTCGGTGATGCGCTCTTATACGGTGCTGACGCCAATCGTCGTCCGCAACATCCGTATCTTCGGCGCGCTCAACCCGGAGGTCGCCTACCGCCAGTACACACAGGATGACGCCAAGTTCACTCCCTCCTACTCGGCGATGTTCGTCTGTCCAGAAGCCACGGTCAATGCGGTCCGGGCGTCGGGCTCGAAGAGCGGTGCGGTCGCCGACATCGGCCCCGGCACCGACTATCGGCAGATGTTAACTGACGGTTTCGAGATCGTCGTGTTCATTCCGTCCGCCAACTCGTCGGCCCACGTCAAAGCGATTGACCTTGCTCAGGGAGAAGTGTTCAAGGCAGTGCTGCGGTCGTTCTACGGATTGAAACTGGAGCGCTCCGAGCTCGTAGACGGCGGATCATACGCCTCGGTGTTCTTCGCGCACGGCGGGGCGAGCTCGACCAACAATGCGGTCTACTCGCACCGGTACACCTTCCAGTCATCGGCCTACCTGACCAACGCCGATGCGATCGCGCCTTGGAACTGGTCGCAGATCGACGATACCGCGATCGCAGCCGGCACACCGCCAGAAACGGTTCTGCCGATCGGCGTTCCATCGTTCCACGAACTAGACTTCACCGGCATCCTGCATGACGGGAAGCCGCAACCTCTGCTGGGGAGCTTCAAGACGTCATGATCGAAAAGATCGCGCTCAAGGTCGAGGCCCAGGTGACAACGGGTGGCAAGCTGCCGGGCCAGACCTTCCGGGTCAATGCCATCGACGGTCAGCCGGCCGATCTCTACTGGCGCTCGCGCATCGCCGACGGCGCCGTGATTGTCGTCCCTGACGAGTTCGCAACTGCTGCCGATCCTGTCGAGAGTGCGGCGCCCTCCCTCAAAGGCGCCCCCAAGGCGGCCAACAAGCAGAAGGACTGACGCATCATGTCATTCGTTTCGAACCCAGTAGTCACCCTCAATATCATCCCGCGAGACGCGCAGGTTGGTCTAGAGGATCGCCGCGCGCTGTTGATCGGGCAGACCACGACAGCCGGCGCCTGGACGACGGGCCTCTATCGTGACATGCCGCGCACCGCGGCCGAGATCAACGCCCTGTTCGGCGCCCGATCGCACTTGGCGCAGATAGCTCGTGCCTTCCGCGAGGTGAACCCGGTCACGAATGTGGACGCCATCGCGCTTGCTGACAACGGCGCCGGCACGGCTGGCACTGCGGTTTGCGTCTTTGCCGGCACCGCAACGACGGCTCGCACAATCTATGTCTCGGTTGCGTCTGCCGAGAACGACCGCTACGAGATCGACGTCGAGATCGGCGACACGGCGGCGGCGGTCGGCGCCAAGCTGCTGGCGCTCGCTCAAGCCGACACCTGGGCACCGTTCACCGCTGTGCTTGAGGCTTCGTCTGTGACATTCACCGCGGCCAACAAGGGGACGGCGTGCAACACGTGGCTGATCTCAGTCCTCGATCAGTATGACCGCCCTGCCATCGTCCCGGGCCTGACCTACACCCTGACCGGATGGGCAGGCGGTGCGACCAACCCGATCCTGACGACGTTGTTCGACGAGGTCCAGAATCTCCGTTACCAGGACATCGTCTATCCGGAAGCCTACACGTCGAGCTATCTCTACAATTTCATCAACTCCCGCAAGAACGTCGACAACGACGTCAAGGACGGCACGGCCTATCGATACGTCACCGACACGTTCTCGAACGTGAAAGAGCTGGCGCTAAGTCTCAACTCTTCGGAAATCGTCCTGCTCTCGAACAAGGCGAACTCGGCCCCGTACTGGATCGGCCCGCACATCCCCGAGATGCCGGACGTTCAGGCCGCTCGTTTCGCTGCCGCGGTCTCTCGCCGCTTTGAGGACCAGATCTCGATCTCCGATCTCGTCGTCACCAACGAGCCGCTCGACCAGTTCGGCGGCATGGACAAGGCGGCGCTACCGCTGTTCAACACGCCACTCCTCTACACCCGAGTTCCGCTCAAGGGCTCTGGCTACTCGGAGCCAGAGCAGCGCGAGTTGCAGGACAGCGGCATCACCGTGATCGGCGGCAACCGCCAGAACAACGCGGTGATCATGGGCGTGGTGGTTACGACTTGGCAGAACGACTCTGCCGGCAATGCCGACGACACCTGGAAGTACCTCGAATGGCGCCAGACGCACGGTGTGATCCGCGAGTATCTTGTCCGCAACTGCCGCAAGCAATTCAGCCAGTACCGCCTGTCGTCCGGCATCCCGGTCCCCGGCTACTCAATCGCGACCGAGGCCGTTATCCGCGCCTTCCTGTACTTGCTCTACGATCAGCTTTCCGACCTCGCGCTGACGGTTAAGGGCCGTGATGCCCGCAAGTATTTCGAGGACAATCTCGTCGTCACCATCAAGCCAGCACTGCGACGGGTCGAGATCTCGGCTGACGCTCCGATGATGAGTCAACTCGGTGCGATCATCGGCAGCGTCAAGTTCAACTTCGCTCCTGGCGGCACAACGGCCTGATCTAAAACAAGTAAGGAATGGTGACGAGACATGGCTACACTTGAGCAAACACGCGTCCTAGCGACGCCGACCGTCATGATCAATGGTCGAATCATCAAGATCGTTCCTGGCACGCTCAACGAAGAAGGCGGCGGTGAAGGCAAGGTTCGAACCGTTTCGGCTGGTGGCCATGCCTTTGAGATCGTCCACGGTGTCGACGCCAAGCAGTTCATGACCTCGATCAAATTCGAGGTCGCCAACACTGCCGAGATGCAGGACTTCGTCGCGCAGTTTCATGCCGACAGTTCGGACGGCATCTCTGCTACATTGCTGATCGTGAACGACACGAAGCAGCGAGCTTTCAGCGAGGTATACATGACGAATAAGTTCATGGCCAAGTACGAAGCCGAGGGCAACATCCAGGTCGAGTGCATGGGCAAGTTCGTTCCGTGATCGGTGGGGGCCCAATACGGGTTCCCATACGGTTGTTCCACTGAAACATCGCAACTGAGGGGGCTCATATGCGCGGCGAAAAAACCATTACGTTCGATTTTGAATTCCAGTATTCGAGTGCCGGCACGTTCATGCCGGCAAACACGATCACGGTGCGGGCGCCTAGTCTAGACCAATACAAGGTGCACTCCATCATGCAGGGATGGACCACCGAGGGCGCGATCGGCTACCGCAAGGCTTTCGCCGCCGAGATCGAAAAGGCAGCTGCGGTGGGCGTGGAGCCAGCCCCCGTGGTGGCGGACGATGCCGCTATGGAAGACAAGCAGATAGACGTCATGGCGATGATGGCGGCTGGTCTGCCACCCGAGAAATACGCGACTTTTTCCCAGTTCGTGATGGACACGCTCAAGAACAACGCCAGGCTGGCGTATGTTGGTGGGGATCCGAAGGCGCCGATCACTGATCACGTCATGAAGCAGATTGGCGAGCTCGGGGGAGTGTCCGACTGGGATCGGGTCGCTTCTGAATTCGCGAGTTTTTTTATGCTGGGTACAGGATCGAAGGCCAAGTCGAATGGCGCCGACTCGTCTCCAGTCTCTGTCTCGCATACGAAGGCGCCCTCGACTACGAGTCGGCGTGTCAATACCCGCTTGCAGAGTTGATGGGGCTACAGGAGGACTTCCTGTGGTATCAGAAGGAAAAGGCGAAAGCCTCTGTGCGGAAGACGACTTACTAGCGGGCCTCGACGTAAGGCTCCGGTCGAGACGAGTTGATCATCCGCCGCGATATCTGACACCAGAACTGCTGAAGATCCGCTGCGTCCTTCCTTGATTTGCTCTCAGCCACCGACAGGCATGCCTGGTCTGGTGCCCTTCCCAGGAACACTTTCTGGCGATGGCCGGCTAAGGTCAGTTTCAAGTCATCACACCTGATCTCGATCGTGCTGAGTATCACCAGCATTAGCTCCTTGTAGCACTGCTGTGGGAACTCTTCCGCCCTGACCGGCGGCACTGACACCATCATCATCAACGCCAAGCTCACGAAACGCATCGGTCCCTCCATCTAAGTCGGGGCTGATCTTAGCGTGGCTTTGTGCTTTAAACGAGACCCACAGTGGCATCTTTCTCGATCAAGTACATATTCTCCATGGTCGACCAGTTCACTGGTCCTGCTTCGAATCTCGGCGGGGCCGCGGCTGCCATGTCGAAGGCTGTGCACCAAGCTGGCGCCGCCGCAAACTCTGCGGTTGCATCAATAACCACACTCGGCAGCGCTGCGGCCTCGACTGCTTCTGGAATCAGTGGCGCAACCAGCGCTCTATCCAATTATGCGAAGGCTGCTGCGGCTGCTGCAAACGTCAAACCGCTTGCCCCTATGTTGCCCGATCAAAACCACCGCGGAGCGGCCTGGGCTCTTGAGCAGAGGCGTAAACTTGAAGCCGCGCCTGCTACTAGCGGCAGCGGTGGAACGCCCATCGTTGGATCTGGCGGTGGCGCTCTCATGAACGCTGCTGGTGGGTTATACCTCGGCAAGCAGATCGTCCATGGCGCAGATTCGGCAATCTCAAAAGTCGCCGATGTCGACACCATGAGGCGCAGACTCGAGTTGGCTTGGGGTAGCACGCCGCACGCAACCCAACTGGCTGCCGAGGCCGTCGCTAAATCAAGGGATCTCTCGGGGAAGTACAAGAACACGACGATTGCTGAGAACCTGCACATCGTCGATGATCTCCGGTCCAACCTACCTGAGACCGCCGAAGATATACTCCATCATTCTCTTGAGCCTTTCGTGAAGCTGCACTCTTTCTTCAAAGCGTACAAGGGTGGCAAGCATGCAGGATCTGCCGAGCAGTCTTTGAAGGACATCGGAACTGCGGTACGATCCGGCGAACTTGGCGGCAACGTCACTGGCGATCAGATGGCAAAGTGGGCACAAGACCTTGCCTACATGCGTGTCCAGTTCGGCGAAAAGTTCAAGCTGGACGAGTACTTCAAGGCGCAGAAAGCTGCCCGGTACTCGTTGCCTGGGACGTCCGACCGTTTCAAAACCGTTGCATTTCCGGTGATGGTGCAGAGCATGGGGATCGGTGCGGGTGTCGCGCTTGCCACTCTCTACAACAAGTTGTCATCCGGCGTGACCATACACCAATCGACAGCTGAGGCATGGCGGGCGCTCGGCTTGGTAGATATGAATAAGGTAGGTCTATCGAAAAATGGCAAGATCGACCCCGGCAGTTTGCCCAACAGCGGTTGGCTGAAAGGCAACGAGCAGTTTGGAACCGACCCAGACCGGTTTATTTTCTCCAAGGTGCTGCCTGCGATGGCCAAGAAAGGCGGCATCGCCGGCCTAACCCCGAAGATAGCTGCCCAGCTCGACAAGGCTCACGCAGGCAATGACGTAGAAACTCTGTCCAAGCTGCTCCCAGGTTTCATTCGAAACCAGAAGTTCATTGACAGCATGGTTGCGCTCGGCAAGGACCGCAACGCCGGTCAGGCAATGTGGGTGATGGTCGAGCGCGCCGCTTCTACGGCGCGAGATGCAAGGGGTATAGAGGGCATTAGGAACGGTAAAGGCGAGTACGACGGCTACGACGTGGCGAAGCAGCGGTTGGCGGCATCCTTGGACCGCGCTGCGAATGACGCGTTCGGCAAAGACTCGATAGGTGTCATCATATATGGCCTCGACGCTCTAAGTGGGGCGATCGAAGGTATAGGCAAGAGCGCCAAGGAGTTGAGCGAAAACGGCCTATTGAAGTTCCTGGCTGGCGGAGACAAAAAGGGTGGTGTTATTGGCGATGGACTTCTGGGGCAAGCCTGGAATTACGTGTTTGGGAACAAAGACGCGGCGCCGAGTTATCCTGGCCTGCACACCATGTCCCCTGAGTCTGCGGCAATCGCTGAGCGTGCTGCTGCCAGTGCTAATGCGAGAATGTCGCCGTTTGATCAATTCCAGCGACTGCCTGAAGCCCCAAAGGGTTACAAGGACATGCTGCCGAAGTTTTTTCAACTGGGGCCGGAGAGCGTCAACCCGATGAGTTGGAGCGGGCGCTCGTTCTCAGCGGATGCAGCCTCTGCCATCCCTCAGTCTGTGGCCGTCAAGGTCGACCCTATCCAGGTGAACATCCCTTCTTCAATTCCGATCACTGTGACGGTGACTGGTACTGTGAACGGCCCGGTGAACGGTTCTGGCAACGGTGAAATCGGTGGGATCAGCGCCACTGCCGGCCGCGGTACTGCTACGCCCGACGCTGGTGCTGGCTCTGGCCAGTCGAGCCCGTAAGGAGCGACCATGCTTCTGGCAGAACTTTCCCCGGCATCATTCCGTGGCGTGACCTTCTATGTGCCCAAGGATACGGGCGAGGAAGGCCGCAATATAATTCATCATCAGTATCCTAACAGTTCAATTCGATACGACGAGGATAACGGCGGGCATGCCCCAACTTTCAAGATCACGGCGTTGCTGTTCGGGACTGGCCTGTCGGCCAAACTGAACCGGCTGCGGGATGCGCTCAACAAGCCGGGTCCGGGCACGCTCAATCATCCGTACCTCGGATCTTGGACGTGCTCGGCGGTCGGGCCCTACAAGTACCAGCGAGAGGATGAGGATTCCGGCGTAATCACGCTTGATCTGACGTTTTCTGTCACATCATCTGGAACGATCTTTCCAGGCATCGTTTCTGGTATCGCAGCGGTCGTATCAGGGCTTGCTGGGTCTGCAGTCTCGACCATCACCGGATCGTTCGCCGCTTCGTTCGGCGCCGGCGCCATGTCGGCATTCTCTCGGGACGCCATCGCAACGCAGATCCAGTCGATCGGAAGCACGATCAGTTCCGGTCTTGCCAACATCGCGCCAGCCCTGCAACTGCAATCGTCCGCACGAAACCTCGCAACCGACCCGGCAACCCTGATCCAACTCGCATCCTCGGCCATGACTTCGGCAGCGAAACTCGATGTCGCGACCCTCAGCCCTGAGCGTCTCGCCACCGGCATGAAATCGGTGTTCGATGCCGGTTCGGCGAGCGTCGCAGCAAGTTTGAAGGTCGAGTAAGATGGCACTCACCATCGACCGCGACGCCCGCGCCGTCGCTCTCTACATGCTCGGCATCTATACCGAGGCCATCGCATTCGCCTGTTTGTGCGAGGCCGTGGTGGCGCGCACCTACAGCACGTCAGATCAGGTCTATGACGCCGAAACCGATCTCCTGCGCCGCTGGGACATCATCCAGTCGCGGTCGCTGCCGGCCGACGTCCACCGCGAACTGCGCCAGCTTCTGACCGCGACCTCGGAAGTGCTGCGAGACCTTGAGGTGAGGCTCCCCCACGTCGTGCAGGTCGAAACCCACCTGCTGCCGGCCTCGGTGCTCTGCTACACGCTCTACGACACCGATGCAGGATTGCAGACGATGGTCGACCTCAACATGGGAGATCGTCCACTGAACCCCATGCTTTACAACGGCCCGGTCTCGGCCTTGCTGGTGGACAACTGAGATGTCGATGCCGGCAGAGACCGTCACCGTCGTCGTCAACGGCGCGGCGTATCAGGGATGGAAATCGGTCACCGTCAACCAGGCCTTCGACAAGGTCGCTGGCGACGCCACGTTGACCATTTCCGAGCAGCGCGGCCGGCCACTGCCGATCAACCTCGGCGACTTCGTTCAGATCCTCATGGGTTCGACCCCTACGATCACAGGACACGTGCACGAGGTCGACGGGTCGGAAACGTGGAAGTCCCATGAGATCGTCTTGAAGATCCGCGACCAGACGCAGGATTTTGTCGACTCGACACTCGGCCCTGGCCACGAGCACAAGCCCCCGATCGGCTTCGCCGACATGCTGCGCAAGGGCCTTGGCAAGATGGGTCTGTCCAAGATTGGCGTGATCGACAAGGTCAATCCAGATCCGTTCGGTACGGCTGAAGTTCCGGTCGGCGGCATCGACGAGCTCGGCCACGCATTTCACGACAAATGGGCACGCCAACGCCAGGTCGTGATGAACACCGACGGCAAGGGCAATATCGTCATAGATCGCAACAGAAAGCAGCGCGGCCCGGGCATGCTGTTCTCAGCGCTTGAGGACAACCCGCTCAACAACTGCACCGAGAGCAAGTACAAGAAAACCGACACAGGTCGCCACAACACCACGGCCCAAGCCTCGCAGAAGTCCCAGAACGACATGAAGCACTGGGAAGGTCAACCTAAGGACGACAAGCCGGCTCAAGCCAACCCTATGTCGAAGAAGTGGGGCATCGCCACCGACACGGGCGTCCGGCCAGAGCGCCGCAAGCATGTGCGCGGCGGCAAAGGTTCGAATTCAGGGTCGCCGAAGAAGGGCGCCAAGTGGCGGTCCAACCTCTCGAAGGCCAGAGGTTTTCAGTATTCGGCCAAGGTCGTTGGCTTCGAGATGGCGCCCGGCCAGTTGTGGTGGCCAGGCTTCATCATACCTGTTCGGGACGATCACTGGAACCTCGCCGACGAGCTCTTCATCGTCGCGGTTCGGTTCCACAAGGACTGGTCCAAGGGCGCGACCACGGAAGTAATCTGCACCTACAACGACGCGTTCTCGGAATCGAGCGAAGGCGAGTCGTCACGCACCGCCAAGACCGGATCGGGCGGCGGCGACATCGGCTCATTCGGCGGAGCGCCGGACTTCGCCGGCGAAGAATATCAGGGGGAGGAATGACATGGACGGCACCGCACGCTGGGGTCAGATCGTCACGGTCTCGAACGACAAGGGTCCGTTCAAGTTGATCCGAGTGCAGTCGGATGGCCACGAAGTGACGGCGAAGGTGCTGGAGCCTTACGGCGTCCAGGGCTCGCCGATGAAGGACGGTATTGTACTGATGTTTCCGCTTGACGGCGACGAAGGCAAGATGATCGCGATTGCGATGCCACCGCCTGCCAAGCGCACCGACGAGCAGAAGCCGGGTGAAGTTTCCTATGTCAACCACGACACGGGCAACGCGATGAAGCATGACGCCAACGGCACCACGACCACGACCACCAAAAAGGATCTCGTGGACAAGGTCGGCGGCGACTGCCGGACGGACACCGGCGGCATCTACTACATCAACTGCTCCTGACCGACATGCCGAAGGACTCCCGCATCAGCGATCGCGGCACTCATGGCGGCGTTATCGTCACCGGTTCCCCGAACACGATCGACGAGAACAAGCCTTCGGCCCGCATCGGTGACGTCTACATCTGCCCTATCCACGGGCTTCAGGTAATCGTCACCGGTTCCCCGAAGACCATCGTCAACAACCGCCGCAACGCCCGGATTTCATCGGTCACCTCGTGTGGCTCGGTGATCTGCACCGGTGCCGCAAAGTGCATCACGGACTGACATGCCAGCCGCATCCGCGCCGCTCCTAACCGCACTCAAGGCGAGCCTTCAAAACGCCAGCCATGGCTGGCAGGCATCGTCATTCGTCGAGAACACCTCGTCGACTCCGGGCGTTGATCCTGACACCATGCTCGCCACCGTCACCGTCTCGAAGCAGGTGATCGTCGCGCTGTTCTCGCCGAAGATCAGGATTGCCATCGGTGACCGGGCGCCGCTGTCGATTGCCTACATCGCGACCCTCAACGAAACGAACGTCTACCAGTCGGCCAAACTGATGATCGACGGGCTCTCCTACACCACGACCGACACTGCTCTGCACACGATCGTGATGGCCATGATCAACGCGAGGCTGACCACCATGCAGGCCAATGTGATCGCTTCTCTCAACAACGGGCCGCAGGTGTTCAATTGAGCAGCAACATCTCGAAGCCGGATGCGATCTACGCCGACCTCGAATTCGCCCGTACTGCCGATGGCTTCTATGATCTCGTGATCGACACCGAGACATCCGACATGGCGGTGATCGACGGGTTCGAGTCCGCGATCATGGTCTCTGTGTTCTCTGACCGCCGCGCCAACGAGGACGAGGTTGCCGATCCGATCAAGCGCCGCGGCTGGATCGGCGATCTCGTGTCCGACGTCCCCGACGACCGGCACGGATCTGGGCTCTGGCTCTACGAGCAGCGCCGGCTCGACCCCAGGACCGTCGTCGGGCTGCGGCTCGAAGCCGAGGCCTCGCTGCGCTGGATGATCCAGGAGGGCCTCGTCAAGAGCGTATCCGCATCTGTCGCAGCCCACCCGGACAAGCGGTCTACCAATCTCACCATAGCGATCGTCGAGATCGACGGCGGCCAGTCCAAGCGGGCGTTCGTAATCGCCGAGAAGACCAAGCGCCGGTCGATCACCAACCAATCTTGAGGGGCTAGATGGGTCTGATCATTCCCGGCCGGCGCGACGTTATCGCGTCGTTGCAGTCCTATGTCCGCTCCTACCTTCCCGAGCTCGACCCCTCGACCGAGCGGCGTTCGTATATCGGCGGCAAGGTCAAGAGCTTAGGATCGGCCCTGCACGACTGGTACGTGGCCCTGAAAAGGTACGGCGACAACGAGCCGTTCCCGCAGACCGCATCCCGTCCGTTTCTGTTCGGCGGCTGGTGGCGCGACATCACCAAGCTGGATCCGAACCCGGCGGCACCGTCGCGCGGCACGGTCGTGATCACCGGGACGTCGGGCACGATCATCCCGATCAACTCCCAGTTCTCGGCAAACAACCAGACCTACATCACCGACCGGTCAGCGACGATCGTCACCCAGTCGCTGCGCGCCAACAGCCTGACGAGATCAGGCTCGACTGCGATCTTCGAGACGGTCGAGCCGCATCATCTGGCAACCGGTCAGTCGCTGACGATCTCAGGCGCAGATCAAGTCGAGTACAACGTCACGGCGGCCATCACCGTCACGGCAGCTGATGAATTCACCTACCAGATTTCTGGCTCGCCGGCGACCACGGCCACCGGGTCGCCGCTCGTCTCCGGCGTCTGGGGCAACGCCGATCTGACGGCGACCGCGACGGGCCCGAGCGGCAACATCGATGCCGGCGGCACGCTGTCGAGCAATCTATCCATTGCAGGCTTCGACAGTCGCGCGCTGGTGACCTTCGGCGGGCTCGGTGGCGGCACGGAGGTCGAGACCACCGATAGCTATCGGGCGCGCATCATCGAGGCGCTCGGAACCGACTTCGGCATGTTCTCAGCGCTTGAGATCAAGATCGTCGCCAAGACCGTGCCTGGCGTCACTCGGGTGTGGGTGCGGCAGGCGACCCTCGGCGCCACCAACGGCGTTGCCGAGGGTCAAGTCAAGATCGCCTTCATGCGGGACAAGGATGCCAACCCGTTCCCCAGTGCTCAGGAGGTCGCCGCGGTCAAGAAGGTGATCGTCGACAACATCATGCCAGCGCACACGGCCGAAGAGGACGTGATCCTCATGTCGCCGGATCCCAAGGTGATCGACATCACGCTGACCTCGATCACGCCTGACACCGCATCAATGCGGCGGTCTATCTCGGCAAGCCTCACGCAGTTTTTCCAAGAAGCGGTCGACTATGCGACCGACGTCCAACTCGACGCCATCCGCTGCGCAATCTTCGACACCTACGACCGGGAAGGCCAGACCGGGCTTAGGGCGATGGTCATGACGGCGCCGGCGGCCACGATTGCAGTTGGACTCAACGAAATGCCGCGGCTCGGCACCATCACGTTCCCGGTTCCGATCTCGTGAGGCGCCCATGAGCTGCTACTACCTTGAGCCACGCGGTCTATCTCTCGCTCTGCTGCAGGCGCATCTACCGCTCGGCATCGCCTGGGATGCCTTCCGGATCGCGGGCATGGTAGCCTATCGGCTCTACTCGGCCTTTGCCGAAGCATACGAGGATGCCTGGGAGGCGCTCTGCCGACTGGCGATCGAGCTTGATCCTAGAACCACCACGGAATTGATCCGGGAGTGGGAGATCGCGGTCTCGCTTCCCGACCCATGCCTGCCGAAGTATCAAACGCTGGAAGAGCGGCGAAAGTGGGTGATGTGGCGTCTCGACAAGCGGCGCTGGTCGACGGCCGAGGACTGGATCGAACTAGCGCTCTTGTTCGACGTGCGGATTTCGGTGACGCCAGGCTGGCTAGTGCAGAAGCCGGCGCTCTACGCCGCGACATATCCCAAGCGGTACGACTTGTTCCCGAAACTCGGCCGGTTCCGCGTCTACATCAACCAGCGCGATGGGGCCTGCGGCGGATACCCATACGGCGGCACGTCGGGCGGTCCTGGTTACCCCATTCCGTATGGTTGCGTCGATCAGAAGTATCTTGATTTTCAATGTCTTATTGAGCGCGTTAAGCCTGCAAACGTGATCATCATCTGGGACGCTCCGCTGGAGCTCTACGGCATCTGCATCACCCACACTTTCGAGCCCACCTTCAGCGAGGAGTTCTGCTGACATGCGCGACTTCAACACCAAAATCGACAACACTGCCCCGAACGCATCCGGCATTCTCACCGCTGATGAGGACAATGTCCGCTTCCGGGAAATGGAGTACATCCCGCTCACGGCCGACATGACCCTTGACGGTCCGACCGGTCCCGATACAGATCTGAAAATGTTATCGCAGGCGATCGCGCGCTATGCTTCAGGTGGAGTGGTCGGCCAGGACACTGGCGGCGCCAACACGTATATCATCGGATCGATCGGCTCGTTCATTCTGCCCAAGTCGTACTTCAAGGGCATGATGATGATCTTCTACCCTGTGGCCGCTAACACCGGGCCGGCGACTATCAACGTCAACGCCATTGGTACGAAGCAGATTTACAACTCGATCGGCGGGGCGCTGGTCGCTGGCGACATCGCGGCTTCGACACTGACGATGCTGCTCTACGATCCGACGCTGAACAGCGGCGCAGGTGCATTCAAGATTGCGCCATGGTCGATGCCGATGCGCTCGGTCGGCGGTGCGGTCGATGTCTACGAAGGCATGAGGGCTGGCCGCCAAAAGATCCGCTCGCTCGGCGCTGGCGCCAATATCACACTCGCGCTTGTTGAAAGCCCGGCATTGTCTGGCGAGTTCAAGATCGTGATCTCGTCGAGCGGTGGCGGTGGCGGTGGCGGCGGAACCCTCGCCGACGGCGACAAGGGCGACATCACCGTCACTTCGTCTGGTGCGGTGTGGACAATCGATCCTGACGTGGTCGACAACACCAAAGCGGCAAACATGCCGGCCAACACGTTCAAGGCCCGTCGCGGTTCGATTGGCGACCCGGAAGACATCACCGGATCACAAGCCGCGGCACTGCTGCCAGATACGGCGTCCGGCGTCAAAGGTCTGCCCACGCCTGATGGCAACGCCACCCATTATTTGAACGGCATCGGAGGGTGGACTACGCCGCCCGCTGCGTTCCCAACCTATCCCAACCCCGGCAGTTACACATGTGTGTGTTCGTATTTGTCAGCAGCAGCGTGGCCGGGAACGGGCGCGATACTGGGTCAATCCTATACGTCGTCATTCTGGAGCAACCTCGGCCTTCCAGCCGGAGTTTGGCAATTAACCGGATACACGGCGATTCCGAATGGCACGGCTCAGGGCGGGGATGGTGGGTTTTCGTATCTTTATATGCTGTTGCGCATATCTTGATTCAGCTGAAAATCAGTCAGAATTAGTGAGGAATTGACCCATGGCTAATCTCTCCGAGGCTACCGGACTCGTCAATGGTGCCATCGTCGTCGACACGAGGAACCCTATTACAGCGGCAAAAATGCGCGCAGTTCTAGGCGCCATCATTGACGCGACCAGGGACGAGTTGGCACTGAAAGCCAATCTGAATTCGCCCGCGCTCACCGGCACGCCGACAGTGCCATTAGCGCCGCTGGCAGACAATACCACCAAGGCGGCGTCCACATCGTTCGTGGCACGAGCAATCGCTACGGCGACCACTGGCGTGTCGATGTTCAACTCACGTTCTGGCAACGTGACGCTGACGTCTGGCGACGTCACTGGAGCACTGGGATACACGCCACCCAACACCAACAGCCCGGCGCTGACGGGCGTGCCCACGGCACCTAGCGCGGCAGACGGCACCAGCACGACCCAGCTTTCTACCACCGCTTTCGTGCAAACTGCGATCAGCATACTCAAGAGTACGGTCAGTTCTGACTACGACACGCTGGCCAAGGTCGAGACCGCGCTTGGATTGAAGGCGCCGCTGGGGAGCCCCGCATTCACGGGCGTGCCGACTGTCCCGACGGCAGCTGGTGGCACGAACACGACGCAGGCGGCCTCCACGGCGTTCGTACAGGCGGCATTGTCGGGGTCGGTCTCTGGCGTATCGTCGTTCAACACCCGTACTGGCGCGGTGTCGCTGACTTCGGGCGATGTGACGGGAGCACTTACTTACACGCCAGCCAACATTGCGTCTCCGGCATTCACCGGAACGCCTACGGCTCCCCTCGCAGCAAACGGCACAAACACCAGTCAGATTGCGAGCACGACGTTCGTGCAGAATGCCGTGATCTTGCTCAAGGGTGGCGTGTCGACCACATACGACACGCTTAACAAGATCGCGACGGCGCTGCTGCTCAAGGCCGACATTGCGAGCCCCGCCCTCACCGGTACTCCTACTGCACCGACGGCAGCCGGCGGAACAAACACCACCCAGATCGCGACTACGGCGTTCGTTCTGGCAAACGGGGCAAGCAAACTGGTCTCTCGCGCTTTTGCTTCGCACACGTCCAATGTCAACCTATCGACCGTAATCCCTGCCGATGACACGATTCCACAAATCACGGAAGGGACCGAGGTCGTTACCGCCTCGATCACTCCGGCAACAACAACGAACCGGGTGCGAGCGACGTTTTCCTGCTTTGTGTCTGGAAACGCAACCAGCAATCAGGCAGCCATTGCCGCCCTGTTCCAGGACAGCGGCACCAACGCTCTGCACGCTGTCGCCGTGACCGTGTTCGACGGCAACAACAGGTATGGCATCGAGGTGTGCGCTGGGGCCAACACGGTGCTCGACGTCGGCACCCTGCAGAAACTTGAATTCACCTGGGAGTGGGTTCCAGCTACCACGTCGGCGATCACCGCCCGCGTTCGTGTTGGCCCCAGTGTCGGCACTATCCGCCTCAACGGCTCCGCGTCATCTCGCCTGTTTGGCGGCGTCGCTGCCGCAACTCTCATTCTTGAGGAAATCACGCCATGAGCACCTACACCATCCTAAGTGCGACCTACGCCGACGCCGAGCACACCGTCGCGATTATGCAGTGCGAGATCTTCGGCTCTGTGGTCGTGAGCAAGTGCGACCGGCCTGATCTCTGGGCAGAGGTGCACGACGGCACGATCGAGATCGCCGACTATGTGCCGCCGCCTGCACCAGAACCGCCCGTCGCGCCGTCTACATATCCGCAAGGTGGCCCCATTGCCCTTGCGTGAGAAGCCGCTGAACGTCGGAAAGCTAACCGGCGTCGTTTACGACTTCGACGACGTCGGCGACATTCTGCCGATGCACGAGCACGGGGCGGCAGACATCCACATCACGGTCGTCGCGAGAGGGCGCCTGCTCGCGCGCGGCATCGGATGGGAACGAGAGATCGCAGCTGGCGACGTGCTTGATTGGGACATCGGGCAAAAGCACGAATTCGTGGCGCTGGAGCCGCGATCGCGACTCGTGAATCTTCACAAGTAGGAGAAACCAATGGCTGTAAGATCTTTCGACTCGCTGAAAAGCGAGTATGCGGCGCTGTGGGCGGGTTGCACGATCCGCCCGCAGCACAAGAACGAGGTATTCAAGTTCGCCAACGAGA
>JAKFWF010000042.1 GCA_021730785.1 Hyphomicrobiaceae bacterium
TCGATCCTCAAGCTGGGGCTCCCCGCCCCGTTACGCCTGTTCTCTCAACTGGTTACTGTCCATTCCGGGCGCCACCCTCGCGGCTCCTGCCCCCGCCTCAGCGGGCTGTCGCGTAGCGACTTCGTGCCATGGCCCATTGCAGAACTGTCTGCGGTTTGTTCCTTTGACGGTCGGTAGTGAGGCGAAGCCGAAGCGTCCAGCGCTGATCCGTTACTACTCGAAGCCGCTCGGCAAGCAGTGTCTCACCGCAACGCTTCGAGGCCCCTGGTTTTGACCACGTGCAGCAGCTTCAAGGCCGTGCCCGTCGGCCGACGGGCGCCGCGCTCCCACAGGCTGACCGTGGTCGTGCCGACGTTGAGGAAGCCGCCGAACACGGCCTGACTGACGCCGACGCGCTCCCGCACCTTGACGATCTCGGCCGCCGTCATCGGCGGCACCTTGGGCAGAGCATCGCGCCCGAGCATGCGCATGGTGATTTGGCTCAACTCTTCGTCGCTCACAAGGCCCAGCCGGTGCTGCCCCTCGGTCATTTCCACGATTTCACGGCGCAGCCGTTCTCTGTCGGACAGCTCAGCCTTGCTCTTGATCTTCTTCGCCACAGTCCACCTCCTTCAATTCATCCGTCGTGATTGCGCGCTCGATGACCGCATCACTTGCCCCGAGCCAGACCGCCCCGCGTCGCGCCAGTGCTTCCAGCTCGTCGGCATTGAGGTTCGCCTTACCGCTTTTTGCGAAGCCGAACAGAAACACCGCCCGTCGCTTCACCCGGTAGGCGATGATCGTGCGGTAGCTGCCCCGCTTCCCCTGTCCCGGTCTGGCCACACGCTGTTTGACCAGCCCATGACCGCATCGCTCACCGCTTTGCATAGCGTCTTGTCGCTGATGCTTTCCTTGCACTGGAACCGCACAAAGCCCTTCTCCTTGAATACCCGCACCGTATTCCCCAATCGTCAAACTATAGCACAGTGCTCTATAGAACGCAAACGCATGTACTATCCACGCGTGCCCGCCAGCACAGCCAGGATGTGACCCAGGGCAGCCACCTGCATTGCTGACAACGGCTCAGCAAGACCAGCCCCGACTAACTCACCAACCGCCCCCGGCTCCAAACTCTCGCGCGTCAGGATGTGCGGCGACGGCTGCCAGCGCAGCCCAGCCTGGCCCATCTCAGGGAACCACACCGCCATGTGCACCGGCACCGCATTGTCGGCGATCCCGGCCGCCGCGAACAGATCGCGCAGCCGGAGCTTCAACTGATCGAATGGGGCAATGCGCTTGCGCTGCCCTGCGTTGATCGGAGACGGTTACCGATCCTGATCGGCCTGGCGTTTCAGCATGCACCGTCCAAATCGGCAACTATTCCCGATTCCCGTGACACTTGCGGATGTTCTTTTTTTGTTCTTGCGTGTTTCGACACGCTGCTGCAAGTTGGTGTTCATGCCTCGTACCGCTCGTGTCGTCATTCCTGGCCTGCCGCACCACGTGATCCAGCGCGGCAACCGCCGCATGCCGACGTTCTTTAGCGATGACGACTATCGTGCATACCGGTCGCTGCTCGCGGAAGGCTGCCGGAATGCACACGTCCAGGTGGTGGCCTATTGCCTGATGCCTAATCAGGTCCATCTGGTTCTCGTGCCCTCCAGCACCAGCGGTTTGCGCGACGCGGTCGCCATAGCTCATCGCAAGTATGCTGCAGCGATCAACGGCCGGCATGGCTGGCGCGGCCATCTGTGGCAGGAGCGATTCCACTCGTTGCCATTGCAGGAAGATCATATTTTGGCCGCCGTCAGGTACGTCGAACTGGTGACAGCCCTACTGCCGCCGGCGTTCAAGCATGTCGGGCCGTGGGTGGAGTTTCTCGGCGCGGGAGCGATTTACGATCGCGACCGAGTTGCCGTAAGGATGGATCGCCATGTCGCGCCAGCGGCCACATCTGAAAGGCAAACCTCAGCATGAAACGCGATCCACGCTTCCAGCCGGTCGATGCGGCGATCACGCCGCGGTTCTCCGGCATCTCGACCTTCATGCGCACACAACGCCATGACGTTTCGCCAGACGTCGACATCGCCCTCGTCGGTGTGCCCTTCGACATCGGCGTCAACTACCGGGCGGGCGCGCGACAGGGGCCGTCGTCGGTGCGCGAAGCCTCCCGCCTGATCCGCCGCGTGCATCCGACCAGCGGCATCGCCCCCTACGACAACTGCAACGTCGCCGATGTGGGCGATGCGCCGGTGAACCCGATCGACCTGATGAAAAGCATGGCCTCGATCGAGGCGTTCTATGCCGGCATCGCCAAGGCCGGCGCGCTTCCCCTGTCGATCGGCGGGGACCACACCGTGCCGCTTCCCATTCTGCGCGGCATCGTGAAGAAGGGCGGCCCCGTCGGCATCGTACAGTTCGATGCCCACGCCGACACGCTCGACACCCTGGCGGATACCAAGATCAACCACGCCACCACCTTCCGCCGCGGCGTGGAGGAGGGCTTGATCGACCCCAAGCGCACGATCCAACTCGGCCTGCGCGGCAGCCGCTTCTCGTCGGACGACATCAAATGGGGCGAGGACCAGGGCTTCACCTGCATCACCTTCGACCAGTACGAGGAAATGGGCCGGGCGGCGGCCATCAAGGAGATTGCGCGTGTCACCGGCACCGGGCCGACTTACGTCACAATCGACATCGACGGGCTCGATCCGGCCTACTGCATCGGCACTGGCGTGCCGGAGATCGGCGGCTTTTCACCGCGCGACATGCAGGTCATGCTGCGCTCGCTGCAGGGCAAAAACCTGGTCGGCGCCGACATCTGCGAAGTGGCCCCCTGCTACGATCCGACGGGCATGACCTCGGTGGTCGCCGCAAACCTGATGTTCGAGCTGCTGTGCGTGCTCGCCGATGCGCGGGCCAGCAGGCAAGCGAAGTCCTGACAGGAGAGACGACCTATGGCCCAGTCCCGTCTGAAGTCGAACACGGACCTCGGCTCGGCCGTCGCCGATGCGGAAGCGCGCTTCATTGCGTCGAACCCGAAGAGCCGCGCGCGGGCGGAAGTCGCGAAGGCGAGCATGCCGGGCGGCAACACGCGCACGGTCCTGCACTACGCGCCGTTCCCCGTCGCTTTCACGGGGGGCGAAGGTTGCCGCGTGACCGACATCGACGGCCACACCTATACGGACTTCCTCGGCGAATACACGGCGGGGCTCTACGGCCATTCGAACCCGAGGATCATGGCCACCCTGCGTACCGTGATCGACGGCGGCGTGACGCTCGGCGGCCCCAACGTCTATGAAGCCGAGCTCGCCCACCTGCTGTGCGAGCGCTTTGCCTCGATCGAACTGGTGCGCTTCTGCAATTCTGGCACCGAGGCCAACCTGTTCGCCATGGTGACGGCGCGCATGGTCACGAAGCGCAGCCACATCATGGTGATGAACGGCGGCTACCACGGCGGCGTGTTCTACTTCGGCCAGCACAAGCCGCCGATCAACGCGCCGTTCCCCTGGGTGATCGCGCGCTACAACGACATCGAGCGCACGCTGTCGCAGATCGAGGCGCACGCGCACGAGTTGGCCGCCGTCGTGGTCGAGCCGATGATGGGCGGCGGCGGTGCGATTGCTGCCGACGCGGCGTTCCTGCAGGCGCTGCGGGAGGCGTGCACGCGCCACGGCATCGTGCTGATCTTCGACGAGGTGATGAGTTCGCGCCTGTCTTCCGGCGGCCTGCAGAAAAAGCACGGCATCACGCCCGATATGACCACGCTCGGCAAGTATCTGGGCGGCGGCATGAGCTTTGGCGCTTTTGGCGGCCGCCACGACATCATGCAGCATTACGACCCCTATCGCACCGGGTCGGCGCCGCACGCCGGCACCTTCAACAACAACGTACTGTCGATGGCGGCCGGCATCGTCGGCCTGCGCGACATCTACACGGCCGAGGTGGCGGATACGTTCAATGCCGCGGCCGATGCCTTCCGCGACCGGTTGAACGCGATTGTGACGCGTCACGGCGTCACGATGCAGGTCATGGGGGTAGGCTCGATCCTCGCGTTGCATTTCGTGGCGGGCGAGATCAAGCGCCCGGAGGACACCTGGGCCATGGACGCGACTGCTGAGCGCCGCAAGGCCGACCTGCACAAGCTGCTGCATCTCGACATGATGGAGATGGGCCAGTACTTCGCGCGGCGGGGCATGCTCTCGCTGTCGCTGCCGATGGGGCCGGCGGAGTTCGCAGCCTTCGAATCCGCCCTCGACGAATTCCTCACCGTCAGGGGACCGGTTTTGCGGGCAGCGGTGCAATGAATTGTCGGTAGGTTCGGTTAGACCGGCCCGCTTGCCGGTCGTAACCCAACACTCTTCAGGTGGTGCCAGCTAATACCGGCCAGCGGAACACATGACCCTTTTCCTTATCCGCCGGCCGAGCGGCCAAGGGCCGCCGGCGCGAGCGCGCCTACGCCACTCATCTCCGCCACGATGCCAAACAGCAGATCGATATCCTCGGGCCGGGACAGGCGGTGCTCGCCGTCGGGCACAGCGGTCACCCGCGTCCAGCCGCCGTCGAGAAAGCTCTCGAGGTCGAGCGTGTGTTCCCACGGCACGTCGGGATCGAGCAGGCCGTGGATCACATGCACCGGCCGACCTGGGTCCCAGGTCTGCCTTGCGAAAAGATGACTGCGTCCTTCCTCGATCAGCAGCCGGGTGATCGGGTAGGGCTCGCCATAGGCGCTCGGCCGATGCCACATGCCGGTGTCGAGCAGGGCTGCCTTCGCGCTTTCGGGGAAGTTCTTCCACATGAGCTCTTCCGTCATGTCCCAGGCCGGCGCGATGAGAACCAGTCCCTTGATTCGCACGGCCTCGGCCGGTGCAGTTGTCATCAGCCGGCGCAGCAGCAGGAGTGCCAGATAGCCGCCCATGCTGGAGCCGATGACGATCTGTGGCCCGCGTGTCAGCGTTGTGAATACGGCCGCCGTTTCCTCGAGCCAGCGGCCGATCGTGCCGTCCTCGAACGCGCCGCCGGAGACGCCATGGCCGGAGTAATCGAACCGCGTGCAGGCGAGGCCATGGCCGGCGGCCCATGCGGCCAGCGCCGATGCCTTCGTGCTCGCCATGTCGGACTTGAAGCCCGGCAGCCAGATCACGCCGGGTGCAGCGCCCGTGCCGTTGCCCTGGCCCTGGCCCACGAGCGCCGCGATGCGGCGCGCGCTGGCGCCCGTGCCGACGTCGATGAATTGCAGTTGTTGAACGTCAGGCATATGTAACGTGTCCCCCGGAGGCATCCGCCCTTGCAGCATCGGCCGACCATACTGCAAATCATTCCCCGTCTCGACACCGGCGGGGCGGAGCTGTCGGCGATCGAAATCACGGACGCCATTGTGCGTGGCGGCGGCCGGGCAATCGTGGCGACCGAGGGTGGCCGCATGGCTGACCGCATCACGGCGGCCGGCGGCGAACTGCTGATCATGGCGGCCGGCACCAAGAACCCAGCGCGCATGGCAACCAACGTGCGCCGCCTGCGCCTCGCAGTGCGGACCGAAGCGGTCGACCTGATCCACGCCCGCAGCCGTGCGCCGGCGTGGAGCGCGCTTGCGGCCGCTCGCCTCGAAGGCAAGCCGTTCGTGACCACCTATCACGGGGCCTACGCCGAGAAGGGACCGTTCAAGCGGCTCTACAACAGCGTGATGGCGCGCAGCGACATCGTCATCGCCAATTCGCACTACACCAGCCGGCTGATCCAGAGCCGCTATGGCACGCCCGTCCGCAAGATCAGGGTCATTCATCGCGGCGTCGACGAAGCGCAGTTCGATCCCGCCAAGGTCACGCCCGCGCGCATGGATGCCATGCGGCAGCGGGTGGGCGCGGTGAATGGCGAAAAGATCATCCTGCAGGCGGCGCGTCTGACCGGCTGGAAAGGCCAGGGCGTGCTGATCGAGTCAACCGGTATGCTGTCCAAGGATGGCCGGCTCGGATCGGCGATCGTGATCCTGGCCGGTGACGCCCAGGGCCGCGACGACCACGCCGCCGGCCTGCGGTCGAAGATCTCGGCCCTCGGCCTCGACGGTAAGGTGCGCCTGGTCGGCCATGTCGACGATATCCCGGCGCTGCTCAGCATCGCCCACGTCGCCGTCGTCGCCTCGACCGAGCCGGAAGCGTTCGGCCGCAGCGTCACGGAGGCCGGCGCCATGGGCTGTCCGGCCATCGCGACCGACATCGGCGCGCCGCCGGAAACCGTGCTGGCCGGCCCGCGTGCCCACCCCGATCGGCGCACCGGCTGGCTGGTCGCACCCAGCGATGCGGCGGCCCTGGCCGACTGCCTGCACGAGGCACTCTGCCTGCCAGCGGCGCAACGCACGCTGATGGGCGCCAGCGCCCGCGCCCACGTGCTCAAGCATTTCTCGCTGACCGCCATGAAGGCCGCGACCATGCTGGTCTACGACGAACTGCTTGGCACACGCCTTGCGCCGGCGCTGGCGATCAACACTCTGGTGAGCGAAACTTCGACAGGCGCTTGACTTGCCGGCACACCTTGCGGATTGTCGCGGCGGATTGTCGCCCTGATCACGAATCCCCTGAAGCAACCCGAGGAGAATGAACATCCGCCGTCCAGCTACGAGAGACAACCAGGAACGGGAGCCCAAGGGCCCCCGGATGAACGAAGCGATCCGGGCCAAGGATGTCCGGTTGATCGATGAAACGGGCCAGAACGTCGGCGTCGTCACGACGCTTTCCGCCCAGGAAAAAGCCACTGCCGCAGGCCTCGACCTGGTGGAGATTTCGCCCGACGCGAACCCGCCGGTCTGCAAGATCATGGACTACGGCAAGTTCAAGTATCAGGAACAGAAGAAGGCCGCCGAAGCCCGCAAGAACCAGAAAGTCGTCGAGTTGAAGGAGATCAAGATGCGCCCCAGCATCGATGATCACGACTACGACGTGAAAATGCGCGCCATGCGCCGGTTCTTCGAGGAAGGCGACAAGGTCAAGGTGACGCTGCGCTTCCGTGGCCGCGAAATGGCGCACCAGGAGCTTGGCATGAACGTGCTGAAGCGCGTCAAGGTCGACATCGAGACGTTCGCCAAGGTGGAAACCGAGCCGCGCTACGAAGCCCGCCAGCTGATCATGATCCTAGCGCCGAAGTAGGGGCTGGGGGTGGATTTGGCCAGTCCGAGATGGGCGGAATATGCAGTTGGAAACAAACTTCTGCATAGGACCTGTTGCTGAAGAAGGCGCACTCCAAACTCCCTTCCGGTTTCCCGGAATTCGGCGCGCGCTTGGCGCGGCGAATATCCGGGATCGTCACCGGCCGCGGGGAAGCGTTACGCTGGCGCCATGCAGATGCACAGCGAGAAAATTTTCTATGTCTACATGACCGCGAGCAAGCCGCGCGGCGTCATCTATAGCGGCATGACCAGTGATTTGTCGGGCCGCGCATGGGAACATCGCGAACGTGTGCTCGACGGTTTCACGAAGCGCTATTGGGTCGGCCGCCTCGTGTATTTCGAACCGCATGATGATGTCGATGCCGCACAACGGCGCGAATACCTTTTGAAGCGCTGGCGGCGAGATTGGAAGATCACGCTCATCGAGAAGAACAATCCAACATGGCGTGATCTATATCCAGATGCGTTACGTCTCGACGGGTTTGCGCCGTAGGCGATACGCGCGTTTGCAATCGGCGGGGGACGATCCCGGATATTTGGCCAGCGCTGAACCGCGCTGCCCAAATTCCGGGAAACCGGAGGAAGGGGAGTTTCGGCACGTGGCCCACAGCCGCCCTCACACGCCCCTGAATTCGAAGATTTGGCCGACGGTCGTCAAGGGCTAGCCCACCACCTCGCATTGCCGAAATCGCCGTTGCTACGGGGCCCCGCCTCCGCTATACCCCTTCCCTTGAGCCGCCCGGCAGGGCATGCCGTGGCGGCTCTAAAATCGTTTGCACACACAAACGGTCCAACCTCCGCGGCACACGAAAGTGAGCCGTTGCAAGGGGTTACGGCATATCGCCGTCGAATATCGACCATACAGGAGCAACCAAATGCCCAAGTTGAAGACCAAGAGCGGCGCCAAGAAGCGCTTCAAGATGACGGGTTCTGGCCACGTGAAGGCCGGCGCCCAGGGTAAACGGCACGGCATGATCAAGCGGACGACGAAGTTCATCCGCTCGGCGCGCGGCACCATGGTGCTGAGCGACAGCGACGCCAAAATCGTCAAGAAGTACATGCCTTACGCAAGGTAGGGCACTGTAATTCAACCGTAATCCGCCCCACACCCCACGTCATCGCAGGAGCATTCACCCATGGCACGCGTCAAACGCGGCGTCACCGCCCACGCCAAGCACAAGAAGATCTTCAAGGCCGCCAAAGGCTTTTATGGCCGCCGCAAGAATACGATCCGCATCGCCAAGCAGGCGGTCGAGAAGTCGATGCAGTATGCGACGCGTGACAGGAAGCGCCGCAAGCGCACGTTCCGCGCGCTCTGGATCCAGCGCATCAACGCCGCCGTCCGTGAACTGGGCATGACCTACGGCCGCTTCATCGAGGGCCTGACCAAGGCCGGCATCGAGATCGATCGCAAGGTGCTGGCCGACCTCGCCGTCAAGGACCCGGCGGGCTTCAAGGCCCTGGTCGACCAGGCCGGCGCCCACGCCACGACACAGATGAAGCAGGCCGCGTAAGACATGGCGTAGGTGCGTAGGTTGGTTTAGGATGCCCCCTTGCATCCGTAACCCAACATTCCACGGGTGGTCTCAAGTTGTTGGGTTACGACCGGCAATTGGGCCGGTCTAACCCAACCTACGGGTTCCGCATGCAAACCGACGACTTGAAATCGCTCGAATCGATCCTCCTGGCGGAGATCGCTGCCAGTGGCGACCTCGCCGCCATCGAAGCTGTGCGCGTCGCAGCGCTCGGCAAAAAGGGCCGCGTCTCCGAGCTGATGCAGAAGCTGGGCAGCCTGCCGGCCGACCAGCGCAAGGCGTTCGGTGCGGCCGTCAACATCCTGAAGTCGACCGTCACGGCGGCGCTCGAGCAACGCAAAACAACGCTCGAAGCCGGTGCCCTCACCGCACGGCTCGCCACCGAGCGCGCCGACATCACGCTGCCCGTGCGCCCCGGCCCGCTCGCCGAAGGCCGCATCCACCCGGTCAGCCAGGTGTTCGACGAGATCATCGAGATCTTCGCCGACATGGGCTTCTCGGTCGCCGAAGGGCCCGACATCGAGACCGACGATCTGAACTTCACCAAGCTCAACATCCCGCCCGATCACCCCTCGCGGCAGGACCACGACACGTTCTACCTGCGCCCGAAGGCCGACGGCAGCCGCATGGTGCTGCGCACGCACACATCGCCGGTGCAGATCCGCACGATGCTGTCGCAAAAGCCGCCGATCCGCATTATCGCTCCGGGGCGCGTCTATCGCAGCGACAGCGACCAGACGCACACGCCAATGTTCCACCAGATCGAGGGCCTCGTCATCGACGAGGCGACCCACATGGGTCACCTGAAGTGGTGCCTCGCCGAATTCTGCAAGGCGTTCTTCGAGGTCGATGATGTGAAGATGCGCTTCCGCTCATCGCACTTCCCCTTCACCGAGCCCGGCATGGAAGTCGACATCGACGCGAGCGCCATCGGCAAGCCCGGCAAGTGGCTCGAGATCCTCGGCTCCGGCATGGTGCATCCCAAGGTGCTGGCCAACTGCGGGCTCGACCCCGAAAAGTACCAGGGCTTCGCCTTCGGCATGGGCCTCGACCGCATCGCCATGTTGAAATATGGCATTCCCGACCTGCGCGACGTGTTCGCGGGCGATGTGCGCTGGATGCGCCACTACGGCTTCCTGCCCTTCGATATACCGACCTTGGCGGGTGGCTTGAGTTCTTAGGGGTCGCGGAGCCGGCCGCCCGCGACGGGTCTCTTTTAGTGGTCGCGGGCGACTCCGCTCCGCGGAGCCGGCCGCCCGCGACGGGATATCGCCGACAATCACATGCACTCGTCTTGAGGCTGTAGGCGTTTCCCGCTACCTCACGACCATGCTTGCAATCGTCAGCCCGCCATTCGCCATCCTGCTCGCGATCCTCCTGACAATCGTCATGGGGGCGATGTCGGTCTACATCGTCTTCACCCACCAAGAGCGGCAGGAGGAGATCGACAGCTGGGTCGACTACTCGTTCTCACGTGAAACCCTGCGCCGGGCGTTCTTCTATTACCGCTGGATCGGCGTCTCGATGATCGTGGTCTACGTCATGTTCACGGTCAGCTGCCTGCTGTTGCAGGCCGAGGGCTACGCCATCTTCTCGGACGGCCGGGGACCGGTGACCGCCGGCCCGATCGCCACCTCGTTCTTCACGATCGACCTCATGCTGCGGGGCGGCCTGTTTGACTTCATGCAGCACTTCGATTTGCGCGTCACCCACCTGTTGCTGAACCGCAAATTGCCGTGGTTCGTGTGGTACAGCTTCGTGTTCAGAATGTTCTACGGCTTGACCCTGATCCGCCTGTTGTTCTCGCTTGCCTGGGTAATGGCCAAGGTCCGCGTGATGCGCCAGCGCCAGAACGACTCAGCGGCCCAATTGCGCCTGTTCGATTAGCGCTTGAGACGACCAGCATAACGAAAAAGGGCCGGACCCGATCCCCCGATCGCGTCCGGCCTCCCCCACTTTCAGATCAGCACGATGAAGTGCCGATCTGCCACAAACTCGTCCGCCTTGCTCAGGCCCCGGCCGGCTCGATCTTGGTCACTGGTCGCGGCAGGTAGGCTGGCGACGCCGGCTGCGTTGGATCGCGCATGTCGCGGCGTCGCGGCTGCGGCGGCTGGAAGGCGCGGCGTGAATGGAAGTCGCAATAGGGCAGCCCCGGCACCTTGTCCCGGTTGCAGAAGTGGAAATCCGCCTGCTGTGGGTCGCCGATCGGCCAGCGGCAGCTGCAGTCGGTGAGCGAGGCGATCGAGCGGCGCTCGGCCAGCGGGATATCGAGCTCCTCCACTGCCGATACGAAGGGCTCGGCTTCGAGCTGGTAGAGGCTGCGCACTGCAGGATTGCCACTGGCGGCAAAGCGGGATTTGAGCGCGCGTTTCGGCTGCGTGCTCTTTTGCGCCTGCGCTTGGGCAAGCCGGGCACGCGGCCGATGGCTCTTCATGCGCGAGGTAGTGGCGCGGCCGGACAGGCCAAGGCGATGGACCTTGCCGATCACCGCATTGCGCGTGACACCGCCCAGGCGGCTCGCGATTTGACTGGCGCTAAGTCCCTCGGACCAGAGCTTTTTCAGAAGCTCGACGCGCTCTTCATTCCAAGCCATATCTGGGTCGCTCCATACCAAGTACTAGCGATTGTTCGCGCGCAGAATTGCGCGAACATCGGCGATATCGGTACCGGATGGAGCGGCACGCGCACGAGCATTGCCTCGTGCGGGACACAACAGGCGGACCGACGGTGTTACAAACGCTGAACTGGGGAACGCTTCACGGGAGACCGGCATCTATCGCCAAGTGGTTTTCCACTGCGACTTATTGCTCGGATTTACACGCAGAACTCAGAACGACAGCCTGAGCTGCAGACTTACTCACACGCAACATATAGAACGACTATACTGGTCTGTTCTATGGGTAGAGATTAGCTCAATTATGAAATACTCTACAAGGCATCTGTGGCATTCACATGGCCTATTGACTTGTCATGGTGTCTCAAGTGCCACAATACGATTCGAGTTCGCTGTATGTTTTTGCACAACCATGGAACCAGCCGCGCTTATTCTACAACACGTAGGATCGCCTCGATTTCAACGGTGATGTTGCCGGGCAGCGAGCCCATGCCGACGGCGGAGCGCGCGTGCCGGCCGCGCTCGCCCAGAACCTGGACAAACAGGTCGGAACAGCCGTTGATGACTTTGGGCTGGTCGATGAATTCGGGAGTGCCGTTGACCATGCCGAGCAGCTTCAGGACTTCGACCTTGCCGAGATCGCCGGCGGCAAGCTTGGCCGCAGCCAGCAGGCCGAGACCAACCAGCCGTGCGTGCTCGTAGGCCTGTTCGACCGTGACATCGCGGCCGACTTTGCCGGTGCACATGGACCCGTCCGCCCGCCGCGGCCCCTGGCCCGAAAGATAGATGGTGGTGCCATCGCGCTTGAACGGAACATAGTTGGCGACCGGCGTCGGCACCGCCGGCAGGACGAGGCCCAGTTTCGCGAGTTTTGCTTCCGGCGACATCGAAAACCTCCTGGATTGACGAGCCATGCGGATCGCTCGCGTCAGTCGTGCGGCGACAACTCGCACCTTGCGGCCATGGCACAGGACACCTAACGCTCGTTACGTCGACAATGGCACTTGCGAACGGCACCGACAACCCAGCGCGATGGATCAGTCCGACACGATGCAGGCGCAGCCGGCGGCAGCCATTGAGGCAACGCAAGAACCGTTGAGCGCGGTGCTTGTATTGACCATGGCGGTCCAGGCGCTGGCCACGTTCTCGGTGTTCTCGCTGCCGACCCTGGCGCCCAAGGCCGCCGCGACCTTCGGTCTGGAGCCGCAGGTCATCGGCTATCAGGTCAGCGTCATCTACATCGCAGCAACGCTGTTGTCGGGCTACGCGGGCCTGTTCGTGCGTCGGTTCGGGGCCTGCGCGGTCAGCCTCGCCGCCCTTGCGCTGTGTGCGATCGGCCTGCTCGGCCTCGGCTCCGGGCACATCGTGCTTGCCGCGGTCGGATCGTTTGCGATCGGCGCCGGCTACGGCATGACCAATCCGGCCGCATCCCACCTGCTGCTGCGCTTTGGCCCGGCACAACGCCGCAACCTGATCTTTGCGATCAAGCAAGCGGGCGTGCCGCTCGGCGCCCTGCTGGCCGCGACGATGTTGCCGAAACTTGCCGAGTTGATCGGCTGGCAAAGTGCCGTTGCCGCCAGCAGCGGCCTGCTCGCGGCCGTCGCGATTCCGCTGCTGCTGCGGCGCGCGCGCTGGGACGACGATCGCAGCCCGGACGTGCCGCTGCGCAGTGCCGGGCTTGGCGGCGTTGGCCTCATTTGGGCACATCCGACGTTGCGCGCGCTGGCCGTCACCGGTTTCTGCTATGCCGGCTTCCAGGTCTGTCTCATCGCCTTCGCCGTCACCATGCTTGCGACCGAACTAGGCCACCCGCTGGTCCAGGGCGGTTTGATCGCCGCAGGCATGCACGTGGCCGGCATGACCGGTCGCATCACCTGGAGCCTGTTTGCCGACCGCTTCGGCAACGGCCGCCAGATCCTGGTGGCGCTTGGTATCGCCACCACCGCGTTCGCGCTCGCAACCACCACCATGACGGCGAATTGGCCAGCCTGGGCCATGTTGCTGCTGCTCGCCGGCTTCGGCTCGTGCCTGATCGGCTGGAACGGCATCTACATGGCCGAGACGGCACGGGCGAGCGGGGCGCGGGACGTGGGGCTCGCCACCGGTGCCATCATGATGTTCAACTTCGCCGGGGTGATCGTGATGCCGGCACTGTTCGGCCTCGCCGCCAAGTCGACCGGATCGATCGCCCAGACCTTCGGTTGGTTTGCCGTTCTGCCGCTGATCGGCGCGCTGGCGCTCGTCGTGGCTCTGCGGCAACGCGCACCATAGGCTCAACCGCCGTCAGACGGTGCCATTGATCAGGCCTCGAACGAGGTGGCCGTGGCGCGCGATGACGGGCGCCATATCGACGGTTGCGATTCCCCCCTGCCGCACCACGCAGCGGCCCTGCACCACGGTGTAGGACGCGGCTAGCGGCGCGCAGAACACGAGGGCTGCGAGCGGATCCCACGCGCCACCGGCCAGCTGCAGGGCTGACAGGTCGAAGGCAGCAAAATCAGCGGCCATGCCGGGCGCCAGCTGCCCGATATCGCTGCGACCGAGCACGGCCGCACCACCGCGCGTGGCAAGGCGGAGAGCTTCGCGGGCTGTCATGGTTGCCGCAGACCCCATCACCCGCTGCAGCAGCATGGCCTGCCGCGCTTCCGAGAGCAGGTGCGCCGCATCGTTCGACGCCGAACCGTCGACCCCGAGCCCGACCTTCACGCCGGCATCGAGCATCCGCCGCACCGGCGCGATGCCGCTGGCAAGCCGCATGTTCGATGTCGGACAATGGGCGACGCCGGTGCCGGTCGCCGCAAACAGGTCGATCTCGTCGTGGTCGAGGCAGACGCAGTGAGCGTGCCACACGTCAGGTCCGGTCCAGCCGAGCGACTGCGCATAGGCGCCCGGCCGCATGCCGAAGCTGGCCTGCGCATAGGCCACATCCTCGGCGTTTTCAGCCAGATGTGTGTGCAGCCCGACGCCGTAGCCGCGGGCGAGAGCGGCGCAGTCGCGCATCAACCCGCGGGAAACGGAAAACGGCGAGCACGGCGCAACCGCAATTCGGGTCATCGCATGGGGCCGCGCATCGTGGTGCGCCTCGATCACGCGCCGGCAGTCGGCGAGGATGGCATCTTCGCGCTCGATCAGGCTATCGGGCGGCAATCCGCCTGCCGAAACGCCTATGCTCATGGCGCCCCGGGTCGCGTGGAACCGCATGCCGATGTCGCGCGCGGCTTCGATTTCGTCGTCAAGTCGGATGCCGTTGGGAAACAGGTAAAGATGGTCCGACGATGTGGTGCAGCCAGACAAAGCCAGTTCGGCCAGCCCGACAAGGGTCGAAACGCGGATGCACTCGGGCGTCAGTCGCGCCCAGATCGGATAGAGCGTGCGCAGCCACCCAAACAGCGCTGCGTCCTGGGCGGCCGGCACGACCCTTGTCAGGTTCTGGAACAGATGATGGTGCGTATTGATAAGACCCGGGATGACGACATGACCGGTAAGATCGATGATCGCATCGGCGTGGCCCGGCAGCTGTGCCGTGGGCCCGACAGCCTCGATCACGCCATCGCGCGCAAACAGCCCGCCGTCGCGGATCTCAGTGCCCGCGTCATCCATCGTCGCCAGCAGCGCGGCATTGCGAACGAGCAGCGTCGGCATTGTGATCCTCTGAGTCGAGAGAACCAGTTCAAAGGCATGCCGCCGTGCCCGGCAAGGGCTATTCCTGCGACGGTCTCAAGTCCTTGTCCTTGGCTGGCGCCTTCCTCGTCGATGCCGTGGTGATCTTCGATGACCAGTCGCCGGCCGGTGCCGCATTCGGCGCCCCGTTGGGCGTGAACGCGTCGCTGCGGCCAACGGCTGGGATTGCCTTTGGCGCCGCCTGGGGAGTTGCGCGCACCAATTGGCGCACATACTCGACATTGGCGCTGGCGGCCTCCGGCGGGACATCCTTGGCCGCAATCAGCTTGGCCTCGTCGTACTTGCCCTGCAGTCCGAGCACGAGCACTAGGTTCTGGCGGATCTTGGCATCGCTGCCCGGCGCGTCGGCAATCTTGCGCAGCAGGACTTCGGCGCGCGGCGCTTCGCCGTTGGCCGCATAGGCCATGGCGAGGTTGCTCACGACGGACACCTGGTCGGGCGCCAGCGACTGGGCGCGCTCATAGAACGGGATCGCCTCGGTGAACTGACCTTGCTTCGCGAACGCCGTGCCGCGCGCCGATACGACCTTCCAATCGGGTTTGCCTGGATCCTCGGCCAATTCGAGCAGGTTCTGGGCCAGGCCCACTTGCCCCGCCTCCAGGGCGAGACGGCCGTATTCCGAGGCCAGCTCCTTGTTGGCGCCGTGATGCACCGAAGCGCCCTGCAGCACGGCGAGCGCGCGTTCCTTTTCGCCGGCAGCCTTAAGGTTCTTGGCGAAGCTGATGGCGCTCTTCAGGTCCTTCGGGCTGGCGGCGTGCTTTTTGCCCCAGTATTCGAGGGCGCGCTCGAGTTCGGTCTGCGGCGGCTTGCCGGGCTCGGCACCTGGGCGGCCGGCATCTGCCAGCGCCACCGGCTCGTCGATCCTGGCGGTGTTGGCGCAGGCGCCGAGCAGCATGGCGGCGAATGCCATCGGCATCACAACTGGGGCCCGTCGCATGCGTGGGGTCGTCGCCGAAATGATGCGGCTGTCTGCGCGGCACATGCCAAGACGCTCCTCGTGATCCAACCGGGAGCACCAAAGTCCCCCGTCATCGTCACTTTGCGGCACAGCGGTCAATAAACGCTTAACCCGAGCAGAAGGTGCGCAGTTTCTTGGCCAGTTGCATTGGTGGCCCGGCCCGTGCGATCCGGGGAGATCAAGGGGACGATTGACCGAGGGGAATGCACAATGCCGGAACCGCTTCAACTGCCCGCTATGGTCTCGTCGCGCCCCCTCTATGAGACGAAGAGTGGCGATGCGCCGGCGCGGCTGATCTGGCTGGCAGCGGCCGACCAGCCGCTCGACGGCTTCGAAGGGATGACGGCTGCGCAGCGCGCGTGGCTCACCGCACAGGGGTTTCAGGGACAGGCCAAGCGACACATTCTGCTGCCGGGCCGTGAGGGCGAACCGGCTGGTGTCGTCCTTGGCATCGGCGATGGGCAATCGGGCGATCCTTGTGGTCCGGCGGTGATGCTGGTGGGCCTGCTGCCGGCCCTGTTGCCGGCCGGTACGTGGGCCTTGGCGCAGCCAACCGTCCATGGCGAGGCGGCAGCGATCGCCTGGGGCCTCGGCGCCTATGCGTTCCGGCGCTATAAGTCGGGCAATGGACTGGCTCCGCGCCCGGTGCTGCGGCTGCCGGCGACTGTCAATGTCGATCGCATCTGCGCCATCGTCGATGGCATCGCGTTTGGCCGCGACCTGATCAACACGCCGGCCGGCGACATGGGACCGGCCGAACTCGAAGCCGCATGCCGCGCCCTGGCCGGCCTCCACGGCGCAACCGTCAGCTCGATCGTCGGCGATGATCTGCTGGCGCACCGGCACGGGCTGATCCATGCCGTCGGCCGCGCCAGCCCCCGCGCACCGCGGCTCGTCGATTTCAGCTGGGGCAGAGCGGGCGCGCCGAAAGTGACGCTCGTCGGCAAGGGCATCTGCTTCGACACGGGCGGGCTCGACGTCAAGCCGGCCAGCGGCATGCTGATCATGAAGAAGGACATGGGCGGGGCTGCGAGCACACTGGCGCTCGCCCACATGATCATGGCGACGAAGCTCGATGTCAGGCTGCGCGTGCTGATCGCGGCGGCCGAGAACAGCATCGCCGGCAACGCCTTCCGTCCTGGCGACGTCATCACCAGTCATGCCGGCCGCACGGTCGAGATCGGCAATACCGACGCCGAAGGCCGGCTCGTGCTCGCCGATGCCCTCTCGGTCGCGGACCAGGACTCGCCCGATCTGCTGGTGACCTTTGCGACGCTGACGGGTGCTGCCCGCGTGGCACTCGGCGCCGATCTGCCGCCGCTGTTCTGCGACGACGACGCGATCGCGGCCGAGATCCAGGCTGCCGGCATGAGCGTCGGTGATCCGCTGTGGCGCTTGCCGTTCTGGTCCGGCTATGATCGCTTGCTCGACAGCGAGGTCGCCGACATGAACAACGTCTCCGATGGTCCGTTCGGCGGCGCCATCACGGCAGCCCTGTTCCTGCGCCGCTTTGTTGCCAAGGCCCGGTGTTACGCCCATATCGATATGTACGGATGGCGGCAGAGTTCGCGCGCGCTTGGTCCCAAGGGCGGCGAAGCAACCGCCGCCCGCGCCGTGTTCGAGGCTCTCCGCCGCCGTTTCGCCGTTTGAGGTTTGCCCCTATCATGACGCTCAAGCCGCCGCCCCTGCCGTCCGCGCCCAAGCCGGCGCTGCCCGATCCGCGCGTCACTGCCTGGCGCGCCGACCTCGCCGCCAAGGAGTTGCAGGGCACGGTCGATGCGCCGCGCTACGTGGCCGGCACGCCGGCTCAGGTGGCGTGGCCTCTCGTGCCCTTGCGCCGCAATCCGGTCGCCGCCGCCGGTCTCGACACTGAGCTGCTGTTCGGCGAACTGGTCAGCGTCTACGACGTGGCCGAGGGCTGGTCCTGGGTGCAGGCCGAGCGCGACCGCTACGTCGGCTACGTGCCGTCGGCGGCCCTGCAGGCGCCGACCGCCACTGCAACCCACACGGTGAGCGCGCTCGGCACCTTCGTGTACCCGGTGGCGGACATCAAAGCCCCGCCGCTGACCATGCTGAGCATCGGCGCCCTGATCGCGATCACGGAAACGCAGGAGCGCTTCAGTCGCCTTGCCACAGGCGGTTTCGTCATAAACCGGCACATCGTCGAACTCGCCCGACCCGCCCGCGACTTCGTCGAGATCGCCGAGCGCTTCATCGGCACGCCCTATCTTTGGGGCGGACGCTCGCGGCTTGGGCTCGACTGCTCGGCGCTCGTGCAACTGAGCATGCAGGCAGCCGGTGCCCTGGTCCCCCGCGACACCGACATGCAGGAGCGCGCGATCGGCCACCGGGTCTCCGTGCCGCGCAACTTCGATGGGATCGAGCGCGGCGACCTCGTGTTCTGGAAAGGCCATGTGGGCATCATGCTCGATGGCGTCATGATGGTGCATGCCAATGCGCACCACATGGCGGTTGCCGCCGAAACACTGCACGACGCGGCCACCCGCATCGCCAAGATCGGCAGTTCGATCACGTCGGTGAAGCGCGTGACCGCGGTCGCGACAGTGCGAGCCCTGATATGATGAAGCCCCGCATTCCCGCTGGTCCGCCGCCGAAACCGTTGGACGAGACCGAGCTTGCCCGTGTGCTCGCCTGGCAGCGCCGGATGTATGTGTTCTATGGCGTCGCGATGGCTGCCATTGCCGGCGGGTTCTACACGGTGCTGCGGTTCCAGGAGACCGCCTGGATCAGGCCGGCGCTGGCGCTGATGCTCGTTGCCCTGATGGCAGCCGGCGCCTATGTGCAATTCCGCGAGCGCTGCCCGCGCTGCCAGAGCCTCCTCGGCCGCCAATCGCGGTTCGTGCTGGCGGCGAAGTGCAAGTCCTGCGGCGTCGGCTTTCCCCGGCGCGATGGCGAGGATCACGCACCACGCGCATAGGGCACGTAGTGCCGGTCGCGCATGACCAGGCCGCCCGCATCGTTCGACGCCAGCGCTCGCAGGGCGCGCGCGGCGATCCAGGGACTGCCCGTGGCCGGCGTGATGATGGTTTCGATGCGGACGGGTGTTGCGGTCCCAGCCGTTGCCCACGTGCGCGTCACCACCCGGCCTTGCGTGATCGCAACCAGCAGCGGCGGGAGCAGTTCCAGGCTTGCGACCGCCAGGTCTTCATAGGCTTCGCGGCCGACGCTGAGGTCGAACTTCTGGTCGGTGCGCAGGACGAGTTCGAACGGGCAGGCCTCGCGCAAGCCCGGCGAAACCGCGGCACGCCACGAGGCATCGTCCCCCTCCACATCGATCGCGGCCATGTCGCGCAGGCCCGCCAGCCACGTCTCGAGTGCGACGATGTTGGAACGCAGCCTGGATTTGTAGACGTCATCTGCCAGCATGGGTGCCTCGATAGTGTGCGTCGGGTCGCCCTGTCGAGGGGGAATTGCGCGGGCGATGGCGGCACACCAATGCCGCTGCGGCGGCCTTGCGCGCAGCCCTACCCTGCGGGCACGACCACGATGTGCACGCCGAGGCTTTCCGCCGCGTCGAGCAGGAGGTGGGGCGCGCCGAGCGAACCTGGGTGCAGGCCGTTCGACAGGAACACGTCGCGCGTGCGCTCGATGTCGGACGACGACAGCGTAATCGCCGCCACGCTCGGGTTGGGCGGCAGCAGCTTGGCGCCGAACAGGTTCGAGGCATTGGCCCGCTTGATGAAGCGCAGCCGGCCGCGATCGAGCAGGATCAGCCGGTCGTCCTTGTCGGCCATCGGCGTGCGGCCGAGGAACTTCGCGAAGCGCAGCGCACACTCGGCCGGCTCATCGACCACCAGCGTCGCCTCGAGGAGTCCGGTGATGCAGCTCTCGGTGGGTAGGTAGCGCGGTTGCCACATATGTTCCGGCGTATGATGCTGCAACATCTGGCAGCGTGCCTCGGGAAACGTGTCGTAGCCGGTGCGGATCACGGTGAAGGCGACCTCGGCCGGTGTGCCGTCGGCGGCTTCGATGGTGCGGCGCAGGTGCACCGTCGGCTGCAGCTCGAAACCATCCTTCGACAAACGCGCCGCCGCGCCTTCGGCATCGGCAACCGAGAACGCCAACAGGTGCACGCCGATGTGGCGGGCAATCGACGCGTTCAGGTGGGCGACCGTCGGGTTATCGATGCCGCCGTGGGGGGCGAGGATTTCGAGATAGCCCTGCTTCAACATGGCGAGCCGATTGGCCGTGCCAGTCGGCGTGCGCGTGCCCGTTGCCGGATCGGTGACGCCGTGCACCGATAGTGGCGTGAGTGGCAGCCCGAGCCCGTCGAACGCCTTCGCAGCCAGCGCCAGGTCCGGCACCATCCAACCCACGTGATCGAGATAGATTTTGCCCTGCGGCGGCAGCTGCTCGGGCTGCGGCGAAGTGGACGCACTCGTCATATTCAGCGTCTCCTGCTCGTTTCACGCTCGAGGCCGGACATTACCCCGCGGCAGCGCATCTTGTACATGCAGACGGCTGGTCGTGGCTGGCGTCGAGAGGGACCGTAAACCTATGTTTTGCCGATTTTCAGCCGCGCTTCGACCGATCGCCGATGTGCTTCCAGTCCCTCGGCGCGAGCGAGCGTCATGGCGGGCGGGCCGAGCGCTGCGAGCGCGGCGGGGGTCAGCTTCAGGATCGACGTGCGCTTCATGAAGTCGAGCGTGCCGAGGCCGGACGAGAATTTGGCGCTGCGCGCGGTCGGCAGGACGTGATTTGAACCCGACACGTAGTCGCCGATCACCTCGGGTGTGTGGGGGCCGAGAAAAATCGCACCCGCATTGCGGACCTTCGCCGCCAGGGCGTCGGCATCGGCGGTGGCGATTTCGAGATGCTCGGCGGCGATGCGGTCGGCCAACGCTGGTGCTTCGTCGAACGAGCGCAGGACGATGGTGGCGCCAAACACGTTCCAGCTTTCGCCAGCAATGTTGCCGCGCGGCAGGGTTGCGAGCTGCCGGGCGACGGCTGCCTCGACGGCGCTGGCGAAGGCGGCATCATCCGTCATCAGGATCGATTGGGCGGCGGTGTCGTGCTCGGCCTGGGCCAGCAGGTCGGCTGCGATCCACTCGGGGTCATTGTCGCGGTCGGCGATGACGAGCACCTCCGAGGGGCCGGCGATCGAATCGATGCCGACCACGCCGAACACCTGGCGCTTGGCTGCCGCCACATAGGCATTGCCGGGACCGACGATCTTGACGACCGGTGCGATCGACGCGGTGCCAAAGGCCAGCGCGGCAATCGCCTGGGCGCCGCCGATGCGATAGATCTCCTCGACGCCGGCGAGGCGGGCTGCGGCCAGCACCAGCGGGTTCAGTTCGCCGCGCGGCGAGGGCACCACCATGACGATGCGCGGCACGCCCGCGACCCTAGCCGGCACGGCGTTCATCAGCACCGAACTTGGGTAGGACGCGAGGCCGCCTGGAACATAGAGGCCAACCGACTCGACCGCAGTCCAGCGGGAGCCCAGTTCCGCGCCGACGGCATCGACATAGTGATCGTCCTTCGGCAACTGGCGGCGATGATGGCTCTCGATGCGGTCGTGCGCGAACCGCAGGGCGTCCAGGGTGTCGGCCGGGCAGGCAGCCACTGCCGCATCGATTTCGGCGGTCGAAACACGCAAAGTTGCGGCAGTCACGTCGAGCTGATCGAACTTCGCGGTCAGTGCGATCAGCGCTGCATCGCCACGCGCGCGCACGTCGGCGATGATGTTGCGCACGCTGGCATCGACGTCCTCCGAGACTTCGCGCTTGCGGGTCAGGAACGATGCGAACGCGCGTTCGAAATCGCGATCGGATGACGTCAGCCGCTCGGCCATGCTCGGTCTCGCTCAGGTGCTCGCGGGTGGGTCGTCGTCGTGCGTGGGCTTCGCCTTTGCAGCCCAGGCAGCGCCGAGATCCTTGAGTTCGGCTTCGACGCATTCAACCTCGAGCCGCACCGCCGCCCCCCCGGCACAGACGAGGGTGATGGTGCCGGCCGGAGCGTTGGTCGCGGTGAACTGCAAAGCGAGGACGTTCAACGCCTGCCGCTTGTCCTTCAGATCGATGCCAGTGACCTGTGCCGCCAGCACGCGCTCGAAGCGCAGCGCGGAACGGTGACGCATGAGCGGTTCGGCCGACGTCCCGTCGGTCGCGGCCTGGGTCGCGGCCGCCCAGTCGAAGCGGTTGGCGATCATCGCGAAGCGGGCTTCGCGCGGCAGAAATGCCATGTCGCCCACCAGCAGGATGGCATCCTGCATGTGGGCCGACAGCACGGCCAGATCCTCGGCGTCGAGCGCGATCAGCTTCAAAGGGTCGGGCAAGGGCGAGTGTCCGCAACAGATGGCCTGTCACCCTCACATAATGACGACGGGCGGGCGATGCAATGCACCCCCGCCCGGTCTTGGTCGGGTGTAGGCCGGCTCAGTAGCTCTTGCGGCCGTCGCGAGGGGCGCTGGAGCGCTGGCTGCCGCTTTCCGGACGTCGTGACGGCTGGCTGCCGTTGGCATGACCACCGTCACGGTTCGGCCTGGCGAGGAAGGCGACCTTGCCGATGTCGCCGTTATGGCGCGGCGCTGCCGAAGGGGTCGACCGATCGCTGCGGGCGGGACGGTCGGCCGGGCGGTCGGCGTCGAGGGCCGGACGCCAGCCAGCGCGTGGTGCTTCGCTACGTTCAGAACTCGGCGATGACGAGCGCGTGCGCTCGCCACCACGGCTGTCGCTACCGCGGTACCCGCTGCTGCCGCCGCGATTGGCGCCCCGGCTGTCGGAGCGGCCACCACGGTCGCCGCCGCCAAAGCCGCGACGTCCATCGACGCGCTCTTCCGAGCGGCCAGCCGAGCTGTCCACGGCGAGCGTCGCGTCATTACGACGGTCGGTCGCCGGGATCACCTGGCGGGTCAGCTTCTCGATGTCCTTGAGGAGCGGACGCTCGTCGTTGGCGCACAGCGAGATGGCGATGCCCTCGGCGCCGGCGCGTGCGGTGCGGCCGATGCGGTGGACGTAGGATTCAGGCACATTCGGCAGCTCGAAGTTGACGACGTGGGTGACGAGGTCGATGTCGATGCCACGCGCCGCGATGTCAGTCGCGATCAGGCCGCGGATCTTGCCGACCTTGAAGGCAGCGAGCGCTTCCTCACGCTGGCGCTGGCTCTTGTTGCCGTGGATGGCGGCGACCTTGATGCCGGCCTTTTCCAGGTGCTGGGCGACGCGGTCGGCGCCACGCTTGGTGCGGGTGAACACCAACGTGCGCGACATGGCGGCATCGGCGAACAGCTCGGTCAGCAGCGCGCGCTTCTTGCCAGCCTCGATGTGGATCACGCGCTGGTCGACGCGCTCGGCGGTGGTTGCAACGGGCGCCACGGACACCTTGGCCGGGTTGATCAGCAACTCGTCGGCGAGGCGGCCGATTTCCTTTGGCATGGTGGCCGAGAAGAACAGGTTCTGGCGGCGGGCCGACAGCTTCTGCACGATCTTGCGGATCGGAATGACGAAGCCCAGATCGAGCATCTGGTCGGCCTCGTCGAGCACGAAGATCTCGGTGCCTTCCAGGACGACGTTGCGCTCCATCATGTGGTCGATGAGGCGGCCGGGGGTTGCAACCAGCACGTCGACGCCAGGCGCCATGGCTTGGATCTGCGGGCGATGGGCGACGCCGCCGAACACCACGGCGACCTTGATGCCCATGTGCTTGCCATAGACGCGGAAGCTTTCGGCGATCTGCGAGGCAAGTTCCCGGGTCGGCGACAGGATGAGGGTGCGGCAGCCCTTGCGCATGGGCGCCTTGCGGTCCATGGCGAGGCGATGCATGATCGGCAGTGCGAAGGCCGCCGTCTTGCCGGTGCCGGTCTGGGCGATGCCGAGGAGATCGCGACCGGCCATCACGTGCGGAATGGCCTGGGACTGGATGGGGGTTGGAGTGGTGTAACCTTCGTCTGCAAGGGCCTTGAGGAGGGCTGCGTCGAGATTGAGTTCAGTGAACGTTGTCAATTTGTGGTCTTTCCTGGTCCCGCGCTCGTGGCCGGCCCCGGCACGCATGCCTAGGATTCCGGCGGCCCACAGGGCTCGGCGCGGTGCTGCTGGGTGACACCCCGCGTGGCCTGGGAGTCGGGTTTGATCGAGGATATGGGCGCTCAACAGGAAACTGCGCGAGGCGGGTACTGGGCCTTAAGCCACTGACATTCCCGATGCACAATCTTTCACGCGGCTGGAGCGCCGAACATCACCGGATGGACCGGCGATGACAGCCGTTTGTCATGTTGCACCGCGTCCGTCAAGGGAAATGGTGGTTGTATCAGTGCCGATCCGAGTCTGTCTTCTCACCAGCGACAGGCTGGTCCGCTGTCTTATCGGCGATTGCAGCCTTGCGTTTTGTGAGGTTGGCACGCAGCGCGCGTGCAAGCCGCGTTTCGCGATTAGACGCTTGTGGGTGCGGCTTGTCGGTTTTGTCGGGCATCGCAAAGCCTTATCGGCGGCCGGTGCCAGCGAACAACTGCGAGACTGCACGCCAGCGCTTATCAAGACTGTGGCGCCACCGCTTTTTCCGCTTCTCCGAATCGCGGGCTGGCGCCTGCAGATCCCAACGCTGGGTCACGGTCTGTCCCAGGCTGGCAAAGGCGCTGCGCCAGACATCCACGGCTTGACCTTTGGCGGCAAACAGCGGCTGCAGCGCCGGCGGGACGCTTTTGTTTGCCATGATGCCAAGGCCATGCCCGTGCAGAAACTCGAACGTGGGGTTTTCCCGTTGCAGTTCGGTGAAGTACTGCAAAACGCCGAAGTTGCGCTCGCGCACCTGCGTGTCGTGGAACAGGATGATGGCGTCGTCGGTGAGCTTCGGCCGCCAGCTCTCGAAATCATGTTTCACGTCGTCGTAGAAGTGCCGGCCGTCGACGTGCAGCAGGTCGATGCTCTTGTCCTCGAACCGCGGCAGCGCGTCATCGAACGTCGCGCGGATCATTGTGGAGAACACGGCGTAGCGCTGATTGTGCGCGCTGACCTGCTGATAGACTTCCTCGCCATAGTTACCAGCATGTTCATCACCTTGCCACGTGTCGATGGCGAAGCACTTGGTGTCGAGGCCGCTGGCCTGCACGGCCTGGCAGACGCAGAAATAGGAATAGCCCGCGTGGCTGCCCAGTTCGACGAATCGCTTCGGGCGCAGGACCTGCGTCAGCCAGAGTGCAAACGGCCCATGCTGATGCCATGCTGATCCCGGCACAAAAGCTGGTTCTGCTTGTGCGAACGCGAGGTTCGGGATTTCCGGCTGATTGAAACCAGCAGCTGTCATGACTTTAGATTTTCCCAGGAGCCCGGCTTGGTTCATTGCTTTGCGATCACTGGCGTTGGTCGCAATATGTCTGTAGATCGTCGGCAAACATGAAAGTTCTTATATGCCGGTAGGTCGCCCCGCCATCTCGATCCTGCTGCCAGTTTACAACGGCGCGCTCTATCTGCCCGAGCAGATCGATTCGATCCTGGCACAAACGCACCGCGATTTCGAGCTGTTGATCCACAATGATGGATCGACGGATGGGTCGGGCGAGATCCTGCGGCGGGCAGCGGCGGGTGATTCACGGATCATGCTATCGAGCGAGACCATCAATTCCGGGCAGAAATTTGTCCTGCGCGAGCTGCTGTCACATGCGCGGGGCGACCTGATCATGTTCAGCGACCAGGACGATGTGTGGCTTCCCGACAAGACCGCAAAACTGGTCGCTGCCCTCGGCGATGCATCGCTCGCCTTCGGCACGTCGCAGCTGATCGATGCTGAGGGAACGGCCATTGGCCGTACCATTTTCGACCATGTCGGCCCGCCGCTCAGTGGCCGCAACCAGATCGACTTTCTGTTCCGAACCACCGTTTCCGGCCACGCCCTGCTGGCGCGTCGTGAGGTGATCGATCCAGGGCTGTTTATGCTCGACCAGCCCTTCGACTGGCTGATTGGCGTGGTCGCGACGTTCAGTGCCGGCGTGGTGCATGTTCCGGATGCGATCGTCTGCCACCGTCAGCATACTGATAATCAGCTCAACACTTTCCGTATCGGCACACGTCGGCAGCGTCGGCATCCGACCAGCCGTCGCCAGCAGCGGCTGCTGCGCTTGCACGATGCGCTGGCGCTGTTGCGCATGGCACCGACCGTTGCGCCCGAAAAGCGCCGCGCCTTCGCCAAGCTCCACCAAGCTATCCTTGTTGCCCTGAAGTCGGGCGCCAGCAGGTCGATGTTCGACGGCAAGCTGGCTCAGGACTTTGCGGATGCGCTCGCCGCCTTGCACATACCGCCCGCCGAGCAGCTTGTAGCACTGAAGGCGTTTGCGAAAATCTGCCGTGGTCCGTTACACCCAAAGACCCTTCGGGATGCGTTTGTGGCGCGCTTGGCAATCTTGTGCGTAACCTTTTGAAAAATTGACATTACAGTTGACGCACCCACCCCAGCCATTATGAAAATTTGAATGCGCCGAACTCTGCGTAGTTCGTTAGGCGGGCCTGTATGCCTCTGGATTTGCGTAAGATCCGGTCGTTCACGTTTAGGACCATGCGTGGCACCCTTGGAGCAGCGTCAGAATGCCTGATACGATCAAATTAAACTACGACTATGAATTCGATCCGGCAGGAGATCATGCTGGCGCGCAAGTGCTGCGGCTGGTCGAGAAGGAAAGCAAAGTCCTGGAAATTGGGGCCGGTCCCGGGTCGATCACACGCCCGCTGAAGGAAATAAACGACTGCAACATTGTTGCCTTGGAAGTCAATCCGGCGTTCGTCGATCGCCTGTTGACGTTCTGTGAGCGCGTGGTGCCGGCTGACCTGAACGACCATACGTGGGCTGACGCCCTGTTCCCGACCGAACGGTTCGACGCGGTCGTGATCGCCGATGTGCTCGAGCATCTGCTGGAACCCCAGGAGACGTTAAAGCAGGTGGTGAAGCTCCTAAACCCGGAAGGGGCCGTCGTCGTGTCTTTGCCGCACGTCGGACACAACGTCATCCTGGCGTGCCTTATGACCCACGATTTCGAGTATCGCGAGTGGGGTTTGCTGGACAAGACCCATTTGCGCTTTTTTGCGATCAAGAACATTAAGCGGCTGGTTGACGAAGCTGGCCTGAAGATCGTCGATGTCCGGTTTGTCATTCGCCGGCCGGATCAGACGGAGTTCAACGCGCGCTGGACCGCATTGTCGAAACTGACGCGTGAGGCATTGTCGCAGAATAAGTACGGGTTGATCTACCAGGTGGTCTTCAAGGCCGTACGAAAGGAAGCGCAAGGGGCGGCGGTCGATTTGGAAACGATCGATATCCCCAGGCCGTTCGTCAAGCCAAAACTGTTCGGGTCTAAGCGGTTGGGAAAGCTGGCGCAGTCTGTGGGATTACGCGCATGATCTCGGCGCATCGATAGTTTCGTGACAGCAACTGCCCCGGCAGAATTCGAATATCGCTAGGAGTGAAAATGCCTTCGCTGGACGCAAAATTGAACGGTAGTTCGTTAGATGCACCTCCGAAGCTGATCTGTTTCTATCTGCCGCAGTTCTATCCATTCAAAGAGAACAACGAATGGTGGGGAACAGGCTTCACCGAATGGACCAATGTGTCGAAAGCACAGCCGCTCTTTCCGGGACACTATCAGCCGCATCTGCCGACCGAATTCGGTTTCTATGACCTGCGGGTGCGGGAAACCCGACAAGAGCAGATCCGTGTCGCCAAGGAATTCGGGGTCGACGCGTTCTGCTACCATTATTATTGGTTTTCGGGGAAGCGCCTGCTGGACAAGCCGGTCGACGATATGCTCGCCGATCCCGCCAGCGATATGCCCTTTTGCTTGAGCTGGGCCAATGAAAACTGGACCCGCAGATGGGACGCTGCCGAGAACGAAGTGCTGATCGCGCAACAGTATCGGCCCGACGACGCCGAACGCTTCATCGACGACCTGATCCCGTTCTTCAAGGACAAGCGCTATCTGCAGGTCGACGGCCTTCCGTTCCTGATCGTGTACCGGCCGCAACATCTGCCTGATGCCCGTCAAACCGTGAAGATTTGGCGGGAGCGGATCAGGCGTTACAGCTTCAACGACCTGCACGTCTGCTGCGCGCTGACACACGGCAACACTGATTACGAGCAGTACGGCTTCGACAGTGGCATAGAGTTCCCGCCGCACAACCTTGTCGGGGTTAAAGCCGTAACCAAAATTCCTTACTTCAATGAGCACGTGGGAGCAGTGCTCGACTTTCAGAATGTCGCTTCGCACTACATGCGCCGGACTTATCCAGGGCCGCGAATCCACAAGACGGTTTTTCCATCTTGGGATAATACCGCACGTACTGGAGAACGTGCATACATAATCTTGAACGGTACGCCAGCGAACTACGAGTACTGGCTGTCCCAAGCGTTCGAGGAGACCCGTGATCGTAACCCGGCCGGCGGTGGGCTCGTGTTCATCAATGCCTGGAATGAGTGGGCTGAGGGGTGCCATCTGGAGCCCGACCGCAAGTACGGTCGCCAATTCCTGGAAGCCACCAAGCGCGTCAAGGATGGGAGATCGAAGCTCACTAAATTTTCCCATGTCGGGGTAGATAGGAACGTTATAAGGACTGCACGGCCAAATCCCGCTTTCTATAAAAAGAAGAAATCGCAGCGCATGCCGTTGGGTTGGCCAAAAGTGAAACGAGAGATTGATCGGTTCAAAAAACAGATCGGGTTGGGTAAATGAATCGGCTGATCTAACGCGTCTGCCAAAGTCTGCCGCACCCAAAGTCAGTACCCAATCTCCTACGCTCCCCCCCTCGCCGGCAAATCCTGTAAGGCCATCGCGATCGCCTCCTTGAACGGTGCGACACTGCCGAGCTGCTGGCCAAGGGTGAGCGCGAGCTTGGCGAGGAACACCGCTTCGTTGTGCGGGCCGGCCCGGTCGATCGCCTGGGCGAGGGCTTCGTAGGCTTGCTCCAGTTCGTCGAACGGCGTGGTTGGCGTGGTCGCGGTCTCAGTCATGGGGCGCTGTCTCCAAGGCCGGCTGCGAGCGTGCGCCGGACTTCGTCTGGCACGAGGGATCGCCAGCGGCCGGCCACGTGCAGGTCGGGCCGCAGCAGGTAGAACGTGTTCGCGCCCGCGCCGTAGGTCGAAGCGATCGCGCCATCCAGATCTAGAATGACATGGACAGTGAATTTCGGATCGGCGGCGGCGAGGTCCTGCAGGAGGTCGGCTGCCTCGTCGGACGGTGTGTTTGCCGAGAACAGTATCCCCGTGAAGCCGTCGCCCGCCTGGTCGAGCAGGTGGCCACCGTCCGCCAGCCGCACGTTGGGTGCTGCCGCCCCGCATACGGGTCCAGCAGTGAACTCGCCATCGCGAGCCGGGAAGCGCGTCAGCGGGCTGTCGGCGTAGGTATAGGGCTGCATCTGCCGCGGGTTGGCGAGGCCGCGCGTGAAGTCGTGGCTGATCGCGAGCGACAGGGCTGCTTCGCGCGCCAACGCCCAGCCACGAGTCGGCGGCGTCATGAAGCGCGTGCTCTTCTTCGCGTTGGCGAACACGTCGAGCGTGGCGCCGCGCCGCTCCGGCGTGTAGCTGTCGAGCAGTGCGGCATCGGCCCAGCGGTTCACCACATAGCCGAGCTTCCAGCCGATGTTGTGGGCATCCGCAATGCCGTTGTTCAAGCCGCGCACGCCAAAGATCGGCACGATGTGGGCGCTGTCGCCGATGAAGATCACCGGGCCATGGCGGTAATCGTCGAGCGCCAGCGTGTTCGCCGTATAGATGCTCCACCACTCCAGCGCCCACGGCCCGGTGTGGCCGATGTCGTCGAGGATCGCGCCCACGCGGGCGCGGATGTTGTCCTCGCGCACCGCGTCGACCTCACTCTCCCCCTCGCGCAGCTGATAATCGACGCGCCAGATGTTATCAGGCTGCTTGTGGATCAGCACCGTGCCGCCCGGGTTGCCGGCCGGGTCGAAGAAGGCCCGCCGCTCGGTCGGGAAGTCGTGATCCATTTGCACGTCGGCGATCACATAGCGGCCCTCGTAGTTCTCGCCCTTGAGGCGCAAACCCAGCATCGAGCGCATTGGACTGCGGGCGCCGTCCGCCGCGAGGACGTAAGCGCTGTCGAGCGCGTATGAGCCCAGCGGTGACGTGACCTGCAGCATGGCGCTGCGCTCAGCGGTCGCGATGCCGGTGACCTCGCTCTGCCAGCGCATGTCGATCAACGGCTGCGCCGTAACCGCATCGTGCAGATATTGCTCCATGTACTGCTGCTGCAGGTTGTACATGGGGAGATACTTTTCGTCGTCCGAGTGCGGCATTTCCAGGCGGTAGATCTGGTGGTCACGGAAATAGCTGCGGCCATGGCGCCAGCCGAGCGACTTCTCGACAAAGGGGGCAACCGCGCCGATCCGATCGAAGATCTGCATGCTGGGGCGCGCGATGCACGTCGCGCGACTGCCGTCGTTGAAGGTGGACTTGGCGTCCAGCAGCACGCTGGCGATGCCGTAGCGCGCGAGCGTCAAGGCGGCCGTCATGCCGATCGGGCCGGCGCCGACGATCGTGACCTTGTGCGTGCTGGCGATGCCGTCGAGTTCGGGGACGGCCTTCGCCGCAAACGTCGGGTAGCTGAAATAAAGCGAGTCGAGTTCGCCCCGGCCGGCAGGTCTCATGGTGATGTTCGCTCCCGTTAGCCCCGCCCGCGCAGCAGGTATTCCGTTGTCCTGGCTGGCCAGAGGGACAGCAACTGGTCCATGCTCCCTCGCTATCACTCTTAAGCCGGAAGCGACTGATGACCAACAAGATCACCCCTGACAAGCTGCGTAGCGCCCGTTGGTTCGCGCCCGACGATCTGCGCGGCTTCGGCCACCGCTCGCGTGCCATGCAGATGGGCTATGCGCCGGAAGAATGGGCCGGTCGCCCGGTGATCGGTATTCTCAACACGTGGTCGGACATCAATCCGTGCCATACCCACTTCAAGCAACGCGTCGACGACGTGAAGCGCGGCATCCTGATGGCCGGCGGCTTGCCCATCGAACTGCCGGCGATCTCGCTCGCCGAGAACTTCATCAAGCCGACCAGCATGCTCTATCGCAACATGCTGGCGATGGATGCCGAAGAGCTGATCCGCGCCCACCCGATCGACGGCGCGGTGCTGATGGGCGGATGCGACAAGACCACGCCCGCACTTCTCATGGGCGCGACCAGCGCCGGCGTGCCGGCGATCTTCGTTCCAGCCGGCCCCATGCTGCGCGGCAACTGGAAGGGCAAAACGCTCGGCTCCGGCTCGGATGCCTGGAAGTACTGGGATGAGCGCCGCGCCGGCAACATCTCGACCAAGGATTGGGTCGACGTCGAGGCCGGTATCGCCCGCAGCTACGGCACCTGCATGACCATGGGCACGGCGAGCACAATGACGGCAATCGCGGAAGCCATCGGCATGACGTTGCCCGGTGCTTCATCGATGCCGGCGGCCGACAGCGGCCACATCCGCATGGCGTCCGCCAGCGGCCGGCGCATCGTCGAGATGGTGTGGGAGGACCTCAAGCCCGCCAGGATCCAGACGCGGGCGGCGTTCGAAAACGCGATCGTGGTCGCCATGGCCATGGGCTGTTCGACCAACGCTGTGATCCACGTGATCGCGATGGCACGCCGCGCCGGCTGTGACATCGGCCTCAAGGACTTCGACCACGCGAGCCGCCACGTGCCCGTCATCGCCAACGTGCGGCCGAGCGGCGACACTTACCTGATGGAGGACTTCTACTATGCGGGCGGGCTGCCGGCGCTGATGGGGCGCATCAAGCGGCACCTGAAGCTGGACGCGATGACGGTGACCGGCCGCACGCTCGGTGCCAACATCGAGGGTGCCGAAGTGCACAACGACGACGTCATCCGCACCGAGAAGACCGCAATCTATGCCGAGGGTGCGCTCGCCGTCCTCAAGGGCAACCTTGCCCCCGACGGCTGCGTCATCAAACCGTCGGCCTGCGAGCCGCGCCTGTTGAAGCACACCGGACCGGCGCTCGTGTACGACGACTATCCGGCACTCAAAGCCGCCACCGACCGCGCTGACCTAGACGTGACGGCCGACCACATCCTGGTGCTGCGCAATGCGGGCCCACAGGGCGGTCCCGGCATGCCCGAGTGGGGCATGCTGCCGATCCCGACCAAGCTCGTCAAAGCCGGCGTGCGCGACATGATCCGCATCTCGGACGCGCGGATGAGCGGCACCAGCTATGGCGCCTGCATTCTGCACGTATCGCCGGAAGCGCACATCGGCGGGCCACTTGCCCTTGTAAAAACCGGCGACATGATCACCGTCGACGTCGCTGCCCGCTCGATCAACCTGGATGTGCCCGAGGCCGAACTGGCCAGGCGCCGGGCCGCGTTGAAGCCAAGGGAGCCGAAGTTCGAGCGCGGCTACGGCTGGATGTTCAACCGCCACGTCCGCCAGGCGCACGAGGGCTGCGACTTCGATTTTCTCGAAACGAGTTTCGGCCGCACCGCCGGCGAGCCTGATATTTTTTGAGGCCGGGGTTGATTTCTGGCGACGACTGCACGGGCACTATGCGCCAACATGTTGACATTGTGAGCGAACCCACATGGAACCCCTGCGCAAACAATCCGACCCCATGACCGCTGACGAGTTCCACTCCTGGCCCGGCGACGGCCGAGGCGGCAAGTATCAGCTGGTCGATGGCGAGTTGCGCGCCATGCCGCCGGCCAGCGCCGTGCATGGGGCGATTCAAGCGAATTTGGCCAGGATGGTGGGTAGCCATCTCGCTGCCGTTGGCAGTACTTGCAGGGAATATTCAGAACCCGCCATCGAGGTCCGCATCAATGCGGCGATCAACACCCGCATACCCGATCTAGGCGTCTCGAGTGCAAGGCTCACGCCCCAGGATTTCGCACTCCCCGATCCCATCCTGCTGATCGAAATCCTCTCCCCCGGCAACAACGCGGGACACCTGGACCAACGTCTGGGCCTATTGCACGATCCCGACCCCGAAGGAGATTTTGATCCTCGCTGGCAGCCGGGTCGAGGCCGACCTGCTGCAGCGCGATGAGCAGGGCAACTGGCCGGCCAACTCCACGAAAATCGGGCCGGACGGGACGCTCACACTCGCCAGTATCGACTACACCGTGCCACTGCGGGAAGCCTATGCCGGCACCTACATCGTCGAAGAGCCACACAAATAATTCGAGCAACCAGCGAGAGCCGATGCCCCTCAAACCAGCCACCCGCGACAAACTCAAGGCCGTCAGCACCGCCACGCTCTGCACAGCCCTCTATAAGCGCGGGTTTCGCAACCAGATGATCCAGGACGTGTATCCGCTCGATGCCGGCAAGCCGACCATGGTCGGCGAAGCGTTCACCTTGCGCTACATCCCGGCGCGCGAGGATTTGAACCCGATCACCGTGTTCCAGGACCGTGGGCATCCGCAGCGCAAGGCGGTGGAGGAGTGCCCGGCCGGCTGCGTCTTCGTCATCGACAGCCGCAAGGACGCGCGTGCGGCGTCTGCTGGTTCAATCCTGGTCACGCGGCTGATGAAGCGCGGCATCGCTGGCATCGTCACCGACGGTGGGTTCCGTGATGCGGCGGAGATCGCGAAACTCGCGATCCCCTCGTTCCACCACCGGCCGTCGGCGCCAACCAACCTCACCATCCACCAGGCGCTCGACATCAACGTGCCGATCGGCTGCGGTGATGCACCCGTCTGGCCCGGCGACATCATCGTCGGTGACAGCGACGGCGTGGTGGTGATCCCGGCCGCCATCGCCGACGAGGTCGCGGACGAAGCCGTCGAGATGACCGCGTTCGAGGACTTCGTCACCGAGAAGGTACAAGAGGGCCGATCGATCCTCGGCCTTTATCCACCGACGGAGGAGAAGTCGAAGGCGGACTTCGCTGCCTGGCGCAAAGCAAAGGGCCGCTGATCAGGACTGGGCCGGTCGTTGTGTGCGGTGGCGGGCGAGGGCGGCGTCCAGCAGTTTGGTGAGGCGCGCCTCGTCGCCGCCAGCGAAGACGAGGCGGATCGGCAGCGTGCGCGCTTCTCTTAACAGCTTTTGGCGCGCTGCTCCCGAAGCGCCGCCGAGCCGTGCAATGTCCTTTTGCGTGGTGACGATCGTTGCGCCCGCTCGGTGTGCCGTGTCCAGGACCGTCGTCGCATCGGCTTCGCTCAGCATCTTGTGGTCGGCGAACGGCAGGCGCGCCCCGAGTTTGGCCCCCAGTACTTCCAGCAGATCGAAGAAGCGTGCGGGATTGCCGATGCCGGCGAACGCCACGATCGGACGCGCGGTAAGCCATGTGGTATCGCCAGTCGGCGCCACCACAACCTGCAAAACGGCTCCGGCGAACGGCTGCAGGATGTGGCCCGCCGACGGTCCGTTGAATACAATCACGTCGGCGAGCTTCAGCTGGAAGCCGAGGGCCGCCCGCAGGGGGCCGGCCGGAATGACGAGGCCGTTGCCGACACCGCGCCGGCCGTCGACCACGGCGAGGGTCAGGGTCTTGGCGAGGCCAGGGTTCTGCAAGCCATCGTCCATGAGGATGACCGATGCGACGAGATCGCCACTGGCGACCGCAGCTTCGATCGCACGGGCACCCGCCGCCCGGTGGCGCGACAGAAACACCGGGGCAACGGCTGCCAGCAGCAGCGCTTCGTCGCCGACGGCTGTCGCATCATCTCGCGACACGTCAATGCGATGCGGGCCGGCCAGTCGGCCGCCATACCCTCGCGTCAGAAACACTGGACGTTCGCCGCGCGCTTTCAGGATGCGCGCGAGTTCAAGCGCCAGCGGTGTCTTGCCAGTGCCGCCAGCCGTGAAGTTGCCGACGCAGATGACGGGCAGCGAGGATGTGTAGGGTTTCGCGTGGCGCCAGCGTCGCTCGGCGATCTGCCCTAGGGCCCAGCCGGCCGGCCGCAGCAGCATGGCAACTGCAGACGGCTGCTTCGCATACCACCAGTTCGGTTCCTCAAGAGGCACGCACAAGCCTGTGTGCTGGCGCCTCTGCACTGTCGCCCGCCGGCTCGCACGTCGCGATCGGCACGGCTGGCAACAGCGTAAGCAGGGTCTCGACCGTCAGCGCGAGGGCGCCGGAGAGCTGTGTGCAGGCAGCCGTTGCCCCCGCATTGAGTTCGGCCAGGGCCGCTGGCGTATCGAGCAGGCGGCGCACGGCGGCGCTGAGGGCTGCCGCCGACTCGACCACAACGGCACCTTTATGTTCAAACAGCGCCCGGTAGATTTCCTGGAAGTTGCCGACGTGGGGGCCGGTCAGCACGGCAGCGCCGTGGCGAATGGCTTCGATCGGGTTCTGCCCACCCTTTGTGGCTGGACCAGCACCGTAGGACTTGCCGAGATAAGCGACAGGGCACAGCCGATAGAGGGTGCCAAGTTCACCGATGGTATCGGCGATGTAGATTTCGGTCGCGGTGTCGGGTGAGTGGCCGGCCGAGCGCTGCGTCACCTTGATCCCGCGTGCCTGCAGCAGGGTGGCGATCGCCACACCTCGTTCCGGGTGTCGCGGCGCGATGATCGTGCACAGGTCGGGGACTGTGGCGGTGAGGCTGCGATGGGCGTCGGCCGCCATTTCCTCTTCGCCCTCGTGCGTGCAGGCGATCAACAGGCGTGGACGGGTCCCGAGCGCCGCCTGCAGTTCATGCAAAGTCCGTTCGTCGACCGGGAGTGGCGGCGCATCGACCTTCAAGTTGCCGGCGGTGATCGTCCGTCGCGCGCCGATGATGCTGAACCAGCGCGACAGCTTCTCCGACTGGGCCAGGATGACCGCGAACCGGGAGAGCAGCGGGCGCGAAATGCTTTGCTGCGTCAGCCACCGGTCATAGGACCGCACCGACAGCCGGCCGTTGACCAGGGCGAGTGGAATTTTTCGGTTCGCGGCGCCGATGATCAGGTTCGGCCACAGTTCGCTTTCTGTGAATACCGCGAGGTTCGGCTGCCAGTGGTCGAGAAAGCGGCGAACGAAGCGCGGCACATCCAACGGGATATACTGGTGGATATCGCGGGCATTGAGCCGGCCGGCGGCGAGGGCGGCCGACGTCGTCGTGCCGGTCGTCACCAGAAACCGCAGGCTTGGCCGGCCGGCGCGCAGTGCCGCCATCAAGGGCAGGACGGCGTTCAATTCACCGACACTGGCTGCATGGATCCAGGCAAGTTCACCCGGCGGGCGCGGCACCGACGCGACGCCAAACCGCTCCCCGCGTCGTGCCGGATCTTCCTTTCCAGCTTTCGCCCGGCGGGACAGGATGACGGGAACCAGGGGTTCGGCGACGCGCATTGCCGCATCGTAGAGGCGGAGCTTGATGCCAATCGGCGCGGGCGATGCCGCAGCCGGATCTGGACCGCTGCTGGTTGTCGTCAGGCCGGCGTTGTCGAGGGGAAGGCGCGTCATGTTTCAACTTCGCAAGTCTGATCAGACCGCCCAGTCCACAACGGGGGCGCCGTGAAACCGCAGGCCTCGCCGGCGCAAAGCTGTCGCACATCCGCCCCTTGATCGACGTGTCTATAGCGGTTATCCCACGATTGCAAATTGGGCGTCGTCGAACGGCTTCAGGCACTCTCGGCATATGTCAAAGTTCAATCAGGTGCTTGACTTCCCGGCCGAACTTCACTGAAAGCGGGGCATGGCGACGCTCGTCAAACGAACGAAACGCAGTATCAAGCGCGCGACCCTCGGCTGGCGGGAGGCCGTGATGGCACGAACGCCCGTTTGGGCGAAGCGCGCGCTCGGCCCAACCATCATGCGCCTGGATTCGCTGCTGGTCGATCACGGATTTGTGCGCCTCGTCTACCTCAACCGCCACGCCCTCGGCGACCAGGCCTGGCGCGCCGCACAGCCAGGACCGCACCACATCAAGGCGTTCGCGGCCCAAGGCATCAAGACCGTCGTCAATCTGCGCGGGCCCAGGGTCTGCGGCAGCTATTGGCTCGAGCAGGCTGCGTGTGCGCGGCATGGCGTTGCCCTGGTCGATTGTCAAATGCGCTCGCGCGCAGCCCCCAGCCGTGAAGAGTTGCGCCGCGCCCGCGACCTGTTCGACCGCATCGAGTATCCGGTCGTGCTGCACTGCAAGTCCGGCGCCGACCGTGCGGGCCTCATGAGCGTGCTGTACAGTCACTGTAAGCTCAATATGCCGATCGCCGAGGCAAAGGCTCAGTTGTCGTGGCGGTTCGGCCATATCCGGCAGGCCGATACCGGCATCCTGGACCATTTCTTCGAGACCTACCTTGGCTATGCCGCACAGAGCCCGGTGGCCTTCTGGGATTGGGTCGAGAACATCTATGATCCAGATGAAGTCGTCCGGACTTTCCGCCACAGCGCCGTTGCAACGGGCGTGGTCAGCCGCGTCCTGCAGCGCGAATAGGACTGCGCCGTCGTCGCAGCCTAGGCCTGGTGCTCACCCGCGTGCGGTTCGGCATCGGGGTCCAGCAGCTTGTGCATGTGCACGATGAAGTAGCGCATGTGGGCGTTGTCGACTGTGCGCTGGGCACGTGCCTTCCAGGCCTTATGCGCCTCGGAATAGTTCGGATAGATGCCGACGATGTCCAGGCCGGCCAGGTCCTTGAATTCTATGCCCTTCAGCGAGGTCAACTCGCCGCCGAAGACGAGATGCAGAAGCTGCTTGTCGGGAGAGGGGGTCATGGTCGCTATCCATGCTCGGTGTTGACGACTGCGGGCTCATTTCGAGACAGGAATGAACCTTGTGTTGACGCTGCCACTTAACAGCTTTCGAACACGTCTGTGGCATTGTTACCCCATGGCCGCAACAGACGGCTGCTCGGGAGCCAACACAGTAGGCGTTGCATAGGCGCGGCTGGATCCTGGAATCCGGCCGCGTCTTAGCGTTTGGCGGCGTCACGTGAGGCCCGCAATGGCAGACACAGCCATGTCGGCCAGCAGGCCGAGAAAGATCGCCCAGCCCACATCCCGGTTCGACCGGAAGCGGCGCAAGCAGTTGGCGGCATTCGAAGTATCGAGGGTGGAGACCTGCCAGGACAGCTGCAGGGTCACCAGCGCCAGGGCCAGGAAGAACACGAGGTGCGCATTGGCGAGAACGGCGGCAATCGCCCACAATATCACCGCGCCACCGTAGAAGCCGCCGATCCAGTTGTGTGAGTTGGTGCCGAATTTGAGCGCCGTCGAGCGCAATCCGAGCAGGGCGTCGTCCTGCGCATCCTGGTGGGCATAGATCGTGTCATAGCCGATCGTCCACAGCACGCAGCCCGCATAGAGCACAATGGCCGCCGGATCGAGCGCACCATAGACCGCAGCCCAACCGACCAGCGCGCCCCATTTGAATGTCAGGCCGAGGACCAGCTGCGGCCACGAGGTGAACCGCTTCATGAACGGATAAATCGCGATCAGCACCAGCGAGCCCATGCCCAGAACAACCGTGAACCGGTTGAACTGCAGCAATACGGCGAGGCCGATCAGCGACAATGCGCCGGCCCAAATGAAGGCGTTGCGCACCGTCACCGCTCCGGACGCGATCGGCCGGCTGGCGGTCCGCGCCACGCGGCGGTCGTAGTCGCGATCGACGATGTCATTGTAGGTGCAGCCGGCGCCACGCATGACGAAGGCGCCGATGAAGAACAGCGCCAGGTACCAGAGATTGGGGTAAGGCCGGCCGCGATTGAGTTCGGCCAGCGCCAGCGACCACCAGCACGGAAACAGCAAGAGCCAGGAGCCGATCGGCCGGTCGAAACGAGCGAGCTGCAGGTAGGCTTTGGCGCCGGCCGGCGCGTGCCGGTCGACCCAGTTGCCGGGCGCCGCATCGGGTAAGGTCAGGGTATCAGGTTGCGTGCTGGCCATGCGACGGGATCGAGCTCTTGTCGTGAGTCGGGTTCGTTCTCGCCTATCATGGCCCTGGCAGTCGATCCAGACGATGGGGTAACGTGTCGCGATGCCGGTGCATGATTTCCAGAGCCAGCGGATTTTCGTCGAGGCTGCGCTGTTCGCTGGCGCCAGCGTTGCTGCGAGTGATGACCAGTTCAACTATCTGGTCCGGGTGCTGCGCCTGCGGGCGGGAGATGATATTCTCGTCTTCAACGGCTGTGACGGCGAATGGCGCGCACGCTTGGCCGAGGTCGGCAAACGCAGCTGCAGCCTTGCGATTGGCCCGCAGACGCGGCCGCAAGTCCCGGGACCGGATATCAATTATCTGTTTGCCCCGCTGAAGCGCACCCGACTCGACTACATGGTGCAGAAAGCCGTCGAGATGGGCGTGCGCCGGCTCACTCCCGTGCTGACCGCACGCACGACCGCCGAGCGTGTGAATGGCGAACGCATGAAGGCAAATGCGATCGAGGCGGCCGAGCAGTGCGGCATTTTGCATCTGCCCGACATCGACGAGGCGGCGAAATTGACCCACGTTCTGGCGGGCTGGGACCCGGCGCGGTTCCTCATCCTGTGCGACGAGGCGGCCGAGGTGGCTGATCCTGCCGCGGTGCTGCGCCCCCTTCGAGGCGCTCCCGTCGCGGTTCTGATCGGGCCCGAGGGCGGGTTCAGTTCGGATGAACGCCGGCTGTTGCTGTCGCAGCCCTTCGTCAGGGCGATTTCGCTCGGGCCGCGCATCATGCGGGCCGATACGGCAGCCGTCGCGGCGCTGGCCCTGGTGAACGCGACGATCGGCGATTGGTGTTGATCGGGCGGCTGGTCAGCCGGCAAGGTTCCAGACGCCGTCGCGGTGACGGCAGGCGATGCCTTCAGCCTTGCGCGAGTAGCTGCCCGAGGTCAGCGCCACCACGATATGCCGGCAGACGTGGCCGCTGGCGTCCTTGAACGAAGTCGTCGGCTGGATTGCGCCGCTCAGGCGGCCGTGCTTGCGGTGCCAGATGTAGGTGGCGCCGTCGCCGACTTCGGTCAGGGCGAGTTGGACGGCTTCGAGGGCTGCGATCGCGTCGGTATCGTCGAGCAGCGCTTTGAGGTCAGCGAGCGACGGCTTCGGCCACAGTTTTTCGCGCTTGTCCTTGTCGAGCGGCGTTGAATTGGAGGCCGGCGGCGTTGTTGTACCTGGACAGCTGCAGCCGTTGGCGCCTTGGTCGGCCTGGCTGGTTCCCCCCGTTGCCGGCGGCACTTCAACCGCGCTCTGCGTGCTGCGCTTGTCCTTGGCGAAGCCAGGATCACTGGACAGCAGGACCAGGGCGCCGAGGAAGAAACTCGCCCCGGCGGTGAGCGCCAAGGTGACGATGTTGGGAGATGACTGCATGGCCGAACGCTCTACTCTACTGTTACCTGGACCCTTGATCCGCGAATGACGAACCGCACATTGAGTAGACTGGCCGAAAGGCGTTAAAATCGCCTGAACGGCTGTGCCGGATGTCTCGCGATGGCACAGAAAGTTGATAACAGGCATCGAAATCCCTGCCGCGAGGCACAACAGGAGGGGCCATGGCGACCGAGACCAAGACCGAATGGGCGAAGCCGGACTACTATCACGGCCCGGAGGCTGGCGACTTTTCAGCTGAGCCGGAACCGTTCGGCCTGTTTGAGACCTGGTTTGCGCAAGCGCGGAAATTCGAAATCAACGACGCCAATGCGATGGCGCTGGCGACCGTCGATCAGAACGGCCTGCCGAATGTGCGCATCGTGCTGCTGAAGGGGCTCGATGACGCTACGACGCCGGAGCGCGGCTTCGTATTCTATACGAATTACGAAGGCGCCAAGGGGCGGGAGCTGCTGGCGTCGCGCAAATGCGCGCTCAACTTCCACTGGAAGGGGTTGCGGCGGCAGGTTCGCGTTCGCGGCACGGTCGGTCTGGTGAGCAGTGCCGAAGCCGACGCCTACTACGCATCGCGACCGCGCGGCAGCCGCATCAGCGCCTGGGCGTCCGCGCAGTCGCGGCCGCTTGAAAGCCGGGCTGCCCTGGAGCAGGAGGTGGCGCGCTGCGAAGCGAAGTTCGGTGACGGCGAGATCCCACGGCCACCGCACTGGTCGGGCTTTCGCGTTACGCCGCTCGAAATCGAGTTCTGGCACGATCGGCCCTTCCGCCTGCACGAACGCATCGTGTTCCGGCGCGAGCACTCCGGCGGCGAGTGGAGCAAGGCGCGGCTCAATCCCTGAATCGTGTGGTTGGACTGAGCGCACGCGCCCGCGAAGCGTGGTAGGTTCGCAGCATAGTCCTAACGGCGAGGTTTGATGCCATGTCCACCACTCCTGCCGCCCCGGCCGAGCGCAAGACCTTGATCCTCACCGGTGCCTCGCGCGGCATCGGGCATGCGACTGTGAAGCGGTTTTCATCGGCCGGCTGGCGCGTCATCACCTGTTCGCGCCAGCCGTTCCCGGAGAACTGCCCGTGGGAGATGGGCCCCGAGGACCACATCCAGCTCGACCTTGCCGACCCCAAAATCATGCCCGAGGCGGTTCGCCTCATGAAGGAACGCCTGAAGGACCAGAGCGGCCGGCTGCACGCGCTCGTCAACAATGCTGCGATCAGCCCGAAGGGAGCGAAGGGCGCCCGGCTCTCCACCATCGATACGTCGCTGGAAGACTGGCAGAAGGTGTTCCAGGTGAACTTCTTCGGACCCGTCGTGCTCGCTCGCGGGCTGCTGGACGAACTCGACCGCGCGAAGGGCGCGGTCGTCAATGTCACGTCGATCGCCGGCAGCCGCGTACATCCGTTCGCGGGCGCGGCCTATGCCACGTCGAAGGCAGCGCTGGCGGCCCTGACGCGGGAAATGGCCTTCGACTTCGGCCGCCGCGGCATTCGCGTGAACTCGATCTCGCCCGGTGAAATCGACACGTCGATTCTGTCGCCCGGCACCGATCGCATCGTGCAGGAGCAGATCCCCATGCGCCGGCTGGGTGAACCGGAGGAAGTGGCCAAGGCGATCTATTTCCTGTGCACCGAGCAATCGAGCTACGTGAACGGCACCGAGCTGCACATCAACGGCGGCCAGCACGTGTGATCCATCATGGAGCGCTGGCCATTGCCTCCGCAATTAGCCGGTAGCTTTTCACCCGTGCGGCCTCGTCGAAGGCCCAGGTGACGACCGCGATCTCGACCGCGCCGGTGCGCTGGGCCAAGTCCTTGATCTGCGCTGCGACGCTCGCACCCGTGCCGACGAATGCCGTGCGGCGGAACACGTCCATGCGAGCTTGCTCAGCGGCAGAATAGTCGTAGGCCGCCGCCACGTCGGGGGCTTCCAATGGCAAGAACACGCCGCGGTCGCGGAACAGCCGGAAGCGCGCGCGAGAGGTGAAATGATGCTGCGCTTCCTCCGTCGTTTCAGCTGCCAGCGCCCATACGCACAGCGCGGGGCATGGCTCGGGATGGCGCTCGCTCGGCCGGTACATGTCGCGATAGAGCCGCAGGGCCTCCATGCCGCCCGCGCCATCGGTGAAGAACCAGGCGAAGGCGTAGGGCATGCCGAAGTGGGCCGCCACCTGGGCACCGAAGTCGGAACTGCCGAGGATCCACATCTCGGGCGACGTGTCGCCCGCGGGAAATGCGCGCACCTTGGCGAACGGATGCCCGTCGGGCAGTGCCGCTCCGGTGACCCACGCGCGCAGATCACGCACATCGTTGGGGAATTGCTGCGGCCGTTCATTGGCGAGCGGGTTGAGCGCGTAGGCCGTGCGGCCATCCGAGCCCGGTGCGCGGCCGAGCCCGAGGTCGATGCGCCCCGGCGCCAGTGCGTCGAGTACGCGAAACTGTTCGGCCACCTTGAAGGGCGAATAGTGCGGCAGCATCACGCCGGCGCTGCCGACCCGGATCCGCGTCGTGGTGGCCGCAACCGCCGCCATCAGCACCTCGGGTGCCGTGCCGACGATGGTGTCGTTGCTATGGTGCTCCGACACCCAGAAGCGCTTGTATCCCATCGCCTCCGTGGCGTGCGCGAGCGCCAGCGTATTGCGGATCGCCTCGCCCTGGGGCCGGCCGGCGCAGGCGATCGACTGGTCGAGCACGGACAGCTGCAGCACGGGTTGGTCCTCGGATTGTGGTCGGGCGACTCAACTCTTCTCCTTGTCCCGCTGCTCTTTCAGCATCGCCTCGATGTCCGGACGCGGTGAGGGCGTCAGATCGCGCCGTTTGCGCTGGCGCTCCTGCCGGGCCGCGGCGCGACGGGTCTTGCCGGGCACTTTCAGCCGGCGTGCAGCCGATATCAGCAATGGATGCGATGGCGCCTCCAGATCCAGCTCCTCGAGAAACGTCTCGCGCACGGCATCGAAGCTCTGAATGATGGCGTCCCGGGCGAGGGCACGCGCTTCCACCGAGATATTCTGTGACTTCGCCGGGTCGAGCGTCTGCAGGGCGCGGCGCATGTCGTGCAGCGGCGCATAGGGGTAGAGCCCGATCAGCGCGTCTGTCTCGCCGACATTGCGGTAGACGATGCGCATGTTGTCGAGCGTTTCGCTGATCCGGCAGAAGGCTGTGATGTAGTCATCAGTGGTCGGAAACGACTTCTCGCTGAACGCATACAGCGCGTTCTTGGTGCGCACGATGCCGCGCCATTCCTCCTCCAGGCTCTCGACGAACTTCGAGCGCTTCTGGAAAACGTTGGCGAGGTAGGCTGCCACCACCGTGACGAACACCAGCGCCATGTCCTTCATGTACTCGTAGAGATCATCGACGTAGTCGGTGATGCCGAGCGACTTGAACAGTGGGATCTTGTCACCGAACTTGGCGATGAGCGAGATCGCCAGCACCGAGATCAGCAGCACGTAGACGCGACCAAGTGTGCGGTTGAGACTGTGACGGGTCATGGCAACTCTGGGGTCTCGGGAATTCGTTGATCAAGCGGGCAGCACTGTCGCGTCAGGGTGCGGCAGTCGTATGAAGCATGGGACCATAGCCGGCGCCAAGGACGGCGGCGATGGCCGGCGGCGTCAAAAGGTGAACGTCGCCGCGCACCGGCCGCGGCCGCAGCCCCTGGTAGCCGTCGAGCGACCACAGCTGAATATGGCGGCCGCAAACGCGCGCGGGCGCGCCGTCGAACACAATGAGCGCATTGTCCGGTAAACTGGCGATGTCGGCGACATGCGTGCGCTTGTGGCCCCGCCCATCGAGCCTTTCGGCATGGAGGATGCGGTCCATGTCGTCCGCCGCGGCGCGTCCGGGCAGCCCGCGCACGGCGTTCCAGCGCGTTGCGAAATCGTTGGCGGCGTCGCGGCGGCATTCAAAGCACGGGCGGTGGCCGGCGCTCAACGCCGTCGCCTCGTCGAGAAAGAACAGCTCGGTGTAGCGCCGCGGCTGCATGACCCGGCGCCGGCGTTCCTTGAACGCGAGGACGCAGCAGATCCACTGCCGCGAGTGCCAGTGACGGGGGCGCAGCGTCTGGTCGGCGTCGTGGAACGCGCCGCCACGATTGCCCATCATCGTGCCGCGCGCAGCGGCTGCAACGAGTGAGCCGTCCGGCAAGACGCGGTTTTGCAGGGGCATGGAGCGCTCACACGGGCCGGTCGCCCCTTTGCACCTTGAGCGTGCGGTTGTCGGCGGCGGGCAGCATCTTCGCTGGGTCACGGGTCACGACGCAGTCGATGACGGTCGGGCTCGAGATGTTGGCGAGGCCCTCGGCGAGAGCCGCCGACAACTTCGCCGGGTCCGTCACGCGAATGCCGTGACAGCCGAATCCTTTCACGATCTCGGCGTAGTTGAGGTCGGAGAGGTCGGATGACTGGTAGTTGCCGGCGCCATAGACCGCGTGCTGCAGCGCCTTCACGTAGCCGGACGCGGCGTTGTTGAACACGATGGTCACGAAGTTGGCGCCGACACGCCGCGCCGTTTCCAATTCGCCGATGCTCATGTTGAAGCCGCCGTCGCCGGTCAGCGAGACGACGCGCCGCGCTTTGCCAGCCCCGATCTGCGCGCCGATGCCGCCCGGCACGCCATAGCCGATGGAAGCAAACCCGCGGTCGGGCAGGAAGTGCCGGCCGGCGGCCTTGGTGTCGAACATCAGGCCGCCCCAGTGGGCCGCAAACCCGCCGTCGGCGACGAGAACCGCATCGGCCGGCATGATCTTGTTGAGTTCGCCCATCAGGCGGCCGACGTTGATCGGCGTCTCGGTGGACTGGAGCCGGTCGGCTGCACTCGCCCGCCAGGCGGCCATCTTCACCGGGATTTCGGCCAGGTAGCCGGCGCGGGACTTGGCGTGCTTTCCGTTGTCCGATAATTCGGCATCAAGATCGGCCAGCGTCAGTCGCGCGTCGCCGACCAACGCCACGTCCGTGCGCGTGGTGCGGCCGATCTCCTCGGCGACGATATCGACATGGATGACGGGCTTGCCCGGCGTAATCAGGGCGAAACGTTTGGTCGCGATCTCGCCGAGCTTGCAGCCGACGACGAGCAGGCAGTCGCTGGCCGCGATCAGCTCGTTGGCGATGCGGTCGTAGCGGCCGAACAGGCCGGCCGAGTGCGGATCGTTGCAGGCAATCGCGCCCTTGCCGCTCATGGTGTGGGCGACTGGAATGCCCTGGGCGCGAGCGAATCCCAGCAGCGCGTCGTACGCTTGGGAAATATGGATGCCGCCGCCAGCCAGGATCAGCGGGCGCTTGGCTTTGGCCAACAGTGCGGCTGCGCGGGCGAGGTCGGCTGGATCAGGCCGCGTGCGCCGCGCCTGCGCCTTCAAGGTGCCAGGCTCCATCCAGAAGTCGGAAGCATCGAAATCGAATTCGGCATGCGCGATATCTTCCGGCACGTCGATCAGCACGGGGCCGGGGCGGCCGCTGGTCGCGACCGCAAAGGCCCGGCGGAAATGCTCCGGAATGCGCTTGATCACCTCGACGCGGATCACCTCCTTCACCACCGGGCGCAATATTTCCAGCTGCCGCGTCTCCTGGGTCATGTTCTTCCAGGAATGCTCGCGGTTGGTGTCGCCGGTGATGGCGATCATCGGAATGCCGGCGTTGTAGCTCTCGACGAGACCGGTGACGAGGTTGGTCGCGCCGGGGCCAAGCGTGCCGTCGGCGATGCCGGGCCGGTTCGTCACCTTGGCATAGGCGTCGGCCGCGAACGCGCCGTTACGTTCGTCGTTGATGAGAATGTGGCTCAGCCCGAGCGACCGGCAGGCTTCATAGAACGGCAGCAACTGGAACCCGCCCATGCCGAACATCGGCCCGGCGCCGGCGAGTTTCAGCATTTCGGCCATCGCCTGGCCGCCCGACATGTGCCGCGTCGTGTTCGATTTTTCCGCCGTCATTACTTTTCTCACTCCAGCAGTTTGCGGACGTCTTCGCGGAAGGCTTTGCGCGACGCCTCGCGGCTGTAGAACATGTGCCCGCCGGGATAGACGACGAGGTTCAGGCGCGACGCATCGCCGCCGAAGGCTGGGATCTGGGCCAGCACGAAGTCGGAGGCGAAGTAGGGCGTGATGGTATCGTTGAAGCCGTGCGTGACGAGCACGCGCAGCTTCGGGTCGTTGGCAAGCGCCGAGCGCAGTTCGCCTGACGAGCTGACGCCATAGGGCGAGTTCGGATAGACCCACTCGCGGTTCGCGCCGCCGTTGGATATTTCGTAGACCGCATCGACCTTGTACTTCAGGCGATCGCCGTAGAGGTCGATCATGGCGGCCAGCATCGGCGCCGCATAGCCGCTGGTGAACGGATCCTCGCTCGATGCCGGGAAATACGACGTCGGCTCGGGATCGAAGGCGCGCACCTGGCTGTCGTAGATGCTCGCAACCTGGCCCGTCGCCCGGTTCGCCTCGCGCCGGTAGGTGAAGCTGTCGAGGCGGGCCCCATACTGCCGTACCAGTGGCTCCGGCAGATTGACGAGGCCGGCGACGCGCTTCGTCATGCGATCGAGCGCGGCCGTGTCGTTGGGTCCGCGCAACAGATCGGCCAGATACTCGCTGCGGGCGTAGGTTTCTGCCGCCGTCAGCATCGAGCGCGTGAGGACTATGGATTTGTCCTTCTGTTCCATGGCCGAGGCCGTGAGTGACGGCAGCAGCGAGGCGAGGCCCGTCGGGCTGCCCGAGCGCCAGGAGCCGCGCAGGCCATATTCGAATAGGGGTGAGACGAGCACCAGTGCACTGATGCCGACGCCATAGCGGGTCTGCAGGGCCGCCGCCACCTTGGGTCCGCGGATGCCGCCGTAGCTCTCGCCGACAATCATCTTCGGCGAGGTGAGGCGGGCGGATTTCTTCAGCCATTCGCGGATGAACTCGGCGGTCGAGTCGACGTCGCCGTTGACCGACCAGAAGAAGCGCGTGCCGCCGCTTTCGCGGGTGCCAGCATCACGGTTGGCTGTGGCCGCGGGGGCAGGCGGCGCACCGGCTGCCGCCGGCTGCTGCGAGGGGCGGGCAATGCGGCTGTAGCCGGTGCCGATCGGATCGATGAACACGAGATCGGTGAAATCGAGGAAGGTCTCGGCGTTCGGCACCAGCGTCGGCGGCGACGAAGGCGACGGCAGCGGCGCATCGAGCGGCAGCCGCCACGGCCCGAGCCCGCCGATATGCAGCCAGGCCGAGGCCGATCCGGGCCCACCGTTGAAGGCGAACGTGACAGGGCGCTTCGCCGCTTCGACGCCGGGCACGGTGTAGGCGATGTAGGAAAACTCAGCCAGCAGGCGGCCGTCGGCATTGCGCAGCGGGATCGACCCGACCGTCGCATCAAACTTGAGCGTGCGCCCCGACAATTCGACCGTGTGCTGAGTGATCACGTCACGCGGCAACCGGCGCTCTGCCGGCTGCGACGGCGCCGTGCTAGCGCCTTGCTGCTGACTGCCGCGTTGCTGCGAGCGGGCGGCGCCGGCATCGGCCTCCTGGGCACTGGCTTGAGGGATCGCGAGGCCGGCCAATGCCGCCAAGGCCAGCGGCGCGAGTGTCTTGGTACGCATGAACGGCCACCTCCACAATACATCGCGGCCACACTGCCCGGCGAAGCGCACCAAAGCAAGTCAGCCAGAGGCAGGAAATCGCCGCGAATCCGGCTATAGCTCGTGCGCGTTCGACGCATGCGAACAGGGGATGACGATGACATCGAGACGAACCGTCCTGTGCGGGCTCGCGGCCAGTGCAGCCCTGTCGCAGTCGGCATTTGCGAAGGTTCCGCTCCTGCGGGTGTTCGGCGTTGAGACGGACGCGGTCGATGCGCCCCAGGGCCGTTTCAAGCGGCCGCGCCATGACGCGCCAATCAGGGACGGCAAGCTCGCGCGCGGCAACCGGACGATCCTCGCCGCCTGGTTCTCCGACCCGACACAGCGCTATCGCCACTTCGCGCTCGGCGCCGAGTACGAGCCGGGCTCGCTGGTGATCTCCACCGCCGACCAGAAGGCCCATAAGCTCGCCCTGCCGGATGACAGCGTGTTCGAGGACCGCGAGCCACGCATCGTCAACATCGATGGCGTCGACATGGTGATCGCGGTTCGCTCCTACGTGAAAAAAGGTGCGGCCCTTGCGCTTGTTGCCGTGATCGATCGCAAGATCCAGATCGTGGCTGAAACCCCACCGATCGGCACCCCGTTTAAGTGGTTGAACCCGATCGGCCCGGCCGACTTCACCGGCGATGGCATCCTGCAGATCGCGCTCGTGCGCACGCCGCACCTCGCCGGACAGCTGCAGCTGTGGACTGCGCGGAACGGCGAAATGGTGCAGACGTTCGAACTCGACGACGTGTGCAACCACGCCCTGCGCTCGTCGCATCTGCGCCTGCACGCGATCGCCGACTTCAATGGCGATGGCGTACCCGATCTCGCCGTGCCGACGCAGGACCGCAGGACCATCCGGTTCCTGTCGTTTCGCGGCGGCAAGTACAAGGAGTTCGGCCGGGCCGAGTTGCCGGGCGCCGCCTCCGAGGACTTCCAGGTGGTGACGAAGGGTGGTGCGCCCGCCTTGCAAGTGGGCCTGGGTGGCGGGCGCACGATCGTGGTGCAAGCCTGATCAGCGCTTCTCGCGGAACTCGGGCCCGACGAAGGTGCGCACGGCGGCGCCCCGCTCGAGCCGGTCGTGGGCCTGCCAGCGCGCCTGTTCGGCAGCGCTCCGCTTCGACAGCGCCCGTTCTCGCAGCAGTGCCGCGAGACGGGCGAGCGCCAGTCGCTTGTTCATGTGCTGGGAGCGTTCCTCGCGCGCCACCACCACGAGCCCGTACGCGCGATGCGTCGCCCGCACCGCACTTTCGGTCTTGTTGACATGCTGTCCACCGGCACCGCCAGCCTTCATCGTCTCGAATGACACGTCACGGGGATCGAGCGCGCCGATTGCGCCCGCCTCCGGCACATCAAGCAGATCGACCGCCACGAACCAGTTCTTGCGTTTGTGGCCTGCCCGCAAGGAACTTGGGCAGATCCATTGGATGGTGCCAGCGTAACTGCGGGCGAAGCGCACGGCATCGATGCCGTCGAGCTTAACCAGGGCCGACAGCAGCGTACCCTTCTCGTCGCCGGCGACCGCCTCCTGGAGTTCGGTCGCGATGCCGCAAGCCGTCGCCGCCCGCCCGATCTCGTCACTCAGCTTGGCAACCGCGATCTGGCATTCGGCTGGTCCGCGCCCGGACGACAGCTGCAGCCAGCAGGTTTCACTCGGGCGCTGCTCACTCATCGTCGCGCCTCCGCACCTTATAGGTCAGGATCGGCTTGTAGACGGCGATGACCGTGACGAGGCCAGCTTCCGCCAGATCCTCGATGACGCGGCCGATGTCCTTGTAGGCCTGCGGCGCCTCCTCGTAGAGCAGTTCGCGGTCCTCGCAGATGATGCGGCCGCCAAGTTCGGTCCGCTGCAGATCTTCGACGCGATACTTGTGCGACAGGCGTGGCTTGGCATAGCCCCGCTGCCAGCGTCGGCCCGCCCCGTGCGCAAGCGAGAACGCCGCGGCCTCGCGGTCACCGATCGGTGCAACGAGATAGCTCAGCGTGCCGCGCGAACCGGGGATCATGATCGCTGCTGCGTTCGATGTTGCAGCGCCCTTGCGATGCACCCAGGCAGCTTCGCCGCCCCACATCTCGGCGCTGATCATGTTGTGCGGCACGTCGCACACCAGCCTCGCCTCGGCGCCGATCTGGCGCGCGAAACGATCGGCCAGCAGGGCGCGGTTGGCAATCGACCAGCGCAGGGCTTCGTCATGCCGTGCGAGGTAGGCATCGGCCGCCTGTGTGCCCTCGACGAGCGCGTTGAGCCCGTTCTCGCGCATCTGCTCGTCGAAGATCGCCTGGCCGAGGCCGCGACTGCCCGAGTGGATCAGCAGCGTTGCCATCCCGCGATCGAGGCCGAGGCCCGCCAGCCGCGCAGGGTCGACGACCTCATGCACCACCTGCAGTTCGGCGAAATGATTGCCGCCGCCGATGGTGCCAAGGCCGCTGTCGTGGATGCTGGGGCTAAGGCGCTGCGCATCGAGCCACGGCGCGCGATCGCCGTCGAACGGTCGGTCGAGGCCCTCGAGGCGGTTCACCCAGCGGTCGATCTTGAGTTTGCGGGCGGGCAAGTCGGTTGCCCACAAGCTCATGGCGCAACCGATGTCGTTGCCTGGCAGCCGCGGGTGGATGACGCCACGGCTAACGAAGGCAGCGCCAACCGGCGTGCCCTTGCCCGGATGCAGATCGGGAAAGCCGACCGTGTGGACGACACCGGGCAATGCGGCAGATTGCTTCAGTTGTTCGAGTGCCGTGCCTTCGATCCACGTCTTGTCGGACGCGATCAGGCGGACGTGTGGCGCATCAGGCGATGCACCCGTTTTGGACGTGCCCATGGGAACCTGAAATTCGAGAGCGGCGGGAGCCCGCGACGACAGAATCGCGGACGGCTGGACGTGCGGCCGAAGCGATGTATGTCGTCATGGGGCGTGGCTCCTTCAGGTTCGATTCCGGTGCCCGCTAGCGTTGCTTTGCGGCAGCCGTAGGGCGGGCAATCGTGGCCCTTCGCCAGTCATGGGGCTGGAGCGGACTTGGCCACTGCGTGCGGTGGGCTGGAATTCGGCAAACCTTGGTGTCATGCACGCCGTAGGGCACCGTTGTGATGATCCCGACCGACGCGCGCCGAGGTTGGTCCAGCGCTTCCCACTCCTATTGCGTCACCTGCGGCGCTGTGGCGGAGGCCGGGGCAGGAGCCGCGTCTGCCACCGGTATGGCCGCGGGAGCGGGCGTGACCTTCTTTGCCACGGGCTTCGGCGGCTTCGGTTTGGCGGTGGGCGGCTTTGGCGCAACATCGTTGGCCGCGAAACCAAACAGCGACGACAGCGGCGCACTCTGGCTGACGCCGCCTGCGTAGGCCTGCAGCACCGTCACCTTGGTGCCGACCTTCGCCAATGTGGCGAGGTGCACGACGTGCTCGTTCATCAGGCGGAAACAGCCGGACGAGTTGGCCCGGCCGACGGTGCGGTCGTTGTTGGTGCCGTGGATGCGATAGATCGTGCTGCCGAGATACAACGCGCGCGCGCCCTGCGGGTTCTTCAGGCCGCCCGTGACTGTGATCGGCAGGCCGGGAATGCGCTTGTGCATCTCCGGCGGCGGCGTCCATGTGGGCCATGCGGCGATGCGGCTGATGCGCTCCGTGCCGGACCATGTGAAGCCGTCGCGTCCTACCGAAATGGGATACTCGTAGGCTTTCTTGTCGGGCAGCACGAAGTAGAGCTTCTTGCCCTGTGTGTCGACGATGATCGAGCCGGGCTCTTCCGACTGGTTGAAGTACACGATCGGTGGCGCAGTCGGCGTGATGTCTGGCCGCTCGCCGCCCTGCATGAACTTGGGATAAACTACAGGGCCGTAAGCCTTGCGCCGCTCCGCCCGCTCGGCCTCCGCCTGCTCCGCCTTCTGCTTGACCTCACTGTCGAACACCGGCGTGCTGCCGGACCATGAGGATTGGGCCTGAGCCGGCCCCGCCAGGGCAAGGAGGCTGGCAGCCACCAGCGACAGCCTCGCGTTCGAACACGTCACGTGCATCCCCCATGGCTCGGCATCATGCCGTCGTTGCGGCGCTCGTACGGACTGATTACGCGGGCAGGCTTGGACGGCACAAGCAGCACTTGCGCATTTGCTTCATCACCGGCCGGACCTGTGGCATCCAGGCGACGTCCGAGCCGGCCGCCAAATCAGGCGCCGTCTTGGTGATGCCACCCGAATCATCCGATGGTCGCCGCGTAATCTCTCTTTTGCCGGAAGGACCCCAACCATGGTCGAGCGCGTCACGTCAAAGCGCGGAGCTGCCAACGACGACAGCCCGGTCGGCCAGTCGGGCGCCCGCCGCAAATCCGACAAGCCGCAGGGCGGGGCCCATGCCGCCGCCAAGGCTGGCTTCGACAAGAAAACCATCGCGCTGGTCTATGATTTCGACGGCACGCTGTCGCCGAAGCCCATGCAGGAATACACGGTGCTGCCGGCCCTCAACATGGACCCGAAGCTGTTTTGGGCCGAAAGCAACCGCATCGCGCGCGAGCAGGGCGCCGATCCGCTGATCACCTACATGCACCTGATGTATAAGAAGGCCAAGGAGAAGGGCGTGCGCATCGATCGCGACGACCTTGTGCAACTCGGCCGCGACGTGGAACTGTTTCCCGGCGTCGCCGAATGGTTCGACGAGATCGCCACCTACGTCGCCTTGCGCGCCGAATCACAGGGCGTGGTGGTGCGCCACTACCTGGTGTCGTCGGGGCTCACCGAAATCATCGAGGGCACGGCGATCTACCCGCGGTTCCACAAGGTGTTTGCCTCGGAATACTGGTTCGAGGCGTACGACCTGCCCTATCCGAAGCGGGTGATCACCGACACGGGCAAGACGCAATACCTGTTCCGCATCAACAAGGGCATCGAGGACTTGGGCGAGAGCATCAACCAGCACATGCCCGAGGACGAACGGCCGATCCCGTTCTCCAACATGGTCTACTTCGGCGACGGCGAGACTGACGTGCCGTCCATGGCCTTGATGAGGAAGAGCGGCGGCCACGCGGTCGCAGTCCATACCGCCGGCAAAGCCCGGTCGAAGTGCGTCGATCTGTTCCGCGCCGGTCGCGTCGATTTCTTCGCCGTTGCCGACTACCGCCGCGGTTCGGAGCTGTTCAAGCGCACGTGCCTGCTGATCGACCGCATGCTGGCCGACATCCGCATCCGCGAGGAAATGTGGAAGCTCGGGCGGGCGATCAAATAGCCCGAGGCAAGACGGAGGCGGACCTCAGGCCGCCTTGCGCAGGCGCGGCGCGGCGCACAGCGAGTGTGCTATGAGATCGACAGCGCGGCTCCAGTCAACCACATCCCGGTCGCCGAGACCGAATGCGGCCAGCGCGTCCATGGGCGCGCCGCCGTCGCGGAAGATGCGCGCGCACGATTGGCGCGACAGGCCCTGGGCCTGGTTCCACTGCACGGGATTGATGTGGGACGGGAGCATGGGATTGCCTCGATGGGTTGGGAGACTGACACTCGGGTTCACGCAACACAACAGGATACGACGCACTCAACTCAACGACGCGACGACACGAACAGGGGTCGGCAGACGCACTCAGTGCGGGGGCACCACGACGCTGAACCGGGAACAGAAGTGCCGTTGGCGGACTACAGGTCCTATGCACTCAACGCGTCTGCCTACTCGGTGGCGGGCGCAGGGGTCGGCGCCCGCCGAATGGTATGGGCCTGTCAGAAGCGGCCGGGGTACTTCAGGCCGCCTTCGTCGCAGGCACCGCCGTTTGAGATGTTTCGACCCTGGCGCGACGGGCGGCGAGATCTGCCAGGATCGAGGACGCAACACCACCAAGCGAACGCCACTCGGACGCAGTTTCAGACGCTGATACGACGGGCTTGAACGCAACGACCGACGACACACGCGCGGACGCAACTGACTTCGACACAACGGACATGGGATCACCTCTACGGGGGTACGCAGTGCACACAACGCAGGGCACGCAAGACTGGGCACGCAACATCACAACGCGAAACGCGACACTTACGCGAACACTAGAGGACGCAACCGAGCGCTACCGAAACTCAACTCAACTCAACTCAACTCAATGCAACGTAGTCGGACGCAACGCGGGGGACGCAACTGGACTTGGCCGGGAAGACTGGGCGAGCCGCTCCAACGTACGCTTGGACTTGATCGTGGCAGCAGCCCGCCTGTTGTCTTGGAGCGTGCTCAACAGCACGGCCCTCGGCGACGCAGACGCAACTGACGGGTACGCAACAGGCCGATACGCGGCGAACTCGGTACTGAACTCGGAACCAAACTGGGACGCCACAGGACGCAACTGACGCTGTACGAACGCAACAGGGACGCAACGTTTTACAAGTGGGGCACAATCAGAGACGCAATCCACAGAGACAATCGCTGCCGGCGAGGACGAGGGACGCGGTACTGGACGGGCACTCGAACTCACTGTTTTTCGCCTCGCCGTCGTTCGCTCTGTGTTCCGCGAACAAGGGAGAATTAATACCCCGGCTGTGTTCAAAACGTGACAGGGTTAAGGAAATCCAAAGGTCTTTTCCTGAAATTGATTGCGCGCCATGGCGCACGCCTACCCGGAGGCCGAGTGATGCGATTAACTGATTGATTTTTATGAGTTTAAGACTTCGTTTCGAACGCCGCGCGCAGCGTGCTGATGCACAGCGCGATGGAGAGAAACACATTCCATCCGGCGAAGGACAGGCCCAGGAATCGGCCCGCCGCCTCGTCGCAGCGGACGACAACCGTGTTCTTCAGGCGTTCCAGGAGCGCGCCGCCCTTCACCAGATCTGCACCTGCTCCGGCGCAAGTGTCGGGACCTGGCCAGAATTTCCACTCCGCACCGGCGTGATAGGTGCCAATGGCCGCATTGGCCAGGAAGGCCAGCGATACCAGGAGGAACAGTATGCCGGCATCCGAAGGGCGGCCGGCGCCCAGAAGCACGAGCGCGACGAACAGCACAGGAAGTGCGAAATAGTAGGCGTAGCGCTGCTGTAAACACAGCGGGCAGGGCGCCATGCCGCCGATGTACTGGGCGCTTAGCGCGATCAGGATGCCGGCCAGCGCGAGGATCAGGGTCGTGGCGCCCCAGCGGTAGGCTGGATGCTTGTGGGGGTGGGCTGGGGCGGCAATCGGCATCGACGCTGGAACTCGCTACAAATCTCAAACTTAAGTGGCTTCTACACGAACAGTTTGACCGCCGCGAATCCGCCGACGAGCATCACTACCGCCGCCGTGGTCACCAGCGTCAGCCGCTTCTCGATGAACAGGCGGATCGGTTCGCCGAACCAGTACAGGAGGCCGGCCACCAGGAAAAAGCGCATGGCACGGGCGATGATGCTGGCGCCGATGAACGCGGCCAGATTCATGTGCGCTGCGCCCGCCGTGATCGTCAGCAGCTTGTAGGGGATCGGCGTCATGCCCTTGACGATCAGGATCAAGACGCCGTTCTCACTGAACCAAGCGGCGGCCTGCTGGAATTTGCCGGCGAGACCGTAGAAGTTGAGCACGCCCTGGCCGATGCTCTCGAGCAGGAAGTAGCCAATTGCATAGCCGGCGACGCCCCCCAGGACCGAACTCACGGTGGCGAGGGCAGCGAAGAACCACGCCTTGGCCCGCTCCTTGATCACCATCGGGATCAGCATCACGTCGGGCGGGATTGGAAAGAACGAGCTTTCTGCAAACGACACCGCGAACAGCGCATGCGGCGCATAGCGGCCGCCGGCCAAGCCCATCATCCAGTCATAGAGGCGTTTGATCATGGCTGAGCACCTACAGGGGGAGGTGCGCCATTGTCTACAGGCTCGAAGTTAGCGAGCCGTATCGAACGGCCTGGACGGCGAGTGAAACTCTCGCCGTCTGAATGGATATGACGTGCTCACAACACCTGCAGTGCCACCCGCGGCGGCACGATCATGCCGCCAGCAGCTTCTTGACCTGCACGATCATGGCAACGCAGGCCTGGACGCAGTTTTTGCATTCCACATGATGCGATTCGTGCTTGCGGCACTCGGCCTCGCAGTCGGTGCACACGTCGAGGCAGACTTTTGCAAGCGCCTTCAGGTGCTTGGCATCCTGTTCGGCGAACCCGGCCATGGCGGTGGTCACCACCAGCATGGCGCGCGTGGTGCGCAGGCAGTCGAGCAGGGATTTGTCGCCAGCTGTCGTCAGCCGGATGCAGTGTTTCAGGCAGACATCGCCCACGTCGACGCAGTTCTTTGCCGCCGCCTTCAGCTCGACATGGGTGGATACAGGCGATTGGGCCTGGGCCCCGTGCCCCGAGAACACTGCGGCAGCTGCAGCAGTCATCAGCACGGCCCGACGGCTCGTGCCGGAGATCGCAGGCAAGGGTAACGTTTTCACAGAGCAGTCTCCGGCCGAGTTTGGTTGCAACGCGCACTTTGCGTATGGCATTTGCCTGAGCTATGCCAATTAATCCTTCGTGATCACGGGCAGACATTACGCATTCATGGCATACAATGCGGTGAATGTGGTCGGTGATCACCGCACACGGCAATCATCATCAAGCCGTTGTGCGCGCGGCAATCCAGCTGTATCGGTCGAGCCACGGCGTTGATCTAGTTTTGCGGGGCTCACCTGAACATCGGCACCACACTTGTCTCCGGCAGCACAGCGGCCCGCGGCTTCGAACGCACGTCGACGTGGGTGTTCGACCTCGACAACACGCTCTATCCGGCCGAGTGCGATCTGTTCGCCCAGGTCGATCGGCGCATGGGGGAGTATGTCGCAACCTTCCTCGGTGTGCCCTATGTCTATGCCCGCCATTTGCAGAAGAGCTACTACCGGCAATTCGGCACCACCCTGTCGGGCCTCATGAAGGTCCATCGCATGGACCCGAAGCCGTTCCTCGATTACGTCCATGACATCGATCTGGCGCCGGTCCAGCCGGCACCCGCGTTGGCCGCGGCCATCGACCGGCTGCCCGGCCGCAAGATCATTTTCACCAACGGCTCGGTGCGGCATGCGGAAAACGTCGCCGGCAAGCTTGGCGTGTTGCACCTGTTCGAGGGCATCCACGACATCGTCGCTTGCGAATACGTGCCAAAGCCGCACGCGCCGGCCTACGCCGGATTCCTGAAGTCGTTCGCCGTTGCGCCGGAAACGGCTGCCATGTTCGAAGACATGCCGCACAATCTCGAACAGCCGCACGCGCTCGGCATGACGACGGTCCTCGTGCATTCAAGCTACATGGATCATCCGATCCAGCAGAAGATCAAGGGGTGGGCCGCCCCGCCCGACCACATTCATCACATGACGGAAAACCTCACCGGATTCCTCGACACCCTCAATGCCAACCGCGCCCCTGTCGGCTAAAGCGAAATTCGCCCCATGCTGAGTTTGCTGTGGATTCCCTTCACGGTCGCCGCCGCCGCAGGCCAGACCGCGCGCAACGCCATGCAGCGTCACTTGACGTCGGCGTTGGGCACGGCGGGTGCGACGCAGGTGCGGTTTCTCTATGGACTGCCGTTCGGATTACTGTTCCTCGCCGGCGTGCTGCTGATTACCGGCGCACCGCTTCCCGGCATGACGCCGCGCTCGCTGATTTTTACAGCCATCGGCGCGGTGACGCAGATCGTGGCCACCGGCCTGATGCTGGCGGCCATGCAGTCGCGCGGGTTTGCCGTGACGACCGCCTACACCAAGACCGAGCCGGTGCAAGTCGCCCTGTTCGGGCTCGCAGTGCTTGGCGATCCGCTGACACTGAACGGCGCGCTCGGCTGCCTGATCGCAACCATCGGTGTCGGCCTGATGTCGTGGAAGCCGGGCGCCGCGACAGAGCCCGGCAGCTGGCGCGCGGCGGCGCTCGGCATCATTGCTGGCACGTTCTTTGCCATTTCGGCGATCGGATTTCGTGGCGGCATCGTCAATCTCACGGACGGCAATTTCCTGGTGCGGGCGACCACCACCCTGGCGCTCGGCTTGATTCTGCAGACGACGCTGCTCGCCACCTGGATGCTGTTGTTCGACCGGCCGCTGTTGCTGAAGATCCTGGGGGCCTGGCGGCAGTCGCTGGTTGCGGGCTTCATGGGCGCATTCGCCTCGCAATGCTGGTTCATCGCGTTTGCCCTCACCAGCGCCGCCAACGTGCGAACGTTGGGCCTGGTCGAAGTGCTGTTCGCCCAAGCCATGTCGAAGCGCGTGTTCGCCCAGGATACCAGTGCCCGGGAGAAGATCGGCATGGTGCTGATCGTCGCCGGGGTCGCCGTGCTGCTGCTGGGGGCGTTCGGATAGTTCCGATAGTGCCGATAGTGCCGAGCGCCTACCCCCGCTTGGCGGTCATCGCCAGCAGCTCGCGGACCTGCTCCTTCCAGAATTTGGCGAACCCGGTGGTGCCGTGCCCGCGTGTGTCGGTACTCGCCGGGATGAGGAACAGCCGGCCGTTCTTCAGGCGCTTGATCGCAGCGTCCATCAGACCGGTTTCTGGTGGGTTGCGCTCGTCGTCGGCCGAGTTGATGGCAAGCACGGCACCCTCGATCCGTTCCAGCTGCGGTGCCGGATTGTAGTCGCGCGAAGAGTCCCACTGGTACAGGAAGTCATTGGCGTCGGCTGCGAACGGTGCCGCCAACCGGCCGTCAAGCAACTTGTCGGCCGCTTCGCGCGACGGCGCCGCTTTCTGCAAGGCAAGCGTGCCGCCGTTGGTTGCCAAGCCGTAGAACACGCTGGCGAATCGGGCTGCCTTGGGTTGGTCCGTGTAGTTGCCGTTCTTCCAGTCGGGGTCGCTGCGAATCGAATCGGTGATGAGGCGGCGCAGCATCCAGTTGCGGCTCGACATTTCGGTCGGCTGCGACGCCATCGGCACCAGGACGTCGGCGAAGCCCGGGTATTTTACACCCCAGACCCAGGTGTGCATGCCGCCCATGGAGTTACCGAGGACGAGGCGCAGGCGCTTCAAGCCCAGCCCCTCGGTGACGAGCCGATACTGGGCCAGTACCATGTCATCGTAATTGTACTTGGGAAACTTTGCCCGCATGCCGTCGGATGGTTTGGCGGATTTGCCGGCACCAAGGGCATCCGGCAGTATGATGAAGTACTTGGTTGCATCGAGTGGCTGGCCAGCGCCGAACAGTTCGCCGGCGAAGTCGGCCGACAGCATGCCGGTGCCCGATCCGGCCGTGCCGTGCAGAATGAGGATCGGCTCGCCCGTGGGCTCGCCGATGGTGGTATAGTGCAGGCGAACCTCGGGCATGACTTCACCCGTGGTAAATCGAAAGTCCTTGGCGATCCAGCTCGCCGGCTTGGGCGCTGGATAGTCTGCAGCCGAAGCCGCCACCTGCAGAATTGACCAAAAGCACAGTACAAGCGTCGCTCTCAACGCCAAGCGCATCGTCATGCCGAATCCCTCCTGATCAGGGGCGCATCACACAATTCCATGCTCCCGTTAGACGAACCTAACCGAACTGGCTGGCATCGGCGAGAGGCGATCGATCAGGGCGGGGCGTGTATTAGCGTGAGCGACGCGGGTTCATGTAGAGGTCGGCTTCCTGGCGCTCCAATTTCGGCACCAGCCTGCCGGCGTGGATGGCCCGGTGGGTCGCCTTGATGTGCGCCCGGCAGCTGCGGTTGAACAACAGCATGCCGCAGAACAGCTTGAGCACCAGCAGCAGGCGCTTGTCCTTATGGGCACGCAGCACACGGCCTTTCCATTTGCCACCGAGCGACAGCAGCGCGCCGTCGAGATGTCCGACCACGCGATCCTGCTGATCGTAGAGTGTGTAGTCCTGGCCGAATGCGAAGATGTCGCGGCGCAGGCGGTAGAACTCCACCTGGTCGTCTTCCAATAGGAAGAAAGAGAAATTCTCCGGCATGAACGGCCATTTGTGGGCGGAGCGCTCCAGATAGACCATCTGCTTGTGGTCGCCGATGTTCAGCGAGTAGGCGATTACCGGCAACCCGTGGGCGCCGTGAGTCAATTGGAGTGAGCGGCCGATCATCAAATCCATGGTGGCGTGCCAGTTGAGCTTCTCGCCGAACAGCTTGAAGACAAGGCGCTTGTCCATGTCGGTGTTCTTGGTCCACAGGTCGGCACGGTAGCCGAGAAGGCCGGTGCGTTCGCCGTTCTCGGTGACCTCGGCATAGATGTCCATGTCGGAGGTGAACTGGCGCGACTTCGCCTTGTTGCGGTCGCGCCTCCAGAAACCGAACTCGACCGAATTGAAGTTGGTCAGCCAGACGTCGATCTGGAACTCGTCATAGCGTGCTTCTCTGGCCGCGATCTCGGACCCGGGCTTGGTGGCTGGCTTTGCCGGTGCGCGGGTCTGCACCTCCTCGCGGGCCTCGCGTGCGGCATCGGCGGCGGCGTTGTCGGCTGCAACGGTCGTGCTACTGGCTGCCATGGCAAGTCTCCTCGAGCGCGCGAATCAGCTGGCGACGAAGCTAGCATCTGGCGGCTGGCAACTTGCGGTAGTGGGGCGAGAAATCCGGGGAAAAGCCCTTGGTAGCGCCTATGCGCGCGTGCCGAAGATCGCGCTACCGACCCGCACATGGGTTGCCCCGAAGGCGATTGCGGTTTCGAAATCGGCACTCATGCCCATGCTCAGGCCTGCGAGCCCAAGCTCCTTCGCCTGCTTGGCGAGGAACGCGAAGTGCACCGCCGCTTCCTCCTCGACCGGGGGAATGCACATCAGGCCGGCAATCTCGAGTTTGAGGTCATCGCGGCATAGCGCGACGAAGGCTGCCGTGTCCTTTGGAACGATGCCGGCCTTCTGCGGCTCCTCGCCGGTATTGACCTGGACGAACAACTTCGGTCGGCGCCCCTGGCTGGCGCATTCCGCCGCGATCGCATGGGCGATCTTGGGTCGATCGACGGTGTGAATACAATTGAACAGGGCAACAGCTTCGCGGGCCTTGTTCGACTGTAACGGGCCGATCAGATGCAGTTCGATGTCGTGAAACCGGGCCGTGAGAGATGGCCATTTGCTCTGCGCTTCCTGCACCCGATTTTCACCGAACAGCCGCTGGCCGGCGTCGAGCACCGGCAGGATATCTAGGGCGCCATAGGTCTTCGACACGGCGATGAGGTGGGTTGTGCCCAGTGGGCGGCGGGCGGCCTGCCCGGCGTCCGCAATGCGCGCCTTGATCTGGCGCAGGCGCAGTGCCGATTCGTCACGCATGGCCGCCCTCGCTTTCTTCGTAGAAACCGTGGAGCCCTGGCAAACCGGCAGTGTCCTCGAACCCCATGGGAAAGTAGGGCTCAAAGGTGTGACCGTCATTCGCCAAGAGATCGATGTAGCGGCGATTGACGAACAGCTTGTCGCGGCCGAACTTCTTTTCCTGCAGTACGCCAAGGCGCACCAACTCTTTCAGATAGACCGAGGCCGTCTGGCGCTTGGCGATACTCCGTTCCGTCAGATGCGCGATCCGACAATAGGGCTGGGCGAATATCGCATCGATCAAGGCGCGCGAATGGATCGGCATCGCTTGTGAGCGTGTCACGTGGGCTGAGGTGTGGGCCATGAGATCGCGGATACTGCGGATCTTGTTGGTCGTCCAGGTGGAGGTCTGCTCCACTGCCTCCAGCACGTAGAGGATCCACGATTCCCAATGGCCGTGCGCAGTCACGCCGCCGAGCAGCCGGTAGTAGTCGCCACGCGTGCGCAAGATGTGCCGGCTCAGGTACAGGGTCGGCTGGGTCAGCAGTCCATCCTGGATCAGCGACAGGATGTTGATGATGCGCCCGGTCCGGCCGTTGCCGTCGCTGAATGGGTGAATGGCTTCGAACTGGTAGTGCTGGATCGCCATGCGGACCAGCGGATCGAGGTCCGACGGTTCGTTGATGAACGTTTCCCAGTTGTGCATGAGATCACGAATATGGTCCGGGCCCTGCGGCGGCGTGTAGATTACCTCGCCGGTGTAGGTGTTGATCAGTGCGGTTCCGGGCGTGCTGCGCACGTCAATGTGCGGCGCCTTGATCGCGCGGCAGATATCGATGGCGGTTGTCGTTGTGAGCGGCTGCCGCTTGAGAGATGCGACACCGGCATAGAGCGCGCTGCGATATCGCAGGGCTTCCTTGGACGCCGGATCGTCCTGGGCCTCGCCAAGGGAAGCCTCACGGAACAGATCGTCGTGGGTCGTGACGATGTTCTCGATTTCCGAGCTGTCCTTGGCCTCCAGCAGCGGGATGGTGTTGATCAGCACGGACTGGTCCGGGATCAGCAACCCGGCCGTGCGCAACTCGGCCAGCAAGGCGCGGGCCCGCACGCATGCCTTCAGAACGGACTTCGTTTCCAAGTCGCCAGGCGGCGGCAGCAGCGGCAGCTGATCGTAGGGCACTTTGGGGTTGTTGCGGCTTGTTAACGCAATCATGTCGACAAACTCCAGTGTGATGGACATATAGATCGGAAAGCGTCGATTTGGCAAGCAGATTCCATCAACGTGTCGATCAAGATCGTAAAAATCGACATGGTGGCTAGATGCAGGTGTTGAATCGACATATCTGCAAATAAAATCGATTTTTATGACTTAGATCGACACATTTTTTGGACATGTCGATCCAATGGCTAAGTTGCCAGAACATGTCGATTTTCGCGTCTTCAATCGACATACAGGTGAATTACATCCATTGCATCGACACATTAGGAGGAATGTGTCGATATATGCAAAAAAATCAACATTTCCTGTAACATCTGATGATTGAATCGACCCTTTGGCGGCATATGTCGATCAATTCAAATTTCATCGACATATCTCTTGATTTCCGGGTCACCCTTGACCGCACGGGCCCATTGGTGGCTCATACCGGCCGACATCCGGCCGACCGCTGAGAGATACCCCATGGCATCCGAGACGCCCCCCGACGCCGCCCGCGAGCGCTACAACGCGGCCGCGCGGGAAAAGCATTGGCAAGGCGTCTGGGAGGCGCGCGAAACGTTCAAGACCTCGAACGTGGATCGTCGGCCCAAGTGCTACGTGCTCGAGATGTTCCCCTATCCCTCGGGGCGCATCCACATGGGCCACGTGCGCAACTACGCCCTGGGCGATGTGTTCGCCCGCTACAAGCGCGCCAAGGGGTTCAACGTGCTCCATCCCATGGGTTGGGACGCATTCGGCATGCCGGCCGAAAACGCCGCCATGGAAAAGAAGACCCATCCGGCCAAATGGACCTACGAAAACATCGCTGCGATGAAGAAGCAGCTGAAATCCATGGGACTTTCGCTCGATTGGTCACGCGAGATCGCGACTTGCGACGTGGCCTACTACCACCAGCAGCAGAAGCTGTTTCTGGCCATGTACAAGAAGGGCCTCGCCTATCGCGGCGTGGGTCGGGTCAACTGGGATCCCGTCGACCAGACCGTGCTGGCCAACGAACAGGTGATCGACGGGCGCGGTTGGCGCTCGAATGCCCTGGTCGAGCAGCGCGAAATGCCGTCCTGGTATTTCAGGATCACCAAGTACAGCGATGAACTGCTGGACGAGCTCGCAACCCTGGAGCGCTGGCCGGAAAAAGTGCGCCTGATGCAGGCCAATTGGATCGGCCGCTCAGAAGGCCTGTTGATGCACTACGCGCTGTCCGGCAAGGCCCTGCCGAAGGGCAAGAAGTGGGCGGAGCTCGAAGTGTTCACCACCCGCGCCGACACCATCTTTGGCGGCTCGTTCTGCGCGCTGTCGCCCGGACACCCACTGACCGTCGAACTGGCAAGGAAAAGCAAGGGTCTCCAGACGTTCATCGAGGAATGTGCCAAGACGGGCACCTCGGCCGAGGAAATGGCGAAGGCCGAGAAACTGGGCTTCGACACCGGTCTCGAGGCGACGCATCCCTTGATTCCGAACCGGAAAATCCCAGTGTTCGTCGCCAACTTCGTGCTCATGGGATACGGCACAGGGGCGATCTTCGGCTGTCCCGGTCATGACCAGCGCGACTACGACTTCGCGGCCAAGTATCATTTGCCGATCACGCCGGTGGTGGTGCCCGAAGACCAGGATGCCCGTACGTTCCACCTGGCGGGCAAGGCCTACGACGGGCCCGGCAGAATCGCCAACTCTGGATTGCTCGATGGCATGACGATCGAGACGGCCAAGGCCGAAGTTGCCCGCCAGCTCGAGGACATCGGCAAGGGCAAGCGCCGGACCATGTACCGGCTGCGTGACTGGGGTCTGTCGCGCCAGCGCTATTGGGGCTGTCCGATCCCGATCATCCACTGCGATGCATGCGGTCCGCAGGCCGTGCCGGACGAGCAGTTGCCGGTGAAGTTGCCGGACGATGTCACCTTCGACGTACCGGGCAACCCGCTGCTGCAGCATCCGACGTGGAAGCATTGCGCATGCCCGGCGTGTGGCAAAGCGGCGACGCGAGAGACGGATACGATGGACACGTTTGTCGATTCATCGTGGTACTTCGTGCGCTTTACGGCGCCCGATGCCGAGACCCCGACCGACCTCAAGGCCGCCAAATACTGGCTGCCCGTCGACCAGTACATCGGTGGCATCGAGCACGCGATCCTGCATCTGCTCTATTCGCGCTTTTTCGCCCGTGCGATGGGCGCTACAAAGCATCTGCCACCCGGCATGAAAGAGCCGTTCGGCGGCATGTTCACGCAAGGCATGGTGACGCATGAGACCTACAAGAGCAGCAACGGTAACTGGCTGCTGCCCGCTGAAATAAAGATCGAGGAGGGTCACAACGGCCGCTTGGCGACCGAAATCGCGACGGGTGCCCCGGTCGAGATTGGTGATATCGTCAAGATGTCGAAGTCCAAGAAAAACCTCGTCGACCCGGACGACATCATCGCCAGTTTCGGCGCCGATTGCGCGCGTTGGTTCGTGTTGTCCGATAGCCCGCCCGATTTGGACCGGATTTGGACGGAGGGCGGCATCGCGGGTGCGAACAGGTTCGTCCAGCGCATCTGGCGGCTGATCGAAGATGCGGCGGTGGTGGCTTCGCCCACAGGCACGAAGCCGCCAGCGCACCTGAGCGATGATGCCATCGAATTGCGCCGCGCCGCCCACAAGGCACTCGCCGGCGTCGCCCTCGCCATCGAAACCTTGCGGTTCAACGTTGGCATCGCGCAGATCTACGAATTTGCCAAGGCCGTTCAGGCGGCAATTCCCCGCCAGGGCGCTGATCACGCCTGGGCTCTGCGCGAGGCGACCGAGTTCCTGGTCCACATGATTGGGCCGATGATGCCACATCTGGCGGAGGAGTGCTGGGCGCGGCTTGGATACAACACCTTGCACGCAGATCAGCCTTGGCCGCAGGTGGACGAGGCCCTTCTCGTTGACGACACGATCACCATTGCCGTACAGGTCAATGGTAAGCGGAGGGACGAGCTGAGAATTGCGCGTACCGCGGCGAACGCCGAGGTGGAGGCCGCGGCCCTTGGTTTAGAGGGCGTGGTGCGAGCCATGGAAGGCAAACCGGCACGCAAAGTCATCGTCGTGCCGCAGAGGATCGTGAATGTCGTCGTCTGACAAGCGTTCGAGGTCTGGCCTGAACGGCGTGCTGGTCGCGGCGCTGGCGGCCGTCGTGCTGTCTGCCTGCAGTGAGGGCGCCGGCTTCCGGCCGCTCTATGCCACGGCGCCGGGCGGCATCGGCGTCAACGAAAAGCTCAACCAGATCGATATCCCGACCATTCCGAGCCGCGTTGGCCAGCGGGTTCGCAACGAGTTGATCTTCGAGAACAATGGCGGGGCCCTGCCGACGGGCGCAGTGTATCGCCTGGAAGTCGTGATCCGTGAAGCGCTCGCCTCTACGTTGGTACGCAGCGACGGCGAGTCGGCGGCCCAGATCTACAGTCTAGATGCCCAGTTCAAGCTGATCCGGATCGCCGACAAGAAAGTGGTGCTCAACGGTGTCAGCTACGGCCGCGCCGGATTCGAACGGTTCAACCAGATCTATTCCAACGTTCGCGCCCGCGAAGACGCAGAGAACCGCGCTGCCCGCACAGTTGCCATGGATTTGCGCGCTCGGCTGGCCGCATTCCTCGCCACCGCGACCAACTGACGGCTCGACGCAGGCGCCCATGGTTGCGCTGAAGTCATCCGACGTTCCCTCCTTCTTGAAGTCGGCAGACCCGCGGATTGAGTGCATCCTGGTCTTCGGCACCGATCCAGGGCAGGTCGCCGAGACCGCTCGGGTCATTGCCAGCCGTCTTGCTGAATCATCGACCCCGCCGGGCGAAATCCTGCGCATCGAGGATGTGGACCTCGACAGTGACCCCGATCGCCTCGCCGTCGAGTTGCGGACGATGCAGATGTTCGGTGGCCCCAAGATTGTGCGCTCGAGCGCGAGTCGGCGCATCACCGCCCAGAGCCTCGGCCCCTTGCTTGACGGTAATCTCACCGGGCGCCTCGTCGTGGAGGCCGGCAACCTGAAGCCGGACGATGCTCTACGGGCGTTGTTTGAAAAGAGCGAGAAGGCCGCCGCCATCGCCTGCTATGCTGATAGCGCCGGCGATCTCGACCGGCTGGTGCGCGAGGTTCTGGGGGCGGCGGGACAGACGATCAGCGGCGATGCCCGCCAACTGCTGCTGGCCAGGCTCGGCGCCGATCGTGCGCTGTCGCGTGCGGAAGTCGAAAAGCTCTCGCTCTTCGCGCAAGGCCGCCCGGCCATCGAGATCGAGGATGTGGAGGCCATTGTCGGTGATGCGTCCGAGCAATCCACCGACCGCATCATCGACAGCGCCGCCGCCGGCCGCTCCGGCATCGCCGTCACCGAGTTCGACCGGGCGATGGCGGCCGGCGAAAATGCGCAAGTGATCATCGGCGCGATCCAACGGCACTTCCACCGCCTGCACCGGGTGCGTGCGGCAATCGACGCCGGCCGCACCTTCGATGACGCGACGCGGGGCCTGCGCCCACCGCTGTTCTTCAAGACCAAGGGTAGTTTCCAGGCGCAGATCGGCTTGTGGACAGTGGAGCGGCTGACCGATGCCCGCGCCCGCATCGCACGGGCAGCGCTGGCGGCGCGCCGCAGCGGGGATCTAGAAGAGATCATCGCCGAGCGGCTGCTGGTCGAGCTCAGTGCGCTGGCGGCACTCGGCAAGCGCAGCTGAGGCCAGTACGCAGGTACGCAGGCTCCTCCCGCTCCGATTGCGCCGCACGGCCGGCCCATCGGCGCCACAAAGGCTGCCTACATCCCGGTTGTGCTCATAGGAGCGCGATTGGACCCGCAGATCCCGCCATGCTCGCAGCCTTCCGCCTGCTGATCCGACTTTGCGAGTGGACGGTCGCTGTGCCCGTTTGGGCGGCGCGCGCATTCATCACCGGCATTGTGTTCAATCCGCGCCTGGGTGCTGCGCGCTATGTGGTGTGGGCGGCAGCGGGCTACCTCGCCTTTGCCCTCACCCTCGTCTATGTCGCAGCGCCCCTGCGCGGCATGATCGGTGGGCACTTCCTGGCCGACAAGCTGCGTTACGATGCCGAGCGCTGGCTGGCGACTGCGGTCTACGACGCCAAGGGCAACTTCGTTGGTACCTTCGATCCGCGCCTCGATAGCCGCCGCGACGTGAACTACACCGATGCGGCAATCGAACTCGGCGGCTACACGGCCAACCCGGACCACAAGTCGATCCCCGTGCGCGAGGTGCCGCCCGACTACTGGCGATGCCTCGCCTATCACGAGGACCGCTACATCGGCACCATTCTCAACCCCTACGGCATCGACCTGATCGGCGTGCTGAAAATCCCTTATTCGTCGGTGCGCCGATCGATCGCCTTGCGCCGGCCGACGCTGGGCGTCGGCGGCTCGACCCTGCCGATGCAGTTCGCACGCGTCATCTACAACACGCCGCCCAGTTCCAGCGAAGGCGGCTTCACCAAGTTGAAGCGCAAGATCGGCGAGTGGTGGCTGGCCCCCGTCATCTATGACGTACTGACCCGGGGCGGCGATCGCACGCCCTTGAAGCAGTGGGCCGCCGACCACATCTGGCTGGCACAACGCACGGGCGGTGCGCCGCTGCACGGCGTCGAGACCACGGCGCGCGTGCTGTTCGGCCGCGAAGCGAAGGATCTGACGACGGCGCAGCAGTATGTACTGGCGTCCGCCGTCAATAAGCCGGTCATTCTGCTCGAAGGCAACGAGCGCCTCAACGAGGTGCGGCTCGACCGCTGGCGCTATATCGCCGAAGTGCGCGCCCGCACCTGCGCCGAGAAGCTGATCAAGAACGAGACCGAGCAGAAGAAGGTGATCTTCGAGCTGGTCGAAATGGCGAGCGGGCCGCCGGACCCCAAGGTCAAGCCGAAACTGCAGGAGGCGCTGGAGCACTTCGCGCCGACGCTGGCAAAATCGGCCCAGGCGAGCCCGACGGTGCGCGCCAACGCGCTCATGCCAGCGGCTCGCCTCGGCATCCGCGAGGAGATGAAGCAGGTTTTCGGCTTCGATTGGCGCAATTACGTGCGCGGCGTCACGACCACGCTCGACGTGATCGAAAACCTGCGCTTCCGCGAGACGATCCGCGGTGAACTCGCCAAGCTCGACGGCCAGTGGGGGCAGAAGTTCAATTCCGGCTGGACCCTTGATCCGGCCAAGATCGGCGCCGACCGGCAAAGCCCGCATGTGATCGTGGTGGCGGCCAACACGCGCGGCGAGATCGTGCGCTACTACGACAGCACCGAGAGTGCCGCCTACTTCGGCACGTCGTCGGCGCGCTCCAGCGAGACCGGCCAGTACCTGCGCGAGCGTGAATCCCGTTCGATCGCTTCGACGGGCAAAATCCTGTCGGCGATTGCCATTGCCAATGAGCACAAGGACCGTGTCGACAGCGCCTATGTCGACAGCGAAGCTCCCGACCGGGGGGGCGAGACCTGTGCCAAGGGACTGGCCGCTGCCGGTGCCGACGGGCGCACCCGCCGCGCGCTCGTCGCCTTCGCCTGCTCGCTCAACCGGCCGCTCGAATGGCGCACCGCCCAGATCGGGCAAGAGCGCATCGCCCGGCTGATCGACGCCTTTGGTTTCAACCTGCCGCCGGGCCAGGGCACGGCCGAGGCGACGCCGCCGTCGACCGCAGTGGTGCGCGGTCTCATCACCGGTTCGCCGCAGCGCGTGCACCAGATGGCGGGCGTGGTGCTTGGCAGTCTCCTCGACCATGGCGGCAAGCCGGTGCGGCTGCCGACGCTGGTGCGCGCCTGGGATTTCGTCGCGCCCGAGCATGCGATGATTGCCGAGCATGACCGTTCGGCCGATATCGTGCCCAACAAGATCATCAAGCGTGAGGGCACGGGTCTGCTGAAAGCGTTGCTGCAGGCGCCGATCTGCTACACGGCGGGCGGCCAGAGCCATGGCACGTTGAAGGGGTTGTCGCATTGGTGTGCCGAGCGGCGGGCGGATCTCAAGCTGCATTTCGCAAAGACCGGCACGTCGGTCACGGACGATGTCAACAGCACGGTCGACACTTGGATCGCCGGTGGCCTGCAGTTCGCTAACGGTGCCGCCTATTCCTATGTGGTGCTGGTCGGCACCGGCACGACGTCGCAAGCCTGGTCGCGCAGCCTGCACGCAGCCCAACTCGGCGTGCCGCTCGCCGACGCACTACTGAAGGACCTGGAAGGCCATGCGCGCGGCAACGCGACCGCAAGCCTGGCGCCGAAACAGCTGGCCTCCTGGCCAGCGGCCGTTGCCCAGTCGGCGCCCGCCAAGCCTAAACGCTTGACACCGTAGCCCTTCATGCGCGACCCACTGTCGGGATCGCAATGAAGCTCACGCGACCCCGTTCAAGCCTTCTCCAGAGAGTGTCCGATGGCCGCCGGTCTCGTCCCCCATTTTGCCAACGACAAGGGCGTCGAAAAGATCTTCGTCGGCGTGAAGGAGCTGCAGTGCATGGGCGCGCGCGATCCGTTCGACCACCCGCACGTGTTCCTCGACATGGGAGGTGACAACCAGGTGCTGTGCCCCTACTGCTCGACGCTCTACATCCACGATGCGCGCGTTGGCGCTGACGAGAGCGACCCGGCCGGCTGCATCGTCGACAAAGCCGCATGAGCGCTGCAACCGTCCTGATCGTCGGCGGCGGGATTGGCGGGCTGGCGACGGCTCTTGCATTGTCGCAGGTGGGGTTCAGCTGTAAGGTTCTCGAACGCCGCGCAGCGTTCGCCGAAGCTGGCGCCGGCATTCAGATCGGACCGAACGGCACGCGGCTGCTGCGCGCGATCGGCGCGGCAGACCATCTGCGGGGCCAGGTCGGGTCGCCAAGCGCGATCATGGTGCGCGACGGCAAGTCCGGGGCGACGTTGAGCACCCTACCACTCGGTGGCTGGATCGAGACGCGCCACGGCGCTCCGTACTGGACCGCGCACCGCGCTGATCTGCATGCGGCCCTGCTGGCAGCCGCCCGTGCACGGCCGCAAATCGAGATCACGTGCGGGTTCGATGTTGCGCATATCGACCAGGGGGAGCTGACGGTGATGGCGCGCAGTGCCGATGGCCGGTCGGTAACGGCCAGCAGCCTGATCGGCGCGGATGGGTTCAACTCCGCCGTCCGCCGCCTGCTGTTTGGCGCCATCGCCCAGCAGCCGAGCGGCCGCGTTGCCGCGCGTGCCGTCGTAGCGGTGGATGAGAATGAGCCAGCGGCTTTCGCGCGCAATGTCGGCGTCTGGCTCGCGCCACGGGCCCACGTGGTGCACTATCCGGTCCGTGCCGGACGGGAAATCGCGCTTGTCGTCGTCACGCAGGATGATGCGCACTTCGACGGTTGGGACACGCAGATCACGGCCGCAAGTGTGCTCGAACAGGTCGCGGGTCTGGCACCACCGCTGCTTGCTCTGCTGCACCGTGCCCGGGAGTGGCGGCAATGGTCGCTCGTGACCACGCCGCCGCTCGCCGCGTGGTCGAAGGGGCGCGTGGTTCTGGCCGGCGATGCCACCGGGCCGATCATGCCGTTTCTCGCACAGGGCGCAGCGATGGCGCTGGAGGACGCGGCCACTCTGGCACATGCCTATGAGCGGCATGCTGATGTTCCAGCCGCGCTGGCGGCCTACGAGACCGCCCGGCGTCCGCGTCGCCAGCGCGTCGCCACGACCGCGACGCGTAACGGACAGATCTATCATCTGGCGGGTGCGGTAGCGGTTGCCCGCAATCTGACGCTGCGGGCACTGCCGGGCACCAACGTCATGGCCGGCTTCGACTGGCTCTACGGCCACCAAATCCCGTAATGCTCAGGCTCCAAAGGAAAGTTCTGGCTTGTAGGTTGGGTTAGCGGGTCGCGGTGGCTGCGATTAGTGTGCGATTCTGGTTCCCGCGTAACCCAACGACCGCCCGCGGAGTGTTGGGTTACGGCGGAACAGTTGTCTGCATCTTGGTCGCAACACTACCGGCCGCCTAATCCAACCTACGATGCGGCCACCGTATTCCGGAATGCTCAGCGCGCGAGGGAGGCCGCCAGCTCGGCGAAATCGGCGGCGATCAGGTCGGGCTGATGCGGCGTTTCGCCGAACGGGCGCTTGCGGCGATCGATGAAGGCTGCGCGCATGCCGAAGGATTTCGCGCCGATGCAATCGAAGGCGTGGTTGGCGACGAACAGCACACTCGCTCGATCGACGCCGATGATCTCGCAGGCTTTCGCGTAGGTCCGCCAATGGGGCTTGAAGTAGCCCGCTTCCTCGACCGAGATCACGTGGTCGAAGGGGAAGCCGATATGCGGGCCGGCGGCTGCCAGCATGTCGCGGTCACCGTTGGACAGAATGGCGAGCTTATAGCCAGCAGCCCGAAGTGCTTCCAGGGCCGCCACCACGTCCGGGAACGGCTTCAGGCGCTCGATCTCGCTCACCAGCCACATGACCTCGGCCTGGGTGTAGGCGATTTTGCAGCGATCCATGACGTGGCTCACGGCCCGATGGCCGATCTGGCGATAGGGCGTGTGGCCACGGTCGAGCAGCGCATCGATCATGGAGTTTTCGAAGTGCGTGCGCCGCCACCAGGTGACGAAGCTCGACGGATCGCCGCTCCAGCCCTTGGCCTTGAGGAACGGAGTTACGGCCCTGGTCAGGCCGCCTTGCATGTCGACGATGGTGCCGTACTGGTCGAAGGCGAGGACTTTGATCTCGCGCTTCAGAATCTCGTCGCGCTCCATCTTAAGTCCTGGCTCTCGATCGCATGTTGTGGCGGTCAGGCGTTGACGGCCTTGCCGGCGCCGTTGATGGTCTTGGCGACGGCGAGTTTGAAGGCTCGCGCTAAGGCCTCGGCCACACGCACGCTGTCCAGATCGTCCTTGTGGATCACGTCCGCAGCGCCGGCCGCGAACAGAATGGCCTTGCGCTGGCGATCGGCTTCCCCGCTCACCACGATGATCGGGCCATCGTAGCCAGCCCGCTGCAGGTACGGGATGGTCTGTGATGCGTTGTCGTTCGGCTCCAGATAGTCGTCCAGGAACACGATACTGGGCTTGCGCAGGATGACGGAGTCGAGCGCGCCGCCCAGCGTCGCGGCGTGGCGAATGGTCAGATCGTAGCCCAGCATAACGTGCAGCGTGGCCTTCAGGCGATCGGCATCGAAGGCCTTGTCCTCGACGATCAATACGTCATCAACCTGCGGCAGCGACTGGCGAATCTTGGTCGCATCACTCTTGCGCGCGAGGAAATCGCCGCCCGTTTCCGATGTGCCTGATGCCATGACCACCTCCGAATGTATCGCCGTCACTATAGAACAGTTTTTCCACAAGGCACAGACAATGTGTCGTCGGGGCGGCAAATTCGAATGATCTGCTGGAGCTAGAATTGCAGCGGCCACAGCAATGTGAAGACCGAGCCGCGGGCGATTTTCGGGTCCGACTGCAAGGTCAGCGTGGCGCCGACCGTTTCCAGCGTGCGCCGCACCAGGGCGAGGCCGATGCCGCTGCGTTCGCTGTCGTTCGACGCGCCGATGGTCTTGAATGGCTTGAAAATGGTCTCGTGCCATTCGGGCGCGATGCCGGGTCCATCGTCGGCGACGGCGATGGCGAACGTGGTGTCGGTCAGGCGACCGGTGACGAACACTTCGCCCGCCGGCCGATCGTGGTGGGCGATCGCGTTGGCGATCAGATTGCGCAGGATGAGGTCGAGCGGGGCCACGTAGGTTTCGATGGTCGGCCACTCGCCGTTGATGCCGACGATGAAGCCATCCGGCCGCGGCATCGATGCCACGATGCCTTGAATGAGAGCACCGGTGTCGACGGTCGCCAGTGCTTCCTCTTCGCGGCCGATCTTCGAGTAGGCGAGCAGGTCGGTCAGCATCTGGGCCATGCGCCGGGATTGGGTCTTGATCCGAGCGGCATAGTCCTGTGGTGCGCCCTCCTTGCCGCCGGCAAGGGATGATTCCAGGTCCTCGGCGAAATAGCGCATGGCCCGCAGCGGCGCCTTCAAGTCGTGGCTGATGACGTACGCGAACTCGGTCAAGTCGCGGTTTGCACGCGTCAACTCGGCATTGACGCTCTTCAAGGCTGCCGACTGACTGGCGAGCTCCGCTTCGACGATCATGCGGGCCCTGACCTGCTGGGCGAGGCCAATTTCAAGCTCTCCGGTTGCCAGCACCTTGGAGATGAACAACAGGAACCGCTGTGGCTGCGGCATCCAGTAGACCTGCAGGTTGAGCCGTGGCGAACTGCCGTCGGTGCCGACCAGGGCCACGTTCGGCATCTCGAACGGTGCGTCCGGTTTCTCGATCAGCTCGAGCAGCGCATCATCGAGGCCGAGCAGCGGCAGCACCGTGTCGGTGACCCGCTCGCCGAGCGGCACGAAGTTGGCAAGCTCGCCATGGCGGCGCACGGCGACGAGGTTCCGATCGATCCAGATCAGGCCGAACAGCCTGTGCCGGGCGAACAGCTCGGTCGCCTCGCTCAAGGCCCGGCCGAGCGTTTGCGCCTCAGCTGCGCCGGGCGATGACGGCCGCTGCGTCATGGAAGGCGTCTCGGACATGGTGACCTGTTTTCGCACTGGTGAAGATGATCGGTATGCCTAGATTATGCGCGGCTTCGGGCAGCTCCGGTGCGACGCCGGGCCCCAGCATGTCGATCTTGTTGACGATCAGGCTGGCCGGGCGGCCAGGAAATGCCGCCAGGAACCCCTCGACACGCGCCAACGCCGCATCGAGGCTGGTGCGCCGTGTTGCGTCGCCGACGACTAGCGCCGCGTCGGAGCGCTTGGCATAGACGTGCTCGAAAATCGTATCGCCGAAATTGCCGTCGGTATCCCAGATGATGAACTGGAACGGGGTATCAATCGGCGAGGGCACCACGTCGTAGCGATAGAGGTCGGTTCCAATCGTTGCCTTGTACAGGCCGTTGAAGTCGTCGAGCACCAGCCGCCGCGCCAGCGAGGTTTTGCCGACGCCAATGTCGCCCAGCAGCAGAAGCTTGGCCATTTTCATGGCTGATCGCTCGCCTCACCGGCAAAACCGATCTCGAATTCGACCCGGCGGTTGGGGCTCTGCGCCCCGGCATTCGGACTGATGTCGATGCCGGTCGGCCGACCGATCGCCACCAGCAGCTGGCGGGCCACACCGCGTTCGATCAGGGCATCGGTCACTTTCTGAGCGCGCGATTGGGCGAGTTGGGTGTTGCGGATCTGGCCGCCGCGTTCGTCAGTATAGCCGACGATGCGCACCAGCACGCCGGCCGACTGGATCAAACGCGCGCCGTCATCGAGGCTGGCCTGGGCCGCCGGTGTGTTGCGGTAGTCGGTGCCGTCGCCGAAAAAAATGGCGGTCGTGCGGGTCCATTTGTCGAGCAGTTCGAACGCCGTCGGTTCCTTCGCCGGCGGCGGTGGCGGCGGCGGCAGGGGTTTGACACCAGCGGACTGGGTGACCGCCACAGCAACCGTCGCGAGCTTGGTCGCCGACAGATTGAGTTCCTCGGCACTTTCGAGCACGTCCGACGGCGCCGCATCGCCGTGGACCGGGGCCGGCACGGCGACGCCGCGTGACAGCAGCGTCGACAGCTCGGCGGTGGCCTGCTGCAGCGCGACCGTCAGCGTGTGCATGGGCGCGCTGACGGCTGTCAGCTGCGCCATATCGACCGGACCGGCCGTTACGCGCGCCTGCAGATCACGCAGTTCGGCCGCCGCCTTCTCGATGCTGGCGCGGGCAGTCCGGGTGGTCGATCGCGCAGCCTGATCACTCAATGCAAGATCGAGGCGGCGCAGTTCCGGCAGCGTTGTTTCGAGCTGGCGGCCGGCCCGCATCATCGCGCGGCGTACGGACGAGCGCAGCACTTCGCCTTCGAGACCCGCCAGATCGCGGCGCACGCGCGTGACCTGGGGTTCGAACTCCGCACTCGCATTGGGCAGCACGGTGAGACGGTCGATGATGGTCGACGCAGGCAGGCTCGTCCGCAATTTCGCAATGACCTCGGCCTTGGTCGCCAGGGTTGGCACGAGGCCGGTCAACGTGACGTCCAGCCCCCGCGGCCCGATGTCGAGCTGGGTCGGATAGCCGGTCAACTGGGCGGTGGCGCCGATGTCGCGGGTGGCAATGTCGCGCACGCGCATGGTCTCGTAATGGGTATATGCCGACCAGGCGCCATACGCGAGCAGCGGAACAGCGATTGCTATGGCAATCGCCTTCAGCGGGTTGAAGCCGAGGCCGGCTTCATTGGCGATCGCGCGCTGCTGGTCCGCCAGACGCTTTTCAAGACTCGTGGCAAGCGGTGCGAGCAGCTGCGGCGGCGTCGTTCCGCCCATGTCGGCGAACGCCTGACGGTTTTGTTCGAGCAGGCGCAGGAATTCCTCGTCGAGCGACGCTTCGACGCCGGCCGGTGCTGAGCCCCGGCATTTGGCCGCCAGCAGATAGGCCTGGGAGCCGCGCAGATACATCTGGAAGTCATCGAGCGAGAACGAGCGCAAATCGCCGCCATCGTCCTTGAGGGCCTGGCCTGCGAAATCGTTGATTGCAGTCAGCACGCCGCTCAAATGAATGTTCGAGTTCGACGGCGCGTCGGGCCCTTGGACGCCCGCCGGCCAATGCTGGATCAACTCGCCCGAGCCACGGCGGATCAGGAACAGTTCGACCACCTCCAGCCGCTGGCTTTCCGCCAGTGCCAGTTCGGCCATGGAGCGGCCGGTCATGACACTGCGCAGGCGCAACATGAGCGGATTGGAGCCGCCGGCGAGTTTCCGGTTGATGGTGGCGATGAGGTCCTTCATGGCGCTGGCCACATAGGCCTTCACCAGGCGGCCGGTGATCGGATAGAGCGCCTCGACCATCTCGTCCTGGCTGTTGCGCAGCTCGACGCGGACCGTCTTGACCACGAGCGGTGCGACGGCGCGCGCCAACTGGTCGTGCCGCTTGATCTCGGCATCGCGGAAGGCACCGTCGAGGACTTCGGCGACGCTGGCGCGGAAGCGCTCCTCGCTGCCGGCGCGGTCGAACAGTCCATCGACCTTCTGCGCCAGCGCGATGCGGCTCGCAGCCTCCGCGGCAACCGAGGTTTCAAGTGCGCGTGTCAGTTCCTGCCGGCTCAGCTGTTCGGCGGCGGCCACCTGCGAGATCCGGCCTTGAATCTCTGCAAGCGTCGCGTTCTCGCGATCAAACAGCAGTTCCTTCAGGCGGGTGACGTTTTGCGACATCTGCTGTGTTCTGGCTGTAGCTCAAGTCAGTCCCTGGGAATGTGCCGCACGCGCTCGCCAAGTTCCTGGATGCCGCGCGCCAGTTCGTCGAACGCGCTGCGCCGCTCCGCCTGAATTTCACCGGCCAGCGCATCGAACCTAGCCTGCAGCGCATCGACCCGGCGCTGCAGGTTCGTTTCGAGATCGCGGATGCGCAGCTCCAACTGGTTGACGCGCACGTCGTTCTGGCGTTGGAACTCGCCGAAAAGAAGGTCGCGGATCTGCTCCATCTTCTCGTCGGCTGGATCGCGCAGGCCGCCAGCTGGTCTCGCCTCACCGACGATCATCGACGTCATGATACTCAGCGCCCGGCTGAATGTTGCGCTGCCCAACGGCTGGATTCGGCCCAGGGCTCTTGCGACCATAAAGCCCGATCGGTCGCGAAAAGTCCAACATATCCGCGTGGTTGCCCTAATTGCGATCGTCAGCTGGCAAATGTCTTGGCGTACGTGCTGCGCAATTCTGCCTTCTGCACCTTGCCCATGGCGTTGCGCGGCAGATCGGCGACCTCGAACACGCGCTTGGGCAGTTTGAACTTGGCGAGGCGGGTGGCGAGGTGGGCGATGATGGCGGCTTCCGATTGCAGCTTGGTGCCGGCCACGGGGGTGATGACGGCGACCACGCCCTCGCCGAAGTCGGCGTGCGGCAAGCCGATCACGGCCGATTCGGCAACGCCCGGCAAGGCGTTGAGCTCGTCCTCGATTTCCTTCGGGTAGACGTTGAAGCCGCCTGAGATGATCAGGTCCTTGGCGCGGCCGACGATCGAGATCCGGCCATCGGCTGCCATCATCGCGAGATCGCCAGAGATGAAATAGCCGTCCTTGCGGAATTCCTGGGCGGTCTTTTCCGGATTGTTCCAGTAGCCCTTGAAAACGTTCGGTCCCTTGACTTCCACCACCCCGACCTCGCCGAAGCCGAGCTTTGCGCCGGCCTCGTCGGCGATCCGCACCGAAACGCCGGGCAGCGCATAGCCGACGGTGCCGGCCACGCGTTCGCCCTTGTGGTAGGGGTTCGAGGTGATCATGCCGGTTTCGGTCATGCCGTAGCGCTCGACGATCTTCATGCCGGTGCGCGCCTCAAAGTCGGTGTGCGTTTCGGCCAGCAACGGCGCGGAACCGGCAATGAACAACCGCATGGTCTGGCACTGGTCGCGGCCGAATGCCGGTTCGCCGAGCAGGCGCGTATAGAACGTCGGCACGCCCATCATGACGGTCGCTTGCGGCAGCGTTTTCATCACGGTCGGCAGATCGAATTTCGTCTGCCAAAGAATTTTGCCGCCCGCCAGCAGCGTGGTGTTGAGAGCGACGAACAGCCCGTGCACGTGGAAGACCGGCAGCGCGTGCAGCAGCACGTCGTTCGCCGTGAACCCCCAATAGTCGACCAGCGTCAGCGCGTTCGACGACAGGTTCTGGTGCGTGATCATCGCGCCCTTGGAGCGCCCGGTGGTGCCGGACGTGTACAGCAGCGCCGCCAGATCTTCCAAGGTGCGCGCGGCGGTCTTGTGCGAGCTCTTCTGGTCAGCCGCGAATGCCGCGAGCGATCCGGCGCCGGCGGGGTCCATGGTCTCGATGTGGGCGACGCCGGCCGTGCGGGCGATCGGCTGGAGGGCTGTCGCCCGGGACGGGTCGATCACCAGCAGTTTCGGCTTGGCATCGCCGATGAAGTATTCAAGCTCCGCCGCCGTGTAGGCGGTATTGAGCGGGTTGTAGACGGCGCCGGCCTTCAGGCACGCAAGGTAGAGCAGCACGTTGGTGAACGACTTTTCGACTTGCACCATCACGCGGTCGCCGGGCGCAACGCCCCGCGCCACGAGTGCATTGGCCATGCGCGCCACCTCCAGGCCAAGCGCGCCATAGCTGCGCGTCGACGCGTCGGCAAACTCGAACGCGGTCGCCGTCGGACGGGCAGCGAAGCGTGTTTCGAGAAGGGCGTACAGGTTGGCGTTGGCGGCCATGGTCGTCGGGCTCCGATTTGCTCGCGTCACTCTGTGCTACGCCGCCAATCGACCCTCCGTCAAACTGCTGCTGGTGCGGGGGCGTCGAGCTTAGCCGTCAGTCGCCACTTGTTGCTAACGTGTGTTCCTGGATTGCAGTTTGCCGAAAATGTAACCAGCGACGGTGAGTATAACCTTGAAAAGGTCACTGCCCACGGCGGCGAGGACCGAGGCATTCCAGACCGAGACGACAGTTGCCAGCACCAACAGGCCAAAACACATCGTCAAAACAAAGAACGATATCGTCAAGGCCGTGTCCTCGGAGCCGACCAGTCGTCCGATTGGACCCATGCGGGTTCGCATGATGGCCAACTCGTGATCACGGGAATTTCGAAGATCAGATTCTTCCTGGTGATCCTTGGCATCGGGCAAAGTCTTGGCTGCCGCTGCACTCTTGCCCTCACCGATGGATTCGATCGGCACCAGCGGGCGCTCAGCCATGGCGAGCAGCCAAGTCGGCAAAATGGTCCCATATCAGGTTATCGTTGATGGCTCTGCTGCGACCTGAACCGTTCGCATGAGTCCGGTGCCAGGGGCTGTTTTCGGCATGTGTCAGAGCGGACAGCTGGAATGCTTCGAATGCTTTGTATTGGTCCCAGACCTTGTCGATCACAGCTCTCTCATCAGGCGTCATCGACGCTGTGACTTCCGGCCCGTCGGACTGCTCCGGCGAAATATCGCCGCCCGATCGGATCAGATGCTTGACGGGTCCACTCCCGCACGCACGAAGTGCGTCGTAAAGCTTGCGCACGACAGGTCCGTAATCCCAGGCTTCGAACCGATCTTCGACTAGCGGCTGACCCGTGACGGCAAGCCCCCAGCCATGCGCAAGATAGACGAGCTTCTGTAGGTGCATATGTGTTAGCGCACGCTGTTCCAACGCGGCGCGCTTCAAGAATTCGTTGGCAATGGCCAGTGATGAGTGATGGGGCATGTCGAACGAATCATGAATCAACTCATCGAGTTGGTCAAGCAGATTTGCCTCTGGCTTGCATACGCCGATGAAATGTCAGCTGAGGCAAGTCTCGTCTGCGGCATACGATGGTTGTATTTGGGCTGGTTTCGGGCAACCCTCGTAGCACCACAGCTGATCTGGAGACATGCCCGTGACCGACCTCTCGCGCCTGACCGCGACCTCAGCCCTGAGCCAGCTCGCCAGCGGAGACATCACCTCCGAGCAACTCGTCAAGGCCTGCCTCGACCGCATTGCCGAGCGCGAACCGCAGGTCAAGGCCTTCGCCTACCTCGATCCGGACGGCGCGCTTGCCCAGGCGCGGGCCGCAGACGCCGCACGCAAGTCCGGTAAGGGCGTCGGACCGCTGAACGGCCTGCCGGTCGGCGTCAAGGACATCATCGACACGGCCGATCAACCGACCCAGAACGGCTGCGCCTACTACAAGGGCCGCCAGCCGCAGCGGGATGCGACCTGCGTGACGCTGCTCAGGGAGGCCGGTGCCGTCATCATCGGCAAGACCGTGACGACGGAAATGGCCTCGACGACGCCGAACGAAACCTGCAATCCGCATAACCTCGGGCACACGCCGGGCGGTTCGTCATCTGGATCGGCGGCCGGTGTTGCCGACTTCATGTTTCCGCTGGCGCTGGGCACCCAGACCGGCGGCTCGGTGATCCGCCCGGCATCATTCTGCGGCATCTATGCCCTGAAGCCGACTTTCGGCCTCATCCCGCGCGGCGGCGTCACCATGCAGTCGCACACGCTAGACACAGTTGGCGTGTATGGCCGCTCGGTCGAGGATCTGGCGCTGATCACGGATGCCCTGTCGGCGCACGAACCCGAGGATCCGGGCAGCTATCCGCGCAGCCGGCCGAACCTGCGGGCGACAGCGATGGCAAAAGTGCCGGTGAAGCCGCTGTTCGCCTACGTCAAGACGCCAACGTGGCACTTGGTCGATAAGGTCGCGCAGGAGGCGTTCGACGAGCTGGTGGCGGAACTCGGCCCCCTCGTCCAGGAAATCGAGATGCCGTCGCTGGAGAATACGGTTGCCAATCACGGCATTGTGCAAGCGGCGGAAAACGCCGCCTACTACGGCCGCCTCGCCGATGTCGCTGGCGATGCCATCAGTGCGGGGTTGCGCACGCGCCTCGAAGCCGGGCGCAAGGTCACGGGCGAGGCCTACATCAAGGCGGTCAACACGCGTGAAACCGCCAGCCGTGAGGTCGACATGATGCTCGCCTCCTACTCCGCCATCCTGACGCCGGCGTCGACGGGGCCGGCGCCGAAGACGCTCGCCTCCACCGGTAACCCGATCTTCAATTCGCCGTGGACGTTCCTTGGGCAACCGTGCGTCAACCTGCCGCTGATGGAAGCGGACGGCCTGCCGATCGGCGTGCAGCTGATCGGTGCCCGGCGCGACGATGGCCGTCTGCTGCGCACCGCGCAGTGGCTCGGCCAGCATGTCGCCGGCAGCAGTGCCATGTAACCAACGTCCGAAGGCAGCATTGTTTGTGACAAATTTTTGAATTACCGGTCGTCCCTCGTGTCTGTCGATCGAGGTCTACCGATGATGCATGCCGAGCGACTCGTCCGGGCCGGGTTCCGCCTTGCGAGTCATATTGCGCCGTCGCATACGGGACGCGCCGCGTTCCGCCTGTTCTGTTCGCCAAAGCGGTCGAAGTCGCTGTCGCCCGGCGAGAAGCGGCTGGCGGCGCAGATGCGCCCCGTGATGGAAGCCGCCGAGCACCGCACCATCGAGCATGCGGGCGGCAAGGTCCGCGCGTATCGCTGGCGGGTCGAAGATGGCGCGCCGCACGGGCGCGTGCTGCTGCTGCACGGCTGGACTGGGCGGGCGCTCGTCATGAGCGGCTTCGTGCAGCCCCTGCTCGACCGCGGTCTCGAGGTCGTCGCCTTCGATCTGCCGGCACACGGCAAGTCGAGCGGCACGCAGCTCACGTTGCCACTCGGCGCGCTCGCCATGCAGGCCGTGGCCGCGGAATTCGGGCCATTGACGGGGGTAATCACGCATTCCTTCGGTGGTCCAATCGCGCTGCTCGCCATGGAGGGTGGCGCGCCGCTTGAACGCGGGCTCGATGTACCGCGCATCGTCATGATCGCGGCGCCGAACTGGCTCGACCGGGTGACCACGTTGTTTGGCAATCGCATCGGCCTCAACGAGCGCGCGCAGTCCGCGCTCGAAGGCGAAATTCTGCGCCTCGCCCGCCGGCCGGTCGAGGCGTTCCGGGGCGATGCGTTCCTGCGCCGCTCGCGGGCCACAGCGTTGGTGATCCACGACGAGGACGATGCGGTCGTCGCATTCGACAGCGCGGAAGCGATGGTCAAGGGCAACCCGCAGGCCAGACTGCTGGCGACCAAGGGCCTCGGCCACCGCCGCATCATCGTCGCCCGGCAAGTGGTGACGGCGGCGGCAGAATTCGTGGCTCTTTAATGGTCGCATGCTTCTTTAATGGTCGCATCCGACTCCGCTACGCGGAGCCGGCCGGATGCGACGGAGTACAGCGCCTGCCGGTGAAGGGTAGCCGCGCGCAATCAAAAAGTGCTCCGCGTGCGGCGGCCGGCTCGCGGAACGCGTGTCGCCGCGCGCAATCAAAAAGTGCTCCGCGCGCGGCGGCCGGCTCGCGGAACGCGTGTCGCCGCGCGCAATCAATATGTCGCACGGCCGCCGGACAAATCGAACACGGCGCCGGTGGTGAACGAGTTCTCCGACGACACCATCCAGGCGACCATGGCGGCCATCTCCTCGACCGTGACGAAGCGGTTCCGCGGGATCTTCGACAGCATGAAATCGATGTGGGTCTGCGTGATCTGGTCGAAGATCGCGGTCTTGGCGGCGGCGGGCGTCACGGCATTGACGGCGATGTCGTAGGCGGCCAGTTCCTTGCCGAGTGACTTCGTCAGCGCGATCACGCCGGCCTTCGACGCCGAGTAGTGGGCGGCATTCGGATTGCCCTCCTTGCCGGCGATCGAGGCGACGTTCACGATGCGCCCGTACTTCTGCTTGATCATCACCGGCACGATGGCCTTGGCGCAGATGAAGGGGCCGTCGAGGTTGATCTTCATCACCTTGCGCCACTCGTCGACGGTGGTGTCCCAGGTGGTGGCGTTGGCGCCCGCGATGCCGGCATTGTTGATCAGGATGTCGATTTTGCCGAACGCTTTGAGGGTCGCGTCGCGCGCGGCTTCGACGGGGGCCAGCTCGGACACATCGCAGGCAAATACCTGCACGGCCGCGCCGATTTCCTTGGCGGTCTTGTCGGCGAGTTTCGTATCGCGATCCCAGATCGCGACCTTGGCGCCGGAGGCAACGAAACGCTCGGTGCAGGCGCGCCCGAAGCCCTGGGCGCCGCCGGTGACGACCGCGACGCGGCCCTTGAGATCAATGGCGTTCATGGGAAGTCTCCTTGGGGTTAATCAGCTCGGAAAGCGTTTGCGCAATTCGGCGGTCTGGTCGTGCGTCAGCGGGCGCAGCGTCTCGGTGCGCAGCATGAGGAACAGCTTGGCGGTTTCTTCGAGTTCCTCGATGGCATCCGTCGCGGCCGCAAGATTGGTGCCGGCAACCACCGGCCCGTGATTGGCCAGCAGCACCGCGTGGTGTTTTCCAGCCAGCTTGCCGACCGCCTCGGCGAGCGCCGCATCGCCCGGCGGAAAGTACGGCACAATCGGCAGCGTGCCGACGCGCATGACATAGTACGCCGTGATGGGGGGCAGGCAGTCGCCGTGATCGATGCCATGAATGCAGCTGACCGCCACCGAGTGCGTCGAATGCAGGTGCACGACGGCGCCGGCGCGCGGCCGATGAGCATACATGGTGGTGTGCAGAAACGCTTCCTTGGTGGCCGCATCGCCGGCAATCAGATGCCCCTGGGCGTCGAGCCGCGACAGACGCTTCGGATCGAGCGTGCCGAGGGATGACCCGGTCGGCGTCATCAGCCAGCCGCCGTCGTCGAGGCGCACCGAAATGTTTCCCGTGGAACCATGCGTCAGCCCACGATTGAACAGCGAAGCGCCAGTGGCGACGATGGCGTCACGCAATTTGGCGTCAGCGCTCATACGAGATGGCTCCAGGCCGACAGGAAGAAGTCGGAACCGCCGAAGTTGCCGGACTTGAGAGCGAGCGCCAGCGGTCGGCCATCGCGGGCCAACGTCCACGGCACGCCGGGCGCGATCTCCGGCCCGATCTCGATTGCCGTGACGCCGAGCGCCGCCACCACCGCGCCGGAGGTTTCGCCGCCGGCAACGATGACACGGGTAAAGCCATCGGCGCACAGCGCTTTCGCGGTTGCGGCAAGCAGCGCTTCGATCATCGAACCTGCCGTGTCACGGCCGAACTCGCGTTGAACCTCGGCTACGCGGGCGGGCTCGGCGCTCGAATAGATGAGGACGGGAGCCGATGCCGGCTGCTTCTTTGCCCACGACACGAGATCGGCTGGCCCTAGTTTTTTCGCCGCCACCGCCCGCGCATCGACTTCATGGACGGGAATACCGGCGGCGATCGCAGCCTTCACCTGCCCACGCGTCGCTTCCGAGCAACTGCCGGCGATGATCAGCTGGCGACCGTTCGGCGCGGCCATGCGCGTGGCGCTGCCCGCAGCCTTCATCAGGCTTTGGGCGAGGAAGTTCGCCGGCAGTCCCATCGCCACACCCGAGCCGCCGGTGATCAGCTTGTGCGATGCGGCCGCCCGGCCCATGTCGATCAGGTGCCGGTCGGCAATGGCATCGACCACGACGAAGCGCTTGCCGATCAGCGCCGCACCCTTGAACGCTCCCTCGATCGCGGCGGCTCCCTGGTCGACGACTGCATGCGGGATCACCCCCACCGGCAGTTTCGTCTGCCGCTGCAGAACCCGCACGAGATTGGAATCGCGCATGGGGGTCAGCGGATGATCCTTCATGGGGCTCTCCGCCAGCGGCTGCTCGCCGACGAACAGGTTGCCAAGGTAGACCGTGCGCTTGTTGGCTGGGAACGCCGGGCAGGCAAGCGCGATCTCAGCCCCGGTTTTCGCGAGCAAGGCTTCCGCCACCGGGCCGATATTGCCTTGGTCGGTCGAATCGAACGTCGAACAGTACTTGAAGAACAGTTGTTTGGCGCCGCGCGCCAGCAGGACGTCGGCCGAGGCCAGCGACCAGGCAACCGCCTCGGCCGCCGGGTTCGTGCGCGACTTCAAGGCGACCACCACGGCATCGAAGCCGTCGAAGTCGGCGTTGGCAGCGGGCACGCCCATCACCTGCACCGTGCGCATGCCGGCGCGCGTGAGCATCAGGGCGAGGTCGGTCGCCCCCGTCAGGTCGTCCGCGATGCAGCCGAGCAGCATGGTTTATTCCTCTGGAAAAAGTTGGAGACGCTGCCGCCAAACCACCGCCAAGGGCTTGAGGCCCTTGGATCCCCATGAATGGAGCGCGCGGTCACCCATTCGGCGTCTCCGCTTGCAGCCAGTCGCGCAGCTCGGTCTTGAGGATCTTGCCGTAGTTGTTCTTCGGCAGCGCCGCGACGAAGCGATAGCCCTTCGGCCGCTTGAACCGGGCAATGTTGTCGAGGCACAGCTGGTCGAGGTCGGCCGCCGTCACGTCCATGCCTGGCCGCCTGACGACGAAGGCGATGACTTCCTCGCCCCATTCGGTGTGTGCACGGCTGGTGACGCTGCACTCCAGCACGCCCGCGTGGGTGAGCAGCACTTCCTCAATTTCGCGCGGATAGATATTGGAGCCACCTGAGATAATGAGATCCTTCGAACGGTCCTTGAGGGTGAGGACGCCCGCTGCATCGATCGAGCCCAGATCGCCAGTCCACAGCCAGCCTTTGCGCAGTGTCGCTTTAGTGGCGGCTGGGTTGTTGAGATAGCCTGCCATCACGCACTCGCTGCGCGTGATGATTTCGCCAACCTCGCCAGCGGGCAAGGTCTTGCCGTCCGCATCGACGATTTTGAAGGCCGTGCCGGTCCGGGCAATGCCGGCCGAGGCGAGCCGCATCGCGAAGTCGGGATGGGCATTGTCGGCGTGCATTGCTTTGCTCAAGCCGGTGATCGTCATCGGCGACTCGCCTTGGCCATAGACTTGGTAGAACCTCGGCCCGAACAGGGTCAGCGCGCGTTTGAGGTCGGCCGTATACATCGGTGCGCCGCCATAGATCAGGGTTTTGAGCCCCGCGGTGTCGGCCGCGCCCGCGTCGGCGTGGCCGAGCAGCCGCACGACCATCGTAGGTGCTGCAAACATCGAGACGTTTTGGCGGCTGGCAAACGCTTCCAGGATCTGCTGCGGCTCGAACGTCGGATAGATGATCTGGTGCGAGCCGCGGGCGATGTGGGCCAGTGCGTAGAGGCCGGACCCATGTGTCAACGGGGCTGCGTGCAGCATGCAGTCCTGCGCGTCGAGAAAATCGATGTCGGCGTAGTAGGCGTGGGCAGCAAACAGCAGGTTGCGATGGGTGAGGATAGCGCCCTTCGGCCGGCCCGTGGTGCCGCTGGTGTAGAAGATCCACGCCTCGCGGTCTGCGTCGTTTTCGGTCTCGATGATGGGATCGGAAAACAGCATCGCCATCCACTCCCGCGTACCGGCGATGAGAACCCGCGGCCACGCGTGGTTGGCGAACGTGCCCAGGGTATCGGCGAGGGCTGCGGTCGCAACGATCAGCTTCGCCCCGCAGTCGCCGACGATCCAGGCGACTTCCTTCGGGTGCAGCTTTGAATTGACCGGCACGGCTGCGAGCCCGGCCCGCCAGATGCCGTACAGCGCGGGCAGGAATTCCAGGCAATTGTCCATGACGATCGCCACGCGGTCGCCGGTCTTGAGCCCGTGCCTATTGCGCAAGGCCCCGGCGATGCAGGCGACCTGATGTTCGAAGGCGCCATAGGTCAGCTGCCGCCCCGCGAACGTGATCGCGGGCGCCTGCGGCAAATGCCGGGCAACGGTTTGCAGCGTATGGGACAGGTTCATCGGCGTTTCGCATCGGAGATTTCGGGGAAACTTGCCATCTGGCACAGAGCGCGGCAACAAGGCTCACATCCGGGGCAGACCTGCAAGGATCACGGTTCACACATGAAAACGCAATTCGAAACGCTTATGCTGTCGAGTCCGGCGCCGCACGTCACGGTCGTCACCATGAACCGGCCGCAGGCGATGAACGCCATGAATACGACGATGATGGAGGAGTTGCGCGATTGCTTTGCCGCCTTCTACGTCGAGCCCGATGCCGCCCGCTGCCTGATCCTGACCGGCGCCGGCACCCGAGCGTTCTGCGCTGGCGCCGACCTCAAGGAGCGCGACGGCATGACGGATGCCACCTGGCGGCGCCAGCACGCCATCGTCGAGCAGACCATCCGCGCGCTCATCGACTGCCCGCTGCCGATCATTGCCGCCGTCAACGGCGCGGCGTTCGCCGGTGGCTGCGAACTCGCCCTGGCCTGCGACTTCATCTATGCCGCCGACCACGCCCGCTTCGCCCAGACCGAGGTGGCGCTCGGCATCATCCCCGGCGCCATGGGCACGCAGAATATGCCGCGCGCGGTCGGCGTGCGCCGGGCGAAGGAGGTGATCTTGTCGGGCCAGCCCTTCACCGCCGCCGATGCGCTGGCCTGGGGCCTCGCGAACCGTGTCGTGCCGCAGGCGCAGCTGCTGGACGAGGTGATCGCGGTTGCCACCCGCATCGCCGGGAATGCGCCGATCGCGGTGCGCCAGGCCAAGCGCTCGATCGACAAGGCAACCGACATCGACCGCTCGAACGGCTACTCGTTCGAGATCGAGGCCTATAACCGCACGGTCGGGACCGCCGACCGGCTCGAAGGCATCGCGTCGTTCAACGAAAAGCGCAAGCCGGAGTTCAAAGGTCGGTAGGGGGTGTTCGATTGCGATTGGTCGACTTGATCGGGTGCCGCGCAGCTCCGTGATGCTTCTAACGAACTGGTATCGTTCTTGCTCTATGTTGGCTTCGCTTCTTATCCGGATACGCGTTGCAGATTGCAGACGATGGTGACGTCGACGACATCCCCCGAGATCGAGCCCGTTGCGCGTTTGGCGACGCTCGACGCGTTTCGCGGCTTTATCATGCTGCTGCTGATGGCAGAAGTGCTGCAGTTGGCAGAGGTCGCCCGCGCATTTCCCGACAGCGCGATCTGGGCGTTCCTCGGGTTTCACCAATCACACGCCGAATGGGTTGGGGTGTCGCTACACGACCTCATCCAGCCGGGGTTTTCGTTCCTGGTGGGGGCGGCGCTGCCGTTCGCCATCGCCGCACGCGAGCGCAAGGGACAAGGCCGGGTGCACATCGTCGCCCATGCATTCAAGCGGGCGGCAATCCTGATCCTGCTCGGCCTCTTCCTGCGCTCGATCGGGAAGCCTCTCACGTACTTCACGTTGGAGGATACGCTGACCCAGATCGGCCTCGGCTACGGAGTCCTGGTGTTGCTCGGCTGGCAGGGAGCCCGTGTGCGGTGGATCGCGGTCGCGGCGATCCTGATCGCCTATTGGCTGTTTTTCGCACTGCATGCGCTGCCGGCACCGAGCTTCGATCCGGCCAGCGTCGGTGTGCCGAAAGACTGGACGCACGGGCTGTCGGGGTTCGCCGCGCACTGGAACAAGAATGCGAATGCGGCACATGCGTTCGACATATGGTTTCTCAACCTGTTTCCGCGGGAACAGAGCTTCGCCTTCAACGACGGCGGCTATCAGACGCTGAACTTCATTCCGACCCTTGCAACCATGATCCTCGGCGCCATTGCAGCCGACGTGCTGCGCGCTGACACACGGCCCTGGGAGAAAGTGAAGTGGCTCGTGATCGCCGGCGCCATTGGCATCTTGGGCGGTGCTGCACTCGACTGGATCGGCCTGTGCCCCGTCGTGAAGCGCATCTGGACACCGAGCTGGGTGCTGGTGAGCGGCGGGTTCTGCGCCTGGATCCTCGCCGTTCTCTACACACTGATCGACTGGTGGGGATGGCGGCGGTGGGCGTTCCCGCTGCTCGTGATCGGTATGAACTCGATCGCGGCCTACGTGCTGACGGAAGTTCTGCGTGAACCGCTCCGCGATCTGTTCAAGGCGCACATCGGGCTGCTGACGATGAAGTTCGTCGGGGCCGCTGTGCAACCGGTACTGTCAGGCGCCCTGGTGCTCGCGATCCTGTGGATGGTTCTGCTGCACATGTACCGGCGGGGCATTTTCCTGAAAGTGTGATGGCAGAGGGCAGTGCGTTCGCAGCACTGTCGCCAGCCCCCACATCCACATCCACACCCTGCCCACCCTTCCAGCGTGCATGAAATCCGCAACAGACGACAACGACCGACGGCAACCTTTCACCCCCCACCGACCGCCTCGCGCACCAGCCCGGCAGCAACCGTCAGCCGCGACACGGTGATGTCGCTTGAGCCAGCGATTTCATCGAGGGTCGCCTTGGTTGGGCCGAGATGCTGGCCGTGGCTTGCAGCCCAGCCGGCGAACGTCGCGGCGCCACCGTTGGCGGTCTTCAAGACGTCGCGCGTCAGGCGGCGGGCGGCGCCGTCCAGCGCGCGAAGCGCCCCACTGATGGCAAGGCGGTCGTAGGGGTCGACGATCTTCAGGCGCCCTGCCCGCGTTTTGAGTTCGCCGATGCGCAGGTGTTCGGCCGCGGCAAAGCCGATCGTCGCAACCTCGGTCACCGGCCGGCCCGTGCTCGCAGCAAGCGCGGTCAGCGCTGGCACGGAGCCCAGCTGTTCGAGGATCGACAGTTTGGCTGCGAGCGGCGCTGGCACGCCGGCAGCCGTCATGCGGGCGGCCGTCTCGTGGTGCAGGGCGCGCTGCCGGGCGGTCAGCACCGTATCGATTGCACCATTCAGCGCTGCGACCGTCGCGGAATTGCGCGCCGTGGTGTCTTCGATGTTGTCGACTGCACCCGTCCGCAGCAGTTCGGCGGTCTGCTGCAGAATCGCGTCCTGCGTGCGGGCATAGAGGTCGAGCTGCAGCTGGCCGCCGATTTTGCCGCCGAGCCCATGCAATTCGACCCACGTCGGCGACAGGTCGAGAAAGCCGCGTACCGCCAGGAAGGCGCAGGCGATGTCGGTTGGCGACCGTCCCGTCTCATCGGCCATCCGCTGCACGAAGGCCGGGCCGCCGCGGTTGATCAGGGCGTTGACGATGAAGGTTGCGATGATCTCGCGCCGCAGCGGGTGCGATTTCACATCGTCGCCGAATCGCTCGCGCAGCGCCTTGGGGAAATAGCCGGCGAGGAACGGTGCGCAGGCGGGATTGTCGGGAACGCCACTCGCCAGCAGATCATGGTCGAGCGCGATTTTCGACAGGCTCAGCAGCAGGGCGAGTTCCGGCCGTGACAGGCCCTGTCCGATTGCCTCGCGGGTTCGCAGATCGGCGTTGCTTGGCAACGCTTCGAGCTTGCGGCTGAGCAACCCGCGCTGCTCCAGATCCGACATCAGGCGAATATGGTCGCCGACCTCGCGCGCGGCCCGCCGTTCCGCCAGACTGAGGCTGAGTGACTGGTGGATGTTGTTGACGAGGCAGGCATTGGCCACATCGTCGGTCATGCTGGCAAGGAAGGCGCCGCGCTCCGCCGGCTGCAGCCGTCCGCCCGCTAAGGCCGAGGCGATCGCGATCTTGATGTTGACTTCCTGGTCGGACGAATTGACGCCGGCCGAATTGTCGATGAAGTCGGTGTTGATGCGGCCGCCACGGGCGGCAAACTCCATGCGGCCACGCTGGGTCGCGGCGAGGTTGGCGCCTTCGCCGATCACCTTGGCGCGTAGTTCGCTTGCTGCCACACGTATGGCGTCGTTCGCCCGGTCGCCGGCCTGTTCGTCGGTTTCGGTGCCGGCCCTGACGTAGGTGCCGATGCCGCCGAACCAGAGCAGGTCGGTCTCGCATTTCAGGATCGCGTTCATGAGATCAGCCGGCGTCATCGCCGCAGCCTCGACGCCAAGCAGCGTGCGGATCTCGGCGGACAGGGCGATCGACTTGGCCGAGCGCGAGAAGACGCCGCCGCCCTTCGAGATCCGGGCGCGGTCGTAGTCCTGCCAGCTCGACCGCGGCAGTTCGAACATGCGGCGGCGCTCGGCGAAGCTCAAAGCCACGTCCGGGGTTGGATCGATGAAGATGTCGCGGTGGTCGAATGCCGCCACCAGCTGGATCACCGGTGACAGCAGCATGCCATTGCCGAACACGTCGCCCGACATGTCGCCGACGCCGGTGACGCGGACTGGCGCCGTCTGGATGTCGACGTCCATTTCGCGGAAATGGCGCTTCACGCATTCCCAGGCGCCGCGCGCGGTGATCGCCATTTTCTTGTGGTCGTAGCCGGCCGAGCCGCCCGAGGCGAAAGCATCGCCCAGCCAGAATTTGCGCTCGATCGCCAGCGCGTTGGCGAAGTCGGAGAAGGTCGCCGTGCCCTTGTCGGCTGCGACCACCAGGTAGGGGTCGTCCGGCTCGTGACGCACGACGTTCGGCGGCGGTACGAGTTTGCCCTCGATGAGGTTGTCGGTAAGATCGAGGAGGGCCGAAATGAAGATGCGATAACTCGCGATGCCCTCCTGCATGATGTCGTCGCGGTTACCGGTGCGCGGCATCTGCTTGGGAAGAAATCCGCCCTTGGCGCCGGCCGGCACGATGACGGTGTTCTTCACCTGCTGGGCCTTGCACAGCCCGAGCACCTCGGTGCGGAAGTCCTGCGCGCGGTCGGACCAGCGGATGCCGCCACGGGCAATCGGTGCGAAGCGCAGGTGCACACCCTCGACGCGCGGGCTGTAGACCCAGATCTCGCGGAACGGACGCGGCTCGGGCGCGCCTTCGATGCGCTTCGAGTCGAGCTTGAAGCTGAGCGTCTGCGGGGGCTGGCCGGCCGGATCGGTCTGGTAGGCATTGGTGCGCACCGTGACCGAGATCAGGTTCAGGTAGGAGCGCAGAATGCGGTCTTCATCGAGGCTTTGCACGTTGGCGAGCGCGCTCTCGATCCGCACTTTGATCGCCGCCTCGCCGGCTTCGCGCACCGCCATGTCGGCCGTGCGAACGGGATCGAAGCGCAGGTGGAACAACTCTAGCAGGTCGCGCGCCATGCCGGCGTGCCGGTTCATCGTCTCGGCGATGTAGCGCAGCCCGAACGGCGAGCGCAGCTGGCGCATGTAGGCGGCATACGCGCGCAGGATCGAGACGTCGCGCCAGTCGGCGCCGGCCAGACGTACCAGGATGTTGAAGGGATCGTTGTCGGCATCGCCGCGGTTGACGGCCAGGTAGCAGGCTTCCATCCGCGCACCTGCCTGGGTCAGATCGATCGGCGCGCCGTCGGCTGATTCGAGCATCATGTCGTGGAGGGCGACCTCGCGCACGCCGCCGCTGAACTCAGGGTGGATTCGATAGCTGCGTTCGTCGATCACCGAGAACCCGAGGTTTTCGAGCACGGGCACGCGGTCGGACAGCGGGATCGGCCGGTCGAACCGGTAGATGGCCGCCCGCACGCGCGCGAGCGGATCGCCAGCCTCGCGGTAGAAGTCGATCGCCACCGGCCGCTCGGGCGACAGCCGCTCGATGCGGGCGATGTCTTCGAGGGCACGGGCCGGGGCGAACGTCTCGGTGTAGCCCGGCGGAAAGGCGCGGGCATAATTCGCAGCCAGCGTCGCCTGCGCCGGACCAGCGGCCGTAACCGCCGATGCGAGCTGGTCGCCCCAGGTACGGGTCACATCGGTGATGCGGCGCTCCAAGTCGACGACATCGACCTCGATCGCCGGGGTCTGGTCGCGCGTGACGACGAAATGGACGCGAACCAGCGGCCCTTCCGGAAAGAACGGCGTGAAGGCGGTGATCGCCCCCTGGTAGGCGTCCGCCAGCAGCTGACCGATCCGCTCGCGCACCGAGGTCGAATAGCGGTCGCGCTGGGCATAGACCAGCACCGACACATAGCGGTCGAAGCGGTCGCGGCGGGCGAAAACGCGCACGCGCGGCCGCAGTTCGAGATCGACGATGCCGCGCGACCAGTCCTTCAGCTGCGCTTCGCCGATCTGGAACAGTTCGTCGCGCGGGAAGGTTTCAAGCACATTGACCAGCGCCTTGGCGGCATGGCTGCCGGGCGCGAAACCCGACTCACCCACCACATGCTCGATCTTGTGCCGCACGAACGGGATCTGCCGGGCGGTCTCGGTGTAGACCTTGCTGGTGAACAGTCCGACGATTCGTAATTCGCCTGCCAGCCGGCCGTCCTTCGCGTAGGTCTTGAGGCCGATGTAATCCATGGTCACGCGCCGATGGATGCGGGACGTGATGTTCGACTTGGCGATGATCAGCGGGTTCGGGTTCAGCAGCACCCGCGCGATCTCGGGCGTCATCGCCAGTGGATCGCCATCGCGGCTGAGGACGTGCAAGGAGGGGTCGCGCAGAACGCCAAGGCCGGTGTTTTCAAGCGGCACCTGCTCCCCCGTCGCCGCGCCATTGACGAGCTTGTACTCGCGGCAGCCGAGAAACGTGAACTGGCCCTCGCGCAGCCAGCGGCAGAAGGCGAGCGTTTCAGCGAGCAGTCCCGGCGCAACCGGCGGTGGCTGGTCGGCCAGCGTCTGCATGGCCCGATCGAAGCGGGCGAGCATGGTCTGCCAGTCGGTGACCGCGAGGCGAACGTCGGCCAATGTTTGTTCGAGCGCGGCGGTGACCTGCCCGGCGGTTGCCTCGCTCATGTCGTCGAGCAGCACCACGATCAGGCTTTCCTGCCGCCCGTCGCCCCAGTTCCGGTCGCCGACGCCGACGATCCTCTCGAGCGTGCCGTGCCGATCGCGCTCGACCTTCAGGATCGGATGGAACAGCAGGCGGGCGGGCAATCCGTGGGCCTGCAGTTCGCCGACCACGCTATCGACCAGAAACGGCATGTCGTCGTTGATGATTTCGAGGATCGCGACGGCGCTCGTGTCCATCCGGGCGTGACGGATGCGGACCTTGGGGCCCCCCGCAGGGCGGATCGCCGCCCAGCCGCAGGCCTCACGCGCCAGATCGAGCTTGAACGCACCAGTCAGTGCGCTTGCCCCATCGAGGGCCAAATCCGAGAATAGGAGCGTCTGAAGTTGTTGTGTAAACTCTTGTGCAGCGGGCAGATCTTGGGCCACAGGACCGCATCTCCGTTGTTGGTCTTGCACAAACCATCGCCGGGTGCAGGGTAAGGCGCGTCATGCCCCTTGACTACCCTTGCCGCCGCATCATCAAGTTATCTTTACGGTTTGTCATGCACAGAGCCGACGAGCGCCAACACTGAGGAGAGCGACCATGGGCAAGACTGGCCACGATGCAGCCACCGCGCTCGATCTTGGCCCGCAGGCGAAGCTCACGCCCGCGCTGCAGGCCTACTTCGACAAATGCCAGGAAAAACTCGGCTTCGTACCGAACGTGCTGCGTGCTTACGCCTTCGATGCAGTGAAACTGCAGGCGTTTATCGACATGGTGGATGATCTGATGCTGGCCGACAGCAACCTCACCAAGCTCGAACGCGAAATGATCGCCGTGGCAGTCAGCGCGGTCAACCACTGCCACTATTGCCTGACCGCGCACGGCGCCGCCGTCCGGCAGCGGGCCAAGGACCCGATCATGGGCGAACTGATCGCCCAGAACTGGCGTGCGGGCAACCTGCCGGCCCGCCAGCAGGCGATGCTGTCGTTTGCCGAAAAGCTCACCCGCACCCCGGCAGCGATAGAAGAGGCCGATCGCACGGCATTGCGGCAGGCTGGTTTTAACGATCGTGACATATGGGATATCGCGGCGACCGCGGCATTCTATAACATGTCGAACAGGCTGGCGGCGGCGACCGACATGAAGCCGAACGAGGCTTACCACTTCATGGCCCGCACCAAGGGTTGAAGTATTGCGAGTAACCGGGTTGTCATGGAACGAGAGCTTGTCGCCCTGCTTGGAGCCGGCCTCACCGCGGTTGCGACCGGATTTGGCGTCAGTGTGCCGGTCGGCGCCATCGACCGTGGCTACCTGATCGCCGACGTCATGTCGCGCGAGGGGGGGCCGCGCATCAGTGCGACGCTGAACACGTTCGTGCAGAACCTCTGGCTCACCTGGGAAAATCTTGCCCACGGGCGCGCCGCGATCACGGTGCATGCCGGCGCCTTGCCGGCGATCCTCGAACTGAACCGGCCGTCGCCAGCGATCTTCAGCGCCGCGCGGCAGCATCCCGACGGTGGTCGCCTGCTCGCCGTCGAGGTGATCGAGCGGGCTCGGCAAACGGGCGATATCCAGCGGGCAGAGCTCGACGAGGCAATCGCGTTCCAGCTGCTCGAAACACTGTTTCAGGTGATCCTTGCCGAGGGCGAGCGCCTGCCGGAGATGACGGCCGCGGTCAATCTGTGCTTGCAGGCCGGACTGTGGCGCGAGGGCCTGGCGGCGCAGATGCCGGTCGCGGCTGCTGCGCCGACGCCGGCTGCGGCCAATCCCGAACAGGGCTTGTCGGCCCTCACCCGGCGCGTGGCAGAGCCAGTGAAGGCGGCCGAACCGGTCGTCACTGCCGTACCGGCAGGTCCGACGGCCGCCGGAGTTGCCGCCCTGCTAGCGGTGATCGACGCCCAGGGCGCCCGCATCGCCGATCGGGAGGCAGCCATTGCCGACGCCAGCCGGTCGATGTCGGGGACGATCGCGCGCATGGTGACGCTGGCGCGGCAGTCGCAGGAGGCATCGCCACCACTGCTGGAGGGCGCGCGCCATTTGGCCGATGGCGACTTCAAGGCGGCCGACAAGGCGTTCGGAGCCGCGCAGGAGCTGTTCGTGCGGCGCGCGCCGATGGACCTCTCGACGGCACGGCAGATGATGTATTGGGCCGCCGACGTGATCGCTGCCCGAGCTGAAGTGGAAACGCTGTGCCACGACTATCGCAAGGCGGCCCGGCACTATCGTGCGGCGTTGCGCTGCTTCAACCGCACGGATCTGGCGCCACAACTGCATTTCCTGAACCTGCACGCCCGCTGCCTGCTCGAGCACGACAAGATCCACAAGGACGACGCGGCCTTTGCCGAAGGCTTGAAATCGCTGGTCGAGGCCTGCGCGTTGCCGCCCTCCCAGGTCGATCCTCGGACGTGGGCGCACGCGAACCTGCGGCTGGCACATTTACACATCGACTTGGCCAACCGGTCGGGCAACCCGCAGGATTTCCTGGCTGCCGGCCGGCATGCCGGTCAGGCGCTGCCGATCCTGCTGCAGCTGCAGCAGGTCGAGGACATCATCAGCGCTCACCTCGTGCAGGCGCAGGCCTTCTGGCGGGCCGGTGATGGCCCGGGCGATGCGACGCTGCTTGCGGGCAGTGTGGCAGCGTTCAAGGCAGCGCTCGACCTGATCGCACGTGAGAATGATCCGGTGCGCTGGGTCGACAGCACTGGCTTGCTGGGGCAGGTGCTGTTGCGCCTCGCGACGGTCAGGGGCGAGCCGAAGCTGCTGTCGGCGGCGATCGAGCAGTTGCGCGGAGCGGTGCAATACGCAACCACCTGCCGGGTGCCGTTTGCAGCCGTGACGACCGACACGGCACTCGGCCGGGCGCTGTTGGCTGAGTATGCGGCCGGCGGCCAGCCCCTGCTGCTCGATCTGGCGGCCACCGCGTTCCGTCGCGCCATCAAGGCCGCGAATGCCGAAAAAGCGTTCGCCAGGAAGGGCGAGCTTCAGCATGAGCTTGGCATGACGTTGTGGGCGATGGCCGAGCGCGCCAGTGATGCCTACAGCCTGAGTGCTGCCGAAGAGACCCTCGAGGCGGCCGTGGAAACGTTGAAGGTTGCCGGCCTTGCCAGTGCCGTCGCCTCGGCCCAGGCCGATCTTGGCCGCCTGCGCCAGACCACCGCCTACAGGCCAAACCGCATGGGCGCGCCATCGTCGATCCAGTATCTGTGACAACATCTTGAGTAACGAAGTATCGCTGATATTTACCAGTTCTTCTCAAAGTATATTCGAATGGTGCCGTACTTGCATTACTCTGAACCTGTCGGGAGTGTGCGTGAACAGCAGTTGCGGCGGGCGTCAGCCGGCTCAGGACTGGTTGCCAATCACGCTCCCCATTGGATTCATTGGCAAAGCACAGCGGGGCTATGGAAATGCGTGCGTCTGTAATGCGTTTGGCCGGAATGGCTGCGGCAGGAATGATCATGATTGCGGCCGGTGCGGCCCAAGCCGGCGGATGCGCGTCAAGCGCCGAGTGCTACACCAAGGTCAGGCAGCCCGACGTATACGCGACCGTCGCTCGACCGGTGGTGGTCAGCCCGGCCAGTTCGCAGCTGGTCCAGGAGCCGGCGATTGTCGCCACCCGACATGTCCGGGTCGAGGTCGCGCCCGGCCGCGTGCACGCCGTGCACCAGCCGGCGGTCTACTCGACTGTGACGCAGCAGGTGCTGGTGGCGCCGGCCCGCGTCACCTACGTCACCACGCCCGCCGTCTTTCAGACGGTGCATGAAACGGTCATCGTCAAGCCGGCCGGCGTCGCCTGGCAGCGTGCGCATGATCATCACGGGCGGGAAACCCTGTGCAAGGTCCACACCCCTGCGGTGACACAGACGGTCGCGCGCCAGGTCATGGTGGCGCCGCCCAGCCGCGTGGCACAGACGATCCCGGCGGTCTACCAGCAGCAGACGCGCCATGTGCTGGTGCAGCCGGCCGCGACCCGACATGTCTACGAGCCACCGGTTCACCAGGTGGTGGCGCAGAACTACGTCGCCCGACCGGCCGTGAACCGCGTCGTCCATACGCCGGCCGTGCTGGGCGTCGAGCACCGTCGGGTGTTGGTCCAGCCGGGCCGCTACAGGTGGCAGCGCACTGGCGACGACCACGAGTGGTGAGTGTCAGAAAATCTCATTCCACGCCGAATTGACACTACAGTTGGAACTTCTCCTTCATTTCGGGACGGCTTCGTGGCACACCTCGCTTGAGGCGCATCGCGGCCGGCTTTTCATCGCGGTTCGTCCTTGGGCCGCGCCATAATTCGTGCGTTACGCGCGGGTACGGTCGAAGCGTAGACAGGCTGTCACGGCGGGATCCTAGTATACCATGCGTAACACGATAGCCGTTATGAATACCAAGGGCGGCGTCGGCAAGTCGACCGTGGTGCTGGCGCTCGCCGAAACCATGGCGGCGTTTCACGGCAAGAACGTGCTGGTGATCGATTCCGACAGCCAGGCCAGCGTCAGCTCGATGCTAATGACGCCGAACAATCTGCACAAGCTGCAATCCGAAGGCCTCACCCTCGTCGATTTCCTGATTTCGTCCGTGCTCAATAACACGCCGGCGGAATGGCCACGCTTCGTCGTGCGCGGCGTGTCCGACATCGACGACGCGCGCTCGGTGTTCCTGATCCCGAGCGACATGCAGCTCACGCTGTTCGAGCGCGAGGTGTCGAAGGAGAGTTTGCACGGGCGTCTGCGCACCTCGATTTCGACCTTGCTCTCCAACGTGCGCACCGTGTTCGATGTCGTCTTGCTCGATTGCCCGCCCGGTCTGTCGGTGTTGACGGAAAGCTGGCTGCGGGAAGCCGATTTTCATATCTCGCCGACCAAGGCCGACTATGTGTCGACCTGCGGCCTCGAGGTGTTCCGCCGCTTCAAGTCGCTGAACCCGGAGATGGGGTTTGCCCAGAACCTGGGTGTACTCATCAATATGAAAGACAACAACTCGCCGACCGACAACGAGTATCATCGCTGGCTCGCCGGCAATGCCGACAATTTCTGTTTCGAGCAATCGATCCCGCGGGCCGGCGCGTTGCAGGACGCCGCCCGCTTCCAGGTGCAGGATCGCTCCTACCAGGCCAAGTATCCGGGCGAAGCCGGCAAGGCGCTGAAGGCCGTGACGATCGAGATCCTGGAACGCATGGCGGCCGCCAATCGCGAAGTTGCAGCCAAGCGCGCCTGAGATCGCGTCTGCGCGGCTGCGCCCGTCGTGCCGTGGCCCGATATCACGTGCTCGGCAAATGCGGTGCAAGGCTATTGCCCTGATGATGTGCCGCCCGTACCCTCGACCCCATGAGCCAACGGCAAACGACGCTAATTCCAGATGCCGCGCGACACGGCATCTACCCGCCCATCGAGCCGCATCGGGCAGGCCGCCTGCTGGTCAGCGAAGGCCACGAGATCTACTATGAGGTCAGTGGCAACCCGCGCGGCAAGCCGGCCCTGGTGATCCACGGCGGACCGGGTGGCGGGTCAAATCCGACTATGCGTCGCTACCACGATCCCGCGCGCTATCGCATCATCCTGTTCGACCAGCGCGGCTGCGGGCGATCGGTGCCGCACGCCTCGCTCGCCAGCAACACGACGTGGCATCTGGTCGATGACATCGAGCGGCTACGTCGGCATCTCGGCGTCGAGCAATGGCAGATCATGGGCGGGTCGTGGGGGTCGACGCTGGCGCTCGCCTACGCGCAGAAATATCCCGGCCGCGTCTCGGCGCTGATCTTGCGCGGCATATTCCTGCTGCGCAAATCCGAGCTCGACTGGTTCTACCAGGACGGCGCCAGCTGGCTGTTTCCGGACGCCTTCGAGAAGTATCGCGACCTCATCCCGCCGCAGGAACGCGGCGACATGATCGGCGCTTACTATCGGCGACTGACCCACACCGACCGGGCGGTTCAGCTCGAAGCCGCCAAGGCCTGGAGCATCTGGGAAGGCACCACGCTGTCGCTCTACCAGGACCTCGAGCGGGTGAAACTGTTCGGTGCCGACAGCTACGCGATCGCCTTCGCGCGGATCGAGTGCCACTACTTCGCCAATCGCGGGTTCTTCGAGGTCGACGACCAGTTGCTGCGCGATGTCCAGGCCATCGCCCAGGTTCCAGGCATCATCATCCACGGCCGCTACGATGTGGTGACGCCGCTGAAGAACGCCTGGGACCTGCATCGGGCATGGCCGGCCGGTCAGCTGCGCATCGTGGCCGATGCCGGTCACGCCATGACCGAGCCCGGTATCGTGCATGAACTGGTGTCGGCGACCCAGCAGTTCGCCCGATGACGCAGGAAGCCAGCGGTCACGCCGGCGCGCTCATTTTTTGGGGCCCCGCAGGGGTACCCCATACAGCTCCAGCCGGTGGCCGACGAGCTTGAAGCCCAATTCGCGGGCAATGCGCTCCTGCAGTTTCTCGATCTCTTCGCTGCGAAACTCGATCACCCTCCCACCGTCCACATCGATCAAATGGTCGTGGTGCTCGCGTCGGGCTTCTTCATAGCGGCGGCGACCCTCGGCGAACGCATGGCGGGCAAGAATGCCCTTCTGCTCGAACAGCCTGAGCGTGCGATACACGGTGGACAGCGAAATGCGCGCGTCGATGCGGTGGGCGCGTGCGTGCACCTCTTCGACGTTCGGGTGATCGGCCGCATCGGACAGCACGCGCGCAATGGTGCGGCGCTGGCCGGTCATGCGCAGGCCATGTTCGGCGCACAGCCGCGATATGCGGTTAGCTGCACTTTCGTCACTGACGGTCATGGGCCCAGTCACCGTCGGGTTACCGCTCGATGATGGGCTTATAGGTGAGTTCGACGCGTGCCGTCCACGGCCCGCCGACTTCATCCAGCCTTGCGACCCACGGCAATCCGGCTTTCCTGCTCGTCGGGCCGGCCGAAGTGTTCGAAATAGCGCGGATCGATCTTCTCGACCGGCAGGCAGATCAGCACGTCGGTGGTGCCGAACTGACGGTCGACCACGGCGCCGTCGCCGACGAACGCGCCGAGCCGCAGATAGCCCTTGATCAACGGCGGCAGGCTCTTCACGGCGGCTTTGGTGTCGACCCTGTCCTTGGCCATGCGGTTCATCGGCACATACAGGTGGTCGTGGGCGCGCACCCGCCATTCGGGCGGCGCCATGGCGTGGTGGTGCAGGAAGCTCAACGCCATCGCGTGTTCTTCCGGGTCGTTGCCCTCAAAGCTCGCGCAGCCGATCATCACGTCGACCTTGTGCTCGCGGATGTAGGTCCACAGCCCGTGCCACAGCAATTCCACCGTTCGCTTGTTGCGGTAGGGCTTGAGGACGCAGCTGCGGCCCAGTTCCATGAACTTGTGCGTTTTAGCGCGTGCGGCCATCAACGGGGCGATGTCGTATTCGCCTTGCGTGTAAAAGCCCGTGCTGCGCTCGGCGATGTCCTGGCGCAACACGCGGTAGGTGCCGACCACGGCCGGCTTGCGCATGCCGGACCACCCCGTGACGGGGCCGTTGGCCTGGCTGTCGAGCACCAGCAGGTGGTCGCAGACGGCGTCATAGGGGTCTTTGTCACGCTGGCGGATCTGCGAGGCGAAGTTGGGCTTGGCCGACATTTCCCGATAGAACACGTCGTAGCGCAGGCGCTGGGCCGACCGGACGTCCGCCATGGTGCGGGCGAGCCTGACCTGCAGCGTGCCGATCTGGCCGTAGATCTTCAACGGCTTGACATGCCAAGACCGAAGCCACCGGCTGACGGGGGCTCGCTTGCGTCGGAAGCCGCGCAGGCCGGCAAACATGAACACGCGACTGCGCGGCTTGGTTTTCCAGCTGAAGCGAACGCGATTGAAGCCGGCGGCGAGGAAGCCCTCCAGCCTGCGTGCGGGTTTGCGATACTGCTTCAAAGCCATTGCCGTTCCCCTGGAAGACAATGCCTGATGTGCGTCGACGACGCCAGATCATGTCCGAAGTCGGGTACTTTTCTTCACGAAATCGTAACATAAAGATGTGACGGACGCACGACGTAGATTGTGGCTTCACTGCAACGGGGAAGTTATTGCTGCCGGGGCTGCGCCATTGTCGTGCAGTGGGCAGTGGCGTCGGCCCCAGGGCAATTCAATTCACACTTTGCCCGTTCGCTTTCCCTCCCTCCGCCCTTGAGAGGCAGGGCTGGGGTGGGGTATCAAGCCGCGTCTTCCCCTCAAAGGGGGAGCGAAAAAAATGAGCAAGATCAGACCGTCAACACTCGGTGCCGTTCGGAATTGAATGCCCCTGGCGCCGGTCCGTAGGGCGCCGGTTCGCCGACCGGGCAAGCGGCCGGCGGAATACGCAAGCGGGCTATTGCGCCCTACGCTTCATCGACACGCCGCTGCCATTACCCTCGGTCGCCGAAGGCACCTATGCCACTTGGTCCAGGACGGCGTGCTGGACCGTGCCGGCCTTGCGGCCGTCCAGGTTGCACCAGTGGGCCAGTATGCGTTCCAGCTCGGCGCGTTCGAAGGGCTTAGCCAGATAGTCGCTCATGCCGGCGGCGAGGCAGCGGGCACGGTCCTCGGGGAAGGCATTGGCGGTGAGCGCGACGATCGGCGGCACGATGACGCCGGGACGCTGCAAGTGCCGGATCTGCCGGGCCGCTTCCAGCCCATCCAGTTCGGGCATATGCACGTCCATCAGAATGATGTCGAACTGCTCGTGCGGCTGGGCGATCGCGCCTTGCACCGCGGCAACGGCCTGCCGGCCATCGCCCACGACGCGGGTGATGCAGCCGGTCTTTTCCAGGACGCTGGACGCGAGCAACGCATTGATCGGATTGTCTTCCGCCAGCAGCACGCGCCACCTGGGCGAGGGCGGCTGGGCAAGTGTGCCGATTGACGTGTGGTCGCGAACATCGTCCAGCTGATTGCCCTTGGCCGAGCCAAGCAGGGCCAGCAGCGACTGGGGTCGCACTGGGCGGATCAGATAGCTTTCGAACCCCTCGGCGCGGAAGCTCTTGAGGCCGCCTCGCGCCATCGGACCGAGCAGCACGATCCCACGCACCGGTGTGTTCGGGGAGATCGCCTGTGCACGCGCTAGCACCTGGCCAGCGAAGGCGGCATCTTCTTCCGCATCGACGATGACGAGATCGATGGCGTGGTTGTCCGCCGCCGCCTGTTCGAGCCTGGGTAGCGCATCGACGACGCTCAGTTCTTCAACCTTGATGTCGGATAAGCGTAGGACCGAGGCCAGGGCGCGCCGTTCCAGCAGCCGGTCGATGACGAGTGCGACACAGCGCACGTGGGGCTCCAGCATCGGCTGCCGTGATGCGGCGATGGTGCCGGCGCCCGCCGCGGCCGGCAGCCGGAGTTCGACGGTGAAGGTGGCGCCGCGGCCCGGCGTCGTGTCGACCGTGATGTCGCCGCCCATGGCGCGGGCGAGGCGCTTCGAGATCGCAAGGCCGAGACCGGTGCCGTCCTGGCGCCGCCCGAACCGACTTTCGAACTGCTCGAACTCCGAGAACAGCGTCTTGAGGGCGTCGGACCCGATGCCGGGGCCGGTATCCTTCACCGCGATCTGGACGGTCGCCTCCGACGCACCCGCCGTTACCGAGACGGCAACGCCGCCGCGCTCGGTGAACTTCACGGCATTGCCGATCAGGTTGAGCAGGATCTGGCGCACGCGAGCATCATCGCCGATGACGGCTGCCGGCAGGCTGGGATCGATGGTCCAGGCAATCTCCAAACCCTTTTCGTGGGCGCGCGGACTGAGCAGCTCAACCGCGTTCTGCACGCAGATGTCGAGGGCGAAGGCTTCGGCCTGCAGTGTCAGCTTGCCGGCCTCGATCTTCGAGAAGTCGAGGATCTCGTCGATCAGGGCGAGCAGTGTCTTGGCCGACTGGTCGACGGCCTTCAGGTACGTCACCTGCTCGGCCGTGAGCTCGGTGTCGAGCAGCAGCCCGGTCATGCCGAGGATGCCGTTCATTGGCGTGCGGATCTCGTGGCTCATGGCCGCAAGGAACCGCGACTTGGCGCGGTTGGCGGCCTCGGCCTGGTCGCGGGTGTTGGCGAGTTCTGCGGCAGCGAGGCGGGCCGCCGTCACATCGCGGCCGACCCGCTGGACGTCGAGCGAGCGGCCGTCGACGGCCGGCACGCGGTATTCTTCCCAAGCGAACCAGCGCGGGCCATCGACGGTGTGCAGCTGATTGGTGAAGCGCAGCGAGGCAGCGGCCAGGTCACCTGGATCTTGGCTGGTTCGTTCGCCGTCGAGAACGGTCGGCTCGAAGATCATGCCGAGAACACGGTCGGCATCGACCCCGAATGTGCGGCAGAAGGCAGCGTTGACGAACGAGATGCGGCCGTCCGCCTGGTGCCGGACGATGATGTCGGCCTGGGTATCCAGCAGGTTGCGGTAGCGCGCTTCGTTTTCGCGCAAAACCCACTGCATGTCGCGCAGCTGCTCGATGCGGCTGTCGACGCCAGCCAGCGGGTCGCGGGGCTTTTGCTGTGCCGCGGCCAGTGGTGTGGTCCCCAGTCGCTGCAACAACCCCGACAACAGGTGGATACAGCGAGTGCGCAGCCACTGCTGCGCACGGTCCAGCTGGCACTGCAGGGACTTGAAGACTTTCACGGGTCGCTCACGCACGTTGCAAAGCCACCGGCTTCCTTTACCGGCACCTCACCACATCGCGCTTTACAACTCCTTGAAATTCCTGGTTACGCAGGCCTTAAACCATGTCACGCTTTGGCTGCGTGACGGCGCTTGGCCGGGTCCCAGGCCTTCAGGCCGGCGCGTGCATACTGGGGTGGCAACGTCACGTCGGCGCCGAGCTTGTAGGCCGCATGCCATCCCCAGTGCGGGTCGTCGAGAAAGCCGCGGGCCAATGCAACCATGTCCGCCTGGCCGTCGGCAACGATGGTTTCTGCCTGTTCGGCCTCCGTGATCATGCCCACCGCCATCACCGGGATGCCGACCTTTTGCCTGATCGCCGTCGCGAACGGCACCTGGAAGCCCGGCGCCACCGGCGGGCGGATCGCGACATCGATGCCACCGGTCGACACGTCGATGAAGTCGCAGCCGAGATCCTTCAAGCGACTGGCGAAGGCGATCGAATCTTCGATTGCCCAGGCGCCGTCGACCCAGTCGACTGCCGAAATGCGCATGCCGAGCGGTTTCGACGCCGGCCACACGCTGCGCATGGCGCGGAACACATCGAGCGGCAGCCGCATGCGGTTTTCGAGGCTGCCGCCCCAGTGATCCGTGCGCTTGTTCGAATGCGGCGACAGGAACTGGTGCAGCAGGTATCCGTGCGCGCCGTGGCCCTCGGCGATGTCGAGGCCGAGCCGGTCGGCGCGTTTGGTGGCCGATGCGAACGCTGCCGGCAGCATTTCGATTTCCGCCGCCGTATAGGCCTGTGGCACATGCCAGCCGGGGCCGAAGGCGATCGCCGAGGGCGCCTTGGTCTGCCACGGCGTGACGAGTTCCGGCTCGTTCAGCGTCGCCCCTTCCCAGGGCCGCTTGGCGGACGCCTTGCGGCCGGCGTGGCCGAGCTGAATGCCGATCTTTGCTGTGCCACGGCGTCGGCAGGCCTCGATCACAGACTTGAGGGCCGCTTCGTTGGCGTCATTGTACAGCCCAAGGCAGCCGTGCGTAATGCGCCCGTCGCGCTCAACCGCCGTCGCTTCGATGATGAGCAGCCCCGCGCCCGAGTTGGCGAGCGCGCCCAGATGCATCATGTGCCAGTCGTTGGCGGAGCCGTCATCGGCGCTGTATTGGCACATGGGCGACACGACCAGACGGTTGTCGAACGTGTGGTTGCGCAGCGTGATCGGCGTGAATAGGTGGCTCGCCATGGGGGTCTCCGCTCTGTTGGACAGCGCGAGACCCTATCGAGCAAAGTTCTTTCGTTCAATATTCGCGAACTTGGAGCCTGCCATGCGGTACCAACTCACGCCACCAACTCCGGCACGCGCTCGGCCGGCGGCGTGTTGCGCGAGCGCTGGCAGCGCACGATGCCATCGATGATCACCATGCCAATGCCGGGCAGGTCGCCGCCGCGCACGCTGGCCAGCAGATCGCGCCCGGCCGAGTGCTGTGCGCGGTCCATCAGCACGAAGTCGGCGACCCGGCCCACCTCGATCAGACCGCAGTCCAGGTCGCGGGTGCGCGCGGTGTTGCCGGTGGCAAAGCAGAACACGGTTTCGGCCGGCATGTCGCCGAAGCTCGACAGCATGGCGATCATGCGCAGGATCCCGAGCGGCTGCACGCCCGAACCCGCAGGTGAATCTGTGCCGAGGATCACGCGTTCCAGCTGGCCGATCTGCTTGGCGATCTTGACCGCGTGCAGGCCGGCATACTCGTTGCCGTTGTGGACGACCTCGATCGCCCGGCCACAGCCCTCGCACAGGCATTCGATCTGCTTGAGGGGCAGCGCGGTGTGGCCGCCGTTGATGTGGCCGATGACGTCCGCGTCGGCCTCGAGCACCGTGTCGGCATCGATGTAGCCCGAGCCCGGCACCGACGGTCCGCCGGTGTGGATCGTCGACTGGATGCCGTACTTGCGCGCCCAGGCGACCATTTGCTTGGCTTCATAGCCGGCCTTCACGGTGCCGAGCCCCACTTCGCCCAGCAGCTTGACGCCGTCGCGCGCCATGTCGGCGAAATCCTGCTCCACCATGCCTTTCTCGATGGTCGGCGCGCCGGCCAGCACCTTCACGCCGCCGGGACGGAAGTTATAGAAAGCGCGCTGGGCGGTAATCGCCATGGCCTTGACGCCGACGATGTCGCGCGGCCGGCCGGGCAGATGAACTTCGCCGGCCGAGATCATGGTGGTGACGCCGCCGTTCAGATAGCTGTCGATCCAACCCAACTGGCTTTGCCGCGGCGTCCAGTCGCCGAACACGGGGTGCACGTGGCTGTCGATCAGGCCCGGTGACAGCGCGCAGCCCTTGGCGTCGATCGTCGTCCTGGCCGCGCCCGTGTCGCAGTCCTTGTACTTGCCGACCTGGGTGATGCGACCGTCGACCGAGACCACCGTGTCGGCATCCAGGATCGGCCGTTCGAGCGCGCCCGACAGTAGCAACCCGATGTTGCGGATGACGACCTTGCCGGCGGTCGCGGGGACGGGTGTGGGGTCAGCCATGGGCAGGTGTCTCCGGACGGCTCAGGGGCGGGGATCACAGCAAATGATGCGTCGAGCAGCCGAACGTGTCCACCGCAGAGTGACCGGGTTGCCCTGGCGATCCGACTATCCGGCCTTCATCCCGTTCGCAAACCGCTTCCAGTTGCGCTGGTAGCTGGTTGCGCCAGCGGCAATGCGTGCCAAATCCGCGTCGGTCACCTGGCGGATGACGCGGCCGGGGGCACCCATCACCACTGAGCGGGCCGGGATCTTCTTGCCCTCGGAGATCAGCGCGCCAGCCCCGATCAGGCACTCTTCGCCGATCTCGGCGCCGTTCAAAATGATCGCGCCGATGCCGATCAGGCTGCCGCGACCGATCGTGCAGCCGTGCAGCATGACCATGTGGCCGACCGTGCAGCCGGGGCCGATCGTCATCGGGAAGCCGGGATCGGTGTGCAGCACGCAACCGTCCTGCACATTCGAACCGGCGCCGATGCGGATCACCTCGTTGTCGCCGCGCACGACGGCGTTGAACCACACGCTGGCGTCGCTCTCGAGGATCACGTTGCCGACCACGACCGCGTTGGGGGCGATCCAGGCCTGGCCGTCGGCCGGCAACTGGACGCGGCGGTCGTCGAGGGAATAGGCCGTCATGTCAGAGGCCTTCAAGGTCGATGTCGAGGATCGCCATCTGCAGCTGATAGCTGATCTCGCCGTCTTCCTCGTCACGGTAGATCTGCGCCACCTGATCCTGCCCGACGAATACTTCGGCCATATCCTTCTTGCGCCCGTGCATGACGACGCGAATGGTTTCGTTCTTGAAAGTCTTGCGCAGGTAGGCCTGCAGTTTCGGCACGTCGGACTTCATCGGCAGGCCACTCCTCGCTGTCTTGCCCGGATTTGGATCAGGTCTTGTCCTGGCAGCCGCAATCGCCGGGCGCAAGGCCCTGGTCCATGCTGCGCGCGGGCTCCGGGCAGCCGGCGGGTCCAACCACCTTGGCCGGCACGCCGGCAACCGTCGTGTTCGCCGGAACTTCCTTCAGTACGACGCTGCCGGCCGCAACCCGCGAGCAATTGCCGACGCTGATGTTGCCGAGCACCTTCGCACCCGCCGCCAAGAGCACGTTATCGCCAATCTTGGGGTGGCGGTCGCCGCTCTCCTTGCCGTTGCCGCCGAGCGTCACCTCCTGCAGGATCGACACGTTGTCGCCGATCACGGCCGTCTCGCCGATCACGATGCCGGTCCCGTGGTCGATGAGAATGCCCTTGCCGATCTTCACTGCGGGATGAATGTCGACGGCGAAAATGCGCGATGACTGGCTCTGCAGGTAGTAGGCGAAGTCGCGGCGGCCGGCGTGCCACAACTCGTGCGCGAAGCGGTGGGTGGTCAGGGCATGGAAGCCTTTGAAGTAGAGCAGCGGCTCCATGTAGCGGTGGCAGGCGGGATCGCGATCGAACACGGCGGCGAGGTCGGCGCGCATGGCTTCGCCGATCTCCGGATGGGCTGCGAGCACGTCCTGGAACAGGCGGCCGATGAGGCCGGCGTCGACGTCGGAATGGTTCAAGCGTTGTGCGAGGCGATGGCAGACCGAGGCTTCAAGCCGCTCATGGCTGAGGATCGTTGCGAAAATGAAGCCGCCAAGAGCCGGTTCGGCCATGATGGCCGCTTCGGCTTCGGCGCGTGTTGCGGCCCAGATCGGATCGACCGAGTGCAGCCGCTGTGTTGCATTCGCTGGTTTTTGGCTCGCCATGGCAATCTCCTCGTTGCGTGATCGACGTGAGTGCCCCGTACCCGGAGTGGCGTAGCCAGCACCAGCGCGGCTGTCAACGCGGCCCTGCGTGCCCGACACTTGGCCCTGGCCCGCACTTCGGGCAAACACTATTGCTGCATCAGGTTAAGTAGGAACAACGCGCACCATGTCCAATAGCACCAAACCGCTGGCCGGCCTCCGAAGCGATCTGCGCGACGGGGTATTGCATATCGCAATTGACAACCAGGCCCGGCTGAACGCCTTCACGGCGGCCATGTGGAATGAGTTGCCGATGCTGATCCGGGCGGCCGAAGCAAATGACGGCGTGCGCGTGATCGTACTGAAGGGGGCCGGGGACAAAGCATTCTCGGCGGGCGCCGATATATCCGAGTTCGAGCAAAATCGCACGGCAGCTAGTGCGAGCGCCTATGACCACTCGAACAACGTGGCGTTCGAGACGCTCGCCAAATCATCAAAGCCGACGATCGCGATGATCAACGGCTTCTGCCTCGGCGGCGGGCTCGAGGTGGCGCTGTGCTGCGATCTGCGGATGGCGTCCAGCGTATCGCAGTTCTCCGTGCCGGCCGCCAAACTCGGGATCGGCTACAACCCGCGCTGGATGCGGCCCATGCTCGGGGTCGTCTCGGCCGCCCGCGCCAAGGAACTGCTGTTCACCGGGCGGCGCTTCTCGGCCTCGGAAGCGGCCGGTATGGGGCTCGTCAACCAGGTCGTGCAGCCGCACGAACTGGAAGCGAAAACCACGGCGCTGGCGGCCGAGATCGCCGGCAACGCGCCGCTATCCATTCTCGCCGCCAAGCGCTGTGTCGATGCGATCGCCGAAAACCCCGGCATCAGCGACCTCGCCCACCTCGACGCCCTGGTGGATGCCTGCTTCGCCAGTGCCGACTACGTTGAAGGTCGCCGTGCGTTCATGGAGAAGCGCAAGCCGACGTTTCGGGGGAAGTGAGTGCGTCTGGACGCAACCGCGATTATGTCTTGATGCCGCGATAGACGTCGGCGAGGGCGATCGACACCCCCAAGGCTGGAATCTCGATCACCTTGTCGGGTCCGCGGATCTCGGTGGCCGCCTCAGTGAAAGTGCCATCTGCCCGCCTTTGCCAGACGTAGCACAAGATCTCGTCCTGGCTCGCCACGATGTAGGTGTCGAGCGACGGTGCGCTCAGGTATTCGAGCGGCTTGACGGAAAGGTCGCGTTCCTCCGACGACGGCGACAGCACCTCTACGATCACCACCGGGTGCTCGGTCCTGATGCTATCGTCGGTCGCTGTCCCGATGCGTTCCACGAGCGCATCGGCAAACCGAACCGTTCCCGACAGATCGATCAGGCGGTCGGGACCACTCACCGCCCACACTGTACGATCGAGGAAGGTGCTGAACAGTGTTACGAAACACGAACCCAGCCTTGAGTGTCGGAGCGTGCCGCCGGCCTGCTGCTGCATGATCCATCCCCGGACAAATTCGTACCGGTGCCGTTCATCCGAATTGGCGACGAAATGGTAGAACGCCGCCTTGTCGGCGTACATCAGGGCGTGTGCGGTCATTGGCAACACCTCGCAGCGGGTACCGCCAGTATAGCCTGCACCATTGGCGAACGTCGACCTGGATCACTGCTTCGGCGGCTGCCCGCCGGCCTTCTCGTCGCCGGGCAGGATGTAGCTCGCCGCTTCCCACGGGCTTTCGAAGTCGAAGGCGCGGAAGTCCTGGGCGAGTTTTACGGGCTCGTACACGACGCGCTTCGCCTCGTCGTCGTAGCGCACCTCGACGTGGCCGGTGAGGGGGAAGTCCTTGCGCAAGGGGTGGCCCTGGAACCCGTAGTCGGTCAGCAGGCGGCGCAGGTCGGGGTGGCCCGAGAACAAAATGCCATACATGTCGTAGGCTTCGCGCTCGAACCAGTTGGCGGCGGGAAACACGGGGATTGCGCTTGGCACCGCATCGGCTTCGTTGGTGTCGAGCTTGATGCGCACGCGCTGGTTCAGCCGCGGCGACAGCAGGTGGTAGACCACGTCGAAGCGGTTCGCGCGCGCCGGGTAGTCGACGCCGCAGATGTCGATCAGGATTTCGAATTTGCAGGCCGGGTCGTCGCGCAGTTTCGTGAGCACGTCGAGGATCGCTTCGCGCGCAACGGTGATGGTCAACTCGCCGAACGCCGTGCTGGTCGATTTCGCATCGCCGCCAAGGGCGGCCGCCACGCTGGCGTTGAGCTTCGACAGGGCTTCTGACATGCGCGGGTTCCGTGGTTGCAGCGCTCGATCCGATGGCTGGGTTAGCGCGTGCTTCGGTGTTTGACCAGCCCCACGAGCGTTGTCACCGCTTGGCTCACTCGTCGCCGCTCAGCTGGCCGCGCCCGTCCACGATCGAGGCGTCGAGCTCGTTCCGGCCTTCGCTGGTGAAGACGGCGCCGCGGCCGGCATTGAACTGGGGGGCTGTCCTCCATCACCCGCCCGCGATCTGCGGCAGGATGTGCACGTCGGCGTCGGGGCCGATCTCCTGGAACAGCGCGTCCTGGTAGATCTGCCCGTCGATCGCGACCGCGAGGCCCTGCTCCAGGTGTGGTGCCAGTGCCGGATGCAGCGCGCCGAGCTTGGCGAACAGTTGGCGCACGTTCTTCGCGTCAACCGACAGCACGGTTTCGCCGCCGGTGAACTGGCGCAGGTTGCCGATCAGCGTGACCTGCGCCATCGGCCCCTCACGCGACCTTCAGCTTGAAATTCACGTCGCCCACGGCGCGGGCCGCATCGATGGCGGCGAGCACTTTCGGCGGAGACATCGGCAGCGACTGGAAGCGCAGGCCGGTTGCATGCGTGATGGCGTTGGCGATCGCGCCCATGGGCGGCACGATCGGCGTCTCGCCGATGCCGCGCACGCCGTAGGGATGCGCCGGGTTCGGCACCTCGACGATGACGGTGTCGATCATCGGCAGGTCGGACGCCACCGGAATGCGGTAGTCGAGGAAGCCGGCATTCTGCAGCTTCCCATCCGTACCATAGACGTATTCCTCATTCAGCGCCCAGCCGATGCCCTGCACAGCGCCGCCTTGGTACTGGCCCTCGACGTAGGCCGGGTGGATGGCGCGGCCGGCGTCCTGGATCACGGTGTAACGGATGATCGTGGTGCGGCCGGTCTCCGGGTCGACCTCCACGTCGCACAGGTGCACGCCGAAACTAGGTGCGGCGCCATGGGCGTTGATCGACGACGAACCGACGATGGGGCCACCGGTCTTGCCGGCCATGGCGGCCACCTGCTTCAGGGTCATCGGCGGGTGCTTGCCGGCATTGGCGCCGGCTGGTCGCACCGATCCGTCGACATATTCTATGGCGTCGGTCGGCAGTTCCCACAGCTTGGCCGCGCGCTCGCACACCTGCTTGACGATGGACCGGCTCGCCTCCACCACGCCCATGCCGCTCGAGAACGTGGAGCGGCTGCCGCCAGTCAGGAAGTTGTAGCCGAGTGACTGGGTGTCGGCGATCGTGACGCGGATCGCGTCCATGCCGATGCCGAGTTCTTCGGCCGCCATCATGCACAGCGAGGCGCGCAGGCCGCCGATGTCGGGCGTACCGGCCATCAGCACGAGCGTGCCGTCCTCGTTGAGGGCGATTGACACGGTCGTCTCGCCGCCGATGTTGAACCAGAAGCCGGCGGCAATGCCGCGGCCCTGGTTGACTTTCAGTGGCGCCTTCCAGTGGTCGTGCGATTGGGCCGCCTGCAAGCTCTCGACGAGACCCACGGGGCCGAACTTCGGGCCATAGGCGGCCTTGGTGCCCTGGCGGGCTGCGTTCTTCAGGCGGAACGCGATCGGGTCGAGCTTGAGCTTTGAAGCCAGCTCGTCGATCACGCTTTCGACCGCGTAGCCCGAGATCGGGCCGCCGGGCGCGCGGTAGGCTGCGACCTTCGGCCGGTTCGACACCACATCATAGCCGACGATCTTCACGTGATCGACGTCGTAGGGGGCAAACGCGCACATGCAGCCCGGCGCCACGGGCGAGCCCTGGAACGCGCCGGCCAGGTACTTGAGTTCGCCATCGCAGGCGACGATGCGGCCGTCCTTCGTCGCGCCGATCTTGATGCGCATCTTGGCGCCCGAGGTCGGGCCGGTGGCGCGGAACACTTCGTCGCGGCTCATGGTCATTTTCACAGGCTTGCCCGCCTTGCGGGAAAGTGCGAGCGCCAGTGGCTCCAGATAGACCACGGTCTTGCCGCCGAAGCCGCCGCCGATCTCGGTCGCGGTGACGCGGATCTTCGAGATGTCCATGCCAAGCAGGCGGGCGCAGTGGGCGCGCACGATCCAATGGCCCTGGGTCGAGACCCAGATGTCGGCCTGACCGTCTTCGGCCACGGTTGCAAGACAGGCGTGCGGCTCGATATAGCCCTGGTGCACGGACTTGGTTTCGAAATGGCGCTCGACGATCACGTCGGCGGCGGCGAAGCCCTTGGCCACGTCGCCGAGGGCGAACTCGACGCGCTTGGCGACGTTCGATTCGCGCTTCGGGGCCGGGTCCATGCCGGCGGTGATCATGCCGGGATGGAGGATCGGCGCGCCTGGCGCCATCGCTTCATCGACATCGAGCACATGCGGCAAAATCTCGTAGTCGACCTTGATCAGCTTGAGCGCCGCCTTGGCAATCGACGGCGAGAGTGCAGCGACGGCCGCCACCGCATGCCCCTCGTACAGCGCCCGCTCGCGCGCCATCACGTTGCGCACCACGTCGCGATAGTTGATCAGCATTTCGCCGGCCGGCACGAATTCGGAGCCCTGGTCCTTGAAATCATCACGCGTGACGATGGCCTTCACGCCCGGCAATGCCATGGCAGCCGACACATCGATGCTGCGGATGTTGGCGTGCGGGTGCGGCGAGCGCAGCACGAGGCCGGTGAGCTGGCCGGGCAGGTTATGGTCGGCGCCGAAGCGGGCACGCCCCGTCACCTTGTCTACGCCATCGGGGCGCTGCGGCCGGGTACCGATGATTTTGTATTCGGGCTCCGGCGTGAGCTTTTTGACGGTTTCCTGCATGGCTCTAAGCTCCTCGCATGACGGTTGCGGCATCCATCACGGCGCGTACGATCTTGTCGTAGCCGGTGCAGCGGCACAGGTTGCCGGCGAGCCAGTAGCGCACTTCGGTTTCGGTCGGGTCCGGGTTCTTTTCCAGCAGCGCCTTGGACGCGACCAGGAAGCCCGGCGTGCAGATGCCGCATTGCAGCGCGTGGTGCTCCAGGAACTTCTCTTGCAGCACGTGCAGTTTGTCGCCCTTGGCCAGACCCTCGACGGTGCCGATGGCCTTGCCGTTCGCTTCGACGCCGAGCATCAGGCACGAGCAGACCAGACGACCGTCGACGGTGACCGAGCAGGCCCCGCAGTCGCCGGTGGAGCAGCCTTCCTTGGTGCCGGTGAGTTCGAGTTCGTCGCGCAGCACGTCGAGCAAGGTCGCGTGCGTCTCGCACAGGATCTCGGTCGGGTCGCCGTTGATGGTGAAAGATACGTGATGTTTGGCCATGGTCTCAGGTCCTCGCGCGGTCATAGGCGATTGCGGCGGCACGAGCGGCAATGACGCCGGCCACCTTGATGCGGAACTCGATGGTGCCGCGCTTGTCGTCGATCGGCTTGCAGGCGGCGCGGACGGCGTCGACCATCTTGTCGACCGCAGCTTTGTCGAGCTTCGAGCCAACGAGCGCATCGCCGGCAGCCTTCACGTGCAGGGGCCGGGACGCGACCGCACCAAGGCCGATGCGGGCCGCGGTGATGACGCCGCTCGGGTCGGTCTTCAAGCCGATGCCGGCACCCACCACGGCGATGTCCATTTCCGTGCGCGGGATGAAGCGCAGGTAGGCGTCGCCCATGCCCTTCGCCCGCAGTGGAATGTGGAACGACACCACGAACTCGCCCTTGTCGAGCGCGGTCTTGCGGGGCGCGAGCACCACGTCTTCCACCGCCAGTTGCCGCCGGCCCTTGGGCCCGAAGATCGAGACGGTGGCGTTCGCTGCGATCAAGGCCGGTATGCTGTCGGCAGCCGGCGAAGCATTGCACAAATTACCGCCGAGCGTCGCGCGCCCCTGGATCTGCGTCGAGCCGATCAGGTTGGCCGCTTCGACAAGACCCGGCCAGTGCTGCTTGAGTTCGACCTGCTCCTTCAACTCGGCCCCCGACACCGCCGCGCCGATGTGGAAGCCGTCGACCGCCTTGGTGATCGTCCGCATCTCGCCGATGCGCTTCAAGTCGACCACCAGTGCTGGATCGACCATGTCGGTCTTCATCTGCACCAGCAGGTCGGTGCCGCCGGCCAGGACCCGGGCTATGCCCATCTCGGCTGCCAGCAGGGCGGTCGCCGCTTCGAGCGTTTCGGGCGCTTCATAGCGCATGCGTTTGCCTCATGAGTGAATGCTGAAATGTGCGGTTCCATCTGATCACAGTCAGCGGCAGAATGCCAACTGCGTGCCGCGAGGGGCAGCTGGTCGCGGTGCTGCTGAGCGACCCGGCCTCCCTTTCTTCCGACCGCACCGCGTGGCATGGTCGAGTGATCGTTCGTTGGCTTCGGGAGGATGACATGACCAAAGGCTATTGGATCGCACACGTCACCGTCAGTGATCCGGAAGGGTACAAGGAGTATGTGGCGGCCAACGCCATCGCCTTCAAGAAGTATGGCGCCAAGTTCGTGGTGCGCGGCGGGACCAATCGCGTCGCCGCCGGCACGGCGATGAACGGCAAACGCCACGTGGTTCTGGAGTTCGAAAGCTACGCCCAGGCGCTAGCTTGCTACGACAGCCCGGAGTACGCGGCGGCCATCAAAATCCGCGACAAGTATTCGGTGGCCGACCTCGTCATCATCGAAGGGTATGTGGGGTAGGGCCAAGTGAGCGCCGACGCTCAAGCTTAAGCCGGTCCTGGGCCCGGGCCGTAGCCGTAGGGCGGAATAGCCCACGTGGCGTTCCGCCGGCAGCTTATTCGATGGGTGTGTCGGCGCACGAAGCAAGAGCGTTGGTGCGCTCTACGGGCCAGTGCGGTGGGCTGGCGCGCTCGCTTATATTCCTGTGCGTGACTTACCCCACGTCCCCAGCCACCCCCCGCGCGGCTTCAAGCGTATTGCGCAGCAGGCAGGCGATCGTCATGGGGCCGACGCCGCCGGGCACGGGAGTGATGGCGCCGGCGACCTTGGCCGCCTCGTCGTAGGCCACGTCGCCGACGAGCTTGTCGCGGCCGTCAGCGCCGGTCACCCGGTTGATGCCGACGTCGATGACGATGGCGCCCGGCTTGATCCAGTCGCCGCGCACGAACTCGGGCCGGCCGACGGCTGCCATAACCAGATCGGCCCGGCGGACCTGGGCCGGCAGATCGCGGGTCTTGGAGTGGGCGACGGTGACCGTGCAGCCGGCCGCCAGCAGCAGCTGCGCCAGGGGCTTGCCGACGATGTTCGAGCGGCCGATCACGATCGCATCGAGGCCCTCGAGCGAGGGCTTCACGGTTTTTGCCAGGATCATGCAGCCGGCCGGCGTGCACGGCACCAGCGCCCGCGCGCCGATCGACAGGCGGCCGACGTTGACGGGATGGAACCCATCGACGTCCTTCAGCGGATCGATCGCCTCGATCACCTTCGCCGCATCGATGTGCTTGGGCAACGGCAGCTGCACCAGGATGCCGTGGATGTCGTCCGCCCTATTCAGCTCGCCGACCAGCTCCAGCAGCTTCAGTTCGGACACCGTGGCGGGGAGCTTGTGCTCGACCGACTTCATGCCGGCGGCGGTGGTTTGTTTGCCCTTGTTGCGGACATAGACCTGGCTCGCCGGGTCCTCGCCGACGATGACGACCGCGAGCCCCGGCGTGATGCCGTGACTGTTCTTCAAGTTTGCCACGTCGCGCGCCACCTGCGCGCGAACTTGTTCGGCAACCGCCTTGCCATCAATGATCTGTGCCTGGCCAGCCATGACATCTGCCCTTGTCTGTGAGTTTCGCTGCAAGCGCGGCAACGCATCCCACCCGTCGCGGACGACGGTCAAACCCGAGCTTTGCCACCAGATAATTGTGCCACAGCACTGCGCGACACCAATAAGTCCGCGACAAAGTGCTCGCCACCGTCACACGAACAATTTCGCGAGGTTGGGGAAGACCACCGACTGGATGAAAAAACAGCCGAGAAGCAGGAGCAGCGGCGACAGATCGAGGCCACCCATGTTCGGCAGCATGCGCCGGATCGGCCGCAGCAGCGGGTCGGTCAGCGCCGTCACGGTCTGCCAGATCGTGCGCACGACGGGATTGTAGGCATTGATGACGTTGAAGCCGATCAGCCAGCTCATGATCACGGCAATGACCACCACCCAGGTGTAAGGCGTGATGATGTAGTGGCTGATGAAACCAAGAAGCTCGATCATGGCGACAGGATCCGGGGCGGGGAGGACTGCAACGGGGAGGCAAGGGAACTCCCGAGCTTTAGACGGCCACCACCCGCGCGCGCAAGGGATATGCCACAGCCCTCCGATGCCAAAGCACACGGCCTACGGTGGCTGCTTGTCCAGGCTTTCGGCCATCTCGCCACCGGTGACTTCTGCCGCAGCAGGATTAGCGAATGGGCGCTGCCATACAACTGACACTGCCGCTGCCGCGGATGCGGCCTGCTACCCGCCGCCGCGGACGATCCAGGTGCCGCCCACTTCGCGGATGTCGAGCCCTTGCGAGGCAAGCGAATTCGCCAGCTGCACGCCACCGCCGGGAAACCGCACCGCCAGGTCGACGGCGCGGCCGGACTGGCCGGCCACCAGCAGGTCTTCGACGCCCGGCGTATCGGCGATCTGCTGGCGGATCGACTCCCATTCCCGCAGCGTACTGAACTGGATCGTCAGCTGCACAGACTGCAACGGTTGCGCGCCCGCCGTGCCGCCACCCACCGCCGGCCGGGCTTTCAACGCCTTCCAGCGGCCTTCGAGCGTGCCAAGCGCGATCAGCGCCGCCAGTTCCGTGGTGTAGCCGAAGTCGTCGGCTTGGAAGCGATAGGACCGCTTCAGGGCGAACTGGCCAACCGCATCGCGACCCATCAGCGTCACGTTGAGTTTCATCGACCCGAGGTCCGGCTCGGCCAGGACAAACAACACGAGTTCGCTCGCATACTCGGCCGTGGCGATGCGCAGGCCGCCGCCGTCGCCATCCCGGGTCATCAATTGCAACGTGTCGCTGTGTACGGCGGGCTTCAGAGCTTGCAGCTTGACGGGAGCGAGCGCGTGCACGACATCGAGGCCCTTCCAGGCGTCCGTCCACGCCTTCTGCCCGGCTGCCTGCGTGAGTGCGGCGGGTGCTGCGCCTTGCCCGGCGGGCGGTGCCGCATAGACCGGCACGAGAACGACGGCCGGCGCCGGCAGGTCGACGAACGGGATGCCCTCGCGCTGTAGCAGCGTGCGCACCGCGCTTGGCTGAAAAGCGAAATCGAGGTTGGCGATGTACTGGGTCGACGAGTTGCGCTCCGAACGCACGGATACGCCGTCGATCAGATCGGCAGCCTTGACGTTCGCCAGTTTGCTGATGCGCTTGTAGGAGGTGACCGGCACCAGCCGCTTCAACAAGGAGCGGAACGCCGCCTGCTTGCCATCGGCCAGCGCGCGTTCCTTGGCGGCGACGGCGTTCGCAGCGGTCGCATCGACGGGATAGTTGCCAATCGTGAAAGCGGTATCGGTCGCGGCTGCGTGTGCTGCGCCGGCGGCCATTGCCGCATAGAGCAGGCCCGTGACCACCGCGCCCAAGCCCGCCACCCGTCCGCGAATGAGCACCGTTTTGCCCCCAATTGATTGCAGCCGCGACTGTTGGTCTGCTAGCACGCTTCGGCACAGGCGCATGATACCATGCGACAGCACTCGTGCGCCATTCCGGCGAAATCTGGTCCGCGGCCGTGCCGATACCGGCACGCCCCATGTATCCTTTGGAACAACAGCCATGCCCGGCAAGCCGCCAGCCAAGTCAACGACCCAATCCCCGGCCAAGCCCGTTCGCCCGAACGCGCCGATCACCTACCGCGATGCGGGGGTTGATATCGATGCCGGCAATGCCCTGGTGGACGCCATCAAGCCGCTGGTGAAGGCGACGCGGCGGCCGGGCGCGGACGCTGATCTTGGCGGCTTCGGCGGGCTGTTCGACCTGAAGCGGGCCGGCTTCAAGGACCCCATATTGGTGGCGGCCAACGACGGCGTCGGCACCAAGCTGATGATCGCCATCGAAAGCGGCATCCACGACACGGTCGGCATCGATCTGGTCGCCATGTGTGTCAACGACCTCGTCGTGCAAGGCGCGGAGCCATTGTTTTTCCTCGATTATTTCGCAACCGGAAAACTCGACGTGGCGGTCGCGCGCGATGTGATCGCCGGCATTGCCGCGGGCTGCCGAGAAGCGGGCTGCGCGCTCATCGGCGGCGAGACGGCGGAAATGCCGGGCCTGTACAAGCGCCATGACTACGACCTCGCCGGCTTCTGCGTCGGCGCCGTCGAGCGCGATGAGATCCTGCCCCGTGCCGACATCGAGATCGGCGATGTTCTCCTCGGCCTGCCGTCGGCCGGCGTGCACTCGAACGGCTTTTCGCTGGTGCGCCGGCTGGTCGCGGAAGAAAATCTCGACTGGGGTCACGCTGCGCCCTGGGCGCCGGGCACCACCCTTGGGCACGCCCTGCTCACCCCCACGCGCATCTACGTGAAGTCTGCCCTGGCCGCGATCCGTGCGACCGGCGGCGGCAGCGCACACGGCGCGGTGAAGGGCCTCAGCCACATCACTGGCGGCGGCTTGTCGGAGAACATCCCCCGCGTGATGCCGGCTGGCCTTGCGGCGCACGTGGACCTCGACGCGATTTCCGTGCCGCCCGTGTTCGGCTGGCTCGCCCGCGCCGGCCGGCTTGACGCTACGGAACTGCTGCGCACCTTCAACTGCGGCATTGGCATGGTGGTGATCGCCGACAAGGACCGCGCCGACGAGGTTATCCTGGCATTGCGCGCGGCAGGCGAACAGCCGATCGCACTGGGCCACGTGGAAGCCGGCCGTGGCATCATGTCCAGTGCGAAGGGCAAGGGCTGCGCCGAAGCGGTGCGCTACAGCGGGCGGCTCGCGCCCGCATGACCGCCCCCACTCCGTCTGTGGGTGCGTGATAAATCATCGTCGGGTAGGCAGGCAGCTTGGCTGCCGGCTTGTGCCCGTGCTTATCTGATCGACAAAAGACCAGGCGCGGGAGGGCCATCGCATGAACTTTCTGAAGAAGCTCGAAGACCCGACGTCGCTGCAGGAAGCCGCGCCCGAGCAGGTCGGCTTGTCGGCGGAACGGCTACAGCGCATCCCCGAGGCGCTCGCGCGTGAAATCGCGGCCAGCCGCATTCCCGGCGGCGTCCTCGCCATCGCCCGGCGTGGCAAACTCGCCTACCTCGAAGCCTTCGGCATGCGCGATTCCGCATCCGCCGTCGCCATGACGCGGGATACGGTCTTTTCCATCGCCTCCATGACCAAGGTGATGGTGTCGGTCGCAGCGCTGCAGCTGCTGGAAGAGGGCCGCATCAGCCTCGCCGATCCGATTGGGGGGGTCCTGCCCGAACTGGCTGAGTTGATGGTGGCCGACCTTGCGACCGGCAGCACGCTGGTCACCCGCCCGCCCGTCCGGCAACCGACCATCCAGGATCTGCTGCGCCATACCTCCGGCATGACCTACCGCGAGCGCGGGCAGACGCCGGCGCACCGGCTCTATCCCGGCAGCTCGATCGTGGCGGCCGTGAAGTATTCGAAGGCGGAGTTCCTGGCGGAAATGGCCAAGGCGCCGCTGCTGTTCCACCCGGGGCGCGACTGGGAGTATGGCTTCTCGACCGACATCCTGGGCCTCGTCGTCGAAGCCGTGACCGGCGAGCCGCTGGGCCACACGCTCAACCAGCGCCTCTGGCAGCCGCTCGGCATGGTCGACACGGGCTTTGATCTGACGCCCGCGACCGCACAGCGCTATGCCCGTGCCTTCCCGCTCGATCCCCTGACCGGCGCCGCGCAGTCGGTGCACCATGCGACCGGAGCGCCGTGGAAGTGGCAAAGCGGCGGTGGCGGCGCGGTTTCAACTGCGACCGACTATCTCAAGTTCGCGGAAACGTTGCGCCGCGGCGGCAAGCTGGCGCAAGCCCAGATCCTCGGCCGCAAGACGGTCGAGCTGATGACGTCGGACCACCTGCCCCTGACGATCGAGAACCGCATCGCCGACAGCATGGACCCATCGAGCTCGGGCTATGGCTTCGGGCTCGGCGTCGCCGTGCGCCGGGAAGCCGGCATTGCGGCGATGGCCGGCTCCAAGGGCGACTACTACTGGTCGGGCGTCTATGGTACCTATTTCTGGGTCGATCCCGCCGAGCAACTGAGTTGCGTGTGGATGTGCGCCTCGCCCGGCCTCCTGCGCCTGCGCTACCGCCCCATGATCCGCGCCCTGGTGTACCAGGCGATCGATGATTGAGGGGTGTTCTTTGGGTTTGGATGGCGCGAGAGACGGGACTTGAACCCGCGGCCTCCGCCGTGACAGGGCGGCGCTCTAACCAGCTGAGCTACTCCCGCAATCCAACCCGGCGGGCAGCGCGGGGCCCGACGTTGCAGAGTGGATACGTGACCGCCGCCGACGCGTCAAGCGGCTCCCGGCGATTATGTTTCTGCCAGGCATGGATGGGCGAACATGGATGGGGTTGCGATGATCGGGTCGCGACTGCGACCCCGGCGTGGTGCGCCGCCCCGTCGGAGTGCGCCCGGGCGCCTGCGGCGCTCGGATCAGCGCACGTGAGACAATAATGGTGGGCGGCGAGAGGATCGAACTCCCGACCGATCCGGTGTAAACGGATTGCTCTACCGCTGAGCTAGCCGCCCTGGGCCAGGGCGGGCTATACCGTGCGCGAGCGTGAATGGGAAGGGCCGGCATTCCGGCTTGGTGAGGCTCCAGCATGACGGGCATGGCAGCATTATCGGAGTTGTGGCGGCTCGCGGGGGGCGACCCGGCGGCCTTAGCGCGGGTCAACCTCACGGGCGCCGATCCGCAGCTGCCCTCATCCTTCCGGGTCGGTACGGCAGCGCAGGCGTCGATCGCAGCGGCGGGATTGGCGGCGGCCGAACTGCATCGGCAGCGCACCGGCGTTGCGCCGGACGTCGCCGTCGACATGCGGCATGCGGCGATCGAGTTCCGCAGCGAGCGGTATCTGCGCATCGTCGGCAAAGAACCGCCGGTGTTCTGGGATACGCTGGCCGGCGTCTATCGCGCAGGCGGTGGCGGCCCCGGCGGCAGTTCCCACGTGCGCCTGCACACCAATTTCGCCCATCACCGGCAGGCGGTGCTGACCGTGCTCGGCTGCGATGCGACGCGCGAGGCGGTGCAGGCGGCCCTCCTAAGCTGGGACGCAGTGGCCTTCGAAACGGCCGTCTATGCGGCCGGCGGCGTGGTGGCGGCAATGCGCTCGCCGGACACCTGGGCGGCCCATCCCCAGGGACAGGCGCTGGCAAGTCTGCCGGCGTTGAAGATCAGCAAGATCGGCGAGGCGCCGCCACGGCCCCTGCCGCCGGCTGAACGGCCGCTGTCGGGCGTGCGCGTGCTCGATCTGTCGCGGATCATCGCTGGCCCGGTGGCGGGGCGAACGCTTGCGGCGCACGGCGCCGACGTGCTGCTGATCACCAGCCCGCGGTTGCCGTCGATGCCGTGGCTCGTCATCGACACCGGGCGCGGCAAGCGCTCGGCGCACGTCGATCTGGCGACGCCGGCCGGCCGCGCGACCTTGACCCGCCTGCTTGCCGATGCCGACATCATCAGCCAGGGGTATCGCCCGCACGCCGTTGCAACCCTTGGCTTTGCGCCCGAGGATGCAGCCCGCATCCGGCCCGGCATCGTCTATGTCTCGCTGTCGGCCTATGGCGCCGCTGGACCGTGGGCGAACCGGCGCGGCTTTGACAGTCTGGTGCAGACGGCAACCGGCATCAATCATGCCGAGGCCGACGCTGCGGGCATAGCCGGGCCGAAGGAACTGCCGGCCCAGGCGCTCGATCACGCGTCGGGTTACCTGATGGCGTTTGGGGCGATTGCGGCGCGCGCACGCCAGGTACGCGAAGGCGGCAGCTGGCATGTGGAGGTGTCGCTCGCCCAGACCGGCCAGTGGCTGCAAGGTCTCGGGCGCCTTACCGATGGCTTCGGCTGTGCCGACCCGAAGCTCGATGCGATCGGCGAATTCCTTGAAGAAACGCCCTCCGGCTTCGGGCGGCTGCGCGCGGTGCGGCACGCCTGCCAGCTGTCGGCGACGCCGGCGCGCTGGCATTGTCCATCCGTGCCGCTTGGGTCCGATCCGCCGGCGTGGTTGTGAGGACGCGCTGCTGAACGCAACTGGACACACAGCCGCCATCGCGTCACACCGTCAGGCTGGCAACTGCCGCACATCACAGGTCCCCCAATGCCGCCGGCCGAAGTCCCCATGCGCGCCATCCAGCTCGGCGAGACGCTCGACATCAAGGGGCTGGAGCGCGAGGACCAGTTCTCGGCAAACCCGCTCGCCTTTCGCACCGCCAGCGGCGGCACCGTCGTTTTGTTCAAGTCCGGCGCGATCGTGTTCGCCAACATGACGCCGATCGAGGAGGAGGAACTGATCCGCGGGCTTGGCGCACGCATTATCGACCCGCTGTCGGAGCGCGAGGTCGAATCGACCCGCATCGTCGTCAAGCCGGCAGACGAAGAGCTGATCGGCACGGTCGGTGCGCTGCAGGTCAAGGCATTCGACCAGAACCGCCTGCTGCTGATCGCCGAGGCGCTCGCCGTGTCGGTCGCCCTCGCCCACGACGAGCGGCGGATTGCGCGCGCCTTCGAGCGCATCGAGCCGGTCGCGACCTCTCTGATCAAGCGGCGGCTGCCGGCGGGGCCGAAATCGGCGCTGCTGGAGCAGATCGGCGAAGCGCTGCTGATCCAGAAACGCCTCGCAGGCCGTGTCGATCTCGACGAAAAGCCCGACGTGCTGTGGGATCATCCCGAACTCGAGCGCTTCTGGGCCAAACTGGTCGACGAATACGATCTCCCCGCACGGGCCCGCGCGATCGAGCGCAAGCTCGTTGTCATCCGCGAGACGGCCGATACCATCACCGATCTCATCTCCACCCGCACCTCGCACCGGCTGGAGTGGTACATCATCATCCTGATCGCGATCGAAATCGCGCTCACGCTGTATGGTCGCTTGGTGAAGTAGCGGCGGCGCTGGTCAATGCGCCTTGGGTTCCGGGGACTGGGGCAGACCGACATTGGCTTCACCGACGATCAGCCGCGCGCCGCGCTCGAAGGTCAGGTAGCTCCAGACCCAGTTCAAGGCGACCACGATGCGGTGCTTGAAGCCGATCAGGAAGTAGATGTGGGCAAGGCTCCACAGCATCCAGGCCATGAATCCCTTGATCTGCATCGACCCCATGTGCACGACCGCCGACGAACGGCCGATGGTGGCGAGGTTGCCCTGGTGGACGTAGTGGAACCGCGGCAGGGCGGGCTTCCCGGCGACGCGTTGGCGGATGGTGTCGGCAACATATTTGCCCATCTGCTTGGCGGCCGGCGCGATCCCCGGGATCGGCTTGCCATCCGTATTGGCCGCCGCCGCCGTGTCGCCGACGACGAAGATGCTGTCGTCGTCGGGCAAGGTGAGCTTGTCGTTGACGATCACGCGGCCGACCCGGTCGGTTGGCGCTTCCAGCCACTTGCCGGCCGGTGAGGCGATGACGCCGGCGGCCCACACGATCGTCTTGCAGGGTATGAATTCCGGGCCCATGGCGACGCCCTCGGCCGTGCAATCGGTGACCCTGGCCTCGGTGCGAACCGTGACCGACAGTTTCTCGAGGTCGGTGCGGGCGGCTGCCGAAAGTTTTTCTGGAAACGTCGCGAGCAGCCGCGGACCCGCTTCGACCAGGATCACGCGCGCGAGCTTGGTGTTGATATGGTGGAAATCGGCGGCGAGTGCGTGGCTTGCCAGCTCGGCGATGGCGCCGGCCATCTCGACGCCAGTCGGGCCGCCGCCGATGACGACGAACGTCAACAGTGCCGCCTGCTCGGCCGGGTTTGTCGCCACCTCGGCGCGCTCGAACGCGACGAGAACCCGGCGGCGGATGTCGGTCGCATCCTCGATCTTCTTCAATCCGGGCGCGAACTGCTCCCAGTGATCGTTGCCGAAGTAGGAATGCCGGGCGCCGGTTGCCAGCACAAGAACGTCGTAGGGCACATTCGCCTGCCCCACCTGCACCATCTTGCCCTTCCGGTCGACGCCGGTGACGCGGCCGAGGATCACGCGGGCATTGTCCTGGCCCGAAAGCAGGTTGCGGATCGGCCAGGCGATGTCGGCCGGCGACAGGGCAGCGGCCGCCACCTGGTACAACAGGGGTTGAAACAAATGGTAGTTCCGGCGGTCGATCACCGTGATGTCGACCGGGCAATCGCGCAGCCGTCGCACGGCTTCGAGGCCGCCGAAGCCTGCGCCGACGACAACCACCTGCTGCCGGCGCGGTGCGCCTGAACTTACTTGCGACATTACTGGCACCACTTTGACGCGCCGCAGCGCGGGATGAAGACTTGCGACCGTCACGACAAGACGGGTCTCACTCGGCCCTATAGCCGCTGGCCGCGGCATAAGCCAATCACCACGACTTGACGATCGCCCTGTTCACTCACGGCGTTAGCGTTTCATGGGTTGCCCGCGCGATGGCGCAGGAAGGCGATTTGGGTGTCGCCGTAGGTGCGGCGATCAATGAGCGTCAGGTTCGCCGGCAGCTCGATCGACGCGTCCTCGCGCTCTTCGCACATCACGACAGCGTTGTGGCTGAGCCATCCGCCGCCGGCAGCGCTCGCCAGTGCCAGTGTCGCCAGACCCTGGCCATAAGGGGGATCGAGGAACATCAAAGTTGCCACGTCGCGCGCGCCGGCCGGCCCGAGGTCGGTGGCATCGCGGCGGAAAATGCGGGTCTGGCCTGTGAGAGTGAAGGCTTCCACGTTGCGGCGGATGATGGCCCTGGCATCGGCATCGTCCTCGACGAAGACGCAGAACGCTGCACCGCGCGACAGGGCTTCGAGCCCGAGCGCCCCGGTGCCGGCGAACAGGTCGACGACGCGGGCGCCGGTGAGCTCGAAGTCCTCGATGCCGTGGGCCAGGATGTTGAAGGCGGCCTCGCGCACGCGGTCCGACGTCGGCCGCAAGCCCGAGTGGGTGGGCGTGATCAGCGGTCGCCCGCGCAAGGTGCCGGCGACGATCCTCATGGCCGACGGCGGCCCTGACGCGCCGATGGCGGCGGAGGGCCAGGGTTGCGCTCATCGCGCCCATGCCGGGGCGGACGCTGGTCGCCACTGCGTTCGCGCTGCTCAGGCTCCGATTGGCGCCGCGGGCGCTGGCCTGGTTTCGCCTTTGCCGCCTTCGGATCGACGATCGGCTTTTTCGCGACATAGCCTGTGTTCTTGGCGGCGCGCTCCTCGATCTGGGCGATATCGAGCCCGAAGTGCCGGGCCAGCTCTGGTCCCAACTGGTCGGCCAGCACGCGGCGCCTGACGCGATCGACGGTGCCTTCCTCCAGGTCCAGCAACTGGAACGGCCCGAACGAAATCCGGATCAGCCGGTTCACTTCGAGCCCCAGCGAGCCCAGGATCTTGCGCACCTCGCGGTTCTTGCCCTCGCGCAGGCCGAGTGTCAGCCACACGTTGGCGCCCTGCACCCGATCGACCGTGCCTTCGATCGCGCCGTACTGAATACCGTCGATCTCAATACCGCCGCTGAGCGCGTCGAGTTGCTCCTGCGTCACCGTGCCGTTGGCACGCACGCGGTAGCGGCGCAGCCAGCCGGTGGCCGGTAGTTCGAAATGCCGTGCGAGGCCGCCGTCGGTCGTCAGCAGCAACAGGCCCTCGGTGTTGAAATCGAGCCGGCCGATCGAGATGACGCGCGGCATGTCCTTGGGCAGTTTCTCAAACACCGTCGGGCGCCCTTCCGGGTCCTTGTGCGTCGTCACGCAGCCGCGCGGCTTGTGGAAGCGCCACAGCATGGCCGGTTCCGGCCTGACCAGTGGTTGCCCGTCGACCTTGACGGTGTCGCTGGGGCCGACATCGCGTGCCGGCGATTTCAGGATTTCGCCATTGACCGATACGCGGCCTTCCAGGATCCAGCGTTCGGCGTCGCGCCTGGAACACAGGCCGGCCCGCGCCATGGCCTTGGCGATGCGCATGGTCTCGGCGATCGCGGGTTCCTCGACGGCCTTGGGCGCGCGCGGCTTGCGGCCGTGCGCCCGTGCGCCCGGCCGGGCAGTGGCGTGCGCGCCCGTTGGACGGGGTTGACCAGCGCGGGGTTTGTGCATGATGTGGGGCAGCCTTTGTTCTGGATTTCTGCTTATGCCATCGCCAGCGCCCGGAAGCCACACGCACATGATGTCGGCCCTGGCCGAAGCGCGGTCGGCGGCGAGCCGTGGCGAAGTGCCGGTCGGCGCCGTCATCGTCGCGGCCGACGGCACCATCCTCGCCCGGGCCGGCAACCGCACGCGCGAGCTGAACGATCCAACCGCGCATGCCGAACTCCTGGCGATCCGTGCCGCCTGCGGCCTGCGCGGCTCGGAGCGTCTCCAAACCTGCGATCTCTATGTGACGCTGGAGCCGTGCCCGATGTGCGCTGGTGCCATTGCGGCGGCCCGCATCCGGCGGCTGTACTACGGTGCGTCCGACCCCAAAAGCGGTGGAGTCGAAACGGGACCGCGCGTGTTCAGCCACGCGAACTGTCATCACGCGCCTGAGGTTTACGCCGGCATTGCCGAGCAGGAGGCCGCGCTGCTGCTGCGCAGCTTCTTCGCCGCCAAGCGCTGATCGCTGGATCGCTTCTTTGCGGCTCTTTCACGCGCGCCCGACCAGGCGATCGACCATGGCACCGGCGGTGCCGAGATAGTTGGCGGGGTCGACCAGGGCTGCGAGCCGCGTCGCATCGAGATGGCGGGTGATCTCGACATCGGCCGCCAGTTCGGGCAGCAGCACCGTCCCCTTGTCCATGGCGCGGCGGCAGGCGGCGTAGACGAGGTCGTGCGCCGCGCCCCGGCCGGTGTGGGTTGCCAAGGCCATCATCACGGCCTCGGCCACGATCAGCCCGCCGGTCAGGTCGAGGTTGCGGCGCATGCGCGGGGCATCGACGATCAGGCCGTCCAGCATGAAGCGCGCCTGGGCCAGCGCGCCGGCGCTGGCGATGAAACTCTCCGGCACCGCGATCCACTCGAGATGCCACGGCCCGGTCGCCCGCTCGTGGTCGGCAAGCATGGCGTCGAGCATCAGGCCCGCGTTCTGGCGCACCGCCTTGGCGAGCGCGATGATCAGCTCGCAGCTGATCGGATTGCGCTTCTGCGGCATCGTGGACGAACCGCCGCGGCCGGTGACGAATGGCTCGAAGGCTTCGGCGATCTCGGTTTGCATCATCAGCATGATGTCGGTCGCGATCTTGGCGAGCGATGCCGTCACCAGGCCGAGGAAGGCAACCGCCTCGGCCAGGCTGTCGCGCGCCGAATGCCAGGGCATGGTGGGTTGGCCGAGGCTGAGGTCGGTCATCAGCGCGTCGTGCACGGCGAGCCCGCGGTCGCCGAGCGAGGCGAGCGTGCCGGCAGCCCCCGCGAACTGGCCGACCAGCACGCGCGGCGTCAGTTGCGCCAGCCGCTGGCGGTGGCGGCGGATCATCGACAGCCACACGGCGGTCTTGTGCCCGAAGGTGATCGGCAGGGCGTGCTGCAAGTGCGTGCGGCCGGCCATCACCGTGTCGCGATGGCGGCGGCTCATGGCGGTGAGCGTGGCATCGAGCGCGTCGAGGTCGGCCTTGACGATGGCGAACCCGTCACGGATCTGCAGGACGGTCGCGGTATCCATGATGTCCTGGGTGGTCGCGCCCCAGTGCAGGTAGCGACCGGCATCACCACAGGCCGGCGCCATCTGATGTACGACGCCGATGATCGGATAGCCGACGTTGTCGGTTTCCGCCTTCAGTTTGGCATAGTCGATTTTGACGGTTGCGCCGCCGCGCGCGATGGCCGATGCCGCTTCGGTCGGGATCAGGCCGAGGTTGCCCTGCACGCGGGCAAGCGCGATTTCGACCTTGATGATGGCCGCCACGAACGCTTCGTCCGAGAACACCGCGCGCATGGCGGGCGTTCCGAAGGCGTCGCGATAAAGGTGGGAATCGAAAACCGAGGAGGGCATGGCGGTCCTGTCATGAGGTGACGTGCCCCCATGGACCAGGATTGGCGTCGCAGATCAAGTGCCACCACCTACTCGGCCGCAGCCCGCTCCGGTTCTGCGAAGGTGTCGTCGGCCCCCAGCGCCAACAGATCGGGCACGCTGTCTTCCCGCAATAGATGCGTCCACAGACGGCTGAGGCGCTGCATCCGGCGACGTTCGTCCGGCTGTTCGGGGTTCAACTTGGTGGTCGGTGCAATGCCGCGCCGGCGCAAGATCCGCTGCAACGTGCGGCGATGCATGCCAATCGCGCGGGCGGTTTCGCTCATGTTGCGATCATGCTGCTCGAATACCGTGAGGAGATAGCGGAATTCGACTTCGTCGGGCCGGGCGAACACGCGATCATTCGAACTGCCATGCTGGCCGAGCATCACGGATTCGATGGTTTCGGCATCCGCCGGCTTGGCGAGGAAATCGAAGGCGCCGAGTTTGGCGGCCGCCACCGCGCCGGCAACGGTGCCATAGCTGGTCAGCACGATGGCGCGGTCGATCGGTCCGCGGCCGGCTACCCGCAGGCGTTGTCCATCCTCTAGCAGATCGAGGCCATTGCCATCTGGAAAACGGAATTCCGTGACCAGAAACGCGCCGCGCAGTCGGGTCAGCGCGCGGCGCGCATCGGCCAGCGTGCCGGCACTGATCACATGATAGCCGCGCTGCTCCAGCACGCGCGCAAGCGCTTGTCGGAAAACACTGTCACTGTCGGCGATCAGGACGGTTCGCAGGGCGCGCTGACTTAGTTCCATGATATGGAAACGTGGCGGTTCGAGGACTGGATCACAGTAATTGTGGCGCTCAATCGACCAGTGACATGAACTCCTGCCTGGTCATGGCGTTCTTGCGGAACGCCCCCAGCATGCGGCTGGTCACGAGATCGGTGTCGTGCTTGTGCACGCCGCGCGTCGACATGCAGTGATGGGTCGCCTTGATGATCACTGCCACACCCTGTGGCTGCAGGATCTTGTCGATCGTGTTGGCGATTTGCGATGTCATTTTCTCTTGTATTTGCAAACGTTTAGCGTATGCGTCCACGACCCGGGCAAGCTTCGAGATGCCCACCACCCGGCCGGTCGGGATGTAGCCGACCCAGGCGCGGCCGATGATCGGTGCCATGTGGTGCTCGCAATGGCTTTCGAACGGGATGCCGCGCAGCACGATCATCTCGTCATAGCCCTCGATTTCCTCGAACGTCTTGGCCAGCAGGGCCTCCGGATCGGTTTCGTAGCCGACGAACCATTCCTCGAACGCCTTGGTCACGCGGGCCGGCGTTTCCACCAGGCCATCGCGGGTCGGATCGTCGCCGGTCCAGCGGATGATGGTGCGGAACGCGGTTTCCACTTCGGCGCGGGTGGGCTTGGGTGGGACGGTGGCGGCTTTGGTGATCAAGGTCTTGGATGATTTCGCAATGTTGCTCACAGGTCGGTATCCGCTTACGGGTTGAGGGGCGCGCGCCACGGTCACACACGGAGCGTATCGCGCCCCCGAAGGTGTCATGTTGCGGACTTTACCTGGGAACGGCAACTTGTCCGGTTGAGACGTGAACGAGAGCTTCGGGCACCTGGAGGCTGCGACCTATGGACCGCATCATCGAGATGGGATCGAAGGGGAGCCCGGCCATTCGCAGTGGCGGGCCGCAGCCCACGTCGCATCTGCTGGTGGTGCGCGACCACGTTTTCGTGATCGACTGCGGCTCGGCGTTATTAGCGGATTTGTCGAGGCTGGGTTTCATCTGATCCAGACCTGCGACATCTTGATCACGCATCCATCCTTGTTCTCGCCGCTCGGCCGTCACCTCCGCCTAGGCGGAGCCGGCGAACCCAAAGCACGCACGCGCGCACCCAAGTGCAAGCTCGTCGGCTGCGACAATGCGGTCGGCACGGAAGAATGGCACCGCAGGGGGCGAACAAAACAATCAACGTCAAGGAAGACCAGATCAGCCAAGACCCTTTTGCAGAACTTGACGCACGCTACGATTTGGCGCGCGATGGGGTGAGCGGAATCAGGAAAGGACGCACAAGGCCATTCCGCACGCCGCGATGCTGGCTCGGTCCACTTCCCCCTCGAGGGAGGAAGCCGAAATCCACGAAGTTTAACGAGTTCGCTCAGATATAGTCGACGCGACGGATCGTTCCTGCGATCGCCCAGAGATCTGATATCGCGGCCGGCTCGCGCCAGCGAGGCGAATCATGGCACCTGCCACGGTGCAGCGCCCAAACGCGGGAAGCGACATCTATGGCATCGGAATCCGCGACGTCGCCCCAGGACCAGGCCGTACGCCGCATCGCCTTCATTGCGCCGGACGCCACCAGCCTGCTGCGCCAGCGATCCTCGCTGATTGCGGAACTGTTGGCACGCCGCCACTACGTGCTGGCGCTGGTGCCCGAGCACGCGGGCGACGCGATCGGGCTGCTCAACGAACGGGGCATGGCGGCAGCCACATACCCGATGCCGGCCGGCGAACCGCAGGTCCTGGCCGACCGTACGACGGTGAAGTCGCTCAGCCTCACACTCGCCGAATGGCGCCCGCACGTCGTGCTATCCTATGGGGCCAAGCCGATGCTGCTCGGTGCCATGGCCGCGCAGAAGGCCGGCGTGGCGCACAGGGTTGCGCTCGTTACCGCGTTGCCAGGCGCAATGATGGTGGATGAAGCGGTACGCCCCACGTGGGGCTGGAGCCGGCTGATGCGTGGCACCTTCAAGGCGCTCGACGCCGTCATCTTCCACAACGAGGCGCATCGCCTGCGGCTGGCGTCGCTCGGTCTGCTGCGCGGTGACCTGCAGGCGCACGTGGTGACGGGCGCCGGCGTCGACCTCACGCATCACGCGGCGCAACCGTTGGTCCCGATCCCAGCCGACACGCCGGCGGCGCTCAACTTCGTGATGATCGCGCGCCGCGACGCTGCCAAGGGCACCATCGAATTCTGCGCGGCGGCAAAGCGCGTGCGCGCCCGCGCACCCGATACGCGGTTCGTCCTGGCGGGAGCACCGGGCGATGTCGATGCGGCCAGATTTGCTGCCTATGGCGACAGCGTCGAGGTTCTCGATGACCAGGACGACGTCCGGCCGTTGCTCGCCGCAGCCCACGTGGTGGTGGTGCCATCCTGGGGCGAGAGCATGCCGCGCGTCCTGTTGGAGGCGCTGGCGACCGGCCGGCCGGTGATCGCGAGCGATATCCCTGGCTGCCGCGAAGCCATTGACGAGCGGGTCAACGGCGTGCTGGTCCCGCCGCGTAATGCCAAGGTGCTGGCGGATGCCATGCTGAGTTTTGTCGCCCGGCCCGATCTCAATGGCGCCATGGCACGCGCCAGCCGGTCGAAGGCGGAGCGGCGCTTCGACGTGCGGACTGTGAATGCGACGATCCTGCGCGTTTTGGGCGTTTGAACCGGCTATTTCCCCGCGCCACCCTTGAGCGCCCCGAGCAGCCGCGCCACGATCCAGATCGGCACTACCACCACCGCGCCGATCAGGAAATAATCAAAGCCCTGGCGGAAGGCGCCAAAACCCAGATTGTAGATGCGGTTGGCGAAGATCTGCGCCCGGCGCAGCAGGTCGGGCAACGAGATGTTCAGCGCCTGCATGACGATGCCGACGATCACCGACAGGATGACGAGACGCACGATTACGCCGAGCGCGTTGTCGCCAAAAATGCGGTTCATGGGTGCCCTCTCCTCGTTCGTCGAACGCCTGCGGCATCGGCGATAGCATAGTTGTTTGCCGCGCACGACAGTCGCAGTGGCGGGGCGGTTCAGCCGTGCTCAGTACATCAGATACTTCGCGCGCTGGGCCTTGAAGCGGGCGACTTCCGTCTGCCAGGCGGCGATGATCGCGGTCCCGCCGGCGCGCTGGTCGAGGAGCGTTTGCAGCCGCGCGGTGCCGCAGATGGCGTGGAACATCCTGTAATCTTCAAACAGCGCAACGCCGTTTGCTGCGGCTGCCTGCTGCAGCCAGGCGAGGACATGCATGCCGACTTCGAGCGGCTGGTACGCGGCGACATTCGTGACCGTCAGCCGCACGCCGCTGATCTCCTGGTCGAGGAAGCGGGGCGTGGCGGCAACGTTCGGGATTGAGCGCGGCGTATAGCGCACCGCTTCGAAGTGCACACCCGGCAGCCGCTGGGCATTGAGGTGTGCGACCAAGGCCGCCGCATCGAGCCACGGCGCGCCGACCAGCGAGAACGGCGTCGCCGTGCCGCGCCCCTCGTTCACCAGCGTTTCGCCCACCACGCCGATGCCCGGATAGACCAGCGCCGATTCGAACGTGGGAATGTTCGGGCTGGTCGCGACCCACGGCAGCCGGGTCGCCGGCCAGCGCATGGCCCGCTGCCAGCCGTGCAGGGCCACGACCTTGAGAGCGAGCGTGTCCAGGCCGGTCAGCCACCCTTCGCCTTTGATCATGTGGGCGAGTTCGCCAACGGTGAGCCCGTGCACGATGGGCATCGGGTATTGCCCGACGAACGAGGTGCGTGCCGGCTCCAGTGTGAAGCCCGCCACGTAGTCGCCGCCGAGCGGGTTCGGCCGGTCGAGCACGACGAACGGTTTGCCGCTGGCCGCTGCTGCCTGCATGCACAGGCCCATCGTCGAGATGTAGGTGTAGAACCGCGCGCCGATGTCCTGGATATCGAACACAAGGACGTCGACCTCGCGCAGCATGTCGGCGGTGGGCTGCCGGGTGCGGCCATAGAGGCTGAGCACGGCGATGCCGGTCGCGGGATCGCGGCCATCGCGGACCTTGGCGCCGGCTTCCGCCGTGCCGCGAAAGCCATGTTCCGGCGCGAAGATGGCGGTCAGCTGCGCGCCTGCGCGGCGCATCCGGTCGACCAGGTGCCCGTCGGCAACGCGCCCCGTCTGGTTGGTGATGAGGCCGATGCGGCGGCCCTTGAAGCTCGTAAAGCCCGCATCTGCTTCGGCCTGTGCGCCGGTGACGACCATGTCCGTGCCTTTGCCCTTAGCCGTGCCCTGTGCCATGGCGCAGCCTCCCCAGCCCGCGACCAGCACGGGCCATGCCAGGGTGCTGAGAAACATGCGCCGGTCGATGGCGTCTCGTTGGCGGTTGCGCACGCGGTCAGATGCCCCTGGGCGAGTTCGAAGAGTGGCGGCCCTGGTCGAGGATCAAGCGGTCGCCGCCGCGATGCACCGTCACAGCGTGGGTGAAGCTGCCCGCGCCGGCCGTGTGGGTGCGCGTCGTCATTTCCAGCGCGGGGCCGAGCAGGTTGGCGCCGGTCATGCCCGCCGCCGCCGGCACGCCGAGCAGCGCCAGGATGGTCGGCGCGATATCGATGATGCCGGTTGGACGGGCGTCGATCCTGGCCGTTTCGACGCCGGGTGCCGACAGCATCAGCGTCGCGTTCAGTTCGTGGCGGTTGAGGCCGCCATGCATGCCGCCACCGACGGGGATGCCGCCGCCGGAAATGCGGCACAGGCCGGGCAGGCCGTAGGGGTCGGGATCATCACTCGAGCGCAGAACGTAGACCAGGTCGGGCTGGCGCGCGTGATCGAGACCGACGACGGCATGCGACAGGGAGCCCGGTGCCTGGCCCTCCACGTCATTGCGGCCGGGCGAGAACAGCGCGCCCACATAGGGCTGCTCGGCGAGCCAGCGGGCGATCGCGTCGCGGCGCGCGGTCCCGCCGTCGAGGATGCGGATTTCGCCCATATTGCCGCCGGTATAGGCGATTGCCGCACCCGCGAGATCACGCGCCTTGGCATGCTGCGTCGGGTGGCCGGCACGGGTCAGCAGCTCAGGCAGCGGGATCAGTTCGTTCGACGAAATTTGCCCGTGGTCCGAGGCTGCGATCACCGCGATGCGGTCGGCATTGGGCTGGCGCTCGACCCAATCGAGAATGCGCCCGAAAGCTGCATCCACATGGGCCAAGACCTTCAGCGTTTCCGGTGCGCCCAGCATCTTATAGTGATAGGACGTATCCGGTTCGTTGAACCAGACAATCGCCACGTCGTTGGCAGCGTCAGGCAGCACGAACTCGGTCATGACGCGCGCCGCATAGTCGGTCTCCTGGAAGCGCGGCAACTCGCGCTTGGGCAGCGGGCCAAATTTGGCGATCACCTCGGTCACGGCCTCGGGCGTCTCGGTCGCCTCCCCGCCGAAGATCGAGAACGTCCAATGGCGGTTGGCCTTCGCCCGCGGATTGATCAGATAGGTCGAGCCGATCGAGCCGGTGTGGACGACGGCGACGCGCTTGCCGGCCTTGGCCAGTTGGTCGGCGAACGTCGTAGCGGTCAGGAACCTGCTGCCGGTCGCAGCCTCCGCCCGCTTCACATCGGCGATGACGGAAACGTCGAGGACATGCTCGGGGATCGCCTGCGGGAAATAGAACGCATTGCCGACGATGCCGTGCGTGGACGGCATGGCGCCGGTCGAGATCGACGAGGTCGCCACCCGTGTCATCGACGGGAACACACTGCGCGCTTCGCGAAACCACGTCGCGCGGGCCGCGAGCCGCATGAGGTTCGGCGTCAACGTAGGCGTGATCATATCGGGCCGAAGCCCGTCGAACACGCACATCACGATGCGGTCTACGGCAGTCATGGTGGGGCTCCTCTGGTCTCGCGCCATTAGCGTATTTCCGATTGAGATGGAAACAATGCGACGACGGTCCAGCCCACCAGCAGCCGTCATCCCGGCCCTGGCCGCTGCCGGGTTGAACTGCGGCCGGGATGCACGACAGGGGGCGACGATCGAACGGGGCGGGGCTGAACGTCAATGTTGCCGGAGCTACATACGCTCAGGCAAAAATCTCACCCCGAAAGGAAGTCGATATCGGTGCGTACCGAGTGCTCGCCGCTTCCAGCTCTTGGTCGCTCGACCAGTGGATATGGTAACGCATCAATCATTTCGCCGGCCGGAGTTGAACGGCACCGATCATATTTGGATCAGTGCCATGAAATTGCACGAATTGCACGAACGCGACACTCAACGATCACATCGCATCACGTTGATGGCAATCGTGTCGCCGCATAGAAATAATCGAGGCTTCCTGCCAGTTCTTGCCCATACTCAGTCTAGGGATAAGGGGTTGCCCCGTGATTGTACGGGTCAATTGCTTGTTCCAGATCACACACAGCTACGATTAATTCATTGACATTGAATGGCGCCTGTGCCGCGAACCTGCACAGTTGGGAGGCCGATGAGTGATTTCAGTCTGCTTTCCTTTGACATCGTCGGCTCAACTTAAACAGAATCGGAGGCCCCATGAGTGGTTTGCAAAGAACGTTGCCCTGGTTGGTTGCGGCAGTCGCATTTTCTGCGATCGGAGCATCGAGCGGGGCTGCGGTTGCTGAGGTTCTGGTCCGCGGCATCGAGGGCGGCCCCTTGCATGAGGCACGGCCGGCACCGACCTTTCTCCAACCGGACCATAAGATCGTAGTGGCACAGCCCTCACCGTCCGAGATCAATCCGTCGTTCCTCGGGCCCGTGCTGCTCATGAGATCTGCCCATATCGATCTCGAGAAGGGCACGATGAAGGTACCGCTCTACCGCGGCAAGCTGCAGTCCGGGGAGACGGTCTGGTTCGCATTGACCGACTCGACCGACGAGAACCTTTCCAATCTGCACGGCCTCGTCTACTCGCCAAAGCTGGCTTATGGTTTCACCGGCCGCAACCAGCGAACGGCGCAGATCCAGAAGGATGGGTCATGGGTCTTCAATAAGGGCAAAGTCGATTTCGCCCCCAAGATGGCCGTCACGCCCGGTGCAGCGCCGAATTTCTTTCCACCCAAGACCTTCCAGCCTGGCGCCGTAGGTGATGACGGATATACGCCCATCGTCAAGGTACTCAACGCCGGCAAGGACGTGATCTTCAACGCTCCGATGCTTGCCTTCAACGTTTCCGCCGACGAACTGAACAAGTCCTGCGACGGTAACGCCAACAAGGATGTGGTACACGATAAGGTCGTCTCGATCTGCCCGCGCGACGGCTGGGTCACACTCGCGATGACGATCGGCTACACGTTCGGAAAGCCCATTCTCTATCTTTCGACCGAGGCCAATCATCCGCTGATCGCGACGCTTGAGGGTGCAACCTTTGGGCTCCCCGCTGTTTCAAGTGGGTCGCTTGAGGTCGAGTTTGCCGGCGACGAGATAGGTTATGGCGGTGAGGTTGCGGAGCGTGCGGTAGCCGCGGGCCTTGGCCTTGGCGGCCTGGACGAGGGAGTTGATGCCCTCGATGAGGCCGTTGGCAATGCGGCTGTCGAACCAGGCGAGGATACCGTCGG
>JAKFWF010000046.1 GCA_021730785.1 Hyphomicrobiaceae bacterium
TGCCGCCACGCACGCGTGCCATGCGCTTGCGACCACGCTCCGCCATTCGTTAACGACGCAGTTGTCGACGAGGTTTGTGACCCAAAAGTGGCGTGCAAAATGGCAGCGTGGCGCGGGCGCAACAGGCGGCGGCTGTGGGCAAGTGTCCCGTCGCTGAAGTTCGCCACCACGAGCAGCAAGATCGAATGCAAACTTCGGCCAAATACGCGGCTCTAGATTCATCTCGATTCAGCGAGCTGCCAGTGTGACTTCTTTTCCCAAGGTCCTTTCGAACGGGCGGTAAGTTCAGAGGAACTCACGAAACGCCACATGAATGCGCGTCGCCAGGGGAAGCAGCTGCGAAAGCAGTGGCAAAGTTAGCGTGTGTGCCTTGGTCAAGTTGCGGAAACGATGGCCCACAGCCGCACCGGCGAAAGCGCACGCGGCCACGCATGCCCAAGCATTGCGCCGTACCGAAGCTGCTGCGTCGTTCTGTCCACAGCGCCGTGACGAGCAGGTATTATGCTGCAACGCCCGCGAATGCGCCGCCACTATTCATGTGCCAGCCACCGCGACGCCGGAATTGCATCGTTACTCGTCAGGGCTGTGAACGCCTGTAAACCGGGGCTGTGGAAACGATGAACGTGCGACACCTGTTCGTGGTCGTGATGGTGGTCCTCACCTTGAGCGCGGGCTACGTCGCAAGCCCGTTCGTCGCCATGTGGAATTTGCGCGAGGCGATCAAGAGCAGTGATACCGCTGCCATCGACAGCCGCGTGGTGTGGCCGAGCGTGCGCGAGAGCCTGAAGGCATCGCTCGCCAAGGAAGCCAACCTGCTGCCCTTCGCGGAGGCGGCTGGCGGGCAGGTGCGGCCCACCCTGTGGCAACGCATCAAGGGCACCTTCGGCGCCTCCATGCTGGACCGCTTCATCGAGACCTATGTGACGCCGGAAGGGTTGCCCAAGCTGTTCGACTACCGCCGGACGTGGAACGAAAGCATCAAGGGCGAAGTGCCGGAATCCGCGTCGCGCCTCGAGCGCGCCCGCCTGATCTGGTCCCGCGTCAAGCGCGCCGAGTTCCAGTCTCTGACGCGCCTCGAAATCGAGATGGTCGACCGCAAGGTTGCCGACCGCCGCATCATCAGCGTGATGGAGTTGGACGCCTTCACCTGGAAGCTCACGCACCTGCGCATCGTCACGATTGCCGCCAGCGAGCGCCTTGCCGACCTCGAGACGGCACCGGGCAAGTTGTGACCCGGTTGGTCGGCGGTAGCCGGTCCAGGGTCGTTGACCCATACGCGCTACCTTAAATATCGCTTGAGCCTTTTTGCTGCTGCCAACTCTCTCCCTTGTCGTCATGGCCGCCTCCGCGGCCAAGACGAGAAATTGGAGCGTATGATCCGCACAGCTATGTTTTTCAGTTGCTGCAATTCCTGCGTAATTCGAACGCCGAATCACTTGTGTGAATGCGGTAGCCTTGAGGGAGTGTCCATCATGTGCGCCATGTGAGCGCGTAGGGGGCGTTGACCTGTCGACCTGGGGCGGTAGTGTGCGCCGGGGTGCCGATGCGGGATCTGATCTGAGCGAGTGACAAGCGCCGTCATCACCGCTACCGCACACAAGCACTTCCCGATTTGACCCAACAGCGCTCGAGCGACGCATGAACCAGAACCTGATGATCTTGCCGGTGTTCGCGCAGGTGCTCCTCACCCTCGGCGTGATGAGCGTGATGGGCGCCCGGCGGCGCACCGCACTGCAAACGAAAGCAACACGCATGAAGGACATCGCGCTTGGCCAGGATGCCTGGCCCGAGGACGCGATGAAGGCCGCCAACAACTACAAGAATTTGTTCGAGATGCCGGTGCTGTTCTTTGCCGCCTGCGCCTTCGCCATGATCACGAAGTCGGTCGATGTGACGCTGCTCGCGCTGGCGTTCCTGTTTGTCGCCGCACGCATCGTCCATTCGACGATCCACCTGGGTACCAATCCGGTGATGCCGCGCGCCTATGCATTTTTTTCCAGCGTGCTGATCGTCCTTGCCATGTGGATCTTGATCGTCGTGCGCGTCCTGTCAACGGGGACATGACATGCAGCCCGGCGCCCGCCTCGCTGCAGCAATCGAGATCCTGGACGAGGTCGAACTCCGCCATCGCCCGGTTGCATCCACGCTCGCCGACTGGGGCAAGGCGCATCGATTTGCCGGCTCCGGCGATCGCGCGGCAATTGGTAATCTGGTGTACGATGTTCATCGACGCAAGCTGTCGCTGGCCGCTCAGATGGGGGCCGACACGTCGCGCGCCCTGGTCCTCGGCGCGGCCGGTCGCGCTCTTGCCTTGGCGCCCGCAGCCATTGAGGCTGCCTGCGATGGCGGCCCGCATGCGCCGGCATCGCTGACCAGGAGTGAGAGCGAGGGTCTGACCCGCACGCTCGACCAGACGTTGCCCGGCCACGTCCACGGCGACGTCCCGGAGTGGCTGTGGCCGAGTTTCGAGCGATCGTTCGGTGATCGCGCAGCGGCTGAAGGTCAAGCGCTCGCCCGTCGTGCGACTGTTGACCTGCGCGTCAACACCATGAAAGCCACCCGGGAAAAGGTGCTGAAGGCGCTGGCCGGGCACGGCGCCATCGCCACTCCCTTGGCCACCCTTGGCGTGCGGCTGCCCGCGCCCGAAGGCCCGGGTCGTACCCCCAACGTGGAAGCCGACGCTGCCCATGGCAAGGGCTGGTTCGAGGTGCAGGACGAGGGCAGCCAGATCGCCGCCGCCTTGAGCGGTGCTGGTCCCCGCCAACAGGTGATGGACCTCTGTGCGGGTGCCGGCGGCAAGACGCTCGCGATGGCGGCCGCGATGCACAACACCGGCCAGATCTATGCCTATGACAGCGACAAGGGTCAGCTGCGGCCGATCTTCGAGCGCCTGAAGCGGGCGGGCGTGCGCAACGCTCAGGTCATGAACGCCGGCAACAGGGTTGAGCTTGATACAATCGCCGGCCGCTTCGACGTGGTGCTGGTAGATGCGCCTTGCACGGGCTCCGGCACCTGGCGCCGCCGGCCCGATGCCAAGTGGCGGGTCACCCCGCAAAATCTGGCGCAGCGCGAAACCGACCAGCGCGACGTGCTCGACCTCGCCCGCCCTCTCGTGAAGCCCGGCGGACGATTGGTCTACGTCACTTGCTCGGTGCTGCCCGAGGAAAACAGCGAGCAGGTGGCGCAGTTCCTCGGCCGCGCGCCCGAGTTCAGCATCGTGCCGACCGCGGTGGCCTGGACCGCGACGCTCGGCGGCGCCGCGCCTGCTTCCGCAGATGGCCGCCTCGACACGCTGTTGCTGACACCAGCCAGCCACATGACCGACGGCTTCTTCATCGCTATCTTGCAGCGGTCACCGGCATAGACGAACCGGAAGGTGCGGCGAAGGCCAGGAGCAGCCAGCATCGCGCAACGAAACCATGCCGGCCCTACAGCCAGCCCATCAGTTCGCGTCGCACCACGTGCTCGATGACGCGCAAACCTTCGTCACTGTCGTTCAGACAAGGCACATAGGCGAACTTCTCGCCGCCGTTGTGCAGGAAGATCTCGCGGTTCTCCACGTCGAGTTCCTCCAGCGTCTCCAGGCAGTCGGCGGTGAAGCCCGGCGCCACCATGGCCAGCGACTTGACACCCTGCTTGGCCAGTTCCTCCACGGTCACGTCGGTGTAGGGCTGCAGCCAGGGATCGTTGCCGAACCGCGACTGAAACGTGACCCGGTAGCGCTCCTTCGGCCAGCCCAGTGCTTCCCGCAGCAGGCGCCCCGTTTTCAAACACTGGCAATGGTAGGGATCGCCTTTCAGGAGGTACTTCATCGGCATGCCGTGGAACGTCGCCATCAGCACCTCGGGCTCGAAATCGAGTGTCTTCAAGTGCGTGCGGATGGAAGCCGCCAAGGCATCGATGTAGACCGGCTCGTCGGCCCAGGCCGGCGCCACCCGCACATAGGGCTGCCAGCGCATTTTCATGAGCGCGCGGAATGCCTGATCGGCGGCCGTCGCCGTGGTTGCCGCCGCGTAATGGGGATACATCGGCACCAGCAGGATACGGTCGCAGCCTTGCTCCTGCAGCGCCAGGATGCGGCTTTCCGTCGAGGGGTTGGCATAGCGCATGCCCCAGTCGACGACGATGCGATCGTCACGCTGGAAAACGGCCGCGAGTTTTTCGGCCTGCGAGCGGGTGATCGTCTTCAGCGGACCTTCGTTGCGCTCCTTGTTCCAGATCGTGTCGTAGTCGCGACCCTTGCGGCTCGGCCGCGTGGTCAAAATGATGCCGTTCAGGAGCGGCCACCAAACCAGCCGCGACACCTCGATCACCCGGCGGTCAGACAGAAACTCCTTCAGGTAGCGGCGCATGGACCAGTAGTCGGTCGCGTCAGGCGTGCCGAGGTTCAGCAGCAGCACGCCGACGCGGCCGAGCTTCACCTGCGGGTGCCCAACCGGCCAGTGTTCGGCCGCTGCAGCAGGGCGCGGCTTCTCGAAGGCTGCAGGAGGTGGCATCTGGTTCATCGAAGATCCCAAAACAGTCAAGATCATAACGACTGAAGCGTGGCGCTGGATCAAGCGTGAAAAGCGGGTCAACTTGACCCATGCCGCACGTCGGCCGCGATTGTGGCGTTGCACACGTTGGCCATCCTTCGCAGCTCACCCGGCCGGAACTTGCAAAACAACACCACACTGGTAACGCTATGATTCCAATGTTGCTTTCGTCACCACCGATCATCTCGCGAGACGCAGCATGTGGGGCGCACTTCGGGGACAGGAAAGGTGTTCGGAAATCCCACAAATGGCTGACGCGAATGGGTAGGAACTGGCACGGCACTTCACTATAAGCTGCACGTGACGAGAAGACTGCAACACCGATCAAGAGCCGGGGAACTTCGACCGCCGATGGATATTCGCCGCTGGTTCGCGCCCGAAGTGTGGCGCCTCGACCGCCCAAGCTGGGCCCTGGCGATTGTCACAACAGCGGCGACGCTCGTCTACCTGACCACCTCCTGGATGGCGGTTGGCACGTTCGTCGCGGTCGGCGGTACGTTCGTGCTGCTGGCGTGGCGCCGCCAGTACGACTTCGCCCAGGGTCCGCTGCCGACCTGGCTGGCAGCCGGGCTGCTGCTGAGCGCCTACATCCTCGTTTCGGTCGCCTGGAGCCGCGATCCCCCGACGACGCTGTTCATTGCCCTGCTGATTGCAGCCCTGCTCACTGCGACGCTGCTGGTACAGCGGGCGGCCGCGAGCGTACCGCTGCACTGGCTCGAACACACCACGCGCAGCCTGCTCGTCGCCGCGATCCTCGGTCTGATCTTTGCCCTGATCGAGGAGGCGAGCGGGCACGGCCTCAAACGCCTGATCTACTGGCCGGTGCGCGCCGCGAAACTGAACGACGGATCGCTGACTTTCGATCCCACGACCAAGGTTCTCATCAACGACTACGTGACCAACTGGAACATGCCTCCGCTCGCCTTCCTGCTGTGGCCGATCTTGCTGATCTGCGACTGCCAGCTGCGCGGGCGCGACCGCACCTATACCAAGGCGGTCATTCTGACGGCTGGCGTGGCGACCATCTTTCTCTCCCGGCACTGGACATCCATGGCAGCGATCGTGGCTGCCTGCGCCGTGTTCGGGTTGGCACTCCTGCGGCAGCGCTACCTCACCCGTTTGCTCCAAGTGCTGTGGGTCGCGAGTTTTGTCGTGGCAATCCCCCTGGCAACGGCCGGCCTCGCCAACGACTGGCATCTCGACCAGCGCCTGAAATCCTCGTTCCGCGCGCGCGTCATTCTATGGTCGGTGACCGCGGAGCGCTTCTGGCAAAACCCCGTCCTCGGCGTCGGCGCGGCGTCGACCAAGAAGTTGGACCACGAAACCTTCAGGCAGGCAGAACAGCCCGCCACCTTCGTTTATGCGCGGCGCACGGGACCACACGCCCACAATTTCCCGCTGCAGAGCCTGTATGAGCTCGGCATCATCGGCACACTGCTGTTTGCCGCCTTCGGGGTCGTGCTGATCGAGGCGGCAGGTCGAACAGAGCAGCGATTGCGGCCCTATCTGCTCGGCGCCCTCACCACCGTCTGGATCATGGGGCTGTCGAGCTTCGGGTTGTTCGAAGCCTGGTTTCTCGGCAGTTTTGCCATGACGGCATTCGCCGCGATCGTCGGTTGCAGCTACCGCCGCCGACTGTCGGCAGACGACTGATCAGTGCACGGTCCTGTCGGACTGCATGAGGCGCAGCGCTCGTGCACTCGACCAGTAGACTTCGAGGCGCCGGCACAGGCCGCCGGTGCCGGCAGCGAGCAGGCGTTCGCCGCGCACCCGGGCTTCGGCCTGCAGGACCGCGCTGTGTGCGCCGACGTACCGCCCCACGTCGGCAAGCACGACTTTCGTCAGCGCCTGCGTCCGGGCAAACTCAAGCAGCAAGCCGAGATCGCGCGCCTCCCCGGTCAGTTGCGAAATGATGCGCGCCTCTTCGATCCGCGCCGCGCACTGGGCCGGCCACGCCGCTTCCACCAGTTGCATATGGCGCCAGTGCAGCTGCACCGACTTGCGCCACTCGTGCAGCGCCTCGCCATCATCGCCGGCGAATGCGGGCGCGAAGGCTTCGCGGCACGCCTCGAGACTGGTGCCGAGCCCGGCAGTCTGGAGCGATTGGGCCGAGTCGGCTGCGCCGTCGAAGGGCACGTCGGCAAGGCGGTCACGCACGGTCTGCAACGCCAAACTCTGCGCTATCCATCGTCCCGCCGCATCATCTGGCACCATTGCCGCGTCACGTGCCGTGTCGAGAGCCCGCTTAAGTTTCGCCACGGTCAACGCCTTGATCGACTGATCGGCGTGCAACTTGGTGATCGTCTGCTGCAGCACATCGAGATCACGCCGGCCCGACAGTGTGCGGCCTGCATCGCGCAGGGCGATGTTCAACTCCCGGAATGTCGCATCGCCAAGGTTCGGCCGGAAAAATCGCAACAGCGCGCGGGTCTTCTTGATGGTCTTGCGCGTCGCGTGGATGCTGACCGCCGGCTCGGCGGACGCTGCCTCGAGTGTCGCCGCCGCCCGCTCCAGTTGCTCGGCACAAATACGGCGGAACCCAGTTTCCATAGTTTCAGTGAGCTTTAAGCGATAGGCCATCTGCAAAAAATCCCATTGCAAGTGCGGGCGCAAAAAACGAAGAACGCAGCGGGCTCAGGCAAGCCTTGTCCACAGGCAACGAGCATGCCTCGACCCGACTGCGTCTGCATCCTGGATGCGAAGCGAAATTTTCATTGCGATGACAGGGTTTTGGCGCGAGCGCCGTCCGCCCACGCGAGCCAGGCACGAACGCGCGTTTCCGGATCGGGGTGAGTGATGAAGTCCGTGATCACGGCGGCACTATCGGCGCCGGCGGCAAATACCAGCGGTGCCCGCTCGATCGTGATACCGGCAATGGCAACGAGCGGGATTGCGCCCATCCGCGCCTTCCACACGCCGATACGGTCGAGCCCCTGGGGCGCCCACTTCATGGCTTTGAGCTTCGTCTCCCAGATCGGACCGAGCGCGATGTAGTCGGGCTCGGCGGTCAGCGCCACGTCGAGTTCCTGCGGGCTGTGCGACGACAGGCCGATCCTGACGCCGTTGGCCTTCAAGCGGTCGAGGTCGGCAGCCGCCAGATCCTCCTGACCCAGGTGCACATAGTCGGCACCGGCGCCAAGTGCTGCCTGCCAATGATCGTTGACGATCAGCTGGCAGTCATGGCGCGCACACACATCAAGGCTCTCGTCGATCTGCCGGGCGACCTCGGCGGCGCTCGCATCCTTGAGGCGTAATTGCACGGTCTTCAGTCCGAGCGGCACCAGCCGGCGCATCCAGCCGCTGTCCGGCACGATCGGATAGAACACGTCGAGGCCGGGTGCAGCTTGTCTCACGACGAGGCACCGAGGTCGAAGAACGGCGTGCCGGCAACCGGCGTCGAGGGAGCTGCCATGTCGCGCATTTCCATGAGACCTGCTTCATAGGCACTGCGGCCGGCCCGGATCGCCTCGGCAAAGGCCGCCGCCATGCGGGGCGGATCGCCGGCCTTGGCAATCGCGGTGTTGAGCAGAACCGCGTCGTAGCCGAGTTCCATGGCAGCCGCCGCATGGGACGGCGCGCCGATGCCGGCATCGACCACCAGCGGGATGCCGGGGAAATAGTTGCGCATGGTCTTCAGGCCATAGGGATTGTTGAGCCCGCGGCCCGAGCCGATCGGCGCGCCCCAGGGCATGAGGACGTCACAGCCGGCTGCCAGCAACTTGTCGGCAGCGCCCAGATCTTCGGTGGTGTAGGGAAACACCTTGAACCCATCCTTGGCCAGCACGGTTGCCGCCTCCACCAGCCCGAACAGGTCGGGCTGCAGCGTGTCGTCGTTGCCGATCACTTCCAGCTTGATCCAGTCGGTGCCAAACACCTCGCGGGCCATTTCCGCCGTGGTGATGGCTTCGCGCGCCGTGCGACAGCCGGCCGTATTGGGCAGTACTGTGACGCCGAGCGCCCGGATCAGCTCCCAAAAGCGCTGGCCGGTTTTGGCGCGCGCCGCTTCCCGCCGCAACGACACCGTGACGATGCCAGCGCCCGACGCCTTCACCGACTGGCTGAGGATTTCCGGCGACGCGTAGAGCGCCGTGCCGATCAGCATGCGCGAAGCGAACGGTGTGCCGTAGAACGTCAACGGCTGGTCTGGGGCGATCATCTCAAGGTCCGGTTTCGATGGCGCGGCGCGTGCTGCTTCACCCGCCCTGGCGTGGCGACACGATCTCGATCTGATCGCCATCCGTCAAGAGCGTGGTGGCGCGCAGGCGTTCGGGCACAAAATCGCCGTTGCGGGCGGTCGCGACCTTGGCATCGCCATAGCCGGCTTCAGTCAAGAGGGCGGCAAGGGTTACCGCGGTAGATAACCGCGCGGCGCCGTTGACGACGATAGTGCGGGCGCTGGCGGGCGCCGCAGCGGTGTGCTTGGTGAGGCTGTCCATGCACCGACGCTAACCCGTCGCACCAGGGTTCGACAACCCCACGGCCTGCGCCGCGTTAACCACTCGTTCACCTCGTTTCGTCACTGTGCGGCCTCACAAAGGACCACGGTCTCTGGTCCTTGATTGTCGTCGTGCGTGCGGGACCTGTGGGAGGGCGTGAGTGGGGAACGGCAGCTGGATGGGGCGTCGCGGCATCGGTGCCGCCGGGCTCATGATCGCCGTCGCGCTCGCGGCCAGTGCCTGCTCGCGCGGCAGCACCGACCGCCCGCCGGCATTCAGCAACGGCCACATCGACCCGAAAACCGGCACATCGGCAAGCCCGCGGCTCTATGCGGAAGGCCAGACGATCCCCAAGGGCGGCGGCACCTACAAGATCGGCTCGCCCTACAAGATCGGTACCCGCCTCTACGTGCCGACCGAAGATCCGAACTACGACCGCGTCGGCCTCGGCTCCTGGTATGGCACCGATTTCCACGGCCGCAAGACCGCCAACGGCGAAGTGTTCGACATGAACGCGCTGACGGCGGCACACCCGACCCTGCCGATCCCCTCCTATGCCTATGTGACGAACCTCTCGAACAACCGCACCATCCTCGTGCGCATCAACGATCGTGGCCCCTATGCCCACGACCGCGTCATCGACCTGTCGCGCCGCTCGGCCCGCGAACTCGGCTACGAACTGAACGGCGTGACGCAGGTGCGCGTGCGCTATGCGGGCCGCGCGCCGCTCAACGGCAACGACATGCACGAGCAGCGGTTTCTGGCGAGCTTGCGCAACTCCGGCACCATCGCCGGGCCGCCCGTCACCTACCAGCGCGCCATCGACCAGTCGTATGCGACGACGTCGCAAGCCGCCACTCAGCCTCCCGCCTCGCAGCTCCCCTCCGGCCTGACCTGGCGGCGGTGACAGCGGCCGGCCCGCAGCAAGACAGGTACGCGCCAGCCAACACGAGACCGATCAAATCGATCATCGAGGCGTCGAGCGGCACCGCTAACCTTGATCAACGGACTGCCCAATTGGGCGGCCAGCGCCAGCATCATGCGGCCCCGCCCCCCTCGGTCTGCAGCCAGGCGGCGCAGCACGCCTTTGCGAGTTCGCGCACCCGCAGGATGTAGCTCTGCCGCTCGGTCACGCTGATCACGCCGCGGGCATCGAGCAAATTGAAGCGATGCGATGCCTTGATGCACTGATCATAGGCCGGCAGCGCCATGTCGTGGCGCCCCTCGCGCTGGCCGGCCGCAAGCAGCGCCTTGCACTCGGCCTCGGCGTCCTTGAAGTGCTGCAGCAGCAGCTCGGTATTGGCATGTTCGAAGTTGTGGCGCGAATACTCCTGCTCGGCCTGCAGGAACACGTCGCCGTAGCTCAGGGCACGGGCATCGTCACGGCCGTTGAACGACAGATCATAGACCCGGTCGACGCCCTGCACGTACATGGCAAGCCGCTCGAGGCCATAGGTCAGCTCGCCCGACACCGGATTGCAGTCAAAGCCGCCAACCTGCTGGAAATAAGTGAATTGCGACACTTCCATGCCATCGCACCACACTTCCCAGCCCAGCCCCCAGGCGCCGAGCGTCGGGCTCTCCCAATCGTCCTCGACGAAGCGGATGTCGTGCTTCAGGGGATCGAGACCTATGGCGGCGAGGCTCTGCAGGTAGAGAGCCTGCAGGTCGGCCGGCGAAGGCTTCATGATCACCTGGAACTGGTAGTAATGCTGGAGCCGGTTCGGGTTCTCGCCATAACGGCCATCCTTCGGCCGGCGTGACGGTTGTACGTAGGCTGCATTCCAGGGCTTCGGCCCGAGCGCGCGCAACGTCGTCGCCGGATGGAACGTGCCGGCGCCCACCTCCATGTCATAGGGCTGCAGGATGACGCAGCCTTGGGCCGCCCAGAACTGCTGCAGGGTTAGGATCAGATCCTGGAACGCGGCCGCCGGGCGCAGGGCTGCGAGTGCGGCCGCTTGCGGCTTGGCGACGGCGGTTGATTTCGGCATGGCGGCTCAATCCCGGTGCGTGACAGTGCGCGCAACTATACGACTCCCCCGGCCCGCGTCACGCACGTAATAATCCCGCCCATTGCGACAGCTAAGCGGAACCGGCAATAGCCGATAGGGCGACGCAGGCAGGCAGGCAGGCACGGCAATGGACATTCTGGTCTGGATCTTCTGGCTGCTGCGTGTGATTTTCTCGCTGGCTTGGTCGCTTGTGTGGCTGCTGCTCGGCGGTTGGGTGTCGACCCTGGCGCAGATCCTCGCGGTCCTCGGCATCGTCGCGGTCTACCGTTACGGCTGGCGGCGCGCGCCGGTCGAGGTGTGGGCGCAGCTGTCGAGCTTCCTGCGCTTCGCAACCAACTGGCTACGCGGGCGCGACATGATGATCGGCCGGGCAGCAGAGCCCAGCAGTAAAGCCGTGATCGAAAAAATCCGCGTCGTTCGCGTCAAGGAGGCGGGTGACATCAACCTGTCGACGGCGCTGTCGCTGCTGGTCATGGCAGGATTGTGCGCGCTGGCCGCTAACCTGTGAGGTGGGCCGCTGCAAAAAAGAACCGGACGGCCGAATCATTCCGGCGCCCGGTTGGAGGCAGGACCCACCCCGCAGGATGGGCGAAGGCAACAAAGGGAGGGTGTGCCTTCTGCAGCTGTCCGTCACAGCTGGGGGCGAATAAACGCCGATCGATCGTGCACGGCAATCGGGAGCCCCACATGCCCGATATGCGAACCCCGCATGCCCTCGCCACCACGGCGCACGATGCACCTCTTACACGAAAAAATGATGCCTCGTGCCGTCCCCGTCGTGGGCTTGGTCGGCGACCCGATGGATCACGCCAGCGATCACTGGCACCAATCGCCATTCACGGCGCCTGTGTCCTCAAGACACCCACTACAGGCGTGGAGTCGAATGCGGCGAGCTGATCCGGGGGCGGCCATTTGGCCCCCTCCGTTTCGCTGCCGCAGATCAAGTCTCGCATCAGCCGTTTGATTTCTGCGGCTTTGCCTTCTGGTTCGCGGCTTTCTTCTTCGCCGGCTTTTTCAGACTTGGCGCGTCTGGCGTCGGATCGAGAGGCCCGCGGCGTGGTCCGGCGCCGACACCGGCAGCGGTTCCGTCGTACAATTCCGCCAACCCGCGTGGGCCGATGTAAGGCACGAAACCAAGATCCTTGACGCGCTTCACGGCGTCGGCAACGAATTCCGGCTTGGTCAGATACTCGATGACGAAGATCGCCTTGCCGGCATTCTTGGCGCTGGTCAGCAGTTTGCTGGTATGGGCGATGTCACCGGCTGGATTGATCTTTTCGGTGTGGCTGATGCCATAAACGAGGTCTTCCTTGGCGATGCCGTCGATCGCCTTCACGTAGTTCGGATAGTCGAGCAACTCCTCCGCATTCTGCGCCAGGATCAGCGCATCCGACTTCTTGGAGCGGATGTAGTTGGCGAGCTTGATGATGAAATCGGTCATCTGCACGCGCTTCTCGGTCGTATCGCCGTAATAATAGTAGGCGTCCACGCGATCGATATAGAAGCCGTCGAAGCCGGAATTGATCACCTGGTCGGCGAACGACTTCGGTCCACCCATGATGATGTTCTGCCAGGTCGGATCCCAGTATTTCACCAGGAAGTTGCCGCCCCACTGCTTGTTTTCCTTGCCGACCCACGACGGCTTGGTGCGGTTCCACTCGGGCTTCCAATAATAGCGGTAGTTCTCGGCTTCGCCGACGCTGAAATAGGCGATGACCAGACGGCGGCTGCCATCCGGCTTGATCTTCATCCGCTCGACCTCTTCGCGCGTCAGCGGGATTTCCTTGCCCACCGGGAACTGCTCGCTGTCGATCACCACGAGATCATAGGGGGAGGCCGCGATCTTTGCCTGCTGATCCGGCCCGAGGTTCTTCAACTGGAACGCCCAGGACTTGGCCTTCAACAGCCCGTTGGGGCGATCCTGCGCGGCGACCTCGTTCACGCTATATGCCGACACACCGGCGAGCGCTGCCAGCGCTGCCAAACCGTTAAGCAACCGACGCATGTGATCCCAACTCCCCTGACGACGGGCGTGTCCCATCGATTTCGCAAACACAATGCAACAGGTGGGCCATGCGACGCAACTAAGGCAGATGCGCCCGAACGGCCACGGCCGCTTCTACCACGTCGTGCCCTTGGCACAATTCGCCTTCGCATATTCCGACGTGCCCACATCCTTCTTGAGATCGACGGGCGCGGTTGGATCATTGCCATCGAGCGCCCGCGGCTGGAACGTCGGCACCAGGCCGCGCGACAGCATCTCCTTGCGCGCTTCGTTCAAGGCGGCGGTGGTCTGCAGGTATTCGACGGCGAATACCGGCTTCCATTCCCACAGAAGTAGGTCGAGGCGTTTCTGCGCCGCGTTGATCTCTTGGCTGGGATTGCGCTTACCGGTCTCGTGGGCGCCATGAAGCAGATCTTCGCGCCCCAATCCATCGATCACCGCGCGGTAGGTTGGTTCACTCAGCAGATCGTCGGCGTTCTGCGGCAAGACGAAAAAACCTGGCTTCATCGCCCTCGCAGTCGCTGACAGGTCGGTCACGAACTGGATCATGTCGTCGCGGGCGGAGTCGCGGTCCGGATACTGATCGTAGATGTCGACGCGGTCGAGATAAACGCCGTCGAAGCCCGCTTCGACGATGCGCTTCAAGTAGGCCTTGCGGCCGCGCCAGATTAGATCCTTCCAACTGTCGTGCCAGAACATCACTTTGTGGGCGCCGGGCCATTGGCAATTTTCCGGGCCCAGCCACTCGGGCGGGTCCGACTTCCATTCCTCTTTGAAATAGTAGCGGAACTGCTCCGCTTCGCCGATCGACATATAGGCGATGACGAACCGTTTCCGGCCATCGGGGCCGGTCTTCAGGCGGGCGACTTCCAGTGGCGTGAGGGGAATTTTGCCGCCGCCGGTTGCATAGTCGATCACGAGCGCATCGGCCTTGACCTTGGCCAGCGCGTCGACGTTGCCCTTGTCCAACTGGTAATGCCACGACTTCACAGCATACAGCGGACGCATGCCACGCTGGTGGGCAAGCCAGTGGCCGGCAGTGTCGCTCCAGGTCCAGGCGCAGAGCAAGGCGAGGACGGCCGCACCACACAGCGCAACGCGACGCCGCGCCAGTCCATCGAGCGCTGCCCACCAGGTGCCCAGCGACTTCAAGAGCGAGCCGATCGCAGTGACGATGCCAAGCACAGCCGGCCGGATCATCAGCCACGCCGCACCGCCGATGATGTAGAAACTCTCGGCCAGCTCGATCGCCTTCGCCCGCCAGCCGCTCGGTTGATTGGCCATAATGTATCCTTGTCGCCGACTGCGGATGAACCCGCTCTTGCCGCACCTGCGTCCTGTGCCTACTGTCCAGCACGCTGCAATGCAACCATCCGCGCGCCATGGGCGCTACCATCGCCGGAACCTAGCCCATGACCGCTGCCCCACACCCGATCCTCAATCCAGTGCGCAAATCGCATGTGGAGGGCGACTACCATGACCACGAGGTCAATCTCGCCCACCGCAACCATGGCTTCCTGCTGGAAGGCCTGCGCCACGACGTGACGCCGGCCGGCATGCACTACCTGCTGATCCATTTCGACGTGCCGTTCGTGCCAGCGCCTGACGCCTGGACGCTGTCGGTCGGCGGGCTGGTCGAGACGCCGCTGTCGCTGAAGCTCGCCGATCTTGCAGCACTGCCGCAGATCACCACCCGCGTCACGCTCGAATGCGCCGGCAACGGCCGCAGCCTCGCGCGGCCGCGCTGGCCGAGCCAGCCATGGCACGTGGAAGCCGTGGGCACGGCCGAGTGGACCGGTACGCCGTTGCGGCACGTCCTGGGGCGCGCCGGGATCAAGCGGAACGCACAGGAGGTGGTGTTCACCGGCGCCGACCGCGGCTTCGATGCCGGGATCGAACATGACTACGGCCGCTCGCTGCCGGTCGCGATGGCGCTCAGCGACGACATTCTGCTGGTGACGGCCATGAACGGCCAGCCGCTATTGCCCCAGCATGGCGCGCCGCTGCGCCTGATCGTGCCCGGCTGGTACGGCATGGCGAGCGTGAAGTGGCTCACCCGCATCGACGTCATCGACCACGCCTACCAGGGGTTCCAGCAGGTCGGCACCTACATCTTCAAGCAGGTGGAGGGCGAGGCTGGCGTGCCGGTGACGACGATCCGCGTCAAGTCGCTGCTGGTGCCGCCGGGCATTCCCGACTGGTATTCACGGCGCCGCCTCGTCGAGCGCGGCACCGTTCCCCTGTTCGGCCGGGCATGGTCGGGCGCCGGCGTGCCGATCACCAAGGTCGAAGTCGGTATAGATGGTCGATTTTCGCCAGCCGAACTCGATTCCCCGGCCGGCAAATTTGCCTGGCGCGGCTGGCGCTTCGATTGGTCGGCCGAACCGGGCGAATACGAGTTGAGCTGCCGCGCGACCGACGCCAACGGCGATGTTCAGCCGCTCGGGCAGCGTTTCGACCGGGCCGGCTTCGGCAACAACACGGTGCACCGCGTGCCCGTGACGGTGCGCTGAACTAGGTTCAGGATTTCGCGCCCAGGATGGCAAGGGCGATGCCGGTCGGCGCGTTGGTCGTCGCGAGATAACCGAGCCCCACCAGGATCAGCGCCACCGCGAAGAAGAAGATCGGACGCTGACGGCGGAAGGCGAACCAGGCCACGATGAGGGCCGGCAGCCCCATGACAAGTGAGCCGATGAGCGTAAGGCCGATAGGGCTCATGCTTTGCCTCTGGCGCGGGTTGAATACACGCAATCTATGATTTTGCACGGTTTCGCGGTATCATAATTTTCGGAGATCCGCCCATGTCCGCACGCCCGAAACTCGCGCCCGCCGATCAGATGACCATCGAGGAATTCCTCGCCTTCGCCGAGACGCGTCCTAACGAAGAGCGCTGGGAGCTGATCGAGGGAGTGCCCGTCTTGAATGCCGCGCCGGTCAATGTTCATCAGATCATATGCGCAAATCTCGTCGCCTTTCTCATGTCCGAGAAGGTGCGCCTGAGTGCGCCCTGGCTGCCCGTTCTCGGGATTGGCACGCGGGTGCCGGCCGCCCCCAACAGCCTGCCGCAACCCGACGTCTATGTGCAGGAGGGCGCTGCCACATGGGAGAGCGTGACCGACGACGCACTCGTCGTCTTCGAGGTTCTGTCGCGCAGCAACACCAAGGCCGACCAGGCCTGGCGCCGCCGCGTCTACGCCAGCGTGCCGAACTGCCAGCACTATGTCACGGTGTCGATGAAGGCAGCGAGCATGACCGCCTACGACCGCACCACGGGATGGAAAGAGCGGCCTGCCACCGGCATCGATGGGACGATCGATCTGCCGGCGCTAGACCTGAAGTTGTCGCTCGCCGACGTCTATCGCTATACGCCGCTCGGTATCTGACGTGCACCCTCTCGCGCGCAAGTTCAACACCCCTCGATCCCCGGCCGTGACGCTGGGCAACGGAGACCAACGAATGCTGAGAGCTGACGACGTTTGGGATGCGGGCGGGCTCGGCTGCGGCGAGTTGGTGCTTGATCTGCGCGGGCGGCTGATGGCGATGCCGGGGCGCACGCTGCGGCTGATCGCCCAGGACCCCGGCGCGCCCGAGGACATCCCCTCGTGGTGCCGCATGACCGGCCACCAGTTGCTGCAGTATGACGCGCCGTCGAACAGCTATTGGATCAAGGCGCGCGGCGAGGCGACGGGAACGTCGACAGCGGCAGATGAGGTCGAGCAGATCTATACGCCAAAGGTATTCGAGCTGGCGAAGTCGCTGGGCCCACCATCGCGGCTCGAGGCACCGGATGCGACCGCTCACGCGCGCTCGAAGCTATGCGGATCGGCGATCGAGATCGACCTCGGCCTGACGGGCGAGACCGTATCTGGCTATGCGCAACGCGTGAATGCCTGCCTGCTGGGACGCACCTCGGCCGCGGTCGTCGCCCAACAGATCATCGGCGCGACGCGCGGTGAACTGGCGGGTGTATCGCTGGCGATGCGCCACATGCTCGCCGGCACCGGTGCGCCGCCCACCGGCCGCTGGGCTGATCTCGCCGTCCTCGAACCCGTGCGCCTGCTGACTGCGCGGCACGCCTCGGCACTCCTCGTGTTCACCGCACTCGACCGCGCCCTCGCCGGCCAGCCAGCCGGTGAGTGAGTGAGCGGCTTATCGCTCAGGTCCGCTCAATGCCCCGACCGCAGGGCATGAGCTGCCTTGGCGATGACGGCGAGCTTGGCTTCGGCGCCGTCACAGCCGCAGATCGGATTGTCGGCGAACGTGGCAAAGCCGCAGTCCGGGTGAAGCAGCACGCGGTTCGAGCCGAATGCGTTCATTGCCTGCTTGATCTTGGCGGTCACGTCGCCGAGCGGTTCGATGTCGCCGTGCTTCTGGTTGACCACGCCGACGCCGATGAACGCGTCGTCAGGCAGGCCCTTCAGGATCGCCATCTCGCCGGCGCGTGGCGTGCACATCTCCAGCAGATAGGCGCCGACCTTCATCTTGGCCAGCGTTGCGATCAGCGGCTGGTAGTTGCCAGCCAGTGCCACCGTCTCGTCCGGCGTCCAGTTGCCGCGACACACGTGCAGCGCGATCCGCTCCCGCGGGAAGCCTGCGATCACCGCGTTGATCAAGGCGGCGGCAAAGCCCAGTTCGATCTCCGGTCCCCGTGATTCCGATAGCGCGCCGCACATGAAGCTCGGCTTCGCCTTGGCACCGGTGAAGACGACGTCGGTCAGCACCGGCTCGTCGAACTGTATGAGGCCGACGCCCGCCTCGAGCAGCTCGGCGACCTCCTCGCGCAGCACCTTGACGATGTCCTCGGCCAACGCCTCTCTGGTGTCGTAGGCGCGCTCGCGGATGCACTCCATCCACATGGTGCGGGTGAGCAGGTAGGGCCCGGGCAACGCCACCTTGACCGGCAACTCCGTCAGGGTGCGGGCGAAATCCACTTCGTGAGCGACCAGCGGGCGCGAGCGTGAAATGCGCCCGAACAGCGCGGGATGGCGCACATCTGCCGCCGGCACGTCGAGTGCGCGCAGCTCCTGCTCGAACTCTTCGGGGTCATCGACCAGTGGCAGCAAATCGGTCAGCGGAATGAGCTGGCAATTGTCGAGGCGGCTCGCGACGAAACTCGCGTAGCTGTCGCGGCGCTGCTCGCCATCGGTGATGACATCGACGCCGGCACGCAGCTGCGAAGCAACCGCGAGGCGGACCGCGTCGTCGGCGGTGTCCTGGAACTGGCGTTCGTCGAGGCGGCCGGCGATGTGCTCGTGCATGGCGCCAACCATCCAGCGCGGTCGCGGCCAGCTGCCGATCCCCATCACCGAAAGGGCTTTGATCTTCGGCGCGGTGACGGGCGTCCGCTTAGGCCGCACGGTGGGCGCGGCGGCTGTCATGGCGGCGGCTCGTGGCGCTGCACTGGATGCAGTCGCCGCTACCTTGCCTCGGTCGGCCAACAGGCCCTTGCAGACGAGGAAGCTGCGCTGCTTGTCCGCCTTGGTCCACGACACCAGCTCGTTGCGTGTCAAGCGGCACCAGGCCGGCAGGTCCTCATCGACCGAGATCTCGGTCGAGCGGATCTCCAGCAATTGCCCCTGGGCCATGGGATCGATGTGCCGGCGGATCAGCAACAGCAGGCCATTGCCGCAATCGAGATCGCCGCCATCGAAACTGACATCAGGCTTTTGGGTATGTGCGCTCGCCGGCTGCATGGGGATCTCCGTGGCCTGAGGATGCGAGGCTGTGCTCCGACGGCGCCGTGGCATAGAGCGCGGCGAAGGCGGCTTCATCGAGCGTAGCCGTTGCAGCGTCCATGGCAAGGCGGCCGCCCGCCATGCCGATGATGCGATCGGCGAAGGTGCGCGCGTAGCCGACCTGATGCAGGCTGCAGATCACGGTGACGCGGTCGGTGCGCGCGATGTCTTTCAGCAAGGCGAGAACGCCGGCGGCGGACGAGGGATCAAGGCTCGCCACCGGCTCGTCGGCAACGATCAACCGCGGTTCCTGCGCGAGCGCACGTGCGATCGCGACGCGCTGCTGCTGGCCACCCGACAGCGTATCGGCGCGTTGGTGCGCCTGCTCCAGCATGCCGACCCGCTCCAGGCTCTCGAATGCCTTCAGCTTGTCCGCCCGCTCGAATTGCCGCAGCACGCCGCGCCACAGGGGCACATAGCCGAGCCGGCCGGCCAGCACGTTGTCGAGGGCCGTCAACCGCCGCACCAGATTGAACTGCTGGAAAACGACCGCGATCTTGCGGCGATCCTGCACCTCGAGTGCGGAAACATCGGCGTCACCGAAGCGCACGTGCCCGGCGTCGGGGCGCGCGAGCCCGGTGATGCAGCGGAACAAGGTCGTCTTGCCGGCGCCGCTCGGCCCGAGCACGGCCGTAAACCCACCAGCCGCCAGCGTGAAGCTGACCTCATTGATCGCGGTGCGCGTGCCGAACGCCTTGGACAGGCGCTCGACGACGAGGACCGGCGACGACGTTTCCATTGCCGGCTGGAGCAGCTGCTCGGTGCCATTGCGCATTGCTGTCACACCAATTTCCGGCGCAACCAGCCCGACAGCCCGTCGAGCGCGGTGACAGCGATCAGGATGATGGCGACAATCGTGAAAAGGCGAGAGAAATCCAGCAGATCCATACTGTTCTTCAATTCGAGGCCGATGCCGCCGGCGCCCACGACCCCGAGCACGGTCGACGCACGCACGTTGAACTCCCACCAGAACAGCGACGTCGAGAGCATCAGTGGAAGCAGGTCCGGCACCAGCGCGTAGGTGATCGACTGCAAGCGCCCGGCACCGGTGGCGCGGATGGCGTCATAGGGGCCGAGATTGGCGCTTTCGATCTGGTCGGCGAAAAACTTCGCGGCCGTGCCACTGGTGTGGAAGGCGATGCCGAGCACGCCGGCAAACGGCCCAAGACCGACGGCTGCCACGAACAGCAGGGCGAACACGAATGAATCGATGCCCCTCAGCGCATTCAGCAGCCATCGCGTGGGGCGATAGAGGCGCGGGAACGGCGTGATGTTGCGGCTGGCAAGGACGGCAAGCGGCAGCCCGATCAACACGGCCATAGTGGTGCCGACGGCTGCCATGGCGACCGTCTCCGCCGTGCGCCACAGGAACAAGGGCATTTCCTGGTAGGCCGGTGGCCAGGCCGTGGCGAGCCAGTGCCCGATTTTTGGCAGGCCGGTAGCAAGCCGGCCCAGATCGAACTGCACGAGGTAGCCGGCCACCAGATAGAAAATGGCGATGCCGGCCGCGACCAGCATCCACCGGTAGCGGGCAAACGTCCAGGCGCTTTGCTGCGTCTCGAACTCGTGCAGGGCCTTGGCTGCTGCTTTCATGAGTGCATCCAGTCCTTCACCACAGAGGCCGCGGGGGCTGATGCTGGACGCTTGGCCAGCGGTAACGCCGACAGGCGATTGATTCCGCTGGCCGAACTCACGGTGCTCACGTTGCCTTTGCCTTGATCTTGCCAACGGCGATGCCGGCCTTCTCGATCGAGGTGTAGGTCGCATGCGTGCCCGGGACGAAACCGGTGTAGCGGTTCGGCAGCAGCGTCTTTGCCTGTTCGGGCGTGATCGCGGTGAGGATCGCCTGCACCTTGGCCTTGAGATCGGCGGACGCGTTGGCCGGCAGTGCGATCGCGTCGTTGGGCAGCGGGTCCGACGTCCACACGATCTTGTTTGAGCCTTCCTTGACCTTGCCCGATGCGATCATGGCATTGCGGTTGCGGTCAAAGTCGGTCGCCATGTCGACCTGCCCGGCCGACACGGCGATCTCGTTGGCAGCGTGCGAGGCCCCCTCGCTATACGTCCAGAACGTCTTCGGATCGATCTTCCAGACTTCCTTGGCGTAGTAGGTCGGGATCAACCAGCCCGACGTCGAACCGATGTCGGCGAAGGCGATGGACCGGCCCTTGGTGTCGTCGGGGAACTTAGCGGCCGCAAGGTCGGGCTTGGCAATGATGATTGCGTGATAGATCGGCTTTTCGTCGTACTTGACGGTCGCGACCGCCTGGCAATTGGTAGCGTTGTTGGCGATGATGTAACCCCACGGACCCATCCAGGCCACGTCGAGCTGGCCACTGCCCATGGCCACTGCCATGCCGGCCCAATCGGTCGTGACGGCGAGTTCGAATTCGCCGCCAAGCTCCTTGGCGAGATGAGAAAAAAGTGGGCCGAACGACTTTTTCGTATCTTCCGGGTTCGGCAACAGCGGGCCGACGCCAAATTTCCACTTCTTCGTTTGTGCGATGGCCGGTCGAAACAGGGATGTGGAAGCTGCCGCAACGCCGGCGACCGTGGTGGTGATAAGCGTGCGTCGATCAAGACTCATGGAAACTCCGTCCGAGTTGACGTGATGTTAGAACTGGGGTGGGGGGAGAACTCAGTAGCTGATGCTGGGCGCACCGTCCGACATGAACTCGACGAGCTTGGCGCCGCCGACGATCACGGCACCGGGCACGAGGTTGTTCTCGTCCAGCGCGCGCTTCTTGAAGCAGGGCGAGCACACGTAGATCTTGCCGCCGGCCTTGGCAAAATTGGTCATCAGTTCGGTCAGGGCTGCAAAGCCTGACTCATGGACGCTGTCGGCGACGCCCTTTTGCGATAACCGCGTGCCCTCGGTCGAAAGGAACACTACCGTGTCCTTGTCGGACGCCACGGCCGCATTGGCGACCACGAACGCCACGGTCGCCTTGTCCGGATCGTCCGTCGCGCATGTGAGACTGACGACATATTTTCCTGGCATTTAGGTACTCTCCGTACAGCTGGATGCGACGTTCAATGTTCTCAATTCACTACGTTGTCAAGGCATCAATCACTTACCGCAGGTCAAACGCAGGCGCGAACTCGTAATCCGACGGGCGGATGACGACAATATGTTTACCGACTGGCGAACCGCATTCAAATCGCTATCACTGATCTGTGTACTTCGACGAAAGGGGCCGCGGCAAATCGCGTGCGATGCCGGCAACGGCTGCCGATTGTCGTTGGATCTCAAACCTCGAGCCACTCGCGACGAACCGCTTCGCTGGCCTTGAGGTCGGCAGGCGTGCCTTGAAACACCATGCGGCCGTGCCCCATGACGTAGACGCGGTTCGAGATCTGCAGGGCGATGGCGAGCTTCTGTTCGACCAGCAGGATAGCAACGCCGCGCCGTGCGATCTCGCGGATCAGTTCGCCGACCTGCTTGACGATCAGCGGGGCTAAGCCCTCGGTCGGCTCGTCGATCATGATCAGCTCGGGATCGCCCATCAGGGTCCGGCACATGGTCAGCATCTGCTTCTCGCCGCCCGACAGCACGCCTGCCGCCGTATCCACACGCCGCGCGAGGTTCGGGAACATCGTGAGCATGTCATCCGCGCGCCAGCGGCCATCGAGGCCGGCCTTCTTCTGGCCGAGCGCCAGGTTCTGCCGCACGGTCAGGCTCGGGAAGATATCGCGGTGCTCCGGCACGTAGCCGAGGCCGAGGCGGGCGATGCGATAGCTCGGCCAGCCGGCAATGTCGGTGCCCTTGAACCGCACGTGACCGACGGCGCGCACTTCGCCCATGATCGCCTTGACCGTGGTCGAGCGGCCGACGCCGTTGCGCCCGAGCAGGGAGACCACCTCGCCGGCACCCACATCGAGGTCGACGCCCTGCAGGATGTGGCTCTTGCCATAGTAGGCGTTGAGGGCACGCACTTCCAGCATCAGGGCACCTCTTCGCCGAGGTAGGCGTCGCGCACCTGCCGGCTGGCGCGGATCTCAGCCGGCGGGCCGGTGGCGATGATCTCGCCGTAAACCAGCACCGAGATGCGATCAGCGAGGCCGAACACCACGCTCATGTCGTGCTCCACGATCAGCAGCGTGCGGCCTTCGCTGATCCGGCGGATGAGTTCGACCGCGCGCTCGGTCTCGGCCTTGCTCATGCCGGCGGTCGGCTCGTCGAGCAGGATGACGTTGGCACCGCCCGCCATGGTGATGCCGATTTCAAGCGCGCGCTGCTCGGCGTAGGTGAGGACGCCGGCCTGGACGTCGCGCCGGCTCTGCAGGTTGATCGCGCTCAGCACTTCCTCCGTGCGTTCAGTGACCGCGCGGTTGCCGCCCACACTGCGCCAGAAGGCATAGCGCTCGCCCTTGGCCCACAGCACGGCACAGCGCACGTTCTCGAACACGCTCATGGCGGGAAAGATGTTCGTCACCTGGAACGATCGCGACAGGCCGCGGCGGTTGATCTCGAACGGCGGCTTGCCGCTGACGGCTTCGCCGTTAAGACGGATTTCGCCCGCGCTGAGCGGGATCAAACCGCTGATCAGGTTGAACAACGTCGACTTGCCGGCGCCGTTCGGGCCGATGATGGCGTGGCGCTCGGCGCGCGGGATCGCGAGGTCGACCCCGCGGATGATCTCGGCCGGGCCGAAGTTCTTCTTCAGGCCGATCAGTTCGAGGGCGGGAGCGGTCATGCCACGCCCCCGTGCGTGAGGCTCATCGCGCGCACGTCGTCCCATGCAGCCGCAATGCGCCGGCCGACCAGTCGCGCGAGCAACCCACCGACGCCGAGCATTGCACCTGCGACCAGCCAGGGCGGCACACTGCGCGCGTCGAACCCGATGCCGAGAAGCTTCATGGTGGTGCCTTGCGCGCCATGCACGCCGATCTGCGTCGCCATCTCGATGACCAGGATGGCGCCCGCCGCGGCCAGGGCGACCGGGACGACCATCATGCCATAGCCGGGCATCAGACGGGACAGTGCGCCCGCCCGCCACACCGGCCGGTGCATCATGATCAGCCCCGAAATGCCGCCCGGCGCATACATGACGGTCGCGATGAACATCAGGCCGAAATAGAGCTGCCAGACTTCCGTCACGTCGCTCAGCATGTTCTGCAGAAACGTGACGAGGATCGCGCCCAGGATCGGCCCGAAGAAATGACCAACGCCGCCGATGAAGGTCGCGAGCAGGACGTTGCCAGACTGGCTGGCGCCGAACAGCGCCGCATTCGCCAGCTCGAAGTTGATCGCCGTCAGCCCGCCAGCGATGCCGGCGAAAAAGCCCGACAGCACGAATGCAATGTAGCGCACCCGATGCGGATCGTAGCCGACGAACTGGGCCCGCTCCGGGTTGTCGCGCACGGCGTTGCACATGCGCCCGAACGGCGTGCGGGTCAGCGCATACATCAGCGCGATACACAGTAGGCACCACGCCGCGATCAGGTAGTAGACCTGGACCTGCGCCCCGAAATTCCAGTCGAACAGACGCAGCAGCTTGGTGCGGTTGGTCGACACGCCCTCTTCGCCGCCGAAGAATGAACGCAGGATCAGCGAACTGGAGCCGACGAGTTCGGCGAGGCCCAGCGAGATCATGGCGAAGGCGGTGCCGCTGCGCTTGGTCGATACCCAGCCAAACAGCAGGGCAAAGCCAAGCCCGGCCGCGCCACCGACCAGCGGCATGGCGGCGACCGGCACCGGCAGACGCGCCTCGATCACCGCATTCATGGCATGCACGGTGAAATAGGCGCCTAGGCCGAAGTAGACCGCATGCCCGAACGACAGCATGCCGGTCTGGCCGAGCAGCATGTTGTAGGACAGCGCAAAGATGATGGCGATGCCCATCAGGCTCATCATGGTCAGCGACGTGCCCGAGCGAAACAGCAGCGGCGCCAGGGCAAAGGCTGCCGCGAGCAGGGTCCAGATCAACCAGCCACCGCGGCTGGCAGCGACCTTCATGCCGGGTAGGACGGAGGCTGTCTCGCTCATGACTCGCGTGTCCCGAACAGACCCGTCGGCTTGAAGATCAGAATGATCATCAGCAGCAGGTAGGGCAGGATGGGCGCCACTTGTGCGATCGTCACGCGCCACAGGTCTTCCAGGATCGTCTTCGGCGCCGGCGTGAAGCCCGAGCCGGCGAAGATGTCGGCGAGCGACAAGTTGACCGACACGGCGAACGTCTGCAGCAGGCCGATCAGCAGGGATGCGATCAGCGCGCCCTGCAGCGACCCGAGCCCGCCGACCACAACGACCACGAACAGAATGGGTCCAAGCAGCGCCGCCATACTCGCCTGCGTGACGAGGGCCGGCCCCGCGATCACACCGGCAATACCTGCCAGCGCCGAGCCGACGCCGAATACCGACATGAAGACCAGTGGCACGTTATGGCCGAGATGGGCGACCATTTTCGGATGCGTCAAGGATGCCTGCACGATCATCCCGACGCGCGTGCGCTTCAGCAGCCAGAACAGTGCGACAAAGATCGAAATCGACACCGCAAGCATGAACAGCTTGTAGGCTGGATAATTGGTCGAAAAGATCGTGAAGGCTGGAAAATCGAGCGCGCGCGGCACGCGGAAGTCGACCGGCGACTTACCCCAGATGATCTGGATCACTTCCTCGATGACGAAGGCTAAGCCGAACGTGAACAGCAGTTCGGCGACGTGGCCATGGGCGTGCACGGTGCGCAGCCCGAAGCGTTCGACGGCGGCACCTGCCAGCCCGACGACGAGCGGCGCCAAGATCAGCGCCGGCCAAAAGCCCGCCCACTTGGCGATCTGGAAGCCGATGAAAGCGCCCATCATGTAAAAGCTGGCGTGGGCGAAATTCAGCACACCCATCATCGAGAAGATCAGCGTGAGGCCACTCGCCATCAAAAACAGCAGGAGCCCAAAGAGAACCCCGTTCAGCGTCGAGATGATGATCAGCTCAGCCAAGTTGGCGGTTCCCCGCAAATTGAATTCGAAGGGCGATCCGGTTTTGCGGCATGCATCCTGCCACCGGCATAGGGTGCCGCATGCGGATCGCTAGGTCCTCGGGCCAAGCCCGAGGATGACCCCGGTTATGTGGTTCATGGAGCCAGCAACGTGCCGATTTTGAAAAATTGCAGCCTGGACGACCTGGCCACAATCGATCGACCCCAACGGTGTCACCCTCGGGCTTGTCCCGAGGGCCAATGGCGCGGCACACTGGACACTCGACGTTGGAGTTCCCCTCGTGCAATCTTTCTCGGCCTACTTTCTCGCGAGCCAGCCACGCGGCACCCTGTACGTCGGTGTCACGAACAGTCTTGTGCAACGGGTCGCCGATCACCGCGCCGGACGTGGCTCGACCTTCACCCAGAAATTCAAAGTCCACCGCCTCGTTTGGTACGAGGAGTTCGATAGCGTGACCGACGCAATTCAAAGGGAAAAATCTCTCAAGCGTTACTTGAGGGATTGGAAGATCACTCTGATCGAACGTGACACCCCGCACTGGATCGACCTCTACGCTGCATTGCCTGGTGTGCGGCCGTTGCCCAAAGACTGGGCCCCGGTGGATGATCGTTCCTCGGGACAAGCCCGAGGTTGATATTGTTTCACGTTGCGCAGATGCAGCCCCCTACTTCGGCCGCTCCATTTTGCAGGTGGTGGGGATCACGGTGTCCTTGGCGTCGAGGGCCGCGATCTGGCGCCAGCCCCAGCCGGTGCCTTCCTCGTCGAAGGGCTCGGCGGCCGTGCGCTCGCCGAACGACACCAGATACATCGGCTGGAAGAACTGGTGGTCGTCCTTGCGCATGAAGCCCTCGCCGCCGTTCATGACCTCGAACTTCATGTCCTCGAGGGCGAGGCCGATCTTGATCGGGTCCGTCGACTTGGCCTTGTCGACTGCAACCGCCAGCATGCGCATCTGGTTCATGGCGCGCGGGTAGAGGATCGACATCTTGTATTTGTCGCGGAACGCCGTTTCGTTGGCCTTGGTGCCGGCGTGGTCCTTGTTGGGCGAGCCCTCGCGGATCTCGTAAACGCGGTGGTTGAGACCGGTCTGCTTGACTGACGTCGGCCCGCCGGTGCCGCCCGCGTAGTACGTGTACCAGTCGACCTGCAGGCCGGCGTCGGCGGACGCCTTCAGCAGCAGCGCGAAATCCTGGCTCCAGTTGCCGGTGATGACCGAATCTGCCCCCGAGGCCTTGATCTTGGCGATGTAGGGGGCGAAGTCGGTGACCTTGAGCAAGGGGTGCAGTTCGTCGCCGACGATCGCGATGTCGGGCCGCTTGGCTTTCAGCATCGTAACGGCGGTTGCCCGCACAGCCTGGCCGAACGAATAGTCCTGGTTGATCAGGTACACTTTCTTGATGGCGGCCTTGCCCTTCATGTAGTTGGTGAGGGCCTCCATCTTGATGTCGGAGTTGGCGTCCCAGCGGAAGTGCGAGAACGTGCACTTCGAATTGGTCAGCACCGGATCGACGGCTGCGTAGTTGAGGTACATGACCTCCTTGCCTGGGTTGCGCTCGTTGTACTTCGCGACCCACTCGGACAAGGCGGCTGCCACGGACGAGCCGTTGCCCTGGGTGATGATGCGCGCCCCCGCATCTACCGCCTTCTGCACCTGGATCAGGCTTTCCTGCGGGTTGGTCTTGTTGTCGTAGGGCAGGATCTCGAACTTTTTCCCGGCCGCCCCGCCCTTGGCGTTCAACTCGTCGGCCATGAACTGGAAGGTCTTGAGGCCCACTTCGCCGACGGTGGCACCAGGACCCGACAGCGGATCGATATAGGCGATTTTGATGGTGTCCTGGGCCAGGGCTGGGCCGAAGCCGAACACGAAGGCCGCCGCTGTGAGCAGGGCAGCCACGAAGCGCGCTTTCATATGTCCTCCGTACGTTTCCCGATGGCTGCCGGATTTCAGTTTCCGGTCTTGCGCACATGTCTGCTCTGGCACGTGGCCGCAGGATGGCCAATGTCGAACCGCGGATGTGTACTGCGAAAGACTATCGCAATCGCCCCGCAAGTCCAGTGCCACGGCAGTGCTCCAATTGGCATGGAATTGCCAATGCGGCATGCTGCGAGACAAGTACTGCCGCCTGCCTGCGTACACCCGGGAAGGCCCGCCGTGCCGCCGTGCTTGCCTCGCGTTCCGTGCCGAAGGTACAAGTCACGGCGTGGCAGAGTGTTGGCAATTGGCAGGTGGTGTCGTTGGCCAGAAAGAGTGCGACCCGATAAATCCAAGTGGGCATCGCGATCTCCGTCGACGCAATCCGACTGCACCCCTGTAGTCCAAGACGATCCTTGCGGCCCGCTCAGGGCGGGCTTGATTTATAACACAATGTGCTATATATGACGCTGGGGGAGCGAAGCGTGCGGGTCTACAAGACGAAGGGCTTCGCGCGATTTGCTCGGCGCCAGCAGATCGATGATGCCGCGCTTTGTGGCGCGATATCCCGGGCAGAACAGGGCTTGCTCGACGCTGATCTTGGCGGCGGAGTGGTCAAGCAGCGGGTTCCACGGCCAGGACAGGGGCGATCCGGCGGTTATCGGGCTATTGTTTTCTACCGCATCGGGGCATGAGCCGTGTTCGTCGACGGCTTCGCCAAGAGCAGCCAAGACAACATCGACGATGACGATCTGGAAATGTTTCGCAAGCTGGCCGCGGAGTTCCTAAACTACGACAAGAAGCAAGTCGGCAAGCTGGTCAAGTCAGGTGCCTGGATCGAGGTGGAGTGTAATGGCAATCAAACATACGAACAGGATCGCCCGTGTCGTGCACGAGGCTGCAGCCGACGCGCACAAGGCCGGCGTCATGGACAAGACGACCATGCGCGAGTTCGACACGCTTTGCCTCGCCGAGGTCCCGGAACTCTCGCCGAAAGAGATCCAATCGCTGCGCGAGCGCGAGAAAGTGAGCCAAGCCGTGCTCGCTCGCCACCTTAACGTGACGACTGGGCTCATAAGCCAATGGGAACGTGGCGAGCGTCGCCCGAGTGGACCGGCGTTGACGCTGCTCTCGCTCATTAGGCGCAAGGGGCTTGAGGTTCTGGCGGGATAGAGCGGATAGCAATGGCAAAGAAAGTTGCTGCGGTGCCGTCGTCATCCCGACGCTGGCTTCTCAAGTCGGAACCCGACGTGTTCTCGTGGGACATGTGCAAAGCGCGCGGGGAGGTCGGCGAACCGTGGACCGGCGTGCGCAACTATCTGGCGCGCAACAACATGCGGGCGATGCAGCGCGGCGATCTCGCGTTCTTCTACCACTCGAACATCGGGCTCGAGGTGGTTGGCATCGTCAAGGTCATCGCGCTCGCCCATCCCGATCCCGAGGACGACAGTGGCACCTGGGAGTGCGTCGACGTGGCAGCCGTCTGCGATATGCCGACGCCGGTGACACTGAGCACCGTGAAGGCCAATCCGAAACTCAGCGCCATGAGCCTCGTCACGTCGATGCGGCTTTCCGTGCAACCGGTGACACTCGCCGAATGGGCCGAGGTGTGCCGCATGGGCGGGCTCGATCCGCGGAAAATTGCTCATTAGGACGTAGCAACCGTGGCGAAGCCCAAGCTGAGCGACCGCAGGAGGGCATTTCGCGCGCTGCTGGGACAACTGCCGCCGACGGCAAACGGCCGAGAGCTAATCGGCACCCACGATCCAGGCGTCCGTCCCAGCCATGGCGTCGGCGCACAAGAATGATCTAGCCGGACCGCTGCCGGCCGGCTATGAGGTCCAAAGCAACCTCATTGATGGCCAGGCGCGGTTGTTCGATGCCCTGTTCTTCTGGTTCGACTGAAGGACACGCATGCCCATTGCCGCCCCATCCCTAGCGCGACCGGCCGATGACGCGCGCTCCATGCGGTTCGTGCGAGACCACACCACGCCGACCGCGGTCGCGCTCGTGCCCGAGTTGTCGCTCCATCTGGCGCGCCAGCCGTTCGAGATCTTCCAGGCCGCCGACGACATCAAGGCCGAGCGGCCCTACTGGGCATTCGCCTGGAGCGGTGGCCAGGGCCTCGCCCGCTGGCTGCTCGACAATCCGTCAGCCGTCGCCGGCAAACGCGTGCTCGATGTCGGCGCCGGCTCCGGTCTGGCGGCGATCGCGGCGCTCAAAGCCGGCGCGCGCTCGGGCGAGGCCAACGACACCGACGTCCACGCTGCGGCTGCCGCCCGCCTCAACGCGACGACCAACGACGTAGCGCTCACGACCACCACGACGGACCTGCTCGGCGCCGACCCGCATTGTGACCTCCTGATCATCGGTGATCTGTTCTACGAGCCCGAACTCGCAGCCCGGGTGTCGACGTTCCTCGAGCGCGCCGCCCGCCGCGGCATCCCGATCCTGTTCGGCGATCGCTCGACTGCCCAGCGCCCGCCCCTCACTTTCGAGCTACTGGCCGAGTACGAAGCGCCGCTGACGCCCGACCTGCAGATCGACTACATCGAGACCGCCCGCATCTGGCGCCTTGCCGGGGCCCCATGATCGCTGATCGGGCAACATTTATCCGCGCCAACACCACGCTGATGTCGCCGCCGCTGGTGCCCGAAATCAAGCTGCACCTGGCCGAGGAGAGCTTGCCGATCTGGCTCAAGACCGAGGAGGAGTTGGGCGCGGTGAATGTGCCGCCGCCGTTCTGGGCCTTCGCCTGGGCCGGCGGGCAGGCGCTGGCCCGCTACATTCTCGACACGCCGGCGCTGGTCGTGGGCAAAAGCATCCTGGATCTCGGCTGCGGCTCGGGGCTCACCGCCATCGCGCCCATGCTCGCAGGCGCCACGTCGGCGATTGCTGCCGACATCGACCCACTCGCGCTGACAGCGGTGGCCCTCAACGCGGCTGCCAACGGCGTCGCGGTTGCCACCACTGCTGACGATTTGCTGGCGCGTCCCCCCGGCCGCTTCGGCGTGACGCTGGTTGGCGATCTGTTCTATGAGCGCGCCATGTCGGACGCGGTGCTGGCCTACATCGAGGCGGCACACGCGGCCGGCAGCGACATCCTGATCGGCGATCCGCAACGCACCTACTTTCCCCGCGCCCGCTTCCGCCAGGTGGCTGAATACAATGTGCCCGTGACGCGCGAACTCGAAGACAACGAGATCAAGAAAACCGCCGTGTGGCGCATCGCATGATTGGTTGCAATCGCTCGCAGGCATTGTCGATGACAGCCCTGCACACGCTCGATGCTGGTCCAACGGACGCCGCCTGCCGGTTCATTCTGGCGCACGGCGCAGGGGCCGGCATGGATCAACCCTTTCTCGACGCCATGGCCACCCTGCTCGCCGAGCGCGCCATCGCCACCACCCGCTTCGAATTCGCCTATATGGCGGCGCGCCGGATTACACCGAAGCGCACCGTTCCGCCCAAGGCTGAAACACTCGTTCCCGAGTACGAGCGGGCGATCGCTTTCGTCCGCGGCCGCATGCCGCCAGGCCAACGACTGGTGATCGGCGGCAAGTCGATGGGGGGACGCGTGGCAAGCCTGTTGGCCGACGCAGCCTATCGGCAGGGCCTGGTCACCGGCCTCGTGTGCCTCGGCTATCCGTTCCATCCGCCCAAGAAGCCCACAGTGCTGCGCACGGCCCATCTGACCCACCTGATGTGCCCGACCCTCATCGCCCAGGGTGAGCGCGATCCCTTCGGCAGCCGGGCCGAGGTCGAGGCCATGACGGTGTCGTCCGCGATTTCGGTTCACTGGATGCCGGACGGCGATCACGACCTCAGCCCCCGCCAGGCCTCCGGTTTCACGGGCCAGGGCAACCTGGAAGCTGCAGCCGATTTAATTGCAGACTTCGTCGGCAGTGGTCCGCCGAAAGTTTAAACTGATCAGCGCCGGATATTGCACAGCACCATTCCAATATCGCCACGCAGCATGAAATAAAGTTTGCAAGATGACTCTGTTGATATTGCCAAAACTCACTTGACGTGAGACTTTTATGCCGCGTCAAGAAATTGACACGATGGGCTCGCCGCGAGGCAATCGTTCGATTGCCGCAAGGGCGCTGGAAGGTCGATGTGCCATGTCGAAGAAGAACTGGTCGAGCGGCGCTGACAGGCTTGCCGACACGGCGCGTGCTGCCGGTTTCGCCATGGCCACCCCCGACGACCGGCCGGATGATGCGCCCGCTTCGGTCCCCTCGACCGCACTCGTGACCCAGCCCGGCGGCTGGCAATCGGCAACGCCCACTCGCGCCCTCGTCGTCGCCACGCCGCGCGCCCAGGGCCTGCAAACCAGCTTGCGCGAGTGGATGGCGTCGCTGACGTGGCGCGCGCCTGCTTGAGTTGGCCGTTTCAACCGACCGTCTCGGCAATCCAGCCGAGCACCTGATCGTAGTTGCGCGCAATCCAGAAGTGCCCGTGGCCCTCCAGCTCCGTCACCACGGGCGCTGCTCGGCCGCGTGCGATCTCGCGCGCAAGGGCCGCGATCGCATCGAGCGGCACATTGCGGTCTTCGCTGCCAAACCACAGGCGCGTCGGCGCCGCCACGGCCGCCAGGTCGATATTCCAGGGCTGGCCGAACAGGCGCATGTCGATCAACGGCCCCAGCGCGCTTTTCTCGAGGCCGACGGCAAACGTTTCCCCCAAGCTCAGCGCGAATGCCGGCTCGCGCACGATCAGCTTGTCCGACGACTGGGCGACGCCGGCCGCCAGCCGGGTCGCGAGGCTCGGTGACCAGGCAGCCATCGATCCCAGGAACGTGAACAGCACGGGCAAGACGCCTGGAATGTTGGGCAAGACCTCGAACGTGAACCGGTGGAACAGGCGCAAATGCGGCCGCGGTGCGATCCCGGCGATCGGCCCCACTGGCGAAACCAGCACCAATGCCGTGATGCGATCGCCGAGTGCAACTCCGACCGCTGCGGCAAACGGCCCGCCGCCCGAAATGCCGACCACGGCGAACCGGCCGATGCCGAGCGCGTCGGCGTACTCCGCAACCTCGCCGCTGAAGTCCGACAGACGCGGCGTTGCCGGCGCATCGGTGCGGCCGTAGGCCCAGCGGTCGATTGCGAACAGCTGCAGCCCCAATGCCGCTGCCGTATCGGCGGCAGCTGCAAACTTCAGGTGCGAGCCGGGCGTCCCGTGCAGCGCGAGCACCGGCTTGCCGCCCACTGCGCCGTAGCAGCGATAGCTCATCTCCCGGCCACACCGGAGCCGCAGACGCGGTGCAGGATCGAACTTCGCACTACCCACCCTTGTCGCCCTTCCAGAGGTCCGCCGGAATAGTCCGTGACCGCAGCCATACCTGCCCTGTAGAAGGCCACATCGAAGAGCAAAGCAACACCCTCATGACGGAACCAACATCGATGCGCCGCCTGGCACTCCTTCTATTGTCGACAATCCTGCTGGCTGGCCCCCTGTCCGCACCCGTGCGCGCCGCGTCCCTCGAAGGTCTAGCCGTCGACGTGGTGAACCGCACCGAGCCGGTGCTGTGTGCGGAGAAAGACAACGTCGCGCTGGCGCTCGCCAACAACCGCGTGAAGAGCTTCCGCATCGAGGCGGCGCACCCGGTCTACATCGGCATGCTCGCCCGCGACAGCTTCGAAGCCGACTGGACCGCCTGCGACTTCGCCGCCGACCCGTCATTCAAGGCGCCGACCCCGCCACGCCGGATCACGTTCTACGAGGACATCCACTTGTGGGTCGTGGGCTACACGTTTCCCACGTTCTGGCGGCCGGCCACGGTGCCGGTCAGGATCGGCGACCGGGTCGAAACCGGCCTGCATCTGATCCAGATCTGGTTGCTGCGCGATGACGGCGCCGAGGAAGTCCTGGTGCTCTATCCGCAGGACGGCTACTGGCGCCCGCGCCCGCTGACACCGACCGGCCTGCGCTCGACCTCCTACGGCTCCTCGTTCCTGATCGGTCCGGTCGAGGAGGAAGGGCGGCCGATCGTGCGCTTCAAGGAAGTCGCCTTTGATCCCAAGGCCCGCACCTTCACGCTGACGTTCGAGCGCGGCGGGTCGGCGACGCTCAAGATCGCCAAGGCCGACCAGAACCGCCTCGCCCTCGATATTGCCTTCGACAAGCCGATCGACGGCGGCCCGTTCGCCATGCTGCGATCGATGTATGTGACGGAGTTCAACAACGACGTGGCGCGCGTCGCTGTCCGCGAAAAGGGCGCCAAGGGCTGGCGCGAGGACAACATCATGAAGTTCGACCGCGCCGTTGCGACCGACGTGTGGGCCGGCCGGCTGTCGCCCTCGCAGCACAACACCGCCTCGCCTGACGTGGTGTTCAATAGCTTCTCCGAAACGGCTGAGCCGAAGCGGCCCAAGGCAGAAGCGCCCGCGACGCCGAAGTGAGGGCAGGTGGTGGTGCGGCCGAGCGGGCTCGGCTGCATGTCACAAGGTTGCCACCGCTCAGTACACGTGCAGCGCATTGAACATTAGGGAGCGGGGACGCCGTGGCGCCAGCGGAACAGGCGGACTTCCTCGTTGACGGCAGGGCGCATTGCCGCCGCCCGCGAGCACAAAAATGACGAGTGCCGCCGACGCGTCGAGGGCGGCGATCATGGCGTCGGTCAAACCATGGCCGCCAGCGAAATCCTCGCGGTCGCGGAAGATCGGACGCAAGGTGGCCGGCACCCGATCGAAGCCAGCGACGTCGCGCCCGATGAGATCGCGGTCGATGCGGAACCGCTCGAGACGCCGGTGCAGGTCCCGCGCGGCTTCGATATCGGCATGGGCGTAGGCTATGGCATTCACACAAGTGAGTCGGCGCCAACGTTGCGCTGGTATTGCAGCGGCTTAAAAAACTCTCTGTTCGGATTGTACGTTCCCCTTCTCGTCTTGGCCGCGGAGGCGGCCCTCCACGACAACGGGCCGCAGGCGTGGTGCCTCAGCCGGGGCAATCAGGTCGCAAAAATCTGGTTTCTCCAGCGAAACCATAGGTTTGAACCTTGTCGTGGACGGCCGCCTACGCGGCCGTGACGAAAACGCCCAAGATTTGGCCGAACAAGTGTTCGGCCAAATCTCGGCTCATGCGGCCCCTGCAACCGACATGTGTGAAGCCCGTAGGGGCGTAGGAGAGGAACGCGTGGTACTTGTACACGACGGTAGTCGACACGGGATGGCTCCCCAGAAAATCGACGGTCAGGCAATGGCGTTCAAATTGCCACCTCGCCCCCCGCCGACAACACACTGCGGCACACACTGCGGCACTTCGATCCGCACACAGGGCCAAGCCGTGGTATGTTCCTCACAGCCCTTCCGGGGCGAGCGAGCCGAGGCAAGAGCGTCCGGCGCCATGGCACTTTTTCGCACGTTGACTGATCGTTCTCGCGGCATCGTTCTCAGTGGCGATGCCCATTGTGGGGCTGACTTTGCCACTGCCCTCTCGGCTAGGTTCGGTGCCTAAGGGTTGGTTCCCGACCGCGTTGCAGAGGCGCTGTAGTGCCCTCTCGCCCGCCGCTTCGGGGCAGAGACAACCATCAAGCAATTTTCGATAGCTGCGCTCGACAACACCGCATCCACCCCTTGCCATTCATTGGCACGACTGTGGCGTCTTGCTGCCAAAAATTTCTTAGCCTTTTGAAATCATTGGTCGGAGCGACAGGATTTGAACCTGCGACCCCTTGCCCCCCAGGCAAGTGCGCTACCAGGCTGCGCCACGCTCCGATCGGGCCGTTGTGCCCGTTTAGCCCGACCGGGTCAACAGGCTCGGCGTCGGCAGCACCGCTGGCTGCGCCGAGCGCCCTGGCAGCCGGTGCTGACCTCGAGCGAGCCAGGTTCCAGCATCGCGGCGCTGGCCAACGCACCTAAAGCGGCGCGGTGGCGGCTTCGAGCCAGGCCCGGTCGGCGCCGGTGAGGGCTGGCGCAATGAGGCTGCGCGTCGTCGCGTGGTAGGCATCGATCCAGGCGCGCTCGCGGTCGTCGAGCAGTCGAGGGTCGATGAGGCGACGGTCATAGGGGGCGAACGTGATCGTCTCGAACGACATCATCGGCCGGTCGCCGCCCGCCACGTCCTCGGGCTTGGTCACGATCACCAGGTTCTCGATGCGGATGCCATAGGCGCCCTGCTTGTAGTAGCCGGGCTCGTTGGAGCAGATCATGCCGGGCTCCAGGGTCGCCATGCCGCGCTTCGAGATCGATTGCGGACCTTCGTGCACCGACAGGTAGCTGCCGACGCCATGGCCGGTGCCGTGGTCGAAGTCGCAGCCGTGGTGCCAGAGCGCACGCCTGGCAAATGGGTCGAGGTCGATGCCGCGCGTGCCTTTCGGAAAGCGTGCGGTGCCGATCGCGATATGACCCTTGAGGACGAGTGTGTAGCGCTGGCGCATTTCCGCCGACGGCTGACCAATGGCGATGGTGCGGGTGATGTCGGTGGTTCCATCCGCATACTGCGCACCTGAATCGATCAGGAACAACTCGCCCGCCTGCAGCTTGCGGTTGGTCGCCGTGGTCACCCGGTAATGCACGATCGCGCCGTTCGGACCCGAGCCGGAGATCGTGTCGAAGGCGAGGTCGCGCAGGTGGCCGTCGGCGGCGCGGATCGCCTCGAGGTGCCGTGCGGCCGCGATCTCGTCGACCCCGCCCTTGGGCGATTCGCGATCGAGCCAGGCGAGGAAGCGGGCGATCGCCACGCCATCGCGGATGTGGGCGGCCTTGGTGCCGGCGATCTCGGCCGGCGATTTAGTGGCTTTGCGGGCGATGCAGGGGTCGGCACCTGCTATGGTTCTCGATCGCCCGCCGATCGCCCGAGCGATCGCCCAGGCGGCCGTATCAGGATCGAGGCGCACGCGCTTGCCGGCGGCTGCGAGCGCGCCAAGCCGTTCACCAAGTTTCGCCGGCGCCGCAAGCTTGCACAACTTGGTCAGATGGGCACGGGCCACGGCATCGACCTTGGCAGGATCAACGAACAATTCGGGCTTGCCCTTCACCGGCACCAGCGCGAAGGCGAGCACGACCGGGTTATGGGCGATATCGCCTCCGCGGATATTCAGCATCCAGCATATCGAGTCGGGGAGCGTGAGAACGCAGGCGTCCTGGCCGGCCGCGCTCAAGGTCTGCTGCAGGGCGGCAATCTTGTCCTCGGGCGCGGTGCCGGCGAACTTCAGCGGCTGGATTTCGATTTTGCCGCATGGCGCGGGGGGACGATCTGGCCCCCAAATGACATCGACCGGATTGCGTGCAACGGCCTTCAGCTTGAGCCCCTTTTCCTTCGCCTGGCTGGTCAGCTGTTCGACCCCGGCCACCGTGTGCAGCCATGGGTCAAAGCCGATGGTTGCGCCGGTCGGCAGCGCCTGGGCCAGCCAGTCAATCAGGCGTTTTTCGGGGGTTTGCAGAACTTCGTAGACGGTGGTTGGCACCTGGGCCGGTGCCTGCAGGGTATAGCGGCCATCGACGAAGAGTGCGGCCTTGGTCATGGTCACGGCCGCCATGCCGGCCGAACCGGAAAAGCCCGTCAGCCACTTCAGCCGATCCGCGGATGGAGGAACATACTCGCCTTGATGTTCGTCGGCGCGGGGAATGAGAAATGCATCAATTCGTGTGCGCATCATTACTCGCCGCAACTGCTCGGTACGGACAATGCCGGTGCCTGAGTCGGCCGGCGTGTCGAAGGTCTGGAACATGGGGCCTGGCGCTCCGCGTAACGGGGGGTGACAACGCGACATTCATGCAATGATGGTCACAATGTTACCAGACCTGCGGCCAATTGCTCGCACATGCGTGAGCTGCATTGCTGCGCTGCAGCAAACCCCCTGGCCGAATGCTGCGACGCGGCGTATCTTTGATCATGTCGGCGCCTTTACAGGCAGTTCCCTTCGTGTGGAATTGCCCGAATTGACCGCCGGAAGTCGATCGTAGCAACGCGTATTTAGGACCGCGCCGGTAATTGTCCACACGCTGTGGCACTGCCTGGCAAATCGCCGTTCGGGGTCCATCCGTGACCCCGCCTGACCCGATCCAAGCCCAGGCGAACCACCCGCGGCATCAGATCGATGGATCAGGTACGCCACCACAACCGAGGCCAAGCGCAGCACTCCGCCGAGCAGCGGCAGTGGCAGCCCTTGTGTCTGCAAAACAAGGATCATCCCCATGGGACCGTTTACTGCACTTATGTCCGTCGACCAGACCGTCGGCTCGACTGAAACCGCCAAGGGCGCGGCGGGTAGCACGATTGCCGGTTGGTTCGGCGGGCTCATCGAGCGCATGCGTCGCAACGTCGCCGACCACCGCTTGCGGGATCAACTGGCCGACATGGACGACGCCATGTTGCGCGACATCGGCGTTGCTGCCGATGAAATCCACCAGATCCGCTCGCGCAACACCTTTACGCCGCGCGCCTGGGCCGACCGCCTCACCAGGTAAGACGACCGACCGCCTTACCAGGTAAATCGGCCGCTCGACCAGCCGAGACTGACCCGGCGCATTTTATGCGCCGTACATCTAAATGCCTCCGCATCACCGCCGACATGACTTGAACCGGTCATGCGGGCCGCCTATGTCGGACGATGATGCGCGGATGCACCTGGACAGGGGCGCCCGCGATTCAGCCGATGCCCGATTGGCCGGCTTTGCTTCGCAACACTCGAGGATCCTCATGCACAAGATCATCCTGACTTTGGCTTCGGCTGTCGCGCTCGCTGCCACCCTTCCAGCCTTGGCCCAGCAGAAGGCGCCGGATGGGGCTGCTGCGGCAAAGCAAATCGTCATTCCGACCGGCGTGTTCCGCAAAGGCCAGCCGGTCAACCAGTACAGCGCCAAGGAACGCCTGTTGGGCGCAACGGTCGTCACCAAGTCCGGCGACAAGATCGGCCCGATCGAGGATCTGATCATGCTGGCCGGCGAGCACAAGATCGACACCGTGATCATCGGTGTCGGCGGCTTGCTGGGCGTTGGCGAAAAGAAAATCGGCGTCGCCTTTTCGGCGCTCAACATCGTCACCAAGGACGGCCAGCGCACGATCACACTCGACACGACCAAGGACATTCTCGGCGTCGTCCAGCCCTACAAGTACGCCGAGGCACCCAAGACCCTGCTGCAGAAGGCCGGCGAAGCGACGGCCGCTGCTGCCAAGAAAGCCGGCGAAGTGACAAAGGGGGCCGTCGACAAGGCCAAGGAAGCTGTGTCAGCCAAGCCTGCCGAAGCCCCGAAGCCAGCGCAGTAATCAGATCGGCCGACTTCGCAGAGCGCCGCAAGCCCTCCAGTCCCCGACTGGAGGGCTTTTGCACGCCGGCCCCAATCAGCTGTGAGACAAGCACACGCCGTGCCCGCCGCCCTCGGGGGCACCGTTAAGCAATCGTTGCAACGACCCTAACAAGTGCAAGACCCGCCAGCAACCGATCATGAACTGAGAATTTAGATCGCGAAAGTTTGTTAACCAGCTGGAATGCGTGAGCAGGCAACACTGCTTCCTGGGAGACCTGCGGCCCGCACCTGTGCGCGACCGCCCCGGTGGGGAAGCTATGGTATCGATCAGACGAGCTCTGTTGTTGGTGTGTCTGCTGCTCGTGACCGGGCCGGTGGCGCTGTTCTGGGCATGGCCGATAGGGCAGAACCCGGCTGGCATCCTTCAGTCGCCCGCCCACAACCTGCAGCTCCATGTCTTTTCGCTGTTCGCGTTCGGCCTGCTGCTCGCAGCCCTGGTCGCGATCCGTGCCGGCATCATTATCACTGAGCCGCTGCATCGCCTGAGCGAAAGCGCGAAGCTGGTCGCAGCCGGCCAGTTCGACGTGCGGGTCACACACGACAGCGCGACGACGCCGAAGGAACTGCTGATGCTGACCCAGTCGTTCAACGACATGGCGGCTCGGCTCGGCGAGTTGCAGCGACGCAGCACGGAGTTGCGGCAGCGCGCCGAGCAGGCGAGTGAGTCGAAGAGCTCCTTCGTGCGCACGGTGACGCATGAACTGCGCCAGCCGGTAAACGCCATCATCGGCTTTTCCGAACTGCTGACGGGGCGGGGTGCGTCCAGGATTTCCCCCGAAACACGCGACAGCTACCTGCGCGACATCAATGCGGGCGCGCGCCACTTGCTGTCGCTGGTGAACGACCTGCTCGACCTCGCGAAAATGGAGAGCGGCCAGTACGAGCTGGTCGAGGACGAGTTCTGGATCGACGAAATCACCCGCCGCGCCACGCGCTATGTCGAAGCACAGGCGCGCGAGCGCAACGTCGATGTGACCAGCACATTCGAAGGTGCGCCACCGCTGGTCTATGGCGACGAGCGCGCCCTGTTCCAGGTGATGCTGAATCTCGTCAGCAACGCCGTGCGTTACGGCAACCGCGATGGTCACGTCCGAATCGAGACTCGTGTGCAAACCGACGGACAGGTGGAGATCATCATTGCGGACGATGGACCGGGCATCGCGCCCGATGATCTGGCCCGCGTGATGCTCCCCTTCCAGCGCGTTCATTCCACGGCGAATGCCGGCATGCAGGGCAGTGGGCTCGGGCTGCCGATCGTCAAGCAGTTCGTCGAGTTGCATGGCGGCCAGTTCGAGCTGACAAGCGTTCTGCAGAAGGGCACACGCGCCCGCATCCTGCTGCCGGCGAACCGCGTCCGGCAGGATCTCGACGCACACGCTGCCGAGCACACGCCCCCCCGCGTCGCCCAAGCCGCGTAAGGTCACCTTCCCGCTGACTCCAGGGTCATCTTGACGGCGTGCGGTGCATGCCGCAGTGAAATGCGTAGATATGCGCGTTTCACAGTCAGTACTGACCGGAAAGGACACTCACTATGATCTACGACCACCGCACCTATGTCTGTAAGCCCGGCATGATCAAGGCGCACGTCGAGCTATATCAGGCCATGGGCTTTGCCGTGCAATCGAAGCACCTGGGCAAGCCCGTGCTGTGGGCTACCACCGAGGTCGGTGACGTTAACTCCTACGTGCACGTGTGGGCCTATAAGGATCTCGCCGACCGCACCGCCAAACGCGCCGCCATGTGGGCCGATCCGGCTTGGCTCGCCTACGTCAAGAAATCCGGCGAACTCGGCGCTCTCGTCCACCAGGAAAACAAGATCCTGATCGGCCAGGCCTTCGCCATGGCGTGATGGGGGGATTGGGCGGCAACAACGGGCGCCGTTGCCGTTGCCGCCCCCTCTGCGCTCATCGCAGCAACCCGCGGCGGGCGAGAGTGCGCATGAGGTCGGCGACACCGAACGTCCAGGGTGGCGCCTTGTCGGCCATGGTCATGCGGTTCGTCAGGCTGCCGAGTTCGGCGGCCTGGATCGTGACGATGTCGCCGTCATGGTGGGTGAAGCCCATGCCCGGCGCGCCGCGATCCTTGGTCGGGGCGAACATTGTGCCGAGATAGAGCACCGCGCCGTCGGGATACTGGTGCGTGCGGTTGACCATCTCGGCGACGAGGTCGGCCGGGTCGCGCGCGATCTCCGCCATCGACGATTGGCCGTTGAGACGGAACCCTTCGAGACCGTCCACCGTCAGGTGCACCTCGATGCGGCGCACGGTGTCGAGGCTGAACTGGCCATCGAAAAAGCGGATCAGCGGACCGATCGCGGCCGACGCGTTGTTGTCCTTCGCCTTCGACAGCAGCAGCGCCGAGCGCCCTTCGAAGTCCCGCAAATTGACGTCGTTGCCGAGCGTGGCGCCGACGATGCGGCCGGTGGACGCGACCGCCAGCACCACTTCGGGCTCCGGATTGTTCCACGTCGAGCGCGGGTGCAGCCCCGCGTCCATGCCGTGGCCGACCGCGCTCATCGGCTGCGCCTTGGTGAAGATCTCGGCATCCTCGCCGATGCCGACTTCCAGGTACTGCGACCAAGCGCCTTGCGCGATCAGCGTGCGCTTCAATTCCAGCGCCTGGCGGGAGCCCGGCTTCAGGTTGCGCAGGCTGCCGCCCAGCTGCTGATCGATCGTCGCGCGGATGGCGTTGGCTTTCTCCGGCGCGCCCTTGGCCTGCTCCTCGATCACGCGTTCAAGCATGGAGCGGGCGAAGGTGACGCCGGCCGCCTTCACCGCCTGCAAGTCGATCGGCGCCAACAGCCAGGGCTTGGCGGAATTGCGTAACGCCTCCGGCGTGTTGGCGAGGATCTCGGCGAACGTGCCTATGCGTTCGCCGGGTGCCGTGCGCGCGAGGTGCGCCGGGTCGGCCGCCTCGCACAGATCGCGCATGGTGGCCGCCGTGCCCGAGATATCGAACACGCCTGCGCTGCGCACCGCGACGATCGCCGGCCCGTGCAGGTCGGGGCGCCAAACGCGCCCGGCGAGCGCGCCGTCGGTGCCGTCCGCCGGCAAGGTCAGCGCCGACGTTACCCTGGCCCGCATGAATGCCTCCGCGTTTTGGTCGAGCCCGACGCAGCCTGTTTGACTTGCGAACGGTGGAGGCCGCATCATATCGAAGCACCGTACGGCCGCATGTTAGCCCAGCCGCAGCAAAGCGCCAGAGCGGGATTGCGGCCGGGCCGCCGCGACCGACCGGGAGCACCGCAGCAGGAGTTCGAATGCCGAAAACCGGGCAGGCCGAGCCAGCGCGACTTGCGGCCGTCGACCGGCGTTCGCAGACCTTGCGCGCCTACGATGAGTTGCGCCGCCGCATCCTCGACAACGAAATGCCAGCCGGCGCCCAGTATCTCGAGCAGACGCTGGCAGATGAGCTTGGCATGAGCCGCACGCCGGTGCGCGAGGCGCTGATCCGCCTCAGTGACGAACGCCTCGTCGAGGTCAGGCCGCGGCACGGTGCGCGCATCCTGCCGGTGTCGGCAGCCGACATGGCGGAGATCTATGAGCTGCTGACGGCGCTCGAAGCGATGGCTGCGCGCCGCGTTGCCGAGCGCGGGCTCAACAGCATCCAGCTGACCCGGCTCGAAGCCTACGTGGCTGGCATGGAGGAAGCCCTGGCGCGCGATGATCTGGCGGGCTGGTCGGCGCACGATCGCAACTTCCACAATGCGCTCGTCGAGCTGTCCGGCAACCGGCGGCTCGCCCAGGTGGTCGCCATGTTCCGTGACCAGGCCCATCGGGCGCGCATGCAGACCCTGGCGCTGCGCCCGAAGCCGACTCAGTCGAACCGCGAACATGCGGCGCTCGTCACCGCGATTCGCAACCGTGACGGTGCGGCTGCCTTCGAGATCCACCGCCGTCACCGCCAGGATGCCGGCCGCATGCTGCTGAAACTGCTGGCAGGGCAGAAGGCGGAAGGGTTGTAGGTCCGGCAGAATGGGGCTCGATCGAAATCCTGATCGCCCCTATCGTGCGCCGAACCGCAGTTGTGATGGCACGCTCCCCATGCAGACCTTGATCCCGCTCGCGCGCCAGGCCGCCGACCTCCTGAAAGGCAGGGGCTGGACGATTGCAGTGGCGGAATCCTCGACCGGCGGATTGATCGCAGCCTCGCTGCTTGCGCTGCCTGGCGCATCGGCCTATTTCCTCGGCGGCGCGGTGATCTACACCAAACGTGCCCGCTTCGCCCTGCTCGGCATCGATGATGCCACCATGGCCGGCAAGCGGGCCTCGACCGAGGTCTACGCCGACCTGCTGGCGCGCACGGTCGCAATGCAGCATGGCGCGACGTGGGGGATCGGCGAAACCGGCGCGACGGGTCCGACCGGCAATAGCTACGGCGATGCGGCCGGCCATTGCTGCATCGGCATCAGCGGCCCGCAGATGCGCACCATGACCCTGGAAACCGGCTCGGGCGACCGCGAAGCCAACATGCGCCGGTTCGCCGAGGCGGCACTGCAAGAGCTGATTGCCGCGATCAATGCGCGAACGTAACGAGCGTAGGTAGGGTCAGGCCCGCCAGTTCGGCGCGTAATCCAACATCCATGGGTGGTCTCGAAGTTGTTGGGTTACGACCAGCAAGCGGGCCGGTATCACCCAACCTACGAACCACGATCGCGGCCCCTACCGCCCCTCGCGCCACCAGGCCAGCGCAATGAGAAACAGCAGCGCCGACAGGGCAAGCAGGCCGGTGAACATCGGCGTCAGCTTGATGCCACGCGTGACGTAGGCCTCGCGGTCCTTGAGGCCGAGCCAGCCCGAGCCGGCGAGCACCTTGGCCGAAGACAACATGGCAACGCGCGGCACGTCGACCGCAGTCGGATCGGCACTGGCGAACAGCCCCGAGCCTTTGGTCCAGAACACGCCGCCGCCGGTTGCCTCGACCAGCGCCTTCATCTTGTCGTCCGTCGCCGTCACTTCCGACATCTCGCGCACGTCTTCGGCGCCGACGTGGGCGACCGCCGTCAGCTGGCCCGAAGGCCCCGGCGTCTGCACCTTATAAAGCCCGGGCTCGGTCACATCGACCACCGACCGCCACAACCCGGGTCCAGCCTTGTCGGGTCGCAGGATAGAGGACGCGCCGCCCGGCGCCAGCAGTGTGACCGGTGGCACCGTGTCGTCCATGGACCGGCGGTCGATCGTGATCTTCAGCCCCTTCGATTGCGCGATCAGGCGCTCTTCCTCGAGATCGGGCTCCTTCATCAGCCAGTGCGACAGGCGGCGCAGGAGATCGGTGTGCGGGCCGCCGCCGTCGAAGCCGCGCGCCCACAGCCAGGCGTGGTCCGATGTCAGCAGTGCGACCCGGCCCTTGCCCTTGCGGTCGAGGATCAGCAGCGGCTTGTCTTCGGCGCCACTCAGGACGATGCGACCGCGGTCGGGACGCACGTCGACCTGGCGGAACCAGCGTCCCCAGGTCGGATCACGGCCCTCGCCGCCGGGCAGGCCACGCGTCACGGGATGCTTGGCGCCGGCCTCGGTGATCTTGGCCTTGAACGGCTGCTCCAAGACGCGCCCCGTCGGCAGCGCCGGCAACACTGGCGACAAGGGGGTGCGCACAAGGCTCTGGGGACCGGCATAGTCGTCGCCGGCGGCAATCAGCAGCGCGCCGCCATGCTCGCTCACATACCGCGAGATGTTGTCGTAGTAGAGCAGTTGCAGAATGCCGCGATGCTGATAGCGGTCGAAGATGATGAGGTCGAACTCGTTGATCTTCTGCGAGAACAACTCGCGCGTCGGAAACTGGATCAACGACAGCTGGCTGACCGGCGTACCATCCTGCTTCTCGGGCGGGCGCAAAATCGTAAAGTGCACGAGGTCGACGGCGGCGTCCGACTTCAAAAGGTTGCGCCAGGTGCGCTCGCCGGCATGGGGTTCGCCCGACACCAGCAGCACGCGCAGGTTCTCGCGCACGCCTTCGGCTGCGACCACGACCCGGTTGTTGGCGAGCGTGAGTTCGCCCAGTACCCCGGCCAACTCGATCTCGATGATGTTTTGCCCCGAGTGCGGGAATGGCATCGCAATGCGCACCGTGCGGCCCACTTCGCTGCGCACGGTCTCATCGGGGCGCCCTTCGCGCCGCACCTTGAGCGACACGGCCGTGCCCGACTGGGCAGCGCGCCCCACTTCGCGCACGGCGATCTCGATGTCGCGGCTCTGGCCGACGATGCCGTACTTGGGGGCGGTCAGGATCTCGATGCGGCGGTCGAACTCGCCGGGCCGGCCGGTCAGCAGTGTGTGCACCGGCGCATCGAAGCCGAGTGCGGCCGCCGACTTCGGCACGTCGTGCACCTGGCCATCGGTGACCATGATGACGCCGGCCAGACGGTCGGGCGGCACGCTGGCGAGCGCCTTGTTGAGGTCGGCGAACAGCGTGGTGCCGCTCGACGTTTCGCCATCGGGCTTCGACGACGACACGACCTTCACCTGCAGGCCGGGGATTTTACCGAGCTTGGCCTCAATGTCGGCGCGGATCGCGGCCGCCTGCTCGGGCCGTCCGGCGAGCAACTGGCTCGTGCTGTCATCCATCACCACGATTGCGATGTTGCCGAGGTTCTCGCGCTCCTCTTCACGCAGCGTCGGATTGGCGAGCGCCAGCAGCAGTGCACCCAGTGCCGCCGCCCGCAGGAACGCCCCGCGCGTATGCCGGAACAGCAACAGGCCGACGAGCACCACCGCAATCGCGATCGCTGCCCAGAAGAACGGTCCCGGCAGCATCGGCGCGAAATCGACGGACCAGTTCTTCATTGCCCGAGCCTTTCCAGCAGGGCCGGGATATGCACCTGGTCCGCCTTGTAGTTTCCGGTCAGCGCGTACATGACGACGTTGACGCCGGTGCGGTAGGCATACTCGCGTTGCTGGTCGCCGCCCGGCACCACTGGGAACAAGGACCGCCCGTTGGCATCGCGCGCCCAAGCCGCCGCCAGGTCATTCGACGTAATGATGACCGAGCTGACACCATCCGCCCGCTTTGCCCGCTTGCCCTGCGCCGAGTTTTCAGGCGCCTCGGCCTCAACCCACATCTGCCCGCCATCCCAGCGGCCGGGGAAGCTGCGGATCAGATAGAACGACTTCGTGAGCACATGCGTGTCTGGCACCGGCTCCAGCCGTGGCAGATCGAGGCGACCGAGCAGGCGCTGCAGCGCGGTGCCGTCGCGACCGCCGCCCTGCACGTTGAAGCCGGATGGCAAACCCTGGCCGAAGTCACGTGTATCGAAGATGATCAAGCCGCCCTGCTTCATGTAGGCGTCGATCTTGGCCAGCACTGGATCGGGCAGGGCGCGCGCATTGGCGAGCACCGGCCAGTAGAGTATTGGAAAGAACGCGATTTCGTCGCTGGCGATATTGACGCCGACCGGCTCGCCGGGATCGACGGCGGTGCGGGCGATGAGCTCGCGATTGAGGCCCTGCAGGCCCTGACGGCTGACATCGTCGGCACCCGCATCCCCTGACAGCACATAGCCGAACGTGACCTTGCCTGTCGCACCCAACGCCGCCAGATCGGCGGGCGCGAGCCCTTGGGGCCGCACCGTCTGCACCTGATTGGACGGCTGTCCGAACGGCGACAGCAGGTCCTGGTTGTTGCGACCCGGGCGCTCGGCCGGGCCTTGCCCCGGAGGAAATGTCTGGAACGGAGAGGGCCGGTTGCTCTGTGCCTGTGCGCCATCGGCGCTCGCCATGCCCCACGTCGCACCACTAGCGATCAGGGCGAGCGCGGCCGCACGGCCCATCGGCCGCAGGAAACTCCACGCGCGCGCGCCCATCTGCAGCAGGAGTACGGCAATCACGTCGATGAACAGCAGCGCGAGGGCGACTGCCAGCAAAGTCGGCTTGATCGGCGTTGCGGTCTGGCTGGAGTAGGCGCGTCGCTCAGCGGCAGCGGGCAGCGGTGGCAACGGCTTCAAGCTCATTTTCGTGGCGATCACGTTGAGGGCGCGCGGCGTGGCCTGGGAACCATAGTAGCCGGGCGGCGTGTCGGCAGACGCCCGGGTCTCTGGCAGCTTGGCGGCGATGATCGCCTGCGCGGTCGGCGGCGGGCTCTTCAGGGTGCCATAGCCATCGAGCGTCTGGATCGGTGCCAGCACGTTCGACTGGTCGGGTGCCGCCGCCGCTGCAGGCTCCGCCGCCTTGCCCGTCTCCAGGGCATTGCCAGCAGGCGGGGCGGACGACTTCGCCAGCGTCGATATCCGCCGCAGCATTTCGACGAACAGCCCCGACAGCGGCAAATTCGACCAGTCGGAATTGGCCGTCACATGGAACAGCACCAGCTGGCCGGCACCGCGTGTTGCCGCCGTGACGAGCGGCGTGCCGTCCTTCAGTCGCGCCCACACCTTGACCGCACTGTCGAGCCGCGACGGGTCGGTCAGCACCTGGCGCGACACCTGCACGTCGGGGGGAATGGCGAGGCCCGTGAACAAGCTGTCATCGGTGAACGTGCCGAGCGGCTGCGGCGTCGACCAGGACAGCGCGCCGCCGAGTGCCCGCCCGCCGACACGCAACGGAGCTGGTAACAAGTCATCGCCGCCCTTTTCGAGGCGGGGGCCGGCGAAACGCACGAGAATGCCGCCCTTGCGCACCCACTCGTCGACACGCGCCTTCACTTCGCCGTCGAGCGTGCCGATGTCGGCGAGCACCATCACGGTGGCGTTCTGCTTGATCACCATCTCGATGCCCTGGGCGAGGTTTGAGTCCTTCGGCTGCACGATCTCGGAGAAAGGCGCGAGCGCCTTTTGCGTGTAGTACAGCGGCGCAAGTAGCGGCTGTGCCTGCTCACGATTTTCGCCCGACAGCAGGCCGATGCGGTTCCACTGCGACGACGCATCGAGCAGTTGCACGGCCCCCGCCGAGCGCTCCGTCGCGATCTCGACACGGGTCACTTGATTGCGCAATTCGAGCGGCAATTCGAACTGCGCGGTCGCGGTGGTGGCGCCGGGCAGCATCTTGAAGGTCGCTTCCCCCAGGCGTTGGCTGCGCACCGAGAAGGCATGCAGGATGCCATCGCGCGCAGCACCGTTCGCGCGCAGCACGGTTGCTTCGAGCCGGCCACCCTGGCCAACGCCGGCGCTCAGGGCAAGCGGCTCCGCATCGCCCCCCGCTTCGATCACCGCAAAGCCGCTGGCGCCGAGCTTCGCCAGTCGATCTGCAAAGCCGCGCGTCGCCCCATCGTGATCGAGCCCGTCGGTCAGCCACACGACCGAAACGCCAGGCTTTGCCTCCAGCACCGTCTCCAGTGCTCCGGCGGCCTCTGCCCGCTGTGGCGCAAACGGCTGCGGCTGGAGGGCCGCGGCCGTCGAGCGGGCCGCAACCGGTGGCTCGATGCGATACTGGAAGGTTTTGGTCGCACTCGCGGTCGGGGCGATGACCACGGCTCGGTTCTGTGCTTCGGCCTCAGCGACCAGCCGGTCGACCATGCGCGTGCGCTCGCTCCAGCGCGACGCTGCAGCCCAACTGTTGTCGACCGCGATCACGACGGGACCGGTCCCCTTCAACGCCGTTTCGCGGTTGGGATTGAGCACGGGTTCGGCGAGCGCGAAGATCACCAGCGCGGCTGCCAGCATGCGGATCAGCGTCAGCCACCAGGGCGTCTTGGCCGGCGTCTTTTCCTTGTTCTCGAGGCCGACGAGGATGCGGGTCGCTGGAAACGCCACTTGCCGCGGGCGCGGCGGCACGGTGCGCAGCAGCCAGTAGATGATCGGCAGGCTGAGCAGACCAGCCAACAGCGCCGGATTGAGAAACGCCAGTGCACCGATGCTCATGGAGCTCCCCCTGCGCCGCCGCTCCAGCGATAGTCCTTGCCCCCCGACTGCATGCGCATGATCAGCGACAGCAAGGGTTCGGCAGCCGGCCGGTCGGTGCGGTGCGTCAACAGCGACCAGCCGAGCTTGTGAGCGATGGCTTCGAGGCCGGCACGATGGGCTGCGAGCTTCGCGATGTACTGGGGCCGCAGGCTCTCGACGCGATCGGCCGTCCACTTGTCGCTGCCCTCGAGCGCGGTGAACTCGGTGCGCCCGTCGTAGGGCAACGATTCTTCAGCCGGATCGAGCACCTGGATAAGGTGGCCGAACACGTTGTTGGCGGCCAATTCCGACAGCCGCGCCTCGATCTGCGGCAGGGGATCGAGAAAGTCGCTGGCCAGCAGGATGCCGGACGTTCGGGTCAGGCGCTCGGGCGGCGGCAGGCTCGATGACAACAGCGGGTTGCCGAGATTACCGGCAATGGCCTCGGCGAGGCGGCGTGCTGCGTTTCGGCTGGCGTTGGGCCGGGTGAGCCCAAGCAGTGCGACACGCTCGCCGCCGCGCACCAGCAACTCGGCCGCCGCCAGGATCAGGATCAGCGCGCGATCATGCTTCGTCACCTTCGCCAGGTGGCTCTTGAACGCCATGGAGGGCGACAGATCGGGCCACAGCCACACAGTGTGGGCGGCTTCCCACTCGCGTTCACGCACGAACAGGTGGTCCGAACTGGCCGAACGGCGCCAGTCGACCAGCGTCGCTGCGTCTGCCGGCTGGTACTGGCGGAACTGCCAGAACGTCTCGCCTGGGCCGGCGCGACGGCGGCCGTGGATGCCATGCGACACGTTGAGCGAGATGCGCATCGCTTCGGCGACGAGATCAGGCAGACTTTCGGCGAGACCGTGCGCGTCCGCTTCCAACCCCAGAATCTGGGCCGCTGCCTTTCCGTCGGCCTTGAAGGATGAGGCGTGTGGGGGGCCCGCCACGTCCCCTCACTCCAACCGACTGGCGAGGCGAGCGATGATGCCGGGGATGTCCTGGCCCTCGGTGCGGGCAGCGAAGGTGAGTGCCATGCGGTGCTTGAGGATCGGCTCGGCCAGCGCCAGCACGTCGTCGACCGACGGCGCGAGCCGGCCGTCGAGCAGCGCCTTGGCACGCACCGCCAGCATCAGTGCCTGGCTGGCGCGTGGGCCGGGGCCCCAGGCAATGTACTTGTCGGTCTCCTCGCCGGCACCGGGACGGGCAGCGCGCACGAGCTTCAGGATCGCTTCCATCACCTTGTCCGGCACCGGGATCTGGCGCACCAGCCGCTGCGTTGCCTGCAGCTCACTCGCGGTGATGATCGATTCCAACTTGCGCTCTTCCGTGCCGGTTGTCGCAAACAGCATGCGGCGTTCAGCGGCAAGATCGGGATAGGTCACGTCGATCTGCAGCAGAAACCGGTCCAGCTGGGCTTCGGGCAGCGGATAGGTGCCTTCCTGTTCCAGCGGGTTCTGGGTTGCAAGTACATGGAACGGCGCCGGCGTGTCATGGCGCTGGCCGGCGACCGTCACATGGTGCTCCTGCATCGCTTGCAGGAGTGCCGACTGCGTCTTCGGGCTCGCACGGTTGATCTCGTCGGCCATCAGCAGCTGGGTGAAAATCGGCCCCTTGATGAAGCGGAACGAGCGGCGCTGGCCGGCCGCTGCCGCAGCGTTATCCTCCAGCACTTCGGAGCCGATGATGTCGGACGGCATCAAGTCGGGCGTGAACTGGATGCGCTTTGCATCGAGCCCCAGCACCTTGCCCAACGTCTCCACCAGCAGGGTCTTGGCGAGGCCCGGCACGCCGATCAACAAGGCGTGACCGCCGGCCAGAATCGTCACCAATGTGCGCTCGATCACCAGATCCTGGCCAAAGATGACCGATCCGGCTGCCTTATGCACGCGTTGCATGCGCTCGGCTGCGGCTTCGATGCGGCCGACAATGTCGCCGCCGGTGGTGGATAGCGTCGTGGTTGCGGTCGATGTTGTCATGGCCTCACTATAGGCTTGAATGGTGAAAAGCGCGACAGGTGGACATTCACCGCGCAGTCAGAGGATCAAGATGGGGCCATACCAAGGCACAGCGCAAGCGGCGCCTTCAATTGCCCGCCCATGAGGACCAGGTTCAGTGCCTGAAGATCAAGCAAATCCGCTGGCTGCATCGTCCGCCGGGTCTAGCCTGGACGCGTTGCTGGCGGCCGCCAAGGGCGACCGATTGCCGCCAGTCGAACTGTGGAACCCGCCCCATTGCGGCGACATCGGCATGGCGATCCGCGCCGACGGCGTGTGGTTGTATCAGAACTCGCCGATCGGCCGCCAGCCGATGGTGCGGATGTTCTCGCGCATCCTGCGGCGCGACGCGGACGGGCGCCATTACCTCGTTACACCAGTCGAGAAAGTCGACGTTGCGGTGGCGGACGCGCCGTTCCTCGCGGTCGAGATGGAGGTGCGCGGGGCGGGGCAGACGCAAACTCTCATTTTCCGCACCAACGTCGATGACGTGGTGGAGTGCGGGCCCGATCACCCCCTACGCTTCGTGGTGGAGCCGGCGAGCGGCGGTCTCAAGCCCTATATCCTCGTGCGCGGGCGGCTCGAAGCCCTCGTCACGCGGGCGGTTTACTACGATTTGATGGAGCTGGTGACCGAGCGCGAGGGCAGCGCCGGCATATGGAGCGGCGGCGTGTGCTGGGACGTGGGGTGACGCGGGTCTGCCGCGCCCACCGCACTCACCACGCCAGGCCGTCCATGGCGCCGACGGGTCGCACGACGTGGCCGGCGAACAGCGCATCGAGCTTGGCTTTGTCCAGCGGGCCCTGCACATGCAGCGCACTGGCGATGAACAGCGACCGCACGCCGAAGTTGGCCGCGCCGGCGATGTCGGTTCGCAGCGCATCGCCGATCGCGAGCAGGTGGTCCTTGGCGACCGGGCGCCCCTTGATGCGCTCGATCGCGGCCAGCGCCGCATCATAGGCTGGCAGATGCGGCTTGCCGGCCCAGATCACCCGCCCGCCGATCGCCTCATAAGCTTCGGCGAGCGCGCCCGCGCAGTAGACGAGCGTGTGGCCGCGCTCGACCACGATGTCGGGGTTCGCGCACACCATCAGCGCGTCGTTGGCGCGGAACCGGGCGAGCGCATCGGCATAGTCGGCCGGCGTCTCGGTTTCATCGTCGAACAGGCCCGAGCAGACGACAAGGCGCGCGGCCTCCGCAGCGACGAACTCCACGTCGAGCCCTTCGAAGATCGCTGCGTCGCGGGCTGGTCCCAGATGATAGAGCGACCGGTCGGCGCGGCCCGTAATGATGCTGCAGGTCAAATCGCCCGACGTGACGACCGCGTCCCAGGCATCGCGCGGCACCCCGATGCCGTCGATCTGGGCGATGACCGATTCGCGCGGCCGCGGCGCGTTGGTCAGCAGGCACACGATGCCGCCCCGGGCACGGAAGGCGCGCGCAGCCTCGGCTGCTGGCAAAAACGGCACAATGCCGTTGTGCATGACGCCCCAGATGTCGCAGATCCAAGCCTCGTCAGAGGCTGCGAGGCCCGCAACGGAGCTGAGGAGCGGGATGGCGGCGAGGGCGGGCGTTTGCTTCATGCCACTGCCTTAACCGCAGCCTCGCCCGTGTTCAAGCGACCGCCGCATGCGGATTGCGCAGCACATCGGCCTTAACCGCGCGCGGCGACCCGAACAACCGGCCCTGGCCCAGTTCGACGCCGCACGCCAGCAGGCGCCTCGCCACATCTTCATCGGCGATCTCTGAGACAATGACCGCGAGGTCGAGCTTGGCGAAGTGGCGGCAGATGTCGGCTGCGGGGATGGTGCTGCCAACCGCTGGCAGGCCATTGAAGAACACTTCGGCATCGAGCCTGGCGAAGGTGAAGCCCGCCGCCGACAGCGCCTCGAAATCGAGGTCAAGGTCGGTGATGGCCTCCAGGCAGAAGCGGAAGCCGAGGTCGGCCATGTCGCGCAGGGTCGACCATTGCAGTTCGGAAAAGCCACGCACTTCCGCTTGCCGGAACCCGAGCACCAGGCGGCTGCCGAGTGTGTCGCCCTGGCGATAGGTGTCGGCAAAGCGATTGAGGAAGCGGTCGCTGACGAGCGATTCTCCCGACAGCTGCGAGAACAGCGAGCCGGGCTTGCCACGGTCCTCCATGCGCCAGGCAACGCGGGCGGCACGCTCGACCTTGACCGCGTCGAGCAACGGCAGCAGCCCAGAGCCGCGCGCCATGCCGACGGCCTGCGCATCGCTGGACGCATCCTGGCTGTCCCCGTTGACGCGGATGGTGACGACATAATGCTGGGCGCGCCGATCGCTCAAGCCCAAGATCGGCTCGAGCATGACATCGAAGCGTTCGAGCTCGATCGCATCGGCCACCAGGGCGAGCCTCTGCCGTGCCTGGTCGACGGCCGCACTGACGGGCTTCGGCGCGAGCGCGGCGGGCGGTGGAACCGGCGCTCTGCCGCCGACTTCGAGCGCGGAGTCGCGCATGGCATCGGCGACCGCATTCAGGGCTGCGACCGATTTATCCGTGTTCGGTGGCCCATCCTCGCGGGCGGCCGCAGTGAGTGCCATCGCCGCCTGCCCCTGCGTGATGTCGGCGGCGAGCTTCTTGATCACGGCATTGATCTGCTCGGCATCCGCGTCCACCTGCCGCTGCGGCGGGAGGGCTGCGTGCATGGGCGTAACCACTGCCGGGAGCGGCGCGGGAGCCAGCGCGGTTCTGGCCGGCGCTTCGAACGAAGGTCCCTTGTTTGGTGACGGGCGCAGCCGGGGAGGGGGCGCCGACAGATCCTCAAACCAGGTCTCCGGCTCCCAGGCGGACTGTGGTGCAGGGCCGCGCGGGGCAACGGCGGCGGGTGGTGCCGCTGGCGCATAATTCCAATAATCGACTTGGGCCTGGCCCGCGGGTGGCGCCTGCGGTTCGGCCGCCCCGGCCACCGGCTTTGAAGCCGGCATCGACTCAGTTCGCCCTGGTCGATAGTCGCTGCGCACCGCGCCGCCAGCGGTCGCAATCTTGGCCTCCAGCCGCGCGATCTCATCACGCAAATCGTCCACTTGGTCGCTGCGCCGCAGAAGAATGTGGGTCGACAGCAGTGCGATGTAGACTGACAAGGCCGCCAGCACAGCCAGCCAGAACGCCAGCGCAAACTGCAGATGCAGACCTATCCCGAGGGCCAACGCCACCACCGTCATGCACAGCACGACGAGGCCATCCCGCACGGGATCGCGGGTGCGGGCACGGGGCAGGGAGGCTGGACGCGGCGGCTGCATGAACGGGCTGAACCTCGACGATGACGGGGGACTGGAACACCGGGCCTACGATTCGACAGTGTTCAGCATCTCCAGCGCCTAGCCGCAAAGCAACGACGCGGCTGCAACAATCACCAGCTTTCAGCGCCGCCCCACAAGCAAACGGGAGCCCCCCATCGAGGCCCCCGCAGTACATGCCATGCCGTGTGCAGCGTCCAGCCAACGGCCCAGCGATCGAACAGGCCTATCTCATTCATGCGCTGCCCGGCACGGGGCACCTTACTTCAGCGGCGTAATCGTGACCCGGCCGATCGGCTTGGCGGGGTCGAACTTGAAGCTCGCTGCGATGTCGGCATCACCGCGAACGCCGGTATGCCGGGAGATGACGCCGTTCTCCGGAATGCGGCCAAGACCACCGAGGCCGGCTGCGTCTTCCTTTTTCTCGGTGTTTTTCTCTGTGCCTGCATCGAGAGCGTAGACCTCGATCGTCATCGGTTTGGTCAGCTTGTAAGCATCAACTCCCTCGATGCCCGCGAAACCGTCATTAGTGTGGCCGAGCATCCAACCACCAGACACAAGGGGATGCTCAGCGTCGACCTTCACTACAACGCGGCGACCTTTGCCGGGCAAGCTTGGCAGCGCCACGGCCGCATCCAGGAACGTCTTGGGATCGCTAATGGCAGTGCCCAGTACGAACTCCGGGTTGCCGTTCTCGGCAAGTTCCTGGATCAACAGGCCGGCCGGCTTACCTTCCTCCCACAAGCGAAACTGCTTGGTGTGCGACACCCACGGGGTCGACGACAGATCCTGCGTACCTGACAGGTCGCGGTACTCGATGGCAACGCGGCGTGTGCCACCGGCCTTCTGCGCGGCTTGGGCGCCGATGGTGGCACCAACGGCAATTCCCGCAAAAGCGGTTGCCGTGAGCAGCGAGCGGAATAGGTACGACATGATGATTTCTCCTCTTTGGGATTTCCCGTGACACGCTGTTTTATGTGCGCGAGGCACATAATTGGCAAGTAGCTGCTTGCGAAAAGCGTGCGCTGCGCACATAAATGTGACCATGAGCAGACACAACACCCCTAATCTCGTCGGTGCGCTGGCGGTTGCGGTGATCGATGCGATTGAAGACGTGACGAGGTCGCTGACCGGCCATGCCGGCGAGACCGCAGCTGCACTCGTTGCGATCGGCCACGAGCCTGGCCTTACCAACGATGGCCTGCGTCAAGTCCTGGGCCTGTCGCACCCTGGTGCCGTACGCGTTGTCGATCGGCTGATCGAGGCTGGTCTGGTTGAACGGCGCGAAGGCATGGACCGGCGCGCGATCGCGCTGCACATGACCCAGGCCGGTTATGACGCCCGCACCGCATTACTCGACCGGCGACAGGACGCGCTCGAGCAATTTCTTACGCCGCTCGATGCCAACGAGCGCTCGAGCCTTGGCAAATTGCTGGCAAAAGTATTGGAACAGCGGCCGACGGGTGCGCTTCACGGCCTGTCGATCTGCCGGCTGTGTGACAACGACCGCTGCCAGAGTTGCCCGATCGAAGCTGGCGTGGCGCGCGTTGCTCCTGACGATTGTGAGCGTGCGGACGAGACGGCGCCGTGCAAGCGACGGTGAGACCTGTGCCCGTGGGCCAGTCTCACCGCCTCAGTCACTATGCAACCGCGCGCAGCACGGTCGCAATACGGTCTCGGATCATCGTCAAGTCGCTTTCCGTGGCGATCAGCGGCGGGGCGACGATCAGGGTGTCCATGGTCACGCGGCAGTAGAGGTCGTGCTCGTGATACATGCGCTCGATGGCTTCGTATCCGCGCGCGCCCGGCTTGCCGCCTGCCGGGTTGAGGTCGATGCCGCACATCAGGCCAATCGGGCGGATGTCGGCGACGTTGGGCTCAGCTTTCAAGCTCATCATCAGCTCGGCAAATAGCTTCTCGTGCTTCTGCGCCTTTTCGAACAGGCCCTCATCGCGATAGAGGTTCAACGTCGCGATGCCGGCCGCCACCGCCAGCGGGTGGCCTGAATACGTGTAGCCGTGGAACAGCTCGACCAGATAATCCGGGCCCGTCATGTGCGTTTCGTAAATCCCCTTCCCCACCATCACGCCCGACATCGGCACCGAGCCGTTGTTGACGCCCTTGGCGAAGGTGATCATGTCGGGAACGATGTTCCAGCGCTCGGACGCAAAGCCGTGGCCAAGGCGGCCGAAGGCGGTGATCACCTCATCGAAGATCAGCAGGATGCCATGGTCGGCGGTGATCTTGCGCAGGCGTTCGAGATAGCCCTTGGGCGGCGCGAGGCAACCGGTGGAGCCGGCCACCGGCTCGACGATGACGGCGGCAATGGTCGAGGCATCGTGCAGCGTGATCAGCTTCAGGAGATCATCGGCCAGATGGGCGCCCCACTCGGGCTCGCCGACCGAGAACGCCTGTTTCGAGCGGTCATAGGTGGTGGGGAGGTGATCGACGCCCTGCAGCATGTTGCCGAAGGCCTTGCGGTTGTTGACCATGCCGCCGACCGAGATGCCGCCGAAGTTCACGCCATGGTAGCCGCGCTCGCGACCGATGAAGCGGGTGCGCCCGCCCTCGCCGCGCGCCTTGTGATAGGCGAGCGCGACTTTCAGCGCGGTATCAACCGCTTCCGAGCCGGAGTTGGCAAACAGGCAATAGTCGAGGTCGCCGGGTGCCATCAGGGCGAGGCGCGAGGACAGCTCGAACACTTGCGGGTGGCCGTATTGGAAGGGCGGCGCGAAATCGAGCTTGGCGGCGGCATGCTGGATCGCTTCCACGATCGGGGCGCGGCAATGACCGGCGTTGACGCAAAACAGACCCGACGACGAGTCAACCACCTTGCGCCCGTCCGGTGTCAGAAAGTGCATGTCCTTGGCGCCAGAGAACATCCGCGGCTTCTTCTTGAACGACCGGTTCGGTGTGAACGGCATCCAGTAGGGCTCTAACTCATTGGGCTTCATGTCGAGCGGGGCCATGGCGTGCTCCTGGTTCAGAGGGTTGGGCCGGACGGGTCCGGTTGATGGACTGATTTGGATCGATTTCGAAACGCTAGCACGGGAGTTGCCGCGCCGGAAGCGGGCCGAATGGGGTGCCGGCGCGCTGCCTCAGGAACCGCGCCTGGACGTGCCCTTCACGATGCCGGCCAGGACGCCGACCGACACCAGCCCGATCGCGACGATGACCAGCGCGCCGGTCGAGGCCTGGGCCAAGCGCTCGTCCGACGCCAGCTGGTAGACGCGCACGGCCAGCGTGTCGAAGTTGAAAGGACGGATGATGAGGGTCGCTGGCAATTCCTTCAGGACGTCGACGAACACCAGGATCGCGGCCGTCATCAGCGGTCGCCGCAGCAGCGGCAGGTGGACACGGCGCATGACTTCGCCGCTGCTGCAACCGAGCGTGCGCGCCACCTGATCCATGCTGGCGGGGATGCGCCCGAAACCGGCTTCGAGCCCGCCCGCCGCCACAGCCAGGAATCGCACAAGATAGGCAAACAGCAATGCCATCACCGTGCCGCTCAGGAGCAATCCGGTCGACACGCCAAACAGGGCGCGGGAACTGCTGTCCAGCATCTGATCGGCGGCACCGAGCGACACCAGGATACCGACCGCGATCACGGTGCCGGGCAGGGCATAACCGAACGTCGAGAACCGCAACAGCGTGCGCAGGGTATCCGACCGCGCGAGCCGCAAGGCATAGGCGACGAACAGTCCCGTGGCGGTGACCACGAGTGCGGCAAACCCGGCCAGTGCGAACGTATTCCAGGCGAGTGCGAGAAAGCGCGGGCCGAACAAATCATCGCCGCCCTCCCGGTGCAGTCCGATCAGGATCAGCACCGGCAGGATGAAGCCGAGGATCACCGGCAAACTGCAGGCGGCCGTCGCCGTCCAGGCCGGCATGCCCGACAAGCGGATCTGGCGGATCGTGATGTCGCGGGCACTCGTGCGATGGAAGCGGCTGCGCCGCCGCGCCGCCTGCTCGATCACAACCAGGGCGGCAACGAACAGCAGCAGCGCGCTCGCCAGCTGGCCGGCCGCCACCCTGTCGCCCATGCCAAACCAGGTGCGGTAGATCGCCGTCGTGAACGTGTTGATGCCGAAATACTGTACCGTGCCAAGGTCGGCGAGCGCCTCCATCAGGGCGAGCGCGAGGCCGGCTGCAATCGAGGGTCGTGCGAGCGGCAGCGCGATCTTCAAAAAGCGGTCCCGTCCGCCGTGGCCGAGCGTGCGGGCGACATCGAGCGCGGTCGGCGACTGGTCGAGGAACGCCGAGCGGGCCAGAAAGTACACGTAAGGGTACAGCACCAGGGTCAGCATCAAACTGACGCCCCACAAACTCTGGATGTTGGGGAACCAGTAGTCGTTCCTGCCCCAGCCGAACCAGCCGCGGACAGCGCTTTGCAGCGGCCCGGCAAAGGCCAGAAAATCAGTATATGCGTAACCGATGATGTAAGCCGGCATGGCGAGCGGCAGCAGCAGCAGCCAGGCGAGAACACGGCTCGCTGGAAAGCGGTACATGGTGACGAGCCAGGCGCACCCGGTGCCGATCGCGGCCACGCCCACGCCGACGAGCAGCAGCAGGCCGATGGTATTGAGCAGGATTTCCGGCAGGATCGTTTTTGCGAGATGCAGGATCGTGCCGTTCGAAGCGTAGAACATATTTGACAGCACGGCTGCGATCGGCAGCACAACGAGTGCACACAGCGCCAGCGCCGCGGCCACCAGCCACGGGCGATCACCAAGCGCCTCGCGCAACGCGACCGGCCGCCAGATCGGCAGCCGGGCGGGCGCAGGCAAGGGTGCTGGGATTTGCAGGTCCATTGTCCTGAGTACGGTTTCGGGTTTCGGGGTTGAGGTTTTGCAGCGCCGCCAACCCATAAACCCAAAACCCTAAACCCGCCCCTTCACTTCCAGCCGGCCCGATCCATGATTTTCAGTGCTTCGCCATTGTTCTTGGCGAATATGGCGGCGTTCAAGCTGTCGATCTTGAAACTGCCGAGCGCGGCAATCGTCTTTGGCAGCGGCGCACCGGCGACGACCGGGAACTCGTCGTTACCCTGGGCAAAGTAGGTTTGCGCGCCAGGCGTCACGAGATATTCGAGGAAGCGGCGCGCATGCTCGCGGTTCTTCGACGAAGCGGCGATGCCGCCGCCGGCGATGTTGACGTGCGTGCCACGACCGGCCTGGTTCGGGAAGACGACTCCGATCTTGGCGATAACCGACGCATCCTGGGCCGCATTCTTGCGGATCATGTTGCCCAGATAATAGGTGTTGGCGAGGCACACGTCGCCTTCGCCAGCGGCAACGCCGCGGATCTGGTCGGTATCGCCCCCCTTGGGAGCGCGGGCGAAGTTCGCCACCAGGCCGCGGCACCACGCTTCGGTTTTCGCTTCGCCCAGCGCCGCCAGGATCGAGCCGACCAGCGACTGCGTGTAGGTGTGGCTCGATGAGCGGGTGAGAACGCGCCCCTTCCACTTCGGATCGGCGAGGTCTTCGTAAGTCGCGATATCGGCGGCTGCCACCTTGTCCTTGTTGTACATAATGACCCGCGCGCGCGACGAAAAGCCGAACCAGTGACCTTCGGGATCGCGCAGGCTGGCCGGCACGGTGCCGTTGATGGCAGTCGAGTTCAGCGGCTGCAGCAGTCCCATCTCACGCGCCCGCTCCAAGCGCCCGGCGTCGACCGAGATGAACACGTCGGCCGGGCTGTTCGCGCCCTCCGCCTTCATGCGCTCGAGCAGCGCGTCGGGCTGCGCTTCGACACGGTTGACCTTGATGCCGGTTTCGATCGCAAAGTCGGCGTAGAGGCGCTCGTCCGTATCGTAATGCCGTGATGAGTAGAGGTTGACGACCTTCTCCTGCGCACGCAGCACCGGGGGAGCGGCGAGGCTTGCGATGGTGCCAGCCGTACCGCCCAGAAGCGCGCGGCGGTTGAGGATGAACTTCGGCATGAGCTAAACTCTCCTGGCCGCGAGGTGCGCGCTCGGTTTAAAGTTGACTGGCGCAGTCTGGTATTAGAGACATTCTAGATCAAGGCCGTTGAGCGGCCGTGCGCCGAGGAAAGATGTGACACGATGTCCGAACAGAAGGTTGCCATCGCCGGGCTCGGCGCCATTGGCAAGGCGCTCGCGATTGCGCTGCATGCCGGCATGCCGGGGCTGCGTCTGACGGCCGTGTCGGCGCACGACCTGCAGCGCGCCACCAGGTGGCTCGATGAACGCGGCATCGCCGCACACGTCGTGCCCGTCGCCGATCTCGCACAGCATGCCGATCTCATCGTCGAGTGCGCACCGGGCGCAATCCTGTCCGACATCTGTACGCCGGTGCTGCGGGCCGGCAAGCGGGTGATGGTGCTGTCGGCAGCAGCGCTCCTCACCCGACCCGAACTGATCGACCTCGCCCGCGCGCACGGCGGGCAGATCATCGTGCCGTCCGGCGCGCTGCTCGGCCTCGATGCCGTTACGGCGGCTGCCGAAGGCCAGATCCAATCGGTTCGCATGATCACGCGCAAGCCGCCGAACGGTCTCGCTGGCGCGCCCCACCTCGTCCGCAACAACATCTCGGTTGCCGATCTGACCGCGCCGAAGCTGGTGTTTGCCGGCACGGCGCGCGAAGCTGCCCTCGGGTTCCCAGCCAACGTGAACGTGGTGGCAGCCCTGGCGCTTGCCGGCATCGGACCCGAGCGCACCACGATCGAGATCTGGGCCGACCCCACCGTCACGCGCAACTGCCATGCGATCGACGTCGCGTCCGACGCCGCCACCTTCACGATGTCGATCGAGAACGTACCGTCGGAAAATCCCAAGACGGGACGGATCACGGCGCAGTCCGTGCTCGCAGCACTGCGCAAGCTCACGGCACCGCTCCGTATCGGCACATGATGCCGCACACTTAACCACAACTGTGCAGAGCAGGACGCGGAACGACGGCGACCACAATTTGAACATCGGCCAATGGTGGCGTCCCGGCGGGGAAGGGAGACTTCAGCATAACGCCGGGAGAGCCATAGTGTTCAGTCGCCAAAACATTTCGCCGCCACGCGAACAGGATGCCAAACCCTCAGCCCTCAGCCTCACTGAGACCCCGCTGCCGCCATTGGCAAAGCCGGTCGTGCCCCTGCCGCAGCCCAAGGCCATCGCCACCGAACGGATCGAATCAAGCAACCGCTCGATCATCGGCAACGACCTCGCCATCATGGGCGAACGCATCGTCATCATCACCAAGGGCGCGCTACAGATCGATGGCGAAGTCCAGGCCGATCTGCATTGCGCCGAAGTGATCATCGGCGAAGCCGGCAAGGTCACCGGCACGATCTGGGCTGACGTCGTCGAAGTGCGCGGGCAGGTGTTCGGTACCATCAAGGGCACTCGGGTGCAGCTCATGGGCAAGTCCATGGTCGAGGGCGACATCCATCACCAGTCGCTGTCGGTCATTGAAGGCGCGTCGTTCGACGGCCGGGTGCGACGGCCAAAGGATCTGGCCGACCTGAAACCCAACCTCGATCCGGCCAAGCACGCCGGCACCGGCCCGACCACGATCGCCGCCTGAGCGATCGATCGCGGCGGCATCAGAACTCGAGCCGCTGCACCCGGTTGACATGCTCGAAGGCACGGATGCGGGCGATCACGTCATCGCCCGCGCGACTGTCTATTGCGATGAGCGCGATCGCATCGCCGCCCGGCTTGTCGCGGCCGAGGTTGAGGCGGGCGATGTTGATGCCAACTTCGCCCATCAGTGCGCCCACGCGGCCGATGAAGCCCGGCTTGTCGCTGTTCGTCACATAGAGCATGTGGGGATAGAACTGCGCTTCCATTTCGATGCCCTTCACCTGGATGATGCGCGGGCGCCCATCGGAAAACACGGTGCCGGCAACGGACCGCTCCTGGGTCGCTGTCTTGATGGTGAGGCGCACATAGCTTTCGTAGGCGCCATCCTGACTACGGGTCACTTCCTCGACCACCATGCCGCGGTCCTTGGCGACCGCGAGCCCCGACACCATGTTGACGTCGCTCAGCAACGGCCGCAGCACGCCGGCGATGGCAGCCGCCGTCAGCGGCTTCACGTTGAGCTGGGCGACGTCGCCCGCATACTCGACGCGCACGGACTTGATGGCGTTCTCGGTCAACTGGCCGGCGAACAGCCCCAGTTGCTCGGCGAGCTTCACGTAGGGCCGGAGCTTCGGCGCGTCCTCGGCCGAGATCGAGGGGAAGTTGATGGCGTTGGTGATGGCCCCGGTCAGCAGATAATCCGACATCTGCTCGGCCACTTGCAGCGCGACGTTCTCCTGCGCCTCGGTGGTCGCCGCCCCCAGGTGCGGAGTACAGATTACGTTATCGATGCCAAAAAGCGGGTTTTCCTTCGCCGGCTCGGTCAGGAACACGTCGAGCGCGGCGCCGGCCACCTGGCCGCTTTTCAAGGCCGCGGCGAGCGCTGCCTCATCGATCAGGCCACCGCGCGCGCAATTGATGATGCGCACGCCGCGCTTGGTCTTCGCGAGTGCTGTCGCATCGAGAATGTTGCGCGTCCTGTCGGTGAGCGGCGTGTGCAGCGTGATGAAATCGGCGCGGCGCAGTAGTTCGTCCAACTCAACCTTGTCGAGGCCGAGGCTAGCTGCACGCTCCTCGGTCAAGTAGGGGTCGAACGCCGCGACCTTCATCTTGAGGCCGAGCGCCCGGTCGGCAACGATCGCACCGATATTGCCGCAGCCGATGATGCCCAAGGTCTTCGCCGTGATCTCGACGCCCAGGAATTTCGACTTCTCCCACTTGCCGGCCTGCGTCGAGCGGTCGGCCATGGGGATCTGGCGGGCCAGCGCCAGCATCAGCGTGATGGCGTGCTCGGCGGTGGTGATCGAATTGCCGAACGGCGTGTTCATCACGATGATGCCTTTCGCCGTCGCAGCCTTGATGTCGACGTTGTCGACGCCGATGCCAGCGCGCCCGATCACCTTCAGCCTGTCGGCCTGGCTGAGCAGCTTCTCCGTGACCTTGGTGGCCGAGCGAATGGCGAGCCCGTCATAGGCGCCGATGATCCGCTCCAGCTCGGCCTTGTCCATGCCGGGACGCACGTCGACGGCGAGCCCGCGATCCTTGAAGATCTGCACGGCAGCCGGCGACAGGTCGTCCGCGATCAGAACGCGCGGGGGAGTGGTGGGGGTGGTCACGGGCGGCCTCATGGGTTGGGGAAGCGTGAGGTGGTGAGATCGTGAGTAAGCGTGAGGTCGAGAGATGGTCGGAAGAAAATTACCTCACTCACGACTCACGCTCTCTCACGCTCACGTACGCCCATTCCACCCACGGCAGCAGCGCCTTGACGTCCGCCGTCTCGATCGTCGAGCCGCACCAGATGCGCAAGCCAGGTGGCGCGTCGCGGTAATAGGCGATGTCGTGGGCTGCGCCTTCCTTCTCGAGCAAACCGGCCACCTGTTTGGCGAACGCGGCTTGGGCGTCTGCCGGCAAGGCGGTAATCGCGGGGTCAACAAAGCGCAGGCACACGGACGTGTTGGAGCGGGTCGCAGGTACGACCGCCAGATTGGCGATCCACGGCGTGCGGGCCGTCCAGTCGTGGATCGCCGCAGCATTGGCATCGGCCCGCGCGATCAGCCCCCCGAGGCCGCCGACCGACTGCGCCCAGGCCAGGGCGTCGAGGTAATCCTCCAGCGCCAGCATCGACGGCGTGTTGATCGTTTCGCCCTCGAACACCTCCGCCATGAACTTAGCCCCCTTCGTCAGGCGGAAGATCTTCGGCAGCGGCCAGGCCGGCGTGTAACTTTCCAGGCGTGTCACGGCGCGCGGCGACAAGATCAGCATGCCGTGGGCGGCTTCCCCTCCGAGCACCTTCTGCCAAGAGAACGTGCACACATCGATCTTTGCCCAGTCGAGGGCTTGCGCGAACGCAGCCGACGTCGCGTCGGCAAACGTCAAGCCTTGGCGGTCGGCCGGGATCCAGTCGTAGTTGGGCACGCGCACGCCCGACGTGGTGCCGTTGGCGGTGAACAATACGTCACGCGAGAAGTCGACCTTGGCGAGGTCCGGCAGATGGCCGTATTCAGCGGTGGTGATCTTGGCGTCCTTCAGCTTCAGCTGCTTGACGATGTCGGTGACCCAGCCGGCACCGAAGCTCTCCCAGGCCAGCGCCTCGACCGGCCGCGCGCCGAGCATCGTCCACATTGCCATTTCGTAGGCGCCGGTATCGGACGCCGGCACGATGGCGCAGACGTGGCCGGCCGGAACGCCGAGGATGCTCTTCGTCTTGTCAATCGCGAGTTTGAGGCGCGCCTTGCCGTCTTTCGCCCGGTGCGAGCGGCCGAGAAACGCCTTGTCGAGGGCTTGCAGGGACCAGCCAGGGCGCTTGGCGCAGGGGCCGGACGAGAAATGAGCATTGGCCGGCCGCACGGCCGGTTTTGAAGTCGTCATCGTGACTATCCTTCCAGATAGAAGCCTCTCGTTGGGGAGAGGTGACCCAGGATCGCGCTTAGGCAAACGTCGCGCGCGTGTCAACCGCTGCCGTGTTGCAGGTCCGCTGCTCGACCCGTTGCGCGCGTTGCGCGCACTGATGACGCCTCGGCACGATGGTGATAGACTCAAACGTCCAAGGAGCTGCCAACCATCCGTCGACGGGAGTTCGCGTATGTCGGACGTGCCGCACGATCTGCCCCAGGAAGACCTTGACCAACTGCTCGGCCACTTGGCCGCAGAGGAGGTTCAGGCCGAAGACGCCCGGCTAAGTTCGCTCGAGAGCCTGCAGCTGTGGATGTCCGCGCACCCAGCGATGCGCAATATGGCCATTCTCGACAGCCTCAACCAATATGGCCCAGCGATCCTGCTGGTGCTGCGGAGACTGCTCGGCCTATGAGCGACACCGCAGGTCCGCTGGCGGCCGGCGCGATCAGCGCGCTGGTGCGCGCCATTGAAAATGAATTCGCCGCCAATCCACCGACACTATGCCTGATCGGTCTGTCGGGCGTCGGCAAGTCGAGCACCATCAACGCCATGTTTGGCACTAACCTCGCCGTGTCGGCGACGACGCGGGGCACCAGCCGCTTCAGTGCCCGCACCTTCGACATCATCAGCCGCCGCACCGAGGCGGCTCCGGTGACGTGCAAGCTGAAAGTATACGACGCACCCGGCCTCGGCGAGGACGAGACGCTTGATGCCAACTACCTCGAACGCTATCGCACGCACCTGCCCAAGTGCGACGTGGCGCTCTGGGTTGTGGCCGCACGCAACCGCGCGCTCGCCCTCGACCAGCGGTATCTGGCGCAACTCAGCGACAAAATGCCGAACCTCGTCATCGGCATCAACCAGGTCGATCTCGTCGATCCACTGGACTGGAACACCGCGATCAACATGCCCTCGCGCGGGCAGGCAGACGCCATCGCGATCGTCGCCAGGGATCGCCACGAAAAGCTGTCGCGCTATATGACGGCCGACTGTCCGGTGATCGCCTATAGCGCCCAGCGCTTCTACAATCTCCAGGCGCTGTTCACGACCTGCCTGAAGGCCGCGCCGAAGAACCGACGCTGGATGTTCGAACTTCTGAAATCGTTCTCGACACGTGACTGGCTGGCCCAGGCCAAGGGTCTGTCGCCGACGCAGAGGGCGGCACTTGCCGAAAAGTACATCGCATCGGATTCAGCGATCACGCTCGATCAGCTGGCAGGCCGCGTGTGATTCTGCTCGGCAGTGTTCACGTCCGCGCCAACGGCGGTTGTCATGCCCGCGGCAGTGCGCCCTGGCCGACCCGCTCCGCAAGGGCGACCATGGCCGGCAGGCACTTGGTCTCGAGGTCGTAGTCGCGGATGATCGTGTCGCGCGCGGCCTGGCGCAGCGCCATGAACCGCTGCGGCTCGGCGAGCCCCTCGATGATCGCTGTGCTCCACGCGTCATAATCGAAAAAATCGACCAGCCGGCCGTTTTCGCCGTCACGGATCACTTCCCTCACGGGCGGCGTCGCCGAGCCGATGACGAGCGCGCCCGCCGCCATGGCTTCCAACATCGACCAGGACAATACAAAGGGATAGGTGAGGTAGGCATGCACGCGCGTAACCTTCATCAGTTCGACGAAGGTTGGATAGGGAACGCGGCCGACGAAGTGCATGCGGGACAAGTCGATGCGGGTGGCAACCTCGTCGAGGAATACCTTGTGCCACGTGGTGCCGGGCGGCGCGGCGGCACCATAGCTCACGTCGTTGCCGCCGACGATGATCACGCGTGCGTCCGGCCGCGCCGCCATCACCTTGGGCAGCGCCCGCATGAAGGTGTGGTAGCCGCGGAACGGCTCCAGGTTGCGGTTGATGAAGGTCAATAGTTCGTCGCCCGCGCGTACTTCGATCGTGGTGCCAGGGATCGTGACGGTCGCTGCGTCGCTCGGCGCCAGCAGGCGCGTGTCGATGCCGTCGTGGATCACCGAAATACGGTCCCGGTAGGCGGCCGGGAAGGTGCTTTGCTGCCAGTGGGTCGGCGATACCGCATGGTCGGCCATGTCGATCGCAGCCAGCAGCGGCATGCGCCGGGTCGATACCCACATGTCGTTCGGCACGCCCGGCTTCTGGAATTCGGGATCGAAGTCGGTATCAAGGCCACGTGCCCGATAGCAGAACTCGGCATAGACCAGCAGGCGCGCCTTCGGCCACACGTGCTTCAGGAAGGTCGCTTCGCCCCATCCGGGATTGGCGATAATGAGATCAGGCTCGTAGTTATGCTTGATCTTCAGCACTTCGGCGGCGCGGCCCGCCGCCTCGCCGCGATCGAGCTGGGCCGTGATGCCGGCTGCGAGCCCGATCAGGTTGCGTGCCTGGTCGCGCCGCTGGAAGGGATAGCGGCACACGTCAAAAGCAATCGGGCGCTTATTGACGGCGTCCGTCAGCACCATGACGCCATGACCACGGCTGGCGAGGGCAGCCGCCAGATGGCCGAATTGTCCGGGAAAATTCTGGTGAACGAACAGAATGCGCACGAGACTGCGCCCTCCTCCACAAGGGGTGGGCAGCGGGTGCCGATGCGCTGAACTGGCGAGACACCCGGGCTGCCGCTAAGCTATGCCGGCAACGAACCGCCCCGTCCACCCGCCTCGCACATGAGCCCTCAGCCGCCATGACCGACACCAGCCATAACGCGCTCGAGCAGGCAACCACCATGTCGGGTCGCCCGTCCGGTTTCCGCTCGCTGGTCGGCTATCGCTGCATCAGGTGGGAGCGCGATGCGGCCGAGATCGAGCTGCTGCTGACGGCCGACCACACCAACAGCCTCGGCATCGTGCACGGCGGCGTCGTCATGACGATCATGGATGCGGCCATGGGGCATGCCGCCACTTGGTGCGCGATCAAGGGCAACGTCCGGCTGTGCGTGACGCTCGCCATGTCCACCAATTTCATGACACCCGCGCGGGGCAAGGTGATCCGCGCCAGCGCGCGGCTGGTCGGCGTTCACAACCGCATCGCAACCCTGACGGGCGACGTCAGCGACGACCGCGGCACATTGGTCGCGACCGGCCAGGCAAGCTTTCGCTATGCAACGGGGAGTGAGCGGTATGAAGGGGTGGCGCGGGCAAGCCGATAGCAAGACGCTGGCTTCACGTGGGTCGCGGTTGTGCGGCCATCCGGGCCGACCCGCCTATGTGTCTTGGCCCAGTGCGGCCCGCACGGTTTCGAACTTATGGTCGAGGTGGACGCGCAAGAGCATGCTCAGTTTCTTGGCTTGGCGGGCCTGCAGGGCTTGCAGGATCTCGCCATGCTCGGTGATCGCCTCGGCCCAGCGCTGCGCACTCATGTTGGCTGTAAAGCGGGCGCGGCGCACTTTCATCGCCACTTGTGCATACTGTTGGCTCAACACGGGATTGCGGGCCGCACCCAGGATGGTCTCGTGGACCAGCTTGTTGGCCTCGAAATAGCCGCGCAGATCGCCGGCCGCGTGCAGATCGACCAGTAGCGCCTGCAGGCGGGCGACCTCGGCAATCTCCCAGTTGTTCGCGTTCTTGGCAGCGAGTTCGCCGGCGAGCGCTTCGAGCGCGCCCATCACCGGGAATGCGGCGGCGAGTTCCTCTAGGTCAAGGGGCGCGACAATGGCTCCACGATGCGGGATCAGCGTGATGAGACCTTCCGATGCCAGAACCTTCAGGGCTTCGCGCAGCGGCGTGCGCGACACGCCGAAGCGGGCGCCCAGTTCCTTCTCGTCGATCTTCGATCCGGGCAGCAACGCGCCCTCGCTGATCATGCCGCGCAGGCGGCCGAGCAACTGGTCGTGCAGGGACAGGCGCACGATGGGTTCCTGCGCGGTGGCAGCGTGCTGATCAGTCATGGAACATTCTCCGTAATGCCAAAGCGTCCAAGAGGTAAAAAATCGTCGGCGCGATAGCTCGTTTGCCCAGTACACCGCGTGCCTCGCCTGACCGAACGGGTTCAGGCGGTACGCGAAACCGGGAGCCGTTGGATCTTTCGGTCGCAACTCTCATGGCTTGGCTCCCGCCATCGCATCCCGCAAAATCCGCGCCACATGCTTGGGCTTGGCGGCGGACCCGTCGGCGATCTGGTGGCGGCACGAGAAGCCGTCGGCGGCGATGATGGTTTCGGGCGCTGCCTTGCGGACGGCCGGCAGCAGCGACAGTTCGGCCATCGCGATCGACGCGTCGTAGGTATCGGCCGCATAGCCAAAGGCGCCTGCCATGCCGCAGCAGCTGCTCTCGACCATCTCGACCTCCAGCCCCTCGACGAGGCCGAGCGTCTTCAGCACGCCTGGCATCACGTTGAACGACTTCTGGTGGCAATGGCCGTGCAGGAGAACCTTGGCCGACTGCGTAGCTATTTTACCCTTGATGACGCCAGCATCGATCTGGGCTGCGATGAAGTCCTCGAACAGGTAGGCGAGCGGGGCGATTTTGGCAGTCGCCTCGCCCGGCAGCATCATCGGAAACTCGTCTTTCAGCGAGAACAGGCACGACGGCTCGAGGCCGATGATCGGTATGCCGCGTTCAACGAGAGGTCGCACGGCGTCGATGAACCGCTGTGCTTCGGCCTTGGCTTCCTCAACGAGGCCGGCTGCTAAGAACGTGCGCCCGCAGCAGACACGGCGTCCGCCCGTCGAGTGCACCTGGCCTACCCGGTAGCCCAGCGCCGTGAGTACGTCGACCGCGGCGTGAAGATTCTCCGGCTCGAAGTTCGAATTGAACGTGTCGGCAAAGATCGCAACTTCGCGGCCAGCTCCCTTCCCCTCGGAAGCGGCGGGAGAGCGGGGAAGTGCAGACAAACTGAACCCTGCTGCGCGCCACTGCGGCAGCTTTCGCTTGGCGGAGAAGCCGAGCATCCGCTCGCTGAGCCAGGCGAGTCCAGGCACCGCATCGCGCAGGTTCATCAGCCACGGCAGGCGCCGCGCGATCGGCGCATAGCGCGGCATATAGGCGATCGCCAGATCCTTCCACGGCAGCGCGCGGCGCTTGTTGGCGGCCGCCAGAACCTCGATTTTCATCTTGGCCATGTCGACGCCGGTCGGGCACTCGCGCCGGCAGGCCTTGCAGGACACGCACAGCTTCATCGTCTCGAGCATCTCGTCGGAGGCGAGCGCGTTCGGACCCAACTGCCCCGACAGCGCGAGCCGCAGCGCGTTCGCTCGGCCCCGCGTCAGATCACGCTCGTTGCCGGTGACGCGAAAGCTCGGGCACATGACGTTCGACACGTGCTCGCGGCAGGAGCCGTTGTTGTTGCACATCTCGACCGCGCCCTGCAGGCCGCGCGCGCCGCCCGGATAGGCCGACCAGTCGAGCGCCGGCTTATGCGTGGACGCCTGATAGTCGGGCTTGTAGCGAAACAGCGTGCGATCGTTCATGCGGGGAGCACGCACGATCTTGCCTGGGTTCATCAGGCCCTTGGGATCGAACCGGTCCTTGATCGCTTCGAACAGGGCGACCGTCTTGCGACCATACATCATCTCATGGAACTCGGAGCGCACCAGCCCGTCGCCGTGCTCGCCCGAGTGCGCGCCCTTGTACTCTTTCACCATCGCGAACGCCTCTTCGGCGATGGCGCGCATGGTGCGGGCGTCCTGGTCGAGCTTCAGGTTGAGGACCGGGCGCACGTGCAGGCAGCCGACGCTCGCATGCGCATACCAGGTGCCGCGCGTACCGTACTTCTCGAACACTGCCGTCAGCCGTTCGGTGTAGTCGGCGAGATGCTCGAGCGGCACCGCACAGTCCTCGATGAAGGACACGGGTTTGCCCTCGCTCTTCATCGACATCATGATGTTGAGGCCCGACGTGCGCACCCCCCAGATCGCCTTCTGGCCGGCCGCATCGCCGACCTTCACGACCGACTTCACGTGCCCGAGATCGCCCATCAATTCGTCCAGTTGGTCGAGGCGGCGGAGATTTTCCCCCTGGTCGTCCTCGGCGAACTCCACCAGCAGCAGCGCGTCGGGTGCGCCGCGCACATAGGACTCCATGACCGGCCGGAACATGGCGATGTCGCGGGCGAGCCCGATCAGCGCGCTGTCGACCACCTCGACGGCGACGGGGTTGAGCTTGACGATATGCTGCGCTGCCTCCATCGCCTTGCGGAAGGTGGCGAAGTGGCAGACCCCGAGTGCGCGGTTCCTGGGCTGCGGCGACAGCTTCAGTTTGACATTACGAGACAGGGCGAGCGTGCCCTCCGAACCGCACAGCAGGGTGGCGAGGTTGATCGGCTTGTCGGACGGCACCAGCGCATCGATCAGATAGCCGCCGACCCGGCGCGAGACCTCGGGGAAGGCTGAGCGGATGTGGTCAGCGTCGCGGGCACCAAGCGCAAGGAGATCGCGGAACAAGTCTTCTACCGCGCCTTCCGGCCGGCTCCGCGCAGCGGAGTCGGAAGGCGCAGCTAACGAGAACCGCGCCAGCGCACCGTCGGCCAGCAGGGCATCGATCGCGATCACGTTGTCGCGCATGATGCCGTAGCGAATCGACCGCGTGCCGCAGGAGTTGTTGCCGGTCATGCCGCCGATGGTTGCCCGGCTCGACGTCGACACATCGACCGGGAACCACAGGCCCGACGCCTTGATCTGCCGGTTGAGTTCGTCAAGCACGATGCCGGGCTCGACCGTGCAGGTGCGGTTGGCAAAGTCGGTCTCGACAATCTTGTTCAGATGCTTGGTATAGTCGATGACGAGCGCCCGCCCGACCGTCTGGCCCGACTGGGAGGTCGCCCCGCCCCGCGGCAGCAAGGGCACGCCCGCCTCACGCGCGATCTGGGCTGCAGCCTGGACATCGGCATCGGTCTTGGGCACCACGACGCCCACCGGCTCGATCTGATAGAGCGACGCATCGGTCGCATAGCGTCCCCGCGAGAAGCGGTCGAACAACACCTCGCCCTCGAGCGATGCCCGCAGGCGCGATGCAATGGCATGATCGATCCCGGCGTCGGTCGGCATCACATGTATGTTCATAGGCGGCACTTTCGATTCGAAGGCGCAAGTTTTCACTTGATTTAATTTTGAATGCAAAATTATGATGGTGTCAAGGGACGCCCGCGTCGCGGGTGTCGAACATCATCCGGAGGAACCGCCATGCAACCGACCAACCAGCCGCCGCGCCGCGCAGGGCGCCATTTCCTGCAGATCCCTGGCCCCTCACCAGTACCCGACCGCATCCTCCATGCCATGGCGATGCCGGTGCTGGACCATCGTGGGCCGGAGTTCCAGAAGCTCGGCCACCGCGTGCTGAACGGCATCAAGACGATTTTCAAGACCAAGAATCCTGTGATCATCTATCCAGCCTCCGGCACTGGGGCCTGGGAAGCTGCACTCGCCAACGTACTGTCGCCGGGCGACCACGTACTGATGTACGAGACCGGGCACTTTGCCACGCTGTGGAAGACCATGGCGACGAAGCTCGGCGTCCATGCCGAATTCCTCGAAAGCGACTGGCGTTCCGGCGTTGATGCCAACCGCATCGAGACCCGGCTGCGGGCCGACACGGCGCATACCATAAAGGCAGTGTGCGTTGTCCACAATGAGACCTCGACGGGCGCCACCTCGCACATCGACGAGGTGCGTCGCGCCATCGACGCCGCTAAGCACCCCGCACTGCTGATGGTCGACACCATTTCGGGACTGGCCTCAGCCGACTATCGCCACGACGAATGGGGCGTCGACGTCACCGTGTCGGGCTCCCAGAAGGGCCTGATGCTGCCGCCCGGCATTTCCTTCAACGCGATCTCCGACAAGGCAATGGCCGCCGCCAAGACCGCGACCTTGCCGAAGCTGTTCTGGTCCTGGGAGGAGATGATCCCGCACAACAAGGCGGGCTTCTTCCCCTATACGCCGGCGACCAACCTGCTCTATGCGCTGGCCGAGGCGATCGACATGCTGCACGAGGAGGGGCTCGACCGGGTGTTCGCCCGCCACCAGCGCCATGCCGAAGCGACGCGGCGTGCGGTTGCGGCCTGGGGTCTGGAAAACCTGATCCTCGATTCGAAGGTCTATTCGCCCGTACTGACAGCCGTGCAGCTGCCCGACGGCCACAACGCCGATAACCTGCGCAAGATCATCCTCGACAAGTTCGACATGTCGCTCGGAACCGGGCTGACGAAGGTTGCGGGCAAGGTCTTCCGCATCGGCCATTTGGGCGACACCAACGATCTGACCATTCTCGGCACCCTGGCCGGCGTCGAGATGGGGCTCGAACTTGCCAAGGTGCCACATCATGCCGGCGGCGTGCTCGCCGCCATGATGTACCTGCGCGAAACGGCGTAGGCGCCGGCAACAACGTAGGATTGCGGCGGTTGCGATTGCCAACTGCCGTCCGATCGGACCTAATGTGGCTAGTAACCACAGCGATGGGGACGAGACACCATGAGCGACCGGGGCGTGGGCAAGGACCGTTTCCCAGCATCCGCACCGGCGCCTGCCGGCACTGTCAGGGTGCCACCCGATGCACCATCGAGGGCTCATGCCATCGCTGCGACGCTGCGTGCCGCTGCCCCACAAATCGAGGCGGCACGCGCGCTGACATCCGGCGTCGTCACGGCCTTGCATGACGCGCGCATGTTCCGCCTTGTGCTGCCGCGGTCAATCAGCGGCGATGAAGTCGATTTGGTCACACTGGCCCGGACCTTGGAGACCCTTGCTTGCGCCGACGCAAGTTCGGCATGGTGTGTGGGGCAGGCCGCGGGCTGCGCCATTGCGGCTGCCTATCTTGCGCCCGAAGTCGCCCAGCGCCTGTTCGGGCCAGCGGACGCGGTGCTCGCCTGGGGCGCCGGCATTGCCGGACGCATGACGGCGGTCGACGGCGGCTACAAGGTCACCGGCAAATGGCTATTTGCCAGCGGCTGCGCCAACGCCACTTTGCTCGGCGGCCATTGCTACGTGTTCGAACGCGACGGCAGCCAGCGCCGCCGCGCCGACGGCCGCCCGCTCGACCGCACGGCACTGTTCGTGAAGGCCAAGGCGACCATCCATGACGACTGGAGCACTCTGGGTTTGCGCGGCACCGCGAGCTACACCTACGAAGTTACCGACCTGTTCGTGCCCGACGACGAGACGATCGACCGCGAGGACCCAGCCGAGCGCCGTGAAGACGGTGCGCTGTTCGTGTTCCCCACCACGCAGATCCATGCCACCGTGTTCAGCGCGTTGATGATCGGGGTGGCCCAGGGCATGGTTGGCGAACTCACCGCCCTTGCCATGACCAAGACGCCGCGCGGCGCGTCCTCGTCGATGAAGGACAGCCCGGTGTTCCAGGGCCAGTTGGCAGTCCTGGAGGCCAGGCTGCGGGCCTGTCGCGCCTACTTGCATACGACCCTCGAACAGGCATTCCACCAGGCGGGCGAAACCCCAGCCTTGTCGATCGAACAGTTGGCAAACCTCAAGCTCGCCTCGACCTGGGTTATCAATCAGGGCGTCGAGATCGCAACCGAGGCCTACCGAGCCGCCGGCGCGCACGCGATTTTCCAGTCGGCGCCCTTCGAGCAACGCATGCGCGACTGCCTGTCGGCCTCGCAGCAGGTGCAGGGGCGGCCGTCGAATTTCGTCACCATCGGCCGCGTGCTGATGGGGTTGCCGCCGGACACCGCACTGCTCGGCTGAACGGGGCCGCAGACCGAAAAATTTGGCATTGCCAATGCGAACCATAAGACGGTCGGGATCGGTCGGACGCCTGTTGCCTACACCCCAGAGATAGAGGATTCCATGCCCCACATTGTCGTTCGCGTTACCGCCGGCTTCCTTGCTGGCGCTATCACCGTCGCGGTTTTCCATCAGGGCATGTATTTCATCCTGAAACAGATCGGCGTGCCGCTGCAGGGCCTGCCCTGGAATATGGCGGCGTTGCCGGCCGCCTATGGCCTGCCGGTGCTTGCCAACCAGATGTTCTGGGGCGGCCTGTGGGGCATTTTGTTTGCAGTCCTCTATGACGTGATGCCGGGCGGCCAGGGCTCGCTCAAGGGCTTGCTGTTCGGCATGGTCTTCCCCATGCTGCTTGGCAGCTGGCTGATCGTTGCCGCACTGAAAGGCCAGCCGCTCCTGGCCGGCTTTCTGGCCGACTGAAACATTCTGAAGCTGCGGCCGGGCTTCTTCCTCAATGGCATCGCGTTCGGCATCGGCATCGGCATTCTCTATCCGCTGCTGGCCGGCGCGGTCGGCCACCGCGCCACCTCACGTGGCTGATGCCGCAGGCAGGTCGCCCAAGGATTACTTCACTCGGCTGAGGTATTGGCCGCTTCTTTGCCTCTCGCCTTGTCGCCCGCGGTTGGCGGCGGACCATCCCAGGGGAAGCGGCGGCGCACGTCGGCCGGACGCGCCTGCAGTTGTTCACGCGGCAGATCGGCCGCCCCGGGCGCCAGCCGGTGCACCAGCAGATAAAGTTCGTCGAGCAGCGCGCCGTCGCCGGCCGCGCGTTTCAGCTCCGCGCATGGGACTGGCCGGCCGATGTGCGCTTTGATCGATGTGCCGATGCGATAGCGGAACTCGCACACCAGCAGCGACAGGCGCAGCGTCAGACTGTGACGGCTGACGAAATGGAACAGCGCGGAGTTCTGCCCTTCGAAGTAGATCGGCAGGACCTGCGCATTGGTCTGCTCGATCAGGCGTGCGGCAAACAGCTTCCAAGGCAGATCCTCGGCCCGGCCGAAAGTGCGTTCCGCGGTTGCAACGCCGCCCGAGGGGAAAATGATGATCGACGTGCCCGCTTTCAGCAGGCGGCGCGCTTCGGCGCGGGTCTTGAGGTTGACCTGCATGGCGTCTCGCGTCGCGCTGAAATCGATCGCCAACGCCTTCGCCGCCATCTCAGGGATACGTGTCAGATCGCTATTGACCAGCACGCGATAGGGCCGACCCAACTGCTCGGCGATGGCCATGATGGCGATGCCGTCGGCAATGCCGAAGGGATGGTTGGCGATGATTACCAGGGGCACGTCGGGCGTGATCATGCGCCAGTCATCGGGTGCCGTCACCTCGAGTTTCGTGTTGATCAGGTCGAGCGCGTCCGACCACATGCGCGGGCTCTTATCGACATAGTCGCGCTGCCAGCGGCGATAGAGCGGCAACAGTTTGCGCCGTCCCGACAGGTTCTCGATGGCCCGCATGAAGGCGCGCTTCAGCGGGTGGTCCTTGGCAGTTGCGTAGCTGAGTTCGTCGGACATCGAATGCGCTTCAAAAAGTCAGTCGGTTGGCGGCGGGTGGCTAAGTGCGCATTCGCACGCGACTGCGGCGATGCCAAGCCCCTGTGCCCGCCGCCGCTTTCGAGCTCACGCCCGCCGGGAAGCGGCAATGAACAGGCCGCCGGCAATCAGCAGGACGCCGGTCGTGCCCTCCATGATGCGTCGCCAGGGGCCTTCGAGCGCCGCCCTGGCGCTGGCGACCGCGAGCGCATAGCCGCAGTCGACCACGGCAAGGGTCGCGACGAAAATCACCGCCAAGACCACGAGCTGTCCGAACAGGGGCGCGCTCTGGTCGATGAACTGCGGCAGGAAGGCGCCGAGAAATAGCAGCACCTTCGGGTTCGACAGGGCAACGAACAGGCCCTGCCAGAACCAGCGCGTGGAGGTGGCATCACCGGAGGCGATGGCTGGCGCCGGCGTGCGCAACTTCCACAACGTACGGGCGCCGAGATAGACGAGATAGGCGGCACCGACCCAGCGCAGGACGTCGAACCACGTCGACATGAACACCATTACCGACGACAAACCGAAGACGACGGCGGTGAGCAAGATCGACAGCCCGGTCAGATTGCCGAACACGGTCAGCAGCCCTGCGCGCCGCCCGTATGCAGTCGCGTTGGCGATGACGAGCGACATGGTCGGCCCCGGCGTGATCGCCAGAATGAAGGAGGCGGCAAAGAAGGCTGCGAGGTGGGTCGGCATCATCGGAGGTCCAGGGCGTGCTGCGCGCGCAACTTTGCAAAAGGTGCTTATCGCGCGCCCTCCGCCAACACTAGCCTGAACCTACGCCTGGAAACACCAGCGCGCTGGTCGGACTGATCTCGACGCCAACCTCGGCGCCCTTGGCAGGAGCCACCGCCTCGCCGACGCGCACTTTCAGCGGCACTTCGAAACCGCGCACGCCGACCTCCACATGCGCCATATCGCCGAGGAAGCGCACGTGCAGCACGCGGCCGAACAGCCCCGTGCCGGTGGGCCGCAGCTTGATCGCACGCTGGCGCAGACACAGGATGCCGGTCTCGCCCTCGATCAGATCGGCCGCATGGAATACGCCGATCGGCGTGTGGATCGCATCTCCGACCACGGGATAGGCAATCTCGTTGATCTCGGAAAACAGGCGCGCGACGAACAGGTCGGCCGGGTTGCGGTACAAGTCCTCGGCAGTGCCGACCTGCACGATACGCCCGTCGCGCATCACGGCCACCCGGTCGCCGAGCCGCATCGCCTCCTCGCGGTTGTGCGTGACGATGACCGCGGTGGCGCGCGTCTCCCGCAGCAGACCGAGCGTTTCCTCCTGCATGGTTTCGCGCAGTTGCACGTCGAGCCCGGAGAACGGCTCGTCCATCAGTATGACGGCCGGGCGTGGTGCCAGCGCACGGGCGAGTGCAACGCGCTGCTGTTCGCCCCCCGACAGGATGTGGGGGTAGTCATCGGCATAATGCTGCAGGCCGACGCGGGCGAGCATGACTTGCGCCTGGCGCAGCGCTTCGGCCCGTGGCAGCGCCTTCAGGCCGAACGCCACGTTATCGGCGATGGTCAGGTGCGGGAACAGCGCGAACTCCTGGAACATCAGGCCGACGTTGCGCTTCTCGGGCGGCACGAAGCGGCTGGGTCCAGCCACCTCCTGCTGGTTGATCAGCACGCGGCCGGCGGATGGCGTCTCGATGCCAGAGATGACCCTGAGCAAGGTGGTCTTGCCGCAGCCGGAAGGGCCGAGCAGGCACACGATTTCGCCGGGCGCGATCGAGAGCGACACGCCGCGCAGCGCCTGCTTATCGCCAAACCGGCACGCAACCGCATCGAGGGTGACTTCGGCTGCGAACGCGACGGCTGCCCGCCCGGCCGGCTCCGACTGTCGCGCCAGGGGCGACGCCTCACGGGCACTGGCTTTGTACCAACTCACCACTGGATCTGTGCCTTCGCGTCTCTATTCAGTCGAAGGTGCGGGCTTAGCCGCACCCGCTGCCGCCGGCAAGGCGTCGCCTTCGCTCATGCTTTCCCCCTCTTCGGGCTCGTCGAAGGGCAACTCGGCGGTCACCTCTTCCTCGTCGGCATCGAGCGGCAGTTCGTCCGGCATCAGGGCTGCGACGTCCGTTGGCTCCGGCACGGCAAAACCGGGCGGTAAATTGTTGTCGAGCAACCCTGCCCCCTTCAGCTCGGCGAGGCCCGGCAGATCCTTGATGCCATCGAGACCGAAGTGGATGAGAAAATCCTCGGTCGTGCCGTAGGTAACGGGCTTGCCCGGCGCCCGCCTGCGGCCACGCGGGCGGATCCAGCCCGTTTCCAGCAGAACGTCGAGTGTGCCCTTGGACGTGGTCACGCCGCGGATCTCCTCGATCTCGGCGCGCGTCACCGGCTGGTGATAGGCGATGATGGCGAGCGTTTCGAGTGCGGCGCGCGACAGCCGCCGTTCCTCCAGCGCATGGCGCTCCAGCAGGTAGCCCAGATCCTCGGCGGTGCGGAAGCACCACTTGCCGGCGACCTTGATCAGATTGATGCCGCGCGGCGCATAGGTCGCCTGCAGCTCGGCCAGCAGGGCAGCAACGTCGTCGCCATCCTTGATGTGGCTCTTGAGCTTGGCTTCGTCGAGCGGCTCAGAGGCGGCGAACAGCAGCGCTTCGAGAATGCGCAGGCGCTGGCTGCGGTCGGTCGCGGCGAGTGCTGCAACCGCCACTTCCGCCGACCGGTCGCCCTGCGGCTGCGCACCGGGCCCGCTGGCGGCGGCATCTCGGATCGGTTCACCGGTCTCGTCAGGCGCACGCGGCACGATCGATAATCTCGATTGTATCATTTCAAGAACTCCCTATGGCGCGTGCACGACGCCAGATCAATCGCCACGGCCAGCACCAGTTATTCGCCAATTTTCTGCCAGGGCCCGTCTGTGCCGCGCCGGCGCATGTAGATCGGCGCGAACGGCGCGTCCTGCTTGATCTCGACGAGCCCCTCGCGCGCCATCTCCAACGAGGCACCGAACGACGCCGCGACCACGGTTTTTTCCATTTCGCCGCCGCTGGCGCCGGCCGGCATGTAGCTTTCGAGGAACATGTCGAGTTGCAGCCAACCGCCGGTCGACGTGCCAACCAGTCGTTCAAGGTGCCGCCGTGCGTCCTTGATCGACCACACGGTGCGCTGCTTGACCACGTGCACGCTCTTGATTGTGCGCGTACGCTGGCTGGCATAGGCCTGCAGCAGATCGTAGATCTGCGCGGTGTATTCGGTCTCGCGGATGGTCTTGACGCCCTCGGGGGCACCGCGGGCGAACACGTCGCGCCCGAGCCGGCGGCGGGTGAGCAACTGGGCTGCCGCCTTGCGCATTGCGTCGAGGCGGGCGAGGCGGAAGGCGAGCCGCTGTGCCAGTTCCTCGCCCGAGAACTCAGGGTCGTCCGACTTCTCGCGCGGCAGCAGCAACCGGGATTTGAGAAACGCGAGCCAGGCCGCCATCACCAGATAGTCGGCGGCGATTTCGAGCTTGATGCGTTGCGCTTCGTGGATATAGCCGAGATATTGGTCGACGAGCGCCAGGATCGAAATGCGCGTCAGATCGACTTTCTGCGTGCGGGCGAGCGCCAGCAGCAAATCGAGTGGGCCCTCAAAGCCCTCGATATCGATGACGAGCGCCTCGGCGGCGGCAGCTGCCTCGTCGGGACCGGGCGCGGTCCAGGCCTCGATCGCACGATCGGTCGGCGTTTTTGCATCGTCTTCGGTCATCGCGCGGGTCGGATCCTGGGCCAGCATGCGCCAAGGCTACACTGATTCAGGGGGCGAGGCCCAGGTTCTGCAGGCACCACTGGCGGGCACCACTATGCAGCAGGGTGATGCCCTTGGCTGGCGGCGGCGATCGCCAGGACGCGGGCCAGTGCTGATTCGGCCGCAGCCTGATCGAACGGCTCCACTCGGCGGGTGACGGCGAGACACTGCTCGAACCGGCGCAGCGCCGCGCCCTGCAGAGCGGGCACGCCGGCCGCCACCGCCTCCATCTCGGCCAGATCACCGCCGCAGTGGAGCGCAACGTCACTGCCCGCGCGGATCACGGCTGCCGCGCGATCGACGAACGAACCGCTGAGCGCCTTCATGCCGAGATCATCGCTCATGAGGAACCCGTCGTAGCCGATCTTGCCGCGGATCACGTCCTCCGTGACGATCGCTGACGTGCTGGCCGGGTGGGCCCTATCGATGGCGCTGAACACCACATGCGCCGTCATTGCAGCTGGCATGTCGCGCAGCGCATGGAAGGCGGCAAAGCAGGTGGCTTCAAGGTCCGCGCGCGCCGTGGTCACGATCGGCAGTTCGAGATGGCTGTCGGCGTTGGCGCGGCCATGGCCGGGAATGTGCTTGATCACCGGAACCACGCCGCCCGCCCTGTGGCCGGCCGCCACCGCCCGGCCCAGCGCTGCGATCTGCGGCCAGTTGCTGCCGAACGCTCGGTCGCCGATGATACTGTGGGCACCCGGCACCGGCACGTCGAGGACTGGCGTGCAGTTGGTATTGATGCCGAGCGCGCGCAGGTCCTGGGCCGTCAGACGGGCGGCGAGGGTGGCAGCGGTGGTCGCGGCCGGCGGGTCCATCGTGTAGAGCGCTGCGTAGGCTGCGGCCGGCGGCAGTGCGCGCCAGTGCGGTGGCCGCAGACGCTGGACGCGACCACCCTCCTGGTCGATCAGCACCAGGACATCATCCGAGCCGATCGCTGTCTTGGCGTCCGCAACCAGTTGCCGGATCTGGTCGGGCGAAACGCAGTTGCGGGCGAACAGGATGATGCCGGCGGGGCGGGTCACAGCCAACAGGCGGCGCTCGCCCTGCTGCAACGTGTCGCCGGCCAGACCCGTGATGTAGGCGCTGCGCATGGACCCCCCTGCACCTTCGAGGCTGGACGCAAAACGGCGGCCGAAGCCGCCGTTGTCGATTCAATCGGCACTGCCGAACTCAGTAGGGGCCCGGCCAGCAATCGGCGTAACCCAACGACTTCACGCTGTTGCAGACGCTGACCGCATAGGCCCGCGAGCCGGGCGGGCCCACGACCGAACGGTAAGTTGTGCCGCGTCCCTGGGCCGACAAATCTGCCTCCTGCACGTCGAACACTTTGCCCTTCAGCACGTCGAGCTTCTCAAGTTCGGCGTTGACCTTCAAAGCATCTGCACGGCTGCTCTTCGAGGCCACGATGGCGACGAAGTTGCTGCCACCGGCCTTCGGTGCGGCGGCAGCAACCGGAGTTGCCCCGACGCCAGCAGTTGGCGCCCCTGCCGCCAGATCATCGCGAGTTGCAGCCGACTTCTTCGGCGCTACGGCTTTTTTCTGCACGGCGGCCGGATCGGCGGTCGGCGTGTTGGCAACGCTCAAGGGCACCGGCACAACGGCACGCGGTTGCGCCACTTCGACGGTTCGGACCCTAGGCTGGGTTGAGATGACCTCGCCCGTGGTAACTCCAGGCAGCGGGCCAACCGGTCGAGGCTGGCCGCCGACCACCGTCGTGCCCAATGGCGGCGGCGGGAGCGCGACCGAGCCATCGCGGCCGACGGCATACGTCTGCACGCGCTTGACCCCGTCGCCATCCACCACGCTTGCACCTGCGACAGCACTCGCGCTGCTGGGCTGGGTGCTGCCGGCGGGCGGAGCGCCTCCGTCGAAGCGTTCCTGCAATTTCGAATCCTGGTTGGCGAACTGCTTGCCGCCTGCATCCGTCGGCTGCGTCTTTGACGGCCCCTTGGGCGCACTGATTTTTGCCGGCTGCTCCTTGCCGGCCAAGTCCTTGTTGGGCAGAAATTTCTTGTAGGCGTAAGCGAGCCCGACACCGAACGCCAACGCGCCGACCAGGGCGGAAACGAGCACCAGCCCGCGCCGGCCCTTGCGCGGTTCTTCCTCTTCGTAGTCCCCTTGTTCGTCGGCTTCATAGGCCGGATCGGTTGCGGCCTGCACGGCCTGGCTCTGGTCCGGCTGGTCGTAGGCCACTTGATCGTAGCCGGCCTGCTGCGGCGCATAGCCATTCGCCTCGCCATGCCCGCCGTCACGACGATCGTAGGTCGGACTGAGCTGCCACTGCGCCTCGTCGGCCCGGATCGGCTGCTGCAGCGCCGGCTGGCGGCCCTGGTAGGGCATCTGCCCGGGTGCCATGCCATAGTCACGCGCATCGCGCGCGGGTGCGTAGTCCTGCTGCTGCGAGGCTGGCTGCTGCAGGGCGCTGGCCGGCGCATAGTTCGAAAAATCGTAGCCACGCGGGGCCTGCGGCGCCGGGATCTGCGCCTGCGGCGCCGCCGCATATTGGGCATGCTCGGAGGCGGGCTCTGCCCACTGCTCGTACCGGCCACCACGCGCGGTGGTGGCAGCCGGGGCAGGCTGCGTCATGTGGGAATCATACAGCGAGGGCTGCTGTGCCTGTGGCGCGTACGCAGGCGGCTGGGGCTGGGGCGCTGCCGGACGCTGTTGGAGTTGCTGGACAGCGCGCGGATCATAGGGCCGCTGCGTCGGTTCGGCGGCCGGTGCCGCATAGCGATCGAACACCGGCTGATAAGAGGTCGGCTGCGGCTGTGGTGCGGCCGGATAATAGCCCTGGGGTGCCGCGGGTGCAGGATACCCGGGCGCAGGCGGATAAGGTGCGACCTGCTGCCCGTTGGCAAAGCCGTTGCCGTGCTGCGGCGGATAGCGATTAGCCTGCCCAGCAGGTGCCGCAGGATAGCTTTCCGGATAAGCATGGCCGGCCGCGGGATCGCGATCCCCTGCCTGCTGCCATTGCGGCGGTTGTGCACCGCGCGCCGGACCCAATGGACCATTCGACCGAGACATTCCAAATCCCTCGTGCCAATCCCGCTCCAACGACTCAGGAGCCTAGCGCATCTCCTGCGGAGCTTCGACGCCCAGCACACTAAGTCCAGACGATATCACCTGTTGCGTGGCACCGATAAGAGCCAATCGTGCTGCTGTGGCAGTTTTGCTGCTGGGTTGTATGAAGCGCAAATGTGGCGAATCATTGCCGCGTGCCCAAAGCTGATGGAACGCCGATGCGACGTCGAACAGATAGAATGCCAGGCGGTGCGGCTCGTGCGCCCGGGCTGCGCCATTGATAATTTTTGGGAATGCGGCCAATTGTTTCACGAGTTCAATTTCCGCCGCATCGCCGAGGCTGGACAAGTCGGTCGTGCGGGCCGCGGCCAGATCTAGCTCTGGGAAACTCAGCCTGACGTTGCGAAACACCGATGCTGCACGTGCGTGCGCATACTGCACATAGAACACCGGATTGTCCTTCGACTGCTCGGTGACCTTGGCAAAATCGAAGTCGAGGGCAGCATCGTTCTTGCGGTACAGCATCATGAAGCGGACGGCATCGCGCCCGACTTCATCGACCACGTCGCGCAACGTGATGAAGGTGCCAGACCGCTTGCTCATGGTCAGCGGCTCGCCGTTCTTCATCAGTTTCACGAACTGGTAGAATTGCACGTCCATTTCGGCGCGCCCCTCGCTCAAGGCCGAAACGGCAGCCTTGATGCGCTTGGCATAGCCGCTGTGATCGGCGCCCAGCACGTTGACGAGATGGGTGAAGCCGCGCTTGAGCTTGTCGCGATGATAGGCAAGGTCGGAAGCGAAATAGGTGTAGCCACCGTCCGATTTCTTCAGCGCACGATCTAGATCGTCGCCGAACTTGCTGGAGCGAAACAGGGTTTGCGGTCGATCTTCCCAGTCCTCGATCGCCTCGCCCTTGGGCGGCGGCAGGGTGCCGGTGTAGACGAGATCGCGCTGCTGCAGCCAGGCGATGGTGTCGGCGACGCGATCCTCGCCACCGGCGGTGAGCGAGCGTTCCGAAAAGAACACGTCGTGCTTGATGCCGAGGCTGGCAAGATCTTCGCGGATCATGGCGAGCATGGCGGCGATGGCGGTGGCTTTGACTTCGGGCAGCCAGTCGGCTTCGGCCAGACCAAGCAGCCTCTTGCCATGCTGCTGCGCAAGCGCCGTGCCGACGGGTTTCAGATAGTCGCCTGGATAAAGCCCCTCGGGGATATCGCCGATCGTTTCGCCCAGCGCCTCGCGGTACCGCAAATGAGCCGACCGGGCGAGCGTGTCGACCTGCCCGCCGGCATCGTTGATGTAGTACTCGCGGGTCACGTCGTAGCCGGCAAAGGCCAACAGATTGGCGATGGCATCGCCGACGACCGCATTGCGGCAATGGCCGACGTGCATGGGTCCTGTCGGGTTGGCCGACACGTATTCGACGTTGACTGCGCCGCCCTGCCCGGCGTTCAAGCGGCCATACCCGGCGCCTTCCTGCAGGATGCTGACGATCTGCTGGTGCCATAGGGCGACGTCGAGCGTGATGTTGATGAAACCTGGGCCAGCCGCCTCTGCCTTGGTAACGCGCGGGTCAGCCTTCAGCTTGGCCACCAGCTTGTCGGCAATATCGCGCGGCTTCATGCGTGCGGCCTTGGCCAGCACCAGCGCGGCATTGGTCGCAAGATCGCCATGCGTCGGATCGCGCGGCGTCTCGACGGCGACCGCGGACAGATCGAGGCCAGCGGGCAAAGCACCCTCTGCCGCCAGTGCCGCCAGTTGCTCGCGCACCAGCTGCTCGATCGCGGTAAACACGTTCATGGGAGACGGCCCTTGGGTGGCATGGCACGTTCGCAACTGCGAACGGTGCAGGACCAGCGGCTAGCGTAACTCCGGCGTCGCGTCAAACAGGCGGCGGTGCTCGGCGATCGCGTAGCGATCGGTCATGCCGGCAACGAAGTCCAGGATGACGCGGGCCCGGCCGGCGTCGTCGAGCGCGGCGGCGGCTTCGCGCCACTGCGCGGGCAGAGCAGTTGGCATGCACTGGTAGCGCTGAAAGAGTTCGCCGACGATCGCCTCGGCACCCGCCATTACGCGCGTCACTCGCTCGTGGCGGTAGACGCGGTTGAACAGGAACTGCTTTAGCCCGACGAGCCCCGATGCCGTGGCAGCGGAAAAGCCGACGACGGGGGCACCGGCTGCGCGAATGTCATCGGCGTTGCGCGGCCGCAGTGCGCCCAACCGCACCCGACTCGACTCAACGAGATCGCGGATCAGAAACGTGATCATGCGCCGGGAGATGTCGTAGTTGCGGCGACTGGCCTCGGCGCGGATGGTGTCCCCCGACATGCCGGCTGCAATGTCGCCGGCGAGCGGCGCCTCGCGAAGATCGGCAATGACGATCAGGCCGGCCCGCAAGCCGTCATCCACGTCATGTGTTGCATAGGCGATGTCGTCGGCGAGGCTCGCGACCTGGGCTTCGGCGCAGGGCCAGTGCCGATCGTCGAAGCTCTGCCACGACGCAAGCTCGGTGAGGACGCGGCGCACCGGCTCTGGTTGTGCACCGATCAACGGACCGTTGTGCTTCGCCAGTCCCTCCAGGGTTTCCCAGCTCAGATTGAGGCCATCGAAGGCTGTGTATTTCCGCTCGAGCTTGGTCACCACCCGCAGGCTCTGCGCATTGTGATCGAACCCGCCAAACCGCGCGTTGGCGGCATCTAGCGCCCGTTCGCCGGCGTGCCCGAAGGGCGGATGGCCGAGGTCGTGGGCGAGGCCCAGCGCTTCAGCCAGGTCCTCATCAAGGCACAGCTGGCGGGCGACGGTGCGGGCGATCTGCGCCACTTCCAGCGTGTGGGTCAGGCGCGTTCGGTAATGGTCGCCCTCGTGGAACAGAAACACCTGTGTTTTGTGGGTCAGCCTGCGGAACGCGCTGGCGTGGATGATGCGATCGCGGTCACGCTGGAACTCGGAGCGGGTCGGGCATGGCGCCTCCGCAAAGCGCCGGCCGCGCGTTGGAGTTGCCGATGCAGCGTAGCCAGCGGTCGCTCGAGCTCCCGGCGCAAGGTTCGCCCCGAACTCATGATCTGTGCCTGCAATCGCGCTTGCCATTCGTCCGCCACGCCTGCCCGTTTGACAATCCCGCATCAGCACCTATCTCATGGTATACCTCAAAGTGCTGGAGCCGTGCAGCCGCACGATTCTCTGCCAGGATCGGAATAGCCATGACCACCACCTCCGTCACCGTGACCGAACGCGCGGCCCACCGCATCAACGAGATCGTGGCGAACGAATCGGCCAACAAGCTGCTCAGGGTCAGCGTCGAGGGCGGCGGCTGCTCGGGCTTCCAATACAAATTCGACCTGGTGGCCGCGTCCGAGGCCGATGATCTCGTGATCGAACGCAATGCGGCCCGCGTCCTCGTCGATCCCGTATCGCTCGGCTTCCTTGCCGGCTCCGAGATCGACTTCGTCGATGACCTGATCGGCGCCGCGTTCAAGATCCGCAATCCCAACGCCACCGCCTCGTGCGGTTGCGGCACGAGCTTCACGGTTTAGTGGCAACGTCGAACATCACTTCGTTGCGGCGGAATGGCCCTGGCGTGAACGGGTCGTTATAGTAGGCGTAGGTGGCGGTGGCGGCGACCGAAGTCGCGAGATTACCCTTGGCGATCCAGGTCCGCAGAACGGCCTCCTGTTCCGCAATCAGTGCGTCCGTCGCGACGCCGGAAAAGCGAATGGCGATTCGGCGCGACGCTGGCACCTGCTTCAGCTGCACCGTGGCGCCGGCGGGTGCCGGCAGGTCGCCGAGCTTATACTTTGACGGCATGATGAACTGCACGGTCCAGCTGTCGTCGTTGCCGTTGCGCGATAGGCTGCGCTGCTGTGTCACCGGTGCCGTCATCGCGATGGTATCGCCCGTCCGCTCTTTGGCAAAAATGTAATTGGCGAGCGGCCGGAACCCGGCATTGACCGCGCCGCGACGATCACCGGTCGTCGTCACCTCGGCGATCACCAGTGCCGGATAGTCCCGCACCTCAATCGCCCCATCCTGCAGTACGACCCGGTAGGCCGGCTTCTCGACATTCTGCACGTAGAACACCCACACGCCCATGCCGACGACCGCCAGCGCTGCCAAGCCGGCAAGGGTGTAGAGCCCTATCACAATCGCCCTTCGCATGCTGATCCATGTCCTCGCGTTCCTTGCGAGGTGATACGCCAGCGATCACCGATTGGGTCACTGCGCCGGGGCGGTATCAGCCCTTGACGCCGAGCAATTCGACATCGAACAGCAGGGTGGCGTTGCCTGGGATCACGCCGCCGGCACCGCGGGCGCCATAGCCGAGTGCGGGCGGGATGATCAGCGTGCGCTTGCCGCCGACCTTCATGCTGGCCACGCCTTCGTCCCAGCCGCCGATCACCTGGCGCTTGCCGATCGCGAATTCGAACGGCTCGCCACGGTCGACCGAACTGTCGAACTTCTTGCCCTTCACGCCGTCGACATAGAGCCAGCCGGTATAGTGCATGACGCAGGTCTGCCCCGTCTTGGGTTGGGCACCCGTGCCAACGACGCTGTCGGTGAACTGCAAGCCTGAGGCGGTGGTGGTCATTTGGCTCAACTTTGGCTGGGGGACTTCGGTTTGCGGTGCCACAGGGGCTTCCTGCCCGCAGCCCGCAAGGGCTGCGAAGGCGAAAAGGCAGAACACGAGGGCGCTGCCTGCGGGCGAGATACTCATCGTCGGCTCACACGATCCGGATCGACAGGTCGGGCAGGCCTTCGATTTTGCAGAGCAGTATGTCACTGACGACCACCGGGCCGACGTTCTCCGGCGTTCCCGAATAGATGATGTCGCCGGCGAACAGCTCATTGGCCTCGGACAGCTTGGAAATCTGCTCGGCCACGTTCCAGATCATGTGAGCGAGCGTCGCGTCCTGTTTCACGGTGCCGTTGACGGCGAGCGAGATGCGCCCCGTCCCGATGTGCCCGACCTGTGCGACCGGATGGATCGGGCCAACCGGCGCCGAACGGTCGAACGACTTGCCGATCTCCCAGGGCTTTTTCTGGTCGCCCATGGCGCGCTGCAGATCGCGCCGGGTCATGTCGAGGCCAACCGCATAGCCGAACACCAGCTCGAGCGCCTTGTCCTGGGCGATGTCCTTGCCGCCACCCTTGAGCGCGACCACCAGTTCCACCTCGTAGTGGTAGTTCTTGGTCAGCGAGGGATAAGCGTGATCGACCATGCCGCCCGCCGGCACCAGTTGGATGGCATCGGTCGGCTTCTGGAAGAAGAACGGCGGTTCGCGCGTCGGGTCCGAGCCCATCTCGCGGGCGTGTGCTGCATAGTTGCGGCCGATGCAGTAGATGCGCCGCACGGGGAACATCTGGTCGGAGCCGGCAATCGGAATGAGGGTCGGGGCGATCGTAAACGGCATCCTGGGCGCCTGCGCCCCAGCCTCGCTTGCAATCACGGTGGCACCGGCAGCGAGCGCCGCCCCGGCAAGGATCGAACGTCTATCGAGATCGGACATGGCATTTTCCCAAGGCAAGATTTTCCCGTACCATGCCGCGACCGACGTCCCGAGCGCAAGATGGTTTTGCCGTAGATCATGGGCGATCGCACAAATGAATACGGTCAAGCATCAGCCCGGTCCAAAGGGGCAGGGATCGACCCGGTCGGACATTTATAGTGCGTTGCCCTGTCACCGCCACCTAGGCGCGCCAAGAATGAGTTACGCTGCGCCCGTGCAAGCTGCTTGATTGGCGATGCGCGGCCTAACTCATGGCGCGCCGTCCTCCCCCGTCAAAGCTACGGGATTCACACATGTCGGTTGCAGGGGCCGCATGAGCCGAGATTTGGCCGAACACTTGTTCGGCCAAATCTCGGGTGTTTTCGTCACGGCCGCGTAGGCGGCCGTCCACGACAAGGTTCAAACCTATGGTTTCACTGGAGAAACCAGATTTTTGCGACCTGATTGCCCCGGCTGAGGCACCGCGCCTGCGGCCCGTTGTCGTGGAGGACCGCCTCCGCGGCCAAGACGAGAAGGGGAACTTATAATCCGAACAGAGAGTTTTTTAAGCCGCTGCAATACCAGCGCAATTTTATCGCCGACTCACTTGTGTGAATCCCGTAGCGTCAAAGGGGGAGGCGAAGGCGGCGGCCGGCGAGGCCAGCGCCCAGCACCAGTCTTTGCTGCACTTTCTGAGCAAAGGAGAGTGATCGGATGCAGCCGCTCTGGGGGAGGTACGCAAATACGCGCTGCCGCGGATCGAGCGGCATGGGCCGATCGAGGTCTGGGTCGTCGACGATACCGGATTTCCAAAATACGGTTCGCATTCCGTGGGCGTGTCGCATCAATATTGCGGCCAGGCCGGAAAGCAGACGAATTGCCAGATCGCGGTTTCGCTTTCGCTCGCCAATCACCATGCCAGCCTTCCCGCCGCCTCCGGCTGTATCTTCCAGAAAAATGGGCCAGCGATGCGGCGAGGCGCAAAAAGGCCGGCGTTCCCGACGATATTGAATTCACCACAAAGCCGAAGATGGCACTGCGGCAAATCGAATGGGCGTGTGAAATCGGCCTGCCCTGCGGCGTCGCTCTGATGGATGCCGGCTATGGGCACGACCTGTCGCTTCGAAACGGCCTGACGCAATTGGAACTCATCTATTCGTTGGGCATTCGCGGCACCACGTTGGTTGTCGGGACGACGCCGAAGGCGGAGCCGATGAACGCGGCCGAACTCGCCAAGAAACTGCCGACGAAAGGCTGCTGGTCGAAAGGTCGATATCACGATGATGCGCTGGCGGATCGAGTGCGATTATCACGAACTCAAACAGGAAGTCGGTCTGGGTCATTTCGAAGGACGAAGCTGGCGCGGGTTTCATCATCACGCCACGATGTGTATCGCCGCTTATGGATTCCTCGTCTCCGAAAGAGGCGATTTGCCCCTTCGGACCTCGATCCGGACGTTTCGTCCAGGAATTTGCCATTCCCTCGGGGTACCGCTCCCGAGGTTCCACCGCTCCGGCCTGAGCGGCATGTTCCCAACTCGATCGCGACCATACGTCTACGCCTCAACGCCGGCCTCGTCGCAACCTTGTCGCGCTGCTCCTGCTGTGCCAGACCAAGCACCACGACAACTCTGCGCCAGAACTTCCGACGCAGTACAACTAACCCAACCTACGGACCTACGAGCCGCCAAGCGCCCTCACGCTTCCGCGCCAAACTCCAGCTTGAAGCCGTGCAGGTCAGCGAGCGTCTGGATTGCGGCCTTGGCATCGGCCTCGGGCATGGCGGTGAAAGGGGGGCGCAGCTCGGCCCAGCCTGGATCGCCGCGATAGTGCGCGATAACCGCCTTCAGCAGCGGCATCATGGGATAACTCTGGATCGTCTTGCGCATCGCCGACACGTCGGCCTGCATGCGGTCGGCATCGGGACCCTGCCAGTTGTCGTAGATCTTGCGCATGGCGGCCGCGCTGATATTGGCGGTTGCCGAGATGGTGCCGACCGCGCCGGCCCGCAGGCCATCGAGCAGGTACAGCTCGGCACCGGGGAACAGCTCGAAGCCCGGATAGGCATCGAGGATCGCCTTCATGTTGCTCCAGTCGCCGGAGCTGTCCTTGAGGCCAACCACGATGTTTGGGAATTCCTTGCGCAGGCGGCCGATCAGCGGCAGCGGAATGCCAACTTGGGCCACGGGGGGGATATGATAGAGATAGACCTTCAGCCGGTCATCGCCCACTTCGTCGATCACGTCGGCGTAGAAGCGGAACAGGCCTTCTTCGCTTGGGTTCTTGTAATAGAACGGCGGCAGCATCAGTACGCCGCCGCAGCCCACGTCGACCGCATGCTGTGTGAGAATGGCCGCGTCCGTGATCGAGCAGGCGCCGGTGCCGGGCATCATCAATGTCGGATCAAGCCCTGCATCGATCAGGTCCTCGAGGAGTTCCATGCGCTCGTCGAGGCCGAGCGAATTGGCCTCGCTCGTTGTCCCGAACGGGGCAAGCGCCGTGCAGCCATTGGCCATCAGCCATTCGGCATGGTCGATGAAGCGATCGGGATCGGGCGCGCCGTCCTCGCCGAACGGCGTGAGGACGGGCGCAATGATGCCAGAGAAATGCGGTTTCGCTGCCATGACGTCGGGCTCCTTGGAAAATCGATGGATGTGAGGCAACCGCCCATGCCAACCGATCAGGGCATCGGAATGTCGGGCTGCTTGATCGGTACGTGGTAGCCCTTCTGCACGGCAGGGCGGGCGGCGATGTCGCGGTACCAGCGGGTGACGTTGGGGAAGTCCTTGAGGTCGATCGTCTGCCACTCGAAGCGTGAGGCCCAAGGCCAGATCGCCATGTCGGCGATCGAATAGTCGCCGGCAACGTAAGGCGCTTCGGCCAGGCGACGGTCGAGCACGCCATAGAGGCGCTTGGCTTCGGCGAGGTATCGCTCCTCGGCGTAAGGCGCCTTGCCCTTGTTGTACTTCACGAAATGATGCACCTGGCCGAGCATCGGGCCGAAGCCCGCCATCTGCCACATCAGCCATTCGGTCGTGCGCCAGTGGGCGTCGCCCTTGGCAGCCCAGAACTTGCCGGTCTTCTGCGCCAGGTACATGAGGATCGCGCCCGACTCGAAAATCGACTGGCCGGTGTCGGCGTCGAAGATCGCCGGGATGCGGTTGTTCGGACTGATCTTGAGGAAGGCTGGCGCAAACTGCTCGTTCTTGTTGATGTCGATCGGGTGCACCTTGTAGGGCAGCCCCACTTCTTCGAGCATGATGGAAACCTTGCGGCCGTTCGGCGTCGACCAAGTGTAGAGATCGATCATGACTAGCACTCCTCGGGTTCGATCGGGGGCGATCGGATAGGCCGCTGAAAGTGAAGCAGCCCTAAGGCCGTTCAATTGGCCATGCTCCAGCGCGGCTGATGTTCGCGCGGCACCGTAGACGATGACCACCGCCGAGAGCAATGCCGGTTCGCGGGTTCGCGCGCGCGGCAATCGCAGCAGGGACGGTCATTTGCTGAACGCCCCCCGCACAGATCCCGACGGGCGCGGCTCGCGCACCCGGCTCCCACCTCAAGTGTCTGACGCGGAACCGCGCTTCTGGCCATGGGTGCAACACACGGGCCTTGGGGATATAGCGCTCAAGGCGGACCTGCATCCGGTCCCACGGCAGCTATGGCATTCACACATGTGATACCGGCCAGCGCAACACATGCCCCTTTTCCTTATCCGCTGGCCGAGCGGCCAAGGGTCGCCGGCGCGAGCGCCGAACGCAAAACTCTTAACCTCATTCAGGTCAAGAGTTTTGCACGAGGGTATGAGTCGGCGTTCGCATTGCTCCGGTATTGCAGTCGCTTACAAACATCGCTGTGCGGATCAAGCTCTCCCCTTCTCGTCTTGGCCGCGGAGGCGGTCCTCCACGAAAACAGGCCGCAGGCGCGGTGCCTAAGCCGAGGCAAACAGGTGGCAGAAATCTGGTTTCTCCAGCGAAACCATAGGTTTGAGCCTTGTCGGCACCGCAACCGACATGGGTGAATCCCGTAGCCCTCAAGGGGGAAGTTCAATGTGTTTGCTTGAATGTGCTCGAGGCAGCGGCTTCTTCATGCGATTGCCCTGGCACTCACCTCTACGCAGCTTTCCGCCGCACCATGAGCTTCGACAGGAAGACCGGAGCGGTTGAAACCGGCAATAGGCCGGCGTCGGCGAACAGGCCGTCGAGGTCGTCGATGGTGTAGTGACGGTAGTAGGGTTCATGGAAGCGCACGGGGAAGGCCTCCAGCAGCCCGTCCCAGCCTGGCCGGTCGCCCATCTGCAGGCTATCGATGAAGACCAGAAGTCCGCCCGGCTTCAACACGCGCGCCATCTCGGCGGCAACGCGCCGGCGCACGAGGGGCGGCAGTTCGTGGAACAGGAAAATGCAACTGACGATGTCCTGGGTCGCGTCGGCCAAGGGAATCGTCTCGGCGTTGCCGTCGATGAACTCGGCCGGCCGCACCCCTGCCATATGGCAGGCAGCTTCCGCCAGATAGGTCGACGACAGATCGATGCCGCTGAGCTTCAAGGCTGGAAACGCGAGGCGCACCTGGCGCAAAAACCGCCCCGTACCGCAGGCCACATCGAGGAGCGCCAGCTTGCGCTGGTCCTGCCCCCGCATGAACTCGGCGATCGGGCGCAACGCCGAGCGGCGCATCGGGTTGGCGCTGCCGTAGAACAGCGTCTCCACTTGCACATCGTACAACTTGGCCGAGTCCTCCGACAGATAGCCCCCGGTCTGGAAGTGGAAGTCCTGGGTAAAGTACTCGGGCAGGCCTTCGGCGGCTGGCAGGCGGCGCGCGGTCAGGGCATCCTCCGCTTCGCGCCGGCCGATGGCACCTGGCAGATCGGCCATCATCAGCCGCAGGCGGGCGAGGTGGCTCGACAGCGGCTCCGCATCTTCTGTCGTCGGAGAATATAGCCCTTCGCGCACGGCGGCCGCATCGGCGAGGAACACCGCGGCGAGATCGGTCATCAGTCCCTGACGGGTCGGCACGGGACGCGTCGGTTTATAGGCCGGCTTCGCGCCGAGCCGGACTGCCTGCCGGTCCATCAGCCAGTTGATGCCGTAGTACCAGCCGAAGCGCGCCGTGTTGCCGGCCAACTGGGCCGCTTGCCGAAGGGGGTGTGCCATGGTTCAACCTCGCGTCAGTGCACTATGGCCCGTGATGCGCCCGGCCGGCGCCCAGCAACTTGACGCAGGTGCGAGGATGACGAACAGCAGCGATGTGGCGTTCAGCCCGGCCGTGAAGGCCATCCAGGAGGCACGCGGCTCGCGGGCAGCGTTCGCGCGCCGGGCCGAATGGCCGAGCCGGATCACGCCCGAGCTCGCAGCCTTCCTGGCCGAAATCCGCTCGTTTTATCTGGCGACCGCCAGTGCCAGCGGCCAGCCCTACGTGCAGCATCGCGGCGGACCGCCGGGCTTCCTGCGCATCGTCAACGAGACGACGCTCGCCTTCGCCGACTATAAAGGCAACCGCCAGTTCATCACGACCGGCAATCTCGCCGAGAACCCCAAGGCGTTCATTTTCATCATGGAGTATGCGAGCCGCCAACGCATCAAACTGTGGGGCACGGCCAAGGTCGTCACCGACGATACAGCGCTACTGGCGAAACTGTGGCCCGAGGGCTATCAGGCACGGCCTGAACAGGTGATCGTGTTCGAGCTTGCAGCCATCGATCAGAACTGCCCGCAGCACATTCCGCAGATGTTTCACGCCGAGGATGTGGCGCGCACGGTGTCAGCACAGACGGCGCGCATCGCCGAACTCGAAGCCGAGGTCGCCACCCTGCGCGCCCGCGCCCAGGCGGCGGGCCAGGGGTAGTCTAATGGCACAGCCCAGGAGCATTCTCATTTTGACCGGCGCCGGATTGTCGGCCGAGTCGGGGCTCGCGACCTTCCGCGATAAGGGTGGCATCTGGTCGAAGGTGCGCATCGAGGATGTGGCGACGCCCGAGGCCTTCGTGCGCGATCCCGCCCGCGTGCAAGCGTTCTACAACACCCGCCGCCGCGACCACGCGAGCGCCAAACCCAATGCCGCGCATCTGGCGCTTGCCCAACTCGAGGCCGAGTTCAAGGGCGACGTCCTGGTCGTCACCCAGAACATCGATGCGCTGCACGAGGCGGCCGGCCAGCGCCACCTGATCCACATGCACGGCGAGTTGCTGAAGGCCTGGTGCCTCGCCTGCGATGACCGTGCGGCCTGGAATGGCGACATCACGCCGGCCTCCGTCTGTCCACACTGCAGCGCCACCGGCCGCCTGCGTCCCGACGTCGTGTGGTTCGGCGAAATGCCCTACCACATGGACCTCATCGAGGAGGCGCTGGCCGAGACCGACCTGTTCGTGTCGATCGGCACCAGCGGCAATGTTTATCCGGCCGCCGGCTTTGTCGCAGCGGCCCGGGCTGTCGGCGCGCGCACGGTCGAACTCAACCTCGAGCCGTCGGAAGGTGCGCGCCTGTTCGACGAGGCGATCCACGGTCCGGCGACGGAAGTGGTGCCCGCGTTCGTGCGGCGGTTTTTGGTCTGATGTTACGTTTCGCTATGCTCCACTTCGCATCAGCAACAACCGCAACCACATCAAAGCTTCTAGAGACCGTGAGAAAAAGGTACAGGGGGGGTATCAAGCCGCTGGTTTCGTCCGCGAGAAAGTACCCTCCCCCTCACGGCGAAAACCTCTGCAGGTCAATGAGTTTTCTTGGATGTGGCCGATGCGGCGGGTCGTTCGTGCGATTGCCCTGGGTCATAGGGCTGTTCCTGATCCGAGCGCCGCCCCGCCTCGTCGTCACCCCCGCCCCTCAGCTCGTGACGCGGCAGCGGCGCCATTCCTCGGGCTTGCCGCTCTTACCGCGACTCAGCGTCATGGCTTCCTCGCTGATCAGCTGCATGTCGATCTCGGTGCCGGCGTCCGGTTCAGGCGCGGGGACGACGTAGGAGAAATTGTGCCGCGAGTAGCTGCCCTTGATGCTGCTGCCGCCCGGCGTCCGTATGCTGGGGCCGTCGATCAGCAACGATTGGGTGGCAAAGCACCACTCGCCGTCGATCTTATCCGCGAGCGCGGGCGTGGCGAGCAGCAGAAGCGCGGCCCCTGCGCCGGCAAGCTGGATCATCCGTGAACGCAACACAAGTTGCATGACTGACCTCCTCGACACAACGCAAGCAGTTACCGATCGGCGAAGCTCGGCTGCACTGTAGCACCAGAGGCGACATCAGTAACCGTCCCCGTTGTCCCGCCCTCAATCCTGGATCATGGCGAGGGCCGCGCGGCGGTCGCCGGGCTTGAGCTTGAGGAACAGGGCGCGGGCCGCCTTGATGTCCTTGTCGGTGCCGCTTTCGGCGGCGGCCTTCAGGGCGAGCGTCGTCGCATGCGCAGCCCCGCAGATGAAGGCGAGCGCATTGGCGAGCCGCCCCATGGCGGCGCGGTCGATCGCTGTTTCGTCCATGTCAGGCGCTCAGCTTCTGGAGGTCGGGGATCGGCCGGCGGGTCAGTGGGTTGTCGGCCAAAATCTGCTCCAGCGCGTGGGCGACTTCGAGGACCAGTGCGTCGGATCCGTTCGGCCCGACGATCTGGATGCCGAACGGCATGTTGAAGTCGTCGAGCCCACAGGGGATCACGCAGGCCGCCGGCAGCACCGTCGTCAGCGCGTAGGATATGGCGAGCCAGCGCATGTAGGTTGGCATTTTCTCGCCGTTGATCTCCTCGATGAACAGCTGGTCGTGCGGGAACGGCGACACGCTGGCAGCAGGGCAAATCAGGATGTCCACGTCCTGGAAGAAGCCCAGAAACTGCCTGTAGAGCTTGGACTGCACCACGCCCGCCTGCGCCATCTCAGCCGCCGTGACCTTGAGGCCGCGTTCGGTATTGTCGATCACGTTGCGGTCGAGCAGGTCGCGATACTTGGCGAGGCGCTCGCCGTGCGCGCCGACGAAGTAGACGCCGCGGCAGGTCTCGAACACGTCGTGCACGCCGTCGAGGTCGGGGTCCATGTACTGCGCCTCGCTGAACACGTTCGAGAAGGTCTTGACCCGCGACTGGAACGTGCGGGCGATGCTTTCGTCGATCGGGCAGCAGCCGAGGTCGGTCGAAATCGCGACGCGAATGGTGCCGAGGTCGATGTCGGCGAGATATTCCGGGATACGCATCACGTTGTCGTTCGAGTAGGGATCACGCGGGTCCATGCCGATCTGGGCGCGCAGCAGCAGGTGCGCGTCGGCGACCGAGCGGCCCATGGGTCCCTGCACCTGGAACGGCGACAGGCCGATCGCACGCTCGGGCACCGGCACGACGCCCGGCGAAGGGCGATAGCCGACAATGCCGCAGAAGGCGGCCGGCGTGCGCAACGACCCGCCGTAGTCGGAGCCGGTCGCGATCGGCACCTGGCCGATGGCGAGCGACACCGCCGAGCCGCCCGACGAGCCGGAGCAGGTCTTGGTCGGATCGAACGGGTTGCCGGTCGCACCATAGACGCGATTGCGGGTGTTGGCGCCGGCACCGAACTCGGGCGTATTGGTCTTGCCCAGGATGTTGGCGCCGTGGCCGCGCAGTTGGGCGATGCCGGCGTCATCCTCCTTGGGAACGTGGTCCTTGTAGATCAGCGAGCCCCAGGTGGTGCGCAAGTTCGCGGTCGCTTGCAGGTCCTTGATGCCGAGCGGCAGGCCGTGCAGCAGGCCCAGTTCGTCGCCGCGCATGACCTGGTTCTCGGCCTGTTTGGCGGCCTTGCGTGCAGCCTTCTCGTCCATCGCGACAAATGCGTTGACGCTCTTGTTCGTCGCCTCGATGCGCTTGAGGCAGCTCTCCAAAAGCTCGACCGGCGACAGCCGCTTGGCCCCAATCAGGCGGCGGGCGGTGGTGGCAGGCAGATCGCAGGGCTCGGTCATGGGAGGGATCCGGGTGGGAGTGGCAGCGGGGTGCGTGGTGCCGACTGGCTTAGCCGGTTGCAGCGCCAGATGCGAGTTCGATGAGGCGGCCTATAGTCGCGTCACCTTGGGGCGGGCGCAAGGGCGCGCTGATCGGGACATATGCCGATGGGCAGCTCCCAGCCGAACCGCGCCGGCGTTCGGGATCAACACCAATCCTACCGCCAGGTACACTTGCCGCTCGCCGGTCTGCACGATAGTCATGGGGGAATGCGTGCCAGAGCCGTATGACCGGTCGTCATCCACGTCGATGTCTCAATCGGGCGTCACGATCCAACCGGGCCAACGGCCTGCAATCCTGCTCCGCGCCTCAGCAACCACGGCCAAGATTGCCCGCAACCGCCGCCCTTTCGAAAGCCCGCACGATGTCCTCACCAAAGACCCGCACGCCAAACCCCAACAGCTTTGCCACCGGCCCCGACGAGCGCGGCTACTTCGGCATGTTCGGCGGCCGCTTCGTCGCCGAGACGCTGATGCCGCTGATCCTCGATCTGGAGGGGCATTACACGCGCGCCAAGTCCGACCCGGCTTTCCAGGCGCAGCTGGCCGACCTCAACGCGAATTATGCGGGCAGGCCGAGTCCGCTCTATTTTGCCGAGCGCATGACCGAGCATTGCCGCAAGAGCGCAAGTGAGGGCTTCGGCGCTAAAATCTACTTCAAGCGCGACGAGCTCAATCATACCGGCAGCCACAAGATCAACAATTGCCTTGGCCAAATTCTGCTGGCCCTGCGCATGGGCAAGACCCGCATCATCGCCGAGACGGGCGCCGGCCAGCACGGCGTGGCGGTTGCAACCGTGTGCGCCAAGTTCGACCTGCCGTGCGAGATCTACATGGGCGCGACCGACGTCGAGCGGCAGAAGCCGAACGTGTTCCGCATGCACCTGCTCGGCGCAAAGATCAATGCCGTGACCTCGGGCGCCGGCACCTTGAAGGATGCCATGAATGAAGCCCTGCGCGACTGGGTCACGAACGTCAAGGACACGTACTACATCATTGGCACGGCGGCCGGACCGCACCCCTATCCCGCCATGGTGCGCGACTTCCAGTCCGTGATTGGCCGCGAATTGCGCCAGCAGATGATGGCCGCCGAAGGCCGTTTGCCCGACACGCTCGTCGCCTGCATCGGCGGCGGCTCGAACGCCATTGGCCTGTTCCACCCCTTCCTCGACGACAGAACCGTCAAGATCTTTGGCGTCGAAGCTGGCGGGCACGGCCTTGGCGTCGAGAACGGCCACGCCGCATCCATGAACGGCGGCAGACCCGGCGTGCTGCATGGCAACCGGACCTACCTACTGCAGGACGGCGACGGGCAGATCCTCGAAGGCCACTCGATCTCGGCCGGCCTCGATTATCCCGGCGTCGGACCCGAGCATGCCTGGCTGCACGACACGAAGCGCGTCACCTATGTATCCTCGACCGACAAGGAGGCGCTGGCCGCGTTCCAGCTCTGCACCAAACTCGAAGGCATCATCCCGGCACTCGAGCCGGCCCACGCCCTCGCCTACGTAACGAAGCTCGCGCCGACGCTGCCCGACACAGACCTGCTGGTGATGAACCTGTGCGGTCGGGGCGACAAGGACATCTTCGCCGTCGCCGACCATCTCGGCATGAAGATCTGACGCCAGCCACGCGGCGGCGACCGCCGGCCGCAAGAGGACGATGCCGTGGCCCGCGCCGTCACGCCCAATCAGATCGCGGTCGAAAGCGGAACCGCTCGAGGCGCCGGTGCACATCCCGCGCAGTTTCGGGATTGCCGTTGGCGTAGGTCAGGAACGCACGGCACTTCGATCAGCACACCGGGCCATGGCATGGTATGTTCTTCATAGCGCTTCCGGGGCGCGCGAGCCGGGACAAGGGAGACCGGTGGCATGGCAACTTTCGCACGCGGCGTGATCGTGCTCGCAATATGGCTGGCGCTGGCGGTGCCGCTCACGGCGCAAACGCCGCCGCACCCGCTGGCGGGCAAGATTTTCGCCGCGCGCACGGGCGTGCTGACCGACCTCAGTAATCCGGCCGTGGTGGGCGCGCTGTTCCCCTGCGGCGCCATCACGCTGCTGGGCGAGGTGCACGACAACCCGGAGCATCACCGGATGCGGGGGGACCTGGTGCGCGGGCTTACCAATGACGGCGAACTCTCCGCCACGTGCCGACTGCGGAGCTTCATCTTCGAGCACATCAGCGCCGATCAAGATCAGAAGCTGAATTCGTTCTATGAAACCTGGCCAAATCCAGACGACCCGGAGGTCACGCAAAGGCTGTTCTCGATGCTGGAGTGGGACAAATCCGGCTGGCCCTCGCGGCACATGTTCGTGCCGCTGATGAGTGAAATCATCCGCCATGGCGGCGCCATCGTTGCTGGCAACCCGAAACGGGATGTTACGCGGATGATCGCACGGGAGGGCCTTGGCACGCTCGATCCGCCCTTGGTTGCGGGCTTGGGTCTCGACCGCCCCGTGCCGGATGCGCATCGCGATGGCCTGCTGCACGAACTGGAGGCCAGCCATTGCGGGCTCGTGCCCAAAGGCGCATTCGGCAACATGGCGGCCGCACAGCGCTATCGGGACGCGCATATCGCCGAAGCAGCACTCAAGGCCGCGGCTGCAATTCCCGGCGCGGTGGTCTTCGCCGGCAACGGCCACGTGCGCACCGACCGCGGCGTGCCCTACTACATCAAGCAGCGCGCACCCCACCGCATGGTCATCGCCGTCACCTTCACCGAGGTCGAGGATGGCAACACCGATCCCGCCCTGTACGGCCCGCGCGATGCCACCGGCCGCCCCGCCACCGACTACGTCGCTTTCGCCGCACCCGCCGCCCGCGAGGACCCGTGCGAAGCAATGCGCAAGATGTTTGGGAAGTAGGCGGCTGTGACGCGGCCGTTAAAAGGAGTGTGCCACCTGGATCAGGTTCATGCTAATTGTGCCCAGGCTGTCAGGCGTCCAGCTCATCGAAACACTCACCACAGCGGAATTCGTGGTCGCCCATATCAAGGGTAGTCATCACCGGTTGCAGCATCCCGACGACCGCACCACTACCGTTCCGATCCACGGTCACGAAATCATAGGGTCTGGCCCTTTTGCCGAGGATACGACGCGACTGTGACCTGTCGCGGTAAGACTTCGAGGCCCTGCATTAGCTGGTCACAACGTGGATTGGGTCATACTGGCCCGCTTGCCGGTCGTATCCCAGCCCACATTTGAGTCGACCTTCCCCGCTGGTCAAGGCTGTTGCACTGCACTATGTAGCGGCCCATGCCCAAACGCACAGACATCAAGTCGATCCTCATCATCGGCGCCGGCCCCATCGTGATCGGCCAGGCTTGCGAGTTCGATTACTCCGGCACGCAGGCCTGCAAGGCGCTGCGCGAGGAGGGCTATCGCATCATCCTGGTCAATTCGAACCCGGCGACGATCATGACCGATCCGGAGCTGGCGGATGCGACCTACATCGAGCCGATCACGCCCGAAATCGTCGCCAAGATCATCGCCAAGGAACGTCCCGACGCGCTGCTGCCGACGATGGGTGGACAGACCGCGCTCAACACGGCACTGGCCCTCGAAAAAATGGGCGTCCTCAAGGAGTTCGGCGTCGAGATGATCGGCGCCAAGGCAGAGGCCATCCACAAGGCCGAGGACCGACTGCTGTTCCGCGATGCGATGACCAAGATCGGCCTCGCGACGCCAAAATCGCGCATGGCCCACAACCGCCAGGAAGCCGCCGACGCGCTCGATGCGATTGGACTGCCGGCGATCATCCGCCCGTCTTTCACAATGGGCGGCACGGGCGGCGGCATCGCCTACAACCGCGCCGAGTTCTTCGAAATCATCGAGCGCGGCCTTGATGCCTCGCCGACCAGCCAGGTGCTGGTGGAAGAAAGCGTGCTCGGGTGGAAAGAATACGAGATGGAGGTGGTTCGCGATAAGGCGGACAATTGCATCATCATCTGCTCGATCGAGAACCTCGATCCCATGGGCGTGCACACGGGTGATAGTATCACCGTCGCCCCGGCGCTGACCCTGACCGACAAAGAATACCAGATCATGCGGGACGCTTCCATCGCCGTCCTGCGTGAGATCGGCGTCGAGACCGGCGGGTCCAACGTGCAGTTCGCCGTCAACCCTGCGGACGGCCGCCTCGTCGTCATCGAGATGAACCCACGTGTGTCGCGCTCGTCCGCGCTGGCGTCGAAGGCAACGGGCTTCCCGATCGCCAAGGTCGCTGCCCGCCTCGCGGTTGGCTACACGCTGGACGAGATCCAAAACGACATCACGGGCGGAGCGACGCCGGCCGCCTTCGAGCCGACCATCGACTACGTGGTCACCAAGATCCCGCGCTTTGCCTTCGAGAAGTTCCCCGGCGCCGACCAGACGCTGACCACCTCGATGAAGTCCGTGGGGGAAGCGATGGCGATCGGCCGCACGTTTGCCGAGAGCCTGCAGAAAGCGCTGCGGTCGCTCGAAACCGGGCTCACGGGGCTCGACGACATCGAGTTGCCGGGCCTCGGTCAGGGCGACGACAAGAACGTGATCCGGGCCGCCCTCGGCCGGCCGACGCCCGACCGCATCCTGGCGGTGGCCCAGGCCCTCCGCCTCGGCGTCGACGTGGCCCAGGTGCATGCGTCCTGCAAGTATGACCCCTGGTTCATCGACCAGATCAAGGCGATCGTCGATCAGGAGGCCCGGGTCATTGCGCACGGCCTGCCGAAGACGGCCGATCAGATGCGGCGCCTGAAGGCCATGGGCTTCTCGGATGCGCGCCTCGCCACGCTTGCAAAGACTTCCGAGAGGGATGTCCGCAAGGCGCGCAAGGCTTTGAAGGTCGAGCCGGTCTACAAGCGCATCGATACGTGCGCGGCTGAATTTGCTTCGCCCACGGCCTACATGTATTCGACCTATGAACGACCCTTGAGTGCCGCTTCCGACTCCCCTACGGCAAGCCGGCCGGAAGCGGCGGGTCCCGTATGCGAATCCAAACCCACTGCGCGCGAGAAGATCATCATCCTCGGCGGCGGGCCGAACCGCATCGGCCAGGGCATCGAGTTCGACTATTGCTGCTGCCATGCCTGCTTCGCCCTCACCGAGGCCGGCTTCGAGACCATCATGGTCAACTGCAACCCGGAGACGGTGTCGACCGACTACGACACTTCCGACCGGCTCTACTTCGAGCCACTGACCGCCGAGGACGTGCTCGCAATCATCCGCACCGAGCAGCAATCCGGCACCGTCAAGGGCGTCATCGTACAGTTCGGCGGGCAGACACCGCTGAAACTCGCCCATGCGCTGGAAGAGGCCGGCATTCCCATTCTCGGCACCCAGCCCGACGCGATCGACCTGGCCGAGGACCGCAACCGGTTCAAGGCACTGATCCAGGATCTGAAGCTGCTGCAGCCCGACAGTGGTATCGCCAACAGCCCGCAGGCGGCCCGCGCGATCGCCGATGCGATCGGCTATCCGATCGTGATCCGACCCTCCTACGTGCTCGGCGGCCGCGGCATGGAGATCGTGCACGACGGGCCCGAGATCGACAGCTACGTGGCGCGCCTTTCAGCGACACTCGACCGGCCGTCGGAGCTGATCGTATCGGCCCAGCGCCCGCTGCTGATCGACCGCTTCCTGACGGACGCCGTCGAGGTCGACGTCGACTGCCTGTGCGATGGCCGCGATACCTTCATCGCCGGCATCATGGAGCACATCGAGGAGGCCGGCATCCACTCCGGCGACAGCGCGTGTTCGCTGCCCCCCCACTCGCTCGACACGGCGATGATCGTCAGGCTGGAGAAGCAGACACGCGACCTCGCGCTCGCCTTGAAGGTCGTCGGCCTGATGAACGTGCAGTATGCGATCAAGGACCGCCAGATCTACATCCTGGAGGTGAACCCGCGCGCGTCGCGCACCGTCCCCTTCGTCGCCAAGGTGATCGGTTTGCCGATCGCCGGCATCGCGTCGCAGGTGATGGCCGGCAAGCCGCTGAAGTCGTTCAACCTGAAGCCCCCCAAGCTGAAGCATATCGCGGTCAAGGAAGCCGTATTCCCGTTCGCCCGTTTCGCCGGTGTCGACCCTGTGCTTGGCCCCGAGATGCGCTCGACCGGCGAAGTGATGGGGCTCGATCGCGACTTCGCCATCGCCTTCGCCAAGAGCCAGATGGGAGCGGGTTCCGCGCTGCCCGTGAAAGGCGCGCTGTTCGTCTCGGTGCGCGACGCCGACAAGGACCAGATCCTGGGGCCCGTGCGCGAACTCGTTGACCAGGGCTTCCGCATTTATGCGACCCGCGGCACCAAGCGGCACTTCGACGCCTACGGCATTCCCTGCGATGTTGTGAATAAAGTGCTGGAAGGGCGCCCGCACATCGTCGACTTGATGAAGAACGGCGATATCTCGTTGATTTTCAACACGACCGAGGGGGCAGCCGCCCTTGCCGACAGCCGCGACATCCGCCGCACGGCCTTGCTCAATCATATCCCCTGCTTTACCACGCTCGCGGCGGCACTTGCCGTATCAAAAGCGATCGCATCATTGCGGTCGGGCACGCTCAGTGTTGCCCCATTGCAGAGCTATCTGGGACCCACCACCTAGAAGGGTCGCAGGGCGGTGAAAGAGCTGTCCCCAGGGCTGGCCCCGCCGGGACTGGTCAAACTCATGCATTTGCGTGACACTATCCGACGAGCGCTACCGGCGCCTGTCCGGTCAAGACGAGGAGACGTTGCCATGGCGATGGAAAAAGTGCCGATGACGGCTGAGGGCCACGAAAAGGTCACGGCCGAGTTGCATCGTCTCAAATCCGAGGAACGCCCGCGGATCATCGCTGCCATTTCGGAGGCACGCGCGCATGGCGATCTGTCGGAAAACGCCGAGTATCATGCGGCGAAGGAGCAGCAGGGCCTGAACGAAGCCAAGGTGATGGAACTCGAGGACAAGCTGTCGCGCGCCGAGGTGATCGACGTCAGCATGATGTCGGGCAACACGGTGAAGTTCGGCGCGACGGTATCGCTGCTCGACGAGGATACCGATCAGAAGGTCAAGTACCGGATCGTCGGCGAGCTTGAAGCCAACGTAAGCGAGGGCAAGGTGTCGATCGCCTCGCCGATCGCGCGTGCGCTGATCGGCAAATCGAAGGGCGAAACCGCCGAGGTCACGACGCCCAAGGGTTCGAAATCCTACGAGATCATCAAGATCGAGTGGAAGTAGCGGTCGCCGATGCTTCCGGATAAGGCGTCGATGACAAGCGGCCAACGCGGATTTTCGCCCCCACGCCGCTTGCAGGTGAGGACAACGCCGGCATCGATCTTTCTTCTTCATAGATTTCGATGCCAGCGTGAGATTGCGGGGACTTTCTCACGGGCGGCTCCAGTCGCCTGACACGCACCCCGGCTCTCCCCCGCGAGGGCAGCGAGGGGCGATCGGAAAGGCGGCACCAAGAGTTCGGTCATGCAATCGCCCTGACTGTCGGGGCGCAACCCTTCCCCCTGCTTCGCATTCGCGTTACCCTTTGCTCATGCCCCGTCTGTTCGCCGCCATCGTCATGCCCGAGGAGATCGCGACCACGCTCGACCGCGTGCGCCAACCGACGCCGGGTGCATTCTGGATCCCGCCGACCGACATGCACTTAACGCTGCGCTTCGTCGGCGACGTGGGCAAGGGTCAGGCCCGCGAATTCGCCGAGGAACTGGCGCGCATCGAACTGCCCGCGTTCTCGCTCAAACTCGACGGGCTCGGCGCGTTCGGTGGCGATGAGCCGCGCGTGCTATGGGCAGGTGTCCAGCCGAGCGAAACGCTCGATGCGCTCGCGCGCGCTTGCGATCGCGCCGCGCGCAACGCCGGGCTGCCGGCGGAGGGCCGCACCTGGAAGCCGCACGTGACGCTCGCCCGCCTGCGCCATACGCCCGTCGATGCCGTGGTACGCGTGCTCTCGCGCAAGGCGACGTTCAACACGGACGAGTTCTTCGTCGGCTCCTTCGCCTTGATGTCGGCCAAGCCCGGCCTCGGCGGCGGCCCCTACGTGGTCGAGGAAACGTATGCGCTGGCCGGCGGCCAGTACGCCAACTTCGCCGACGAGAACAATTATTGAAGGGCAAGGCCATGGCTAAGAAGCTCGATGATGCTGCGATATCGGCCGGCCTCAAGTCGCACCCAGCCTGGAGCCGCGTTGCCGGGCGCGAGGCAATCACCCGTTCGTTCAAGTTCGCCGATTTCAGCGCGGCTTTCGGCTTCATGACGCGGGCGGCACTGGTGGCCGAGCAGTTGAACCACCATCCCGAGTGGTTCAACGTGTGGAACCGGGTCGATGTGACGCTCACCACGCACGATGCCAACGGGATTACCGATCTCGACTTCAAGCTCGCAGCCAGCATGGACAAGATCGCCGGACAGTGACCCGATATGCACGCAACGGTCGACCAACTGCAAAAGGCGCGCATCGATGGTGGCGTGCATGAGCCGCGCGCCCATGACAGCAGTATCCGCCATGTGACCGGAGAAGCCGTCTATACTGGCGACATCAAGTTGCCGGCTGATGCGGTCGCCGTGTTCATTGCGACGAGCCCGCATGCACATGCCGCCATCAGGAGCATCGATCTAGAAGCTGTGCGGCGTCAGCCGGGCATCATTGCAGTGCTTGGAGCTGGAGATATCCCGGGCATCAACGACTGCAGCCCGTTCGCGGGTGACGACCCGATTTTCGCCGAGGCCAAGGTCGAGTATGCCGGCCAGTCACTGTTTGCCGTGGCCGCGGCAACCCTTGCCGAAGCACGCGCAGCAGCCACGCTCGCGGTCATCGATTTTGCGCCCCAGCCCGCCATCGTGACGATCGCCCAGGCGATGGCGACGCAGTCCTACCTGAGCCCGCCACGCACCCTGATCCACGGTGATCCGGAGGCGGCCATCGCAACTGCCGCGCACCGACTGACTGGCCGCATCGAGATCGGCGGGCAAGAGCATTTCTACCTCGAGGGTCAGGTCGCCATCGCGATGCCCGGCGAGGGTGATGAGATGCTGATCCACAGCTCGACACAGCACCCGACAGAGGTGCAGCACAAGGTGGCCGATGCCCTCGGCGTGCCCTTCCATGCGGTCACCGTCGAAGTTCGGCGCATGGGCGGCGCGTTCGGCGGCAAAGAGACCCACGGCAATCTGCCGGCGACCGTTGCGGCACTCGTCGCCCGCCAGACGGGCCGTGCAGCCATCGTCCGCTATGACCGCGACGACGATATGCACATCACCGGCAAGCGCCACGATTTCCGCATCGACTACACCGCGGGGTTTGACGACACCGGCCGCATCCTCGGCGTCACCTTCGACCATGCATCCCGCTGCGGCATGTCGTTTGATCTGTCGGCCGCCATCTCGGACCGCGCGCTGTGCCACGCCGACAACGCCTACTTCATCCCGGCAATGCGGGTGACGTCCTATCTGTGCAAGACCAATACAGCATCCAACACCGCTTTCCGCGGCTTCGGCGGCCCGCAAGGCATGATCGGCATCGAGCGGGTGATCGAGGAGATCGCCCGGCACCTTCGGGTCGATCCGGTGACGGTGCGGCGTGCGAACTTCTATCCCCACAAGGACAGCGGTGGCCATCGGGCGACGCCTTACCGGATGCTGGTCGAGGACTGCATCATCCAGGATCTGTTCGACGAACTCGAAGCCTCGTCCGATTACGCGCCGCGCCGCGCTGAGATCATCGCGTTCAACGCGAAAAGTGCGGTCCTGAAGCGGGGCATCGCGATGACGCCCGTGAAATTCGGCATCTCGTTCAACAACATCATGCTCAATCAGGCTGGCGCGCTGGTGCACGTCTATGCCGACGGCTCCATCGGCTTGAACCACGGCGGTACAGAGATGGGCCAGGGCTTGTTCATCAAGGTCGCCCAGGTGGTGGCAGAAGCGTTCCAGGTCGATCTCGATCGCGTCAAGATTACAGCGACCACGACGGGCAAGGTGCCAAACACGTCGGCGACGGCGGCATCGTCGGGCTCCGATCTCAACGGCATGGCGGCGCTGGACGCTGCGAACAAGATCAAAGCGCGGCTCGCAGCCTACTTGGCGAACGCCCACAACGTGGCGGCAGCCGCCATAACCTTCGAGCCGAACCGCATCCTGGTTGGCGGCCGCGAGATCGCCTTCGACGATGCCATCGCCGAGGCCCACCGCGCCCGCGTGTCGCTATCGGCAACCGGCTTTTATGCAACGCCGAAGCTGCACTGGGACGAAGGTACGCGCACCGGCCGCCCGTTCTACTATTTCTGCTTTGGCGCCGCCGTCAGCGAGGTTGCAATCGACACGCTCACGGGCGAAAATCGAATTCTGCGCGTCGATATCGTGCACGACTGCGGACGCTCGCTCAATCCGGCGATCGACCTGGGCCAGATCGAAGGCGGCTTTGTGCAAGGGGCCGGGTGGCTGACCATGGAAGAACTGGTTTGGGATGATCGCGGGCGGCTGAAAACGCATGCGCCGGCGACCTACAAGATCCCCTGTGCCTCCGACCGGCCAGTCGACCTGCGGATCAAGATCCACGACAGGGGACGCAACATCGAGGATACGATCTACCGTTCAAAGGCCGTGGGCGAGCCGCCGCTGATGCTCGCGATCTCGGCGCACGCAGCGCTGAGTGATGCGGTCGCCAGCGTTGCCGGCGGCCGGGTCGCGCCCGACCTCGATGCTCCCGCAACGCCGGAGCGCATCCTCATGGCGGTTGAGCGTGTGAAGGCCAACGCGCCATGAAAGCACCGCTGCTGCGCCTCGACGGCCTGACCAAGCGTTTCCCCGGCGTGGTCGCCAACGAGGATGTGTCGCTGGACGTGGTGCGCGGGCAGATCCATGCGCTGCTCGGCGAGAACGGCGCTGGCAAATCGACCCTCGTCAAGATGATCTATGGCATCATGCGCCCCGATGCAGGAGAAATGCGGTTCGAGGGCAAGCCCTACGCGCCGGCGAACCCGGCCGAAGCGCGTGCGCGGGGCATCGGCATCGTGTTCCAGCATTTCTCGCTGTTTGACGCCATGACCGTCACAGACAACATCGCGCTCGGCCTGCCGGTCACCCAATGCGGGCCGGATCTCAGCTATCGCATCGGCAAGCTGTCGACGTCCTATGGACTGACGATCGACCCCGCCCGCATCGTCGGCACGCTGTCGGTCGGCGAGCGCCAGCGCGTCGAGATCATCCGCTGTCTGTTGCAGGTGCCGCGCTTGCTGATCATGGACGAGCCGACCTCAGTGCTGACGCCGCTGGAAGTCGACATGCTGTTTGCGACACTCAGGCGGCTGAGTTTCGAGGGCTGTGCCGTGCTCTACATTTCCCACAAGCTCGAAGAAATCAGCGCCCTGTGCGGGTCGGCGACGATCCTGCGTGGCGGGCGGGTGATCGCCACTTGCGATCCGCGCCGCGAGACCGCGCGCAGCCTCGCCGAGATGATGATCGGCACCACGCTCGCCCCCACCTCGCCGCTTGTGGCGCAGGAGGGCCCGGTGTGCCTCGCCGTCAACCAGTTGTCATTGCCGAGCGACATGCCGTTCGGGGTCGACCTCGACGACGTTGCGTTCGACGTGCGCCGTGGCGAGATCCTTGGGCTCGCCGGCGTCGCGGGCAACGGCCAGTCGGAACTGATGGACGCGCTGACCGGTGAGCGTATGGCGGCTGTGGCCGAAGCCATCACGCTCGATGACACCGCAATCGGCCACCTGGGACCCGTCGAACGACGCAAACTCGGTATGGCGTTCGTGCCGGAAGAGCGGCTGGGGCATGCCGCCGTGCCGGATCTGTCGCTCACCGACAACACGCTGCTGGCGGCGGCGGCCGGCGATGGGCTCATCTGGCGCGGCTGGGTGCGCAAACGCAAGGCGCGTCACTTTGCCGAGCGCATCGTCGCGACCTTCGACGTGCGCACGACCGGGCCCCAGCAATCGGCCCGCGCGCTGTCGGGCGGCAACCTGCAGAAATTCATCGTCGGCCGGGAAATCCTGCTTGATCCTGCGGTGCTGATCGTGGCGCAGCCGACCTGGGGCGTCGATGCCGGAGCGACTGCGGCGATCCATCAGGCACTCCTCGACCTTGCCGCCAAGGGCTGCGCCATCGTCGTGATCAGCCAGGACCTCGACGAGTTGTTCGCGCTCGCGACCCGTATCGCCGTAATCGCCCAGGGACGCCTGTCGCAGCCGGCCCCGACCGCAAGCCTTACCATCGAGGCGATCGGCCAGGCCATGGGCGGCGGCACCACAGCCGCTCCGGTGAAGCGGGAGCCCGTCGATGCTTAGGTTGGAGCCGCGCCGTGCGCCGTCTGAGGCCATGATCTATGCGACGCCGTTCGTTGCAGTCGCCCTGACACTCGCGGCCGGTTGCGTGCTGTTTGCCCTCCTCGGGCGCGATCCGATCCAGGCCATGTACCTGATCTTTATCAAACCGCTGACCACGCTCAGCGGCCGGGCCGAACTCGCCGTGAAAGCGACGCCGCTGATCCTGATCGCAACCGGCCTCGCGGTAGGTTTCCGGGCCGGCGTCTGGAACATCGGCGCCGAGGGTCAGTTCACGGTCGGCGCACTCACGGGCGGCAGCGTCGCACTCGCGGTCTATCCGGCAGGCGGACCGTGGCTGCTGCCGCTGATGGCGTTGGCTGGCGTCATCGGCGGTATGGCATGGGCTGCGATCCCAGCCTTCCTGCGCACCCGCTTCAATGCGAACGAGATCCTGGTGTCGCTGATGCTGAGTTATGTCGCGGTCCTCCTCCTCGGCGTGCTCGTGCACGGCCTGCTGCGCGACCCGCAGGGCTTTAACTTCCCCGAAAGCCGGCTGTTCCAGAGCAGCGCCTTGTTGCCGGTTCTCATACCCGGCACGCGGGCCCACATCGGGGCGATCTTTGCGCTTGTGGCCGTCGCACTGACGCAGTTGTTCATGGCGCGACATATCTCCGGCTACCAGATCAAAGTGCTCGGCTTGGCACCGAAGGCTGCCCGTTTCGCCGGCTTTTGCGAGCGCCGCATCATCTGGGGCTGCTTCCTGCTGTCCGGCGGCCTCGCCGGCCTCGCCGGCCTGTGCGAAGCAGCCGGCCCGGTCGGACAACTGGTGCCGGCACTACCGGTCGGCTATGGCTTCACGGCGATCATCGTCGCCTTCCTCGGCCGCCTGCACCCACTCGGCATCCTGGCCGGCGGACTGCTGATCGGACTGACCTACATCGGTGGCGAGGCGGCCCAGATCGCCCTGCGCCTGCCGGCTGCTGCGATCGCGATCTTCCAAGGGATGCTGCTGTTCTTCCTGCTGGCAAGCGACATCCTGGTGCGGTTCCGCCCCGTTTGGCGGCCACGCCCACGCCCCACAGCCTCGAGCGGGCCGGAGCCTATGCCTGCAACAACGCTTGCCCCATAGGACACCCGAACCTTGGATCTTGCAATCGACATCCTGATCGGCGTCATGGCGGCGGCAACGCCGTTGGTGTTTGCGGCCATCGGCGAGATCGTGGTTGAGAAGGCGGGCGTCCTCAACCTCGGCGTCGAAGGCATGATGATTGTCGGCGCCATTGCAGCCTTTGCCGCCAGCATCGCGACCGGCAGCCCGACCATCGGCGTGCTGGCGGCACTGATGGCCGGCGTGCTGATGGCTCTGCTGTTTGGCATTCTCACGCTGACCCTGCTGTCGAACCAGGTGGCGACGGGGCTTGCCCTCACCATGTTCGGGCTTGGCCTGTCATCGCTCGTTGGCCAGTCCTACACCGGCATGGCGGCGGCGCCGTTCCCGCGCCTCGATATCGCAGGGCTCAGCACGCTGCCGGTCATCGGCCGGCTGCTGTTTGCGCGTGACGCGCTGTTCTACCTGTCGCTCGCCCTGGTGGCCGCCACCGCCTATGGCCTGACCCGCACCCGCGCCGGCCTCGTCCTGCGGGCGATCGGCGAGAACCACGATGCGGCGCACGCCATCGGCTATCGTGTCGTCGCCTACCGCTATCTGGCCGTGCTGTTCGGCGGCGCCTGTGCCGGCCTCGGCGGCGCCTATCTGTCGCTGGTGCAAACCCCGTTCTGGGTGGAGAAGATGACAGCCGGCCGCGGGTGGATTGCGCTCGCCCTCGTGGTGTTCGCGGCATGGCGACCCGAACGAGCGCTGGCTGGCGCCTACCTGTTCGGCGGCATTTCCGTGTTGCAACTCCACACACAGGCGGTCGGCTTCAGGGTCGACGCGCAGATCCTGGCGATGATCCCCTATCTGGTGACGATCCTGGTGTTGGTGCTCATGTCGGCCGACCGGACGCGGCTGAAATTCAGCGCGCCGGCCTGCCTCGGCAAACCGTTCTTTGCCGCCGCATGACGCAGCGCTTTGCCATCCGTGGGCAGACGCTAGCCTTCAAGGCAGACCCGTTCGAGGTCGCGCCCGAAGATGCGATCAGCTTCGACAGCGACGGCTGTGTGGTCGTGGCCGCCGGCCGAATCGAAGCCGTTGCCCCAGCCCACGAGGTGATCGCGCGCAATCCCAGCCTGCCTGTGATTCACTATGCTGACCACTTGATCATGGCGGGCTTCGTCGACGCCCACATCCATTATCCCCAGACCGGGATCATCGCCTCCTACGGCACGCAACTGCTGGAGTGGCTCGAGACCTACACGTTCCCGGAGGAGTTGAAATTCGCCGACCCCGCCTATGCCGACCAGATCGCGGAACTGTTTCTCAACGAACTGTTGCGCAACGGCACGACGACGGCGTCGGTCTACTGCACTGTGCATCCACAATCGGTCGAAGCGATTTTTATGGCGTCGAAGAAGCGCGGCCTGCGAATGGCCGCCGGCAAGTCGATGATGGATCGCAATGCGCCGCCAGGCCTCAGGGATACCGCGCAATCGGGCTATGATGAGAGCGAAGCGCTGATCCACCGCTGGCACGGCCGCGATCGGCTGACCTATGTGGTCACGCCGCGCTTCTCGGCCACTTCAAGCGACGCGCAGATGACGGCCATGGGGGCGCTGTGGCGGGCGAACCCTACGACCCTCATGCAGACGCACATCGCCGAAACCCAAGCCGAGATCGCCTGGATCAGGCACCTGTTTCCGACCGCGCGCGACTACCTCGACACCTACGAGCGCGTCGGCCTGATCGGCCCGGGCGCCAACTTCGGCCACGCGATCCACCTGGAGCCCCGTGAGGTCGACCGGCTGCGCGCAACGGGTTCTGGAATCTCGCACTGCCCGACGTCGAACGTGTTCATGGGCTCGGGATTATTCGACCTCGAGGCACTGCGCCAGGGTACGCAGCCGATACCGGTCGGGCTTGGCACCGACGTGGGCGGCGGCTCGTCATTCTCGATGCTGGCTACCCTGCGCGCGGCCTATGAGATCGCGCAACTACGGGGCAACAGCCTGCACCCCATCCGGGCGTTCTGGCTGGCAACGGTTGGTTCGGCGCGGCTGATGCGACTGGAGAAGTTGATCGGGAACCTGGCGCCAGGCCATGACGCCGATCTCGTGGTTCTCGATCTCAAGTCCACACCCGTCATTGCCCAGCGCATGGCCCGCGCCACCTCGATCAGCGACGCGCTGTTCGTGCAGATGATCCTGGGCGACGACCGCGCGATTGCCGCGACCTACGCCAACGGCCAGCTGGTCCACCGCCGGAGCGCCGGACCAGGACTGGTTCACGGATCGCCGTCAGTGGCGGGTTGAGACCAGGACGGTCGACGGGATTTGGGTAACCGAAGATGCGACGCAATCGTCCACCTGCAGCGCGGACGTCGCCTCCTCTGCCACCATTGCCCGCACAGGGCTCGCGACCTCGGCCTTGGCCCACAAGCGGTCGAATGCCTTCCGGCTCCAGTCGGCCGTCTCGGCGCAGTTCGCAGCGTAGCACTCGTAGGCGTCGCGCTTTGCCGGCTCCCGACGCATGCAGTCGCCGATCCATGACGTGTCACCGTCGAGGCAGAGGATCTCATGGGCATCGAGCAGGCGGATATCGTGGGTCACGCGCACCTCGCCAGCGAACTTCAAGGCTGGCATCGCTGTGCCGTCGGCAATGCCAGGCGACGCTTGGGTGAGCAGCGCGGTCACCGTGCGGCCAGCAGCTGCGAGGGCAGGAGCCAAGGCGTCTAGTGCCTTCACGACCGGGCTTTCGGCCGATCGCGCAACCAGTAGCCAGGGCTGGGTGCTGGCGGGGTTGGCAGCGAGGTTGCTCGCAATGAAGGCCGTGAGTTTTGCTTCTTTCTCTTCCCTTTTGACAACGTCCATGCGCGGCTTGGTAGTCACTGTCATTTCTTGTTCCTCGAGGGGGGGAACCGGCGAGCTGAGCGACAGCCGGCCGAGACCAGTATGAAATCTCAACGCGAGTTGAACATTGGACATGCGGACTGGTCGGTCGTGCGCGCCTTCGAGAGTGGCCGAGGACGGTTAAATAAGGGTTGAGCAGAGTGCCAATTCGCAGTGCGCGCATCGGGGATAGCCACTCATTCTGCAGGTTCGCGGCGCGTGAAGCGGGCAGCCATGGCGGCTGCATCGCGATCGTTGCCATTGATCACGATGTCACCATTCGACCTGGCGTCGACTGCCGCGCTGCCGAGCATCGGTTCGCTGCCACGTCCTCCGAGACGGGCCAGCGCTGCCGGCAGTACGGCTTCGGTGGTCGGCACGAGGGTGGTGAGACGGGTCGCCTCGTCCTGGGGCAGCGTGTAGCGGATCGTCTCACGCGTGAGTTCGACGTCGACACCGGGGCCACGATCCGTCGCCACGGGTGCTGGCGAACGCGGCACCATGGCAACGACATTCTCCGGCAACGTGATCTCTGATTGCTGCGGATTGCGAACGGAAACGTCGGCTTCACGGCGGGCAAGTTCGTCGGCGAAATGGGTCACGTCCACGTCCGGGCTACTGGAACGGCTGCCCTGCTGAAATTGGGCGTAGGGGCCAAAAGCCGCGGTGGTGTCGTTGGCCGGCGCCGGCACGGGCTGCTGGGCTGGGCGAAAAGCAGACTGGGCGGCCGGCGACGCATGGGACCCGTGCGCGCTCGCCATCGCCGCTGCACCACGTGGCGCCATGGCGGGTGAGTGACCGGCTGGCCGCCCGTTGCGCGGCGCAATCGGCGCTGGCCGCAGGGGATGGATCATTCGGGACGGTGACGGTTGCGGCGACGAAGCGCCGGCATAGTCGCGCCCAAACTCCCGGAAGGCGCCGACGAGATCTTCCGAAGCAGGCAAGGTCGGGCCGCCATTGGCCTCGTCCAACAGACGCCGCTTGCGCTTTTCCGCTTCGACGCGCTTGGCCGCGCCCATGACGGCACCGAGAATGATTTCCGACCACGCGCCGTCGGCGAAGCGGTAGATGCGGAACGCCTTGCAATGGGTGAATTTCGAGCCCTGACGGCCGAGCTTCTTTTGGATGCTCGCCGTGCTCAACAGCGGCGAGTACACCCGCTTGAAGATTTTTTCCTTCTCGAAGCTCGAGAACAAGTTCGACAGCAGGTGCGCTTCGGCCAGCAACTCCTGCTGCTCGCGCGGATTGCGGTTCCAGGGCGCATCAAGCGGCACCGCGACGTAGTAGTCGCCACCGTAGTCGAACACGACATGGCGGAAGATCTCGAACTTCTGGCGCATTTCCGCGTCGCCGTGGATGTCGGTGAAGCGCGACAGGATCTGGTAGACCGGTCCGCGCTCGGCCGCGACCATCTTCGGCACCAGCCCCTGCAGGCGGTTGACGGGGCGGACCATGGACACGAGCAGTAGGCAGATGTCGACGAAGATGGCGATGGCAAGCGGCACATAATCGCGCTTGGACAGGCCGGCTTGTTCGCCGCCCAGAGCTTTCGCCGCGATGGCGGCTGGCTGCTCGACCGACTGGACCGCGCGCTGCTGCAGCGCCCGCAACTCGTCGGCCGACGGCGGCAGCTTGAACGACAGCAGCCCATAGAAGCTGGCGGTGAGGCGGCGGAACGCCTCGATCGTCGCTTCCGATCCTTCGACAGCCGCGATCGTCGGCTTCTGCAGTTCTGGCAGCTGGTCGATGGCGCGCACGACGCCCTTCAACGCGCCCTGCAACTGCGGATCGGGGCAAGAGATGAGGTTGCCCTTGCTGTCGGGAATGGTGGTCTTCTCAGCACGATCGGCGAGGTCCGACCGGATCTGCTTCAGCTGCGGGTCGGTGCGGAAGGCATTGAAACCGGTGACCGTCAGGTCGAGCTTGCGCCCGAGTGCCCGCATGAAGTCGTTGCGCGTGCCGCTCTTGGCATCGATGATCGAGCGGTCATCCTTGACGATTTTGATCAGGTCAGCGTCGAGCGTTGTGATCTCGTTCTTGACCGTCGTCACCCGGCCCTTGACGAAGTCCGAGGCGAACTGGAAGCGCGCCGCATCATCTTCGCGCATCTTGCGGCGCGGCCCTTCGCCGGGCTTCGAGTTCGGGCACGACGTGCCGGTGGCGCGCTCTTGCTCGGCCTTCTGCGTTGAAATGGCCGTCAGGCTGACCAGTGTGCCGGAGAGTTGTTCGAGACGCGTCGCAGCGGTGTTGAGCGATCCCTGGACCTGGGCGACGGCGCTTTCGGCCGAGCGCGAGGATTCAGACCGGCTCTCGAGCACCTTCCAGTAGAAGCCGAACCCGAAGCCGATCGAGATGAGCGACAGGAATATGTAGCCGGCGGTGTAGAGCAGTCGGGTGACGAAGCCGCCCGGCGCAAACATCTGGTCGAGCAGCCAGATGATCATGGTCATCAGCATGGCAACGGAAAAGCCGATGATCACCTTGTGGACGAGCGGTAACTCGCCGAGGTTGGCTTCGATCAGCTCGAGCATGCCAACATAGGTCGCAACCCACGACAGGACGCCGAGACCAATGACCAGAAACAGCTTCTTCAGGTCCCGCTTGGGCGCTTCCTGGCGGTAGAGATCGCCGCCATCGCCGTTATCGTCGCTGTCGCGGCGGCTCTTGCCTGACCCGCCCGAGAAACCATCCACAGTCGCCGCCATGGGCTTACAGGTCCGCTTAGAGTGCGCAACGTACGAAACGCTGGACGACCATAGATGGGCGGCTGCGTTCGTCTGCGGACCTAGACGGCCATTCTGTCGGAGTTGGGTTCCGGGTAGGGCGGATTGGTGGCGGTCGACCGATCGGACTGACCAGGACTTCGCGAGCACAACCGCGAGAACCGCGAGCCGGGCGGGCTCGCGGTTCGGCGCATCAAAACGAGCGGCGCGGGCCGGTGTCAACGTGGAACAGGCCGCCACCGTAGTGCTTGTAGCCCCCGCCCAGGCTCGCGAGATAGCGCGCCGCGCCCGAGATGTTGCCGCTGACGCGCAGATCGACCGCATCGTCCGACAAGTGGTATGACTTCGGAGCTCCGCCGACGCGGGCGTTGTGGCCGCGGCTGCGGCACGTGGAGTTAACCGTGACGCTGCCGTAGTTGGCGGCAACGTTGGCGACCGCGCTACGCAAGGTACCGTTCAGGCAATCGGCATTGGCGGCCCAGCGAACATTGCCACCGCCGGATAGGCTGCGGCTTGGGCGTGGTGCACTGAAGTCGCCACGACCGCCGAGGCTCGCGACCTGCGTACCCTTGGCGCGACGGCGTGACGATGGTGCGGGGCTGTCCTCACTCGACTCCTGACGATTGGTGCTGACACGGCGCGCTCTGGTCGTCCGCTCGGACCGACGCTCGGTTCTGCGCTCGGTGGCTTCATCCGACGACTTGAACGCGCGGGCGATGAAATCCCCCTCGTCGCGCTCGGCGCGGGCGGCGGTGGACATGGAAAATGCAACCGTGAGCATAACCAGCGGCACGCCCAGGAGCTTCAAGCTCCCCAAGGCGCGTTTGAAGAAGGAACGCATGACTAACTCTCCTCAACCCATTTTCATGACGTGCAGCGGGGAGGCGAGAATCGTCACGAGCAGCTCAGCCCCCTCGGCACCGGGGCTCCTTAGGCTCGAGCGTGCCAGAACGAGACAGCATTCCGATTGCTTGGTTAACGATAAAGTTGCGGTTAAAGTAAACGGGCGTACTGTACTTGCGAACTACTCCAGTCCACTGTTTTCGCGCAATGCCGGCGCGTAGGGTGGCAAGCCGACCAGCGCCCTTCGCCTATCGTCTAATATACGAAGTGCTTCAGGTGTTGTGATTTGGACGCGCCAGAATAACATTGGTGGCGGAATCGTGTTCGGCTAGACATCGATATGATCTTGGTGTATTTCGCTCGCGACGTGCACGTGTGAAAACCAGCCGAAGCAAGAACGCATCAACGCGCTGAGAGCCTGATCGGCGCGGCGCAGAGCGATGATAGTACGGAAACAACTGGGGAAAGGTCCAAGGGAATGGCGACAATGACAACGGTGCCGGAATTCGAGGCGCGAAATCGCCCGATGACGGCTGAAGAGCGCAAGGTGATCATCGCCTCATCGGCCGGTACCATCTTCGAATGGTACGACTTCTATCTTTATGGTGCTCTTGCGGCGACAATCGGCGCCCAGTTCTTCTCGGCCTATCCGGAAGCAACCCGCAACGTGTTCGCGCTGCTGGCCTTTGCCGCAGGTTTTCTCGTTCGTCCGTTCGGCGCGTTGTTTTTCGGTCGACTGGGCGATCTCATCGGCCGCAAATATACATTCTTGATCACGATTTTGATCATGGGTCTGTCGACGTTCCTGGTCGGCCTGCTGCCCAGTTATGGCTGGTTCAACCAGTACGGCCTGGGCTGGGTTGCGCCCACCACCTTGATCGCCTTGCGTATGTTGCAGGGCCTGGCACTCGGTGGTGAATACGGCGGAGCGGCGATCTACGTCGCAGAGCATGCCCCGCAAAACCGGCGCGGGTACTTCACCAGCTGGATCCAGACGACCGCTACGCTTGGTCTGCTACTTTCGCTGCTGGTCATCTTGTTCACGCAGATCTACGTGAATGCCAACTACCCTCCAGTTGTTGAAGTCAAGGATGGCGTTCAGGTTTCAACCGTGGCGTTCGCGGCCTGGGGCTGGCGGGTGCCGTTCCTGGTCTCGATCTTCCTGCTCATCATCTCGCTCTATATCCGCCTCTCGATGAACGAGAGCCCGGCGTTCCAGAAGATGAAGGAAGAAGGTGCACTTTCGAAGGCGCCGCTCAGCGAGGCCTTCGGTGAGCCGCGCAATGCGCTTTTGCTCCTGCTCGCACCGATCGCCATGGCCGCTGCGTACTTCACCGGCGTCCTGACGCCAGCGATCGCGGGCTATGTCGGTCTCGCGTTCGTTGCTCTTGTGCTGATCTGGGGCTTGACCAACGCCCGCATCCCCCTGCTCGCGTTGCTTGGCCTCGTCGCCGGTCAGGCCGTGATCTGGTACACGGGGCAGTTCTATGCCCTGTTCTTCCTGCAGTCGATCCTGAAGGTCGACCAGTTCACCGCGAACGTGATGATCGCCTGGTCGCTGATCCTGGGCACCGGTGGCTTCATCGTGTTCGGTTCGCTGTCTGACAAGATCGGCCGCAAGCCGATCATTCTCGGCGGCTGCCTGCTCGGCGCGTTGCTCTACGCACCGTCATACATAGTCGCGCCTAACCCGGTAAACCTCTTCAACTTGATGTCGAAGCAGGCCAACCCCGCGCTCTCCGACGCCTGGGAACGGGTGAAGGTGACAGTTGTTGCCGATCCAGAAGATTGCTCGTTCCAGTTCAATCCGACCGGCACGGCGAAGTTCACTAACTCGTGCGACATTCTCAAAGCGGCGCTCGCACGCGCTTCGGTGAACTACACCACTGTGCCGGGCCCTGCGGGCAAGCCGGCCTTGGTGAAGATCGGCGATACCGAGATCTCGGCCTATGACGCGGCAAAGCTCACCGGCGATGCTGCCAAGACCGCACCAGCCGCCTTCAACAAGTCGGTTGCCGACGCGCTGACGAAGTCGGGCTACCCGGCTGCGTCGAACCCGAGCGTCGTCAAGATCGCGATCGAACCCAAGGATGGCCTTGCGAACTTCGCCAAGTTGTTCGACATCTTCACGGCCCAGCGCCTGATCATCATCGGACTGCTGACCTTGATGGTGATCCTGGTGACCATGGTCTACGGCCCGATCGCCGCCGCCCTGGTCGAGTTGTTCCCGACCCGCATCCGCTATACGGGGCTATCGTTGCCCTACCACGTCGGCAACGGCTGGTTCGGCGGCCTGATGCCGGCAACGTCGTTCGCCATGGTCGCGCAGACCGGCGATACCTCGTTCGGCCTGTGGTATCCGGTCGCGATTGCGCTCGGGACCTTCGTCATCGGCTTGATCTTCGTGCCTGAGACCTACAAGCGCGACGTCTTCAAGAATTGAAATTGGGTCGCTGCACACTGGCAGCCAGAACTAATGAACCCGCGGCGAGCGATCGCCGCGGGTTCTCTGTTTTGCAGATCGCTCACAGTTCAGCGCAGATCTCGGCGATGTTGCGGCGCACCCACATGTGCGCCGGGTCGGTATCGAACCGCTCGTGCCAGACCATGTAGAACTGCACCTTGGGCAAATCGAACGGCAGCTCGTAGACCTGCACATCCGCCCAGGTCTGCATGTATCTGGCCGTGCACAACGGCAGGGTCGCTACCAGATCGAGGGTTGCCAACATTTGCAGCATACTGAGCAAACCCGGCACGGTAAACCTAATGACCCGCTTCATTCCCAACGCTTCCAGTCGCTCGTTGACCGGCAGCACCGTCGGCACACGCACCGCCGCAACCACAACTTGCGGCAGCGACTGATACAATTCAGCTGTCAAGCCGTGGACGAGTGCCGGGTGCTGACTGCGCGTCACCAGGACCAAATCCTGTTCCGTCACCTGCTCGCACCGGTAGCCAGGTTCGATAACCGGCCGGTAATCGCACGCAATCCAGCTGTCGCCGAAGCGCAAGTCGTTGAGCACATTGATGGCGCGGGCGCTCGATATGCGGAATTGCAGACCAGGTGCATTTGCAACGCGCATGGCGAGTTTCGGCGTCACCAGGGCATCGGTGCCGGGTGGAAGATCGAGCAGCACCGTACTTTTCGCCGTCATCGGATCGAACGCCCCGCTGTCGGACACCACCGACTTGATCAACCCCAGGGCACTGCGCACGCCGGGCCACATCTGGATCGCCCGTGGCGTCGGGCGTAAGCCATGGCCTGCGCGAATGAACAGTTCGGCGCCGATTGCCTCGCGCAACCGTCCCAGTGCCTGGCTGACCGCCGGCGCATTCATGTTGAGCCGCGCCGCCGCCTGCTTGACGGAGTTCTCCGCCATCACCGCATCGAAGATGGTGAGCAGGTTCAGATCGAGCCGCTCGTCACTGTTGTTTGGCATGGCAAGTACACTGCATAAATGACCTGCTCGAATGATGGCGGAAAAAACCACATACGCTTTTGCTGCGGTTATGCAAATTATAATCTGTATAGATTGCGATGACTCGAACCAACTATTGGCAGCAGATCGACAGCACCGCCATTACAACGCGGCCGCTGACCGCGGCACGACCTTCGCGCTCAACCAGTTGGCAAACTCGCGGCGGTGGCACTGCGGGTCGAGAATATCGCTGCCGATGCCGTAGCGCCAGGCGATGTCACGGCGCGCCGGATCGCGATGCAAGGCCATCAAATCTTGCCCTAGACTTTCAATGTCGGCCTCGGTTCTGGCGAAACCATCTCGCACCAGCCGTCCAGCCCGGCGACGCATGATGGCAGAGACCTGCCCCAGTCCGAATTCCGGATGATACTGCACGCCCCAGAACGAGCGCCCGTCATCCTCGATCACAGCGGCCTGGATGGCACTGATCCCGTTGCCGGCCAGCACCTGCGCACCTGACGGCAGTTCGCAAACTTCGTCTTGATGCGTGCACACGGCATCGAAACAGGCGGGCTTGCCGACATACAGTTCGTGCGCGCGCCCCGTCTCGTTCAACCGGATCTGGCGCGCGATGCCGATTTCGTAGCCGTTCGGATTGAGGTGGACGCGCCCGCCGAGTGCAACCGCCATGACCTGCAGCCCCCAGCAACTGCCAAAGCACGGCACGCCCGACTGGAACGCGGCCCGCGCCAGATCGATCTGCGCGGTTACAGCGGGGTGCGGATCATAGGCCGACAGCGGCGAACCGGTCCAGGCGATGCCGTGGAAATCGGACAGCTGCATGCCTTGCGGCAGGACCTCGCCTTCGGTCGCCGCAAGGATGAAGCAGTCCAGTCCGGCAGCGCCGGCCGGCATCTGCGATTTCAGCGCATCTGCGTAGGTCTCGCCGGATCGTCCCGCGCCGAGCGCCACAAGCGCGTCTTGGGCAGCTGCGGGGCTGCCGTCGACGATCAAGACGCGCGTTGACATGGGGGGTCCTGGAAGTGGGCCAGATGGGTCAGGGCTTTGATTTACGCCAGCTCAGCATTTTGGATCAAGCGTTGGCCTCCAGCACAGCCGTCGCTGGGCCGTCCTGTTCGAAGCCCTGCGCCATGAAGCGTCCGCTGCTGGCGTCGGCGACCAAGACGAGGCGCGTGCGAGCATTCAGGATCGGTGCCTCGAGCCAAGGCAGGGATGAATCGAACGCCGGTTCGACGGCCGCCATCCGACAGGCGCGGCCCGCGCTGTTTTCCCCGCGCGGCCGGCCCTTCCAGCCTGCTGCCTGCCAGTTGTTGGCGGCGACGCCCGGGCCATCGTGCACGTGAGCCGCTGTTTCGGTGCGCTCGATAACACAGGTTTCGCCAGGCGCGAGGCCGGCCAGGCTGAAGATCGCCGGCGATGCAATCGGCGTATCGATGAGCATGCGGCGCGCCTGCGCGTAATTGGTGGCCTGTTCAAATACGTCGCGCAACAGGTGCGCTGGCGTGCCAGTTCGCATGCGCCAGACGCGTCCCTTGTTGATCGCCCAATCGAGCGGCATCAGCCCGCCGCCGGCCTTACGCATGGGCGCCTGATTGAGGGCAGCGGCAAACCGCCCCTTGGCGACCGCTTGGAGAACGCCGGTGTAGCCGGGCCAGGTCAGCGTCACGAACGATCCAGGCGGCGACGCGACCTTGGCCGCCATGACGTTGCGGCCAAGACCTGGGGTCAGCCAATCCAGCACGCGGACCAACCGAGCAGATGTTCCATCCGGGCTGGGTGCCACGCGGCACGTGCAGCCCCACTCGTAGTTCACACTCAGGAAGTAAGCGCCCGGCCGGGCGAGCTTGGCCGCAATCGAGTCGATTTCAAATAAGTACGCGTTGTTGTTGCGCGCCAGCCACGAGCGCGAAACCTTGTCCAATCCGGCAAGAACACGCGGTGGCACGCCCTGGGTTGCGGCGTCGAGCAGTGCCTGTGCACGGGGCAGCGCCGCCTCGAGCGTCGCCATCGGGAAGGCGGGGCCAACCTCGATCAAGGGGATCTCGCGTAATGTGGGCGTGCGCTGCAGCATGGGGACCGTCTGGCGGGTAAGTCCATCGCGATGTCGAAGCCAGCATCACGGTAGTGACAAGATGTGAACGTAGTTCATACAGTATCAAAATGCAAGCCCGCTTCTACAGCCTGTTGCGCTTGCTTGATGCAGAGCCACACCACCGCTGCAGACGCGACACAATCTATGATTGTAGCAATTTGGCAACCAATTCAATTTTAGCGCGTGGTCGCGTTAACATGTGTTTGCCACAACCTTTAGTGGTAGATATCTACGAATACCACCGTATGCGTTTGCAGAGCCATCATTCCTTTTGGCTTGAGACCAAGCTCGTGTGCTGGTCGATTCTTGCAGACCATACCTCTGGGCGCCCCATCGCAGATGGCGTCGCCGGGTCTGTTGCGTGACGTGTTGTACCTGTGTGTCCGACCCCATGTAACAGGAGATCTCGATGTTCGGCCCGCGATGCACTGCGCGAATTCTCAAGCCATTATTGCTCGTATCAACCAGCGTTCTGGCAGCCTGCAGCTTGGCGCCCCAGGAGCTCACCAGCGTTGAACTGACCGCCATCGCCAGCGACAAGCTGGGCCGCGTCACAGCCAACCAGGAACCCGTCAGCCGCCCGATCGATCTCTATGAGGCGATGGCGCGTGCGCTGAAATACAATCTCGACCATCAGGTGGAGTTGGCCGACCAGGCCGTTCGCCAGCGCGAACTCGATCTCGCCCACTACAGCTTGCTGCCGAGCCTAGTCGCAGGTTCCGGCTATGCCGGGCGCGACAGCTTCAATGCTGCGACCAGCATCAACGCCATCACCGGACAGCCAAGCCTCGCGACGTCCACGTCGCAAGAACGGCAGATCGGGACCGGCGACATCGCCTTCAGCTAGAACATCCTCGACTTCGGCCTCTCCTACGTGCGCGCCCGCCAGAGTGCCGACAAGGTGCTCGTTCAGAACGAGCTGCGCCGCAAGATCACCTTGCGCATCATGGAGGATGTCCGCACCGCCTACTGGCGCGCCGCCAGTGCGCAACGCATGCTGTCACGGATCATGGCCGTCGAAGCCCGCGCCCGCGAAGTCGAAGGCGAAGCCCGCACTCTCTATAACGACCAGAATACGTCGGCGATCACGGCACTGACTTACCAGCGCGAGATCATTGAGATCCAGCGCACGCTCGGTGAATTGCAGCGCGAACTGAATACGGCGAAATCCCAGCTCGGTGCGCTGATGAACCTCGCGCCCGGGGCGCAATTCCAGCTGGCAACCGAGCATGCGCACCATGTGGCCCCACCACCGGGCGGACACATTTCTGAACTGATCCACACCGCCGTCATGAACCGGCCGGAACTGAAGGAGGTCGAGTATCGCCGACGCATCAACGAGCAGGAAGCTTATGCTGCGCTGCTCGATCTGCTGCCGGGCGTTCAGCTGTTGGCCGGCAATAACTTTGACAGCAACGTCTATCTGCTCAACAGCCATTGGGTGAACTGGGGCGCCAAGGCCAGTTGGAACCTCATGAAGGTGTTCTCCTACCCGGCCCGCCGTGCCGTCGTCGACGGGCAGGACCAGCAGCTGGACAAGAAATCCCTCGCCGTCACGATGTCAATCATGACGCAAGTGTTCGTCAGCCGTGCCCGCTATGCACACGCCTTGAAGGAGCTCACGACCTCCAAGAAGTACCGCGACGTGCAGTTGAACCTTCTGCAGCAGATTCGCAAGGAGTCCGCTGCGGGCAGGGTCTCGGCGCAGACGCTCGTTCGTGAAGAGCTGAATGCCGTGGTATCAGAGGTGCGGCTCGATCTCTCCCACGCCGCTGCGCAGACCGCCTATGCCAACCTCAAGGCTTCCATCGGCCTGGATCCGCAGGGAATCGAGTTTGTCAATTCGACCGGCGTCAGCACACTGGCGGCAGCCCTTCGGGGATCCTCGAGGCGCTGGCATCCAGTCACGGTCGCGGCGACCCGAACCGCCGATGCGAGCCGTTGATGAGCAGATCTCGACACATCGGCGATCGACTGACCAGTGCGCTGCTGAGTACCGCGCTTGCTGTTGCGCTGGTTTTGTCGACAGAAGTGCGCGCAGCGGAGCCGCTGCCAGTCAGAACCGTCTCCGAACTGAGGGGTATCGTCAAGGCTGTATACCAGACCGCCTTGTCGACCGATCTGCTGGCACCGGTTGCCAAAATCGGCTTTCGCGAGGGCGAGACCTTCAAGGCCGGCGACATTTTGATCACGTTCGACTGTGGCCGCCAGCAGCAGGAACTGGCAGCCCTGCACGCCGTCGAGCGGGAGATGAAGGTCGCCATCGATACCAACCAGTACCTGCTGCAGCGCGGCGCTGCCAATCGCAACGACCTCGAAGTTGCCAGCGCCCGCCACGACAAAGCGAAGGCCGAAGCTGCCGCTATGGGCCAGCGGCTGCGCAATTGCACGATTGCAGCGCCTTTCACGGGAACCGTCGTCGAACTCGCGATCAACACGCATGAAATCCCGGTATCGAATCGACCGTTCCTCACCATTGCCGGGCAGGAGGATCTTGAAATCGAGGTGATCGTGCCCTCGCGCATGCTGGGTGAATTGAAAGCTGCCGCCGAATTCCAGTTCACGATCGACGAGACGCGATTGACGTACCGCGCTCGAATCAAACGCACCGCTGGCGTGGTCGATGCCATGAGCCAGACCGTCAAAATCTACGCTGCCCTGATCGATCAAGTCCCTGATGTGCTTGCCGGCATGAGTGGCACTGCGCGCTTTCCAGGCTCACTCGGACGCTGACATGACGATGCCCCAGAGCAAATTCGAAGCCTCGCGGCTGGCCGGCGCGCCGTTAGCTGGGTCTCCAGATGCCGGTCCGCCAAACGGACCGCAGCAGCTCCAAGCGGAGCCATCCGGCGTCCGGGCTCTGATGCGGGTCGAAGCCCTCGCCCGCGAGGCCAAGGACCTGGGCGAACTGCGCCATTTGATTGCCAACGAAACGCGCAAATTCAACCGGGCCCGTCAGATCTTCGTCGTCGAAGTGTCGGCGGCCTCACACAGCATGATCACCGCGATTTCGAGCGTGGCGTCGGTCGATCCGCAGTCCTACCTCGTCAAGGAAGTCGAAGGATTATTGCGCGCACTAAGCGATGAACTGGGGCTCGCCGAACCAACCGAGTTCACCCTGCCGGCATATTGTGGCGCGGACTCGGGACTGGGCGGCACTTATCCGTTCCCGGAGATCGCGTGGATGCCGTTCATTGATCGGCGCGGTCGGGTATTTGGCGGAATGTTGCTGGCGCGTGATCTGCCCTGGACGAACGATGAGCTGTCGGTCACCCGCCGTCTTAGCGCCACCTTCGCCCACGCCTGGCGCGAGGTGAGCACGGCGAACGCATTTTCGCCGCGCCAATTCACTGCCACACGCTGGTCCCTTGCCGCCGTTGCCGCGGTCGCCGTGCTGCTCGTCATGCCGGTGCCGATGACCGCCCTCGCACCGGTCGAGATCATCGCCGCCAGGCCCAGTATCGTGTCCGCCCAGGCCGACGGCGTGATCGAGACCGTCGTCGTCGATCCGAGCAGCACCGTCGCGCCGGGTGCGGTTCTGGTCAGGCTGTCCGACACCACGTTGCGCAATCGCATGGATGTTGCCCAACAGGAAGTGATCGTCGCCGAAGCGCGAGCCCGGCAGGCGACGATCTTGGCGTTCAGCGACGTCAAAGGTCGACACGAACTGGGACTTGCTGAAGCCGAACTCGCATTGAAGCGGGCGGAATTGACCTTCGCCCGCGATTTGCTGGGCAAGACGGTGATCGTTGCCCCCACAACTGGCATTGCCGTTTACACCGATCGCCGTTCCTTGGTGGGCAAACCGGTTGTTACCGGCGAGCGCATCATGGAAATCGCGAACCCAGCCGAAGTCGAGGCGCGCGTTGATCTCGCGGTGCCCGACGCCATCGCTCTGCTACCTGACAGTTACGTGCGCATTTTCCTCGACGCCGACCCGTTGCGGCCGCTCGAGGGCAGGGTTGTGCGGCACGACTACCGGGCTCGCCCGAGCGAGGGCGACATTCTTGCCTACCGCGCGTTCGTCAGGCTCGCCGCCACGGATCGTGCCGCCCCCCGTATCGGCTTGCGCGGCACTGCCCAGGTGCACGGCGCGACCACGACCCTCGGCTTCTACCTCTTTCGCCGACCATTGGCCGCGGCCCGGCAATGGATCGGGCTATGATCGCAAGCGGCGAAAGAGCACCGCCGTCGCCGCCCCTGCCCGACCTGCGCGACGAGTTGCAACTGCTCGGCAATGATGGGCCGGCGCACCTCAGTGACGGAGTGATTTTCGATCCCGTCCGGCAGCTCTATTTCCGCGTCAGCCTCGAGACCGAACAGTTGTTGTCCCTGTGGCGTCACTGCCGAACCATCGACGACGTGATGCTGGCTGCCCGCGACCGGTTCGGGCTCGTGGTCGATCAGACGCAGGTCGCAGCGCTGCTGCAGTTCCTCGATCGCAACGGCCTCACCTATGTCAATACCGAGGAGGCCTGGCGCCGCAGTGCCATGCGCGAACGCAGCGCGCACGAAGGCTGGATCAAGTGGGCCGTCCACAATTACCTGTTCGTCCGCCTGCCGTTGGTACGGCCCGACCAGGTCCTGCGCCAGCTCACGCCGTGGCTGGCGCCGCTCTTCACACGGACCTGCGCCGCTCTCATTGCCGCGTGCGGGCTCGCTGGCCTCTACTTGGTATCGCGGCAATGGGACGCGTTTCTAGGCACTTTCTCGCACTTGTTCTCTCTGGAGGGCGCAGTCCTCTACGCCATCGCCTTGGCCATCGTGAAGTCGCTACATGAGATGGGCCACGCCCTCACGGCTTCGCGCTACGGCTGCCGCGTGCCCACCATGGGTGTCTGCTTCATGGTGATGGTGCCGATGCTCTACACGGACGCCAGCGATGCCTGGAAGCTCTCGTCGCGACGGCAGCGGCTCGCCATCGACGCGGCGGGCCTCGCGGTCGAAACGGCCCTCGCCTGTCTTGCGACACTCGCCTGGTCATTCCTGCCGGATGGGCCCGCCCGCAGCCTCGCGTTCGCCATCGCCACCACCAGTTGGCTGCTGAGCCTCGGATTGAACCTCAATCCGCTCATGCGGTTCGACGGCTACTACATCCTTTCCGATCTGACCGGCATCGACAATCTGCAATCACGCGCCTTTACCATCGGCCGCTGGGCGATGCGTGAGGCGCTGTTCGGGCTAGGTGCGCCGCCGCCGGAAGTCATCCCGAAACGAACGCGGCAATGGCTCGCGGTTTATGCCTGGGCTGTCTGGATCTATCGCCTCACGGTTTTCACCGGGATCGCAATCCTCATCTACCACGCGACATTCAAACTCCTGGGACTGGTTCTCTTTGCCATCGAAATCATCTTTTTCATTTCGCTGCCGATCTGGCGCGAACTCAAGGATTGGTTCACCATGCGACAGGCAATTCTGGCTAGCTGGCACGGCCGAGTGACGTGCGCCATCGCCATACTTTTGATGACTGCGACACTGATTCCCTGGTCCACGCGGATCACGGCACCAGCCTTGCTGGAAGCATCCGAACTGGCCCAGGTGTTTCCGATCCGTCCTGGGTATGTGACGACAGCTACCGCCCAAATCGGCGCAACCGTTGCAGCCGGCGACCTGCTCGTCGAACTTGCTTCGCCTGAACTCGAACAGGACATCGAGCGCACGCGTCTGAAAATCGAATTGTATACGTTGCGGCTGGCTCGGCGCGGCTCGGATGCGGCCGATCGGGCGGAGACACTCGTCTTCGAGGATACGCTGCGCAGCCTTGCCATCAAGCTGCGCGGCCTGCAGGCAGAGCGTGCCGAATTGCGAATTACCGCTCCGATCGGCGGCCGGCTCGTCGATCTCGATGCGCACCTGCACGTCGGCCGTTGGCTGCAACGCAGTGATCTGATCGCGCTGATCGCGGCGCCCGGCGGGCACACCACAAGAGGATATGTCGGCGAGGAGGATGTGGGGCGTGTCGATCAGGCGGCGACCGCCAAGTTCATCCCGGAGGACCTTGGCGCGCCGTCATCGGCGGTGCGGCTCCAGGATATCTCGCGGGTCGGCGTGCAGAGCGTGGATATCGCGGACCTCTCCTCGCATTACGGAGGCGCGGTTGCTGCGCGACCGCAGAATGCAACGCGTAGCGGGGAGGGGAAAACGACCGTACCAGTGACAGGACAGTTTCTGGTGAGCGGCATCGTCGCCGACGTTTCCGGCTTACCGACAGGCCGCAGCCTGCGTGGCACGCTGCTGGTCAAGGGTCGTGCGGAAAGTCTCGCCGCGCGCGCCTGGCGGCAGGTCTTCAAGGTGCTGATCCGCGAAAGCGGCACGTAATACCCCGCGCAGCGATCATCGCTCGCGACGGCACGGTTGCTTTTGGCCGTCATGATCCTTCGAAAATTCAATTTTTCCCGTTTCTGCTGGCGTTCGGCTTCCTAACAATTTCTTTCTCCGACTCCTCGAAGTCGTTGACTAACATATAGATTATCAACGCAATAATCTGCGGTTGCAATAGTCGAGCGAGTTGGCCCCGAGCACGTCTCCCAGCCTCCTCGCAAATTATTGGAACCCCGCCATGACCAAGATGATCCACGGCCGCCTCAACCGCTCTGCCAGCGCCACCAAGAAGCTGCACGAACGCCTGAAGCACGAGCTTTCCGGTCAACTATCCTATCGTGCGCTGGAAAGCAGGATCGCGTTCGATGCGGCCATGGCGGCAACCATGCAGCAGGTTGCGGCCGACACCCATGTGGAGGCGGCACCAGTCGCTGCCGGCGCCGAACACACTGTCGACATGCCGGTCGAAACAGTACGCGGACTTGCGACGGCCCTTGCCGACGTGACAAGTGGGGCGGCTGATCGTGCTATGGCCCATGGCGCGCCGGGAGCCGTGATCGTCTTCATCGATAGCGCAGTGCAGGATGCGAGCGTGCTGGCGGCCGCAGCTCCCGCCGGTGCCGAGATCATCATCATCGATCGGGCCAGCGACGGCCTCGACCAGATTGCCAACAGCTTGAGGGGCCGCACCGACGTCGCCGCCATTCATATCATCAGCCATGGTGCCGAAGGCGAGTTGTTCCTCGGCAACGCCAAGATCGACCAGGCGCAGCTGGCGTCCCACGCAGACGACCTCGCCGCGATCAAGTCGGCGCTGGCGGCGAATGGTGATATCCTGCTGTACGGCTGCGACGTGGCCAAGGGCAGCGATGGCGCTGCCTTCATCGACGCGCTTGCTGCGACCACCGGCGCGGATTTGGCCGCGTCGATCGATATCACCGGTTCCGCTCAATTCGGCGGCAACTGGACCCTGGAACGCAACAGCGGCACCATCGAAGCACTCACGATCGATGCACGCGACTGGCAGGGCGAACTCGCTCCCTTGACGATTTCCGTGAGCGGCAATCCAATCGTCACTGGTGCTACCGGAACCGACCCAACCACGGGCTTTGCTGCCGGTGGCTTAGGCTTGGTAGGTCTGTGGACCAACGCTGGCACGATCGGAACAACGTCGATCGACCTGCGCGCCACCGTTACGTCCCTTACCAATGGAACAGTGTCGTTCTTCACCCAGGGTGATGACGCGTCCATTATTTTGAACACAGGTGAAACAGCAACAATCCGTTGGGAAATCTTCGCGTCAGGGACCAACCAGACCATCATCGCCGTAGGCAACCCGAATTTCAGGATTACCGATATCGACGGAGTTGGCGGTGCGCCCAATACCCGTGAAACCGTCATACCGCAATTGAACGGGTTGACCGGCTACACCACTGATAGCCCCACGAACCTGGTCGCCTCGACGTCAACCGCGGGTGTTTCGGTTTCTGGCACGCAGAACCAGAGTTCCGAGCCGACGTCGTTGACGGCGTTTAGCTGGCAGAATGTCTCGCAGTGGTCGGTGACCTATACTTTGAACGGTGCGTCAGGATTCGCCAACGCGGTGTTCCGGCATGACGGCAACGGTGGCTTCACCTTTGTCGCGCCCAACACCGTTTCGCTGCTGTCGCTGGATCTGGACGGCAATAACTCGACCGCAGCCGGAACCGCCTATCAAGCAACCTATACCGCCAATGCCACGCCGGTCAGCATTGCTGATCTCGACACCACGATCAACCAGCACACGGTTCTCGGGCCCGATCTCGGCCGGGCGACCGTGATACTGGGCAATGCCCAGGCCGGCGATGAATTGTCCGTTGGCACTCTGCCGGCCGGCATCACAGCAACCGTCGACACGAGTGTGACTGGACAAATTCGCGTCACTCTGAGTGGCACGGCGACAACCGCGGACTATCAGCTGGCATTGGCCGCGATCTCATTCCAAAGCACGTCGGCAATGCCAAGCACAGTTGACCGCATTCTGAGCGTCAACGTCACCAATACCGTTTTTGGAACAACCAGCGCCGACGCGATTTCAACGATCCATGTGCTCGCGCCTGTCAACCTTGCACCTGTGGCCGCCGCCGATTCCGGTGCGGGCATCGCGCACCAGCCCATTACGGTCGCAGTGCTCGGCAACGATTCCGACGATCAAAACGCCATAAATCCAGCTTCGGTCCAGATCACCGGCACAGCCAGCCCCGGTGCCAGCCTCGTGGTGGTCGGCGAAGGCACCTGGTCGGTCAATACGACAACCGGCGCAATCACCTTCACGGCACTGCCGACTTTCGACGGCGCACCCACGCCGATCACCTACTCTGTCGCTGACTCGGCCGGCGCCCGCTCGAACGCTGCGACGGTTAACATCCTGCCGCTCGCCGCCGACCCGCATCTCGATCTGTCGGGCCCTACCCCGAGAGCCGGCGCGATCACCTATCCGCACAATGGCGGCTTCGGCGCAAACCCGAGCTATCAGAGCCCGGCCGGCCTCGAGCGCTTCACCACAGTCAGCGCCGAAGCCGGTGGTCCCGGCCTGACCCTGACCAATGACGGCTCCTCGGGACGCGTCACCGGCGTTGCCAGCACCACGCTCGCCCAGTCGATCGCTCAGGGCGAATACATCACCATGTCCTTCACCACGCAGGGCACGATCCCGGAAACCTGGTTGCAGGAAACGGCGCTGCGCATCGCCGGCGGCCAGTTCCAGTTCGCGTTCGCGATCTCGACCGATGGCTTCAGGACCGCGACATTGCTGTCGCAGGACAATCCAGCCAACGTCTTCACCGGCAACATCTACGACGGCAACCCGAGCTACAGCCTGGCGCCAGCGACCGACTATCAGCTGCAGGCGAACACCACATATGAGCTGCGGGCCTACATCTACGCTGTGGCCGGTGGTCCGACCGCGACCGTGACGTGGGACGATCTCTATATCCTGTACTCGAACGATCCGACGGGCCGTGAAGCGACATTCACGGAAGGCGGCGCCGCCGTCGCCATCGCCGCCCCAACCACCGAGATCGAGGACACCAATAATGCAAACATCGCGTCAGGCATCGTCACGCTGACCAACAGGCAGGCAGCTGACCAGTTGCTCGTCTCTGGCATGGCCGTCACCAATGGCGCCACCGGCACCGTCAACGGCATTGGCTACAGCGTCGTCGAAACCGGTGGCTCGACCACCATCACGCTGACCGGCTCCGCCACCAGGGCGGCCTATGCCTCGGCGTTGGCGGCCATCAGCTTCGCCAACACCTCCGATACGCCCGACACGACCGACCGCGTCATCAACGTGACCGTGAACGACGGCACGCGCGATTCGAACGTGGCAACGACCACAATTCACGTGGTCCCGGTCAACGACGCTCCGTCAGGCACCAGCCACACTGCCGCTGTGAACGCCGGCACTGCCTACTCCTTCGCCGCCGCCGACTTCGGTTTCTCCGATCCCGTCGAAGGCAACGCCTTGCGGGCGGTGATCATCACCACCGTACCGGCGGCGACAGAGGGCCTGTTGCAGCTGAACGGCGTCGCCGTCAACGCCGGCGACACCATTCTTTCGAGCGACATTGCCAACCTCACATTCGCCCCGGCGAATGGACGTGTTGGTTTCCGCGTCGGTGCCTTCACCTTCCAAGTGCAGGACGATGGCGGCACCGCCAACGGCGGCATGGACACCGATCCGAGTCCGGACACCTTCTCCTTCACCGTCAACGCAGCCCCGGAAGTGATTGTCTCGCTCGGCGACCAGTCGGCACTTGATGGCAACGCGGTTTCGATCGTCACCAGGGGCGCCTTCGTCGACCCTGAGGGCGGCACGCTGACCTTTTCGGCGGTAGGCCTGCCAACGTGGCTGTCGATCGATCCTGCCTCAGGCAGGATCACCGGCACGTTGCCCGCCGATGCCTCGGTCACAGGCCCGACCGGCAACGGAATCTACTACATCGACGTGACGGCGACCGACCCGGCCGGCCTGTCGGTCACCAGTACGTTTGCCTTCACGGCCAGGAACGTCGCCCCGGTCGCCACTTTCGACAGTGCTTCGACCTACGAAGACACCGCCGTCACGTTCGACGTGCGCAGCAACGACATCGATGGCGGCCTCGACGCCGATACGCTCTCCGTGTCGCGGATCGACGGCCAGGCCATCTCCGCTGGCGGCGAGCCAGTCCAAGTCGCCAATGGCCAAATCACGCTTGGCACCGATGGCCTCCTGACCTTCCGCCCCGCCCAGGACTTCAATGGCACCACCACGTTCGCCTACACGGTCTCGGACGGCCAGGGCGGCACCGCCACAGCCAACGTCCTGGTCGACGTCATTCCCGTTAACGATGCGCCCGTGGTTGCCATCCGCGCGATCGGCACCGGCGATGTCATCGTGGTCGATGCCGGCATTCCCGACGCCCAGTCGCTGATCGCCGCCCTGCCGGCAAATGCCACCGTGATCATCATTCCAGCCGACGTGGACGGCGTGCGGTATCTTGCGAGTGCGCTGGATGGCCTCACCAACATCAACACGCTGCACATTCTCAGCCACGGCGAGAGCGGCGATCTGACGCTTGGCAATGCGCACCTGACGACGCAGAGCATCAACACGTTCTACCGTCAACGGCTCGCCGAAATAGGCACGCACTTGTCCTTCAACGGCGACATCCTGGTCTATGGTTGCAACTTCGCCCAAGACCTTGCAGCCGTTGGAGCGCTCGCCCAGGTAACGGGTGCCGATGTTGCCGCCTCGATCGACGACACGGGGTCTGCCGCGCTTGGCGGCAACTGGGTGCTCGAGGCCCGCTCGGGCACGATCGAGAGTACGCCGCTTGCCATCTTGGACTACGGCGCGCTGCTCGCTCCGGCATTGACCAGCCTCGACTTCAGCACGCCGGTCGTCGTGACCAACGTCGCAGGTACGGACATCGGCGATACGTGGCGCTACAGCAACGTGACAGCAGGCATCGACGCGATCGTCAGGATTGTCGGCGAGACTGGCAGCGGCACGTCCCTGAGTACGATCGACGGTACGACCGGTGGCGGCCGGCTGTCGGCATTCCAGCCCGACATCAGAGGCATTCCAACCCAGAACGGCGGCATCACGTTCCAGATCAGCTTCGTACTCGCCGGCACCAATACAGCAACAACAGTGACGAACTTCGTCGCGAATGGTATCGACCTTGATGGCGCAGGCGCAGGTCTCCAGGTGGAAACGGCGGCATTCCAGGCGGTAGATTCCGCCTATGTCGAGCCGGGTTCGCAAGTCACACAGACCGCTGCGACACCAAATCCCGCGTTCCGCGGCACCACGAACACATTCCCCGGCGTTGACGTGGAGCAGACGGCTGGAAACTTCAGCGTATTCTACAGCCGGCCCGTATCGACCCTGACCTTCACGCTGGGCATCACTGGCACCGGCACGACTGCGGCGACGCGCCTGTCGTCGATTTCCTTCGATGCCGCCGACATTCGGGCCTACAATTCGCCGGTCGCGGTACCCGATTATGCAACCACGACAGCTGGCACCCCCGTCACGTTCTCGATCCTCGACAATGACTGGGGCGGCGAGCAAGGCACGAACGGTGGCCGTGTGGAGACGCCGCTCAATCAGGCAAGCGTCGACCTCGATCCGACGACGGCTGGCACGCAAGCAACGCGAACGATCGCGGGCCAGGGCACGTACACCTACAATGGCAACGGGACCGTCACATTTACGCCGGTGGCCGGTTTCACCGGCGCGGTCAGCACCGTGAACTATACGGTCAACAACACAGTCACGAGCGGCAATCCGGTCGTTGAAACATCGAACCGGGGTTCCATTGATCTGTTCGTCAATACCGGCAACCTGCCGCCGACGGCGTCGACCATCGGCTTCATTACGCCCGAAGACGTATCCAGGGTTCTCACCGGCATCACCTTCTCCGATCCCGACGCAGGGACGGGCAACGTCACCGTTACCCTGTCGGTCGCACACGGCACACTCGACATCAGCACTGCCGTCGCCGGCGGCGTGACTGCGGCGCGGGTAACGGGGGATCTCTCGGGCACCATCACGATCACCGCGCCGATCGCGGCAATCAACGCCACGCTCGCCAATGCCGCCGGCCTGACCTACACGCCGACACTGAACTTCAATGGCAGCGACACGCTGACCGCCACGATCAACGACCTTGGCAATACCGGAGCTGGCGGACCACTACAGGCCACCTCGACGGCGCCGATCACGGTGACTTCGGTCAACGACGCTCCGATCATCGACCTCAACTCGACCGCCACAACCGCCGACACCGCACGTGGCAATGCCGTCACGTTTACCGAAGACGGCGGCGCGGTGAACGTCGCCACCATCAGCGCCGACGTCAACGACATCGCCGAAGCCGACATCACGTCTCTGAGGATCGTGGCCGGCAGCAATCCCGACGGCACGGCCGAAAGGATCGTGATCGGCGGTCGGTCCTTCGATCTCGCCACCACTGCGACGCAGACGGCAACGGTCGGCGGCACCACCGTATCGATCGCCTACAACGCCACCACCAGGGCGTTCACGGTCACGAACGCCGCTGGCGCTTCCACGCCCATCGCCCAGGCAGACCTCGACACGCTGGTGCGCGGCGTGACCTATGAGAACACCTCGCAAAACCCGACCGCTGGCAGCCGAACGCTGACCTTCACCGCAACCGACGCCGGAGGTCTCACTTCACCAGCAGCGGTCGCCACGATCACCGTGGTCCCGGTGAACGACGCGCCGGTGCCGGTCGCCGATCTCAACACCACCCTCGAAGACACGACGCTCACTGTACCGGCATCAGCCGGTGTGCTCAGCAACGATGCCGACGTGGATGGCGCAACGCTTTCGGTCACCCAATTCACGGTGGTCGGTGTGGCGGGTGCATTCACCGCCGGCACTCCTGCCATCATTCCAGGCGTCGGCACACTGACGATTAATGCCGACGGCGGCTATCGCTTCGTACCGGCTACCAACTTCAACGGATCCGCCCCGCTCGCAACCTACACCGTCTCCGACGGCGCCGGCGGCACCGCAACCTCGACCCTCACAATTGCCGTCACCCCGGTTAACGACGCGCCCATTGTCATTGACCCCGCAACCGGTCTGCCGGCGGCCGCTCCGAACGCAATCATCCCGGTGAGGCCGGCCTTGGATGGCGCGCCAATCACGCCACTCGTCATCACGTCCTACTTCGCGGACCCTGATACCGGTGAGACGCCGCAGTTAAATTTTGCAGTCGACCCGGCCGCCCTGCCGCCCGGCATCACCTTCGATCCGGCCACCGGCACGTTTGCCGGCACGCCGACCCGTGACGCCAGCCAGGGCCACACCGGCACCGATCCCGCCGGCACCTACCGCGTCCCCGTCACCGCCACCGATCC